>CAYJXE010000036.1:0-41600 GCA_964373965.1 uncultured Aquabacterium sp. | reverse complement strand
CCCCGGGCTTCGGCGACCGTCGCAAGGCCATGCTGGAAGACATCGCCATCCTGACCGGCGGCAAGGTCATCGCCGAAGAAGTCGGCATGGCCCTGGACAAGGTCACCCTGGCCGACCTGGGCCAAGCCAAGCGCGTTGAAGTGGGCAAGGAAAACACCACCATCATCGACGGCGCAGGCGAAGCTGGCGACATCGAAGCCCGCGTCAAGCAGATCCGCATCCTGATCGAAGAAGCCACCAGCGACTACGACCGCGAAAAGATGCAAGAGCGCGTGGCCAAGCTGGCCGGCGGTGTGGCCGTCATCAAGGTCGGTGCCGCCACCGAAGTCGAGATGAAGGAAAAGAAGGCCCGCGTGGAAGACGCCCTGCACGCCACCCGCGCTGCAGTGGAAGAAGGCATCGTGGCCGGTGGTGGCGTGGCCCTGCTGCGCGCGCGTCAAGCTGCTGGCGCCATCAAGGGCGACAACGCTGACCAGGACGCCGGCATCAAGCTGATCCTGAAAGCCATCGAAGCCCCGCTGCGCGAAATCGTCGGCAACGCCGGTGGCGAGCCTTCGGTCGTGATCAACAAGGTGCTCGAAGGCGCTGGCAACTTCGGTTTCAACGCCGCCAACGACACCTACGGCGACATGATCGAGATGGGCATCCTGGACCCCACCAAGGTGACCCGCACCGCCCTGCAGAACGCCGCTTCCGTGGCTTCGCTGATGCTGACGACCGAGTGCATGGTCGCCGAAGCCCCGAAGGACGATGCCCCCGCCGGTGGCATGCCCGACATGGGTGGCATGGGCGGCATGGGTGGCATGGGCATGTAAATGCCTGGCTGATGCCCACCTGGCTCGCGATGCGGGTCAGGTCATCGCTCAGAAAAAAGCCCCGACCGAAAGGCCGGGGCTTTTTGCATTCAACGGCCGCAACAGGCCGACTTCTGCGTTCAGAACTGGTATTGCACGCCAGCCGAGAACAGGTACAGGCTGCCCTTCTGGCCATCGTCGGTGCGACCGCGCGTGAGGTCGAATGCACCAGTGGCCTGCAGGTTGGACAGGATGTTGTACTCAAGGCCCAGACCCAGGTGCGGTGTCATGCTGGTGCCCTCGTCTTTGTAGGTCGTGTTGGAAGTGATCTTGGTGGTGACGTTGGCGGCGCCCACTCGCAGAACCCCCTTGAGGCCCGGCTGAAGCTCCTTGCGGAAAGCCAACCCCAGCGTCACGGCATGAGCCTTGATCTTGCCGCGCAGGCCTTCGTTGTCATCGAATTTCACCGAGCCAAAGTTCAGGTAGCCCAATTCGCCGGCGATCACGGCCGTGTCGTTGTAGCCAATGTGCGCCCGATAGCCGACATTGTTGTCTTTGCATGAGAAGCCGTCTTCACACGAGGACGAAATTTTGGCCCAGCCGACATTGCCGCCGACGTAGACCTGTGCCGATGCGCTCAGGGCGAGGGCTGCCAATGCTGCGCCAGTCAGGAACGATTTCATGAGTTTTTGTCTCCCACAGTTGATGGACGGTTGCAAAAAACGAACCGCGCATTGGATCACATCGGGGAGACATGGTGACTCGGTGTTCCTACTCGCCGCCGCTTGGTGCGCAGGCGAGTTCACCGGCGAAACACAGCACGCATCACAGCTTGCCGGCTTCGCGCAGCAGCTTGTCGTGGCGCTCGGTGTCTTCCTTGACGTGCTTGCTGACGTAATACAGGAAGTAGCCCAGGCCGCAAAGCATGGCTGCGATGGACAGCAGGCTCAGGATGCCATAGTCGGTGGTCAAGAAGTCGATCCAGGCTTGCATGGTGTTTTCTCCTCTGCGGGGGCGTTTCTGACAGGCTCCATCTGACGCCTGTTCGACCTTTGGCGTCCTGATGCAGATCAAGTCGCGAAGGGGCGCGAGCCACCGGATTCGCCGGATTTGATGCGGCACAATCGTTTGCACTGCTCGTCATCCGCCCGATGAAACACCCTGCCTCGTCCACCCGCCGGCTTCACCCCTGCGCTTTGCTTTGCGGCCTGGCCTTGGCGTTTGCCGGGCAGTTGGTCGGAGCCCAGGCCACCGGCGCGCCCGCCTCACCTGGCTCGACGGAGACGCTCCTGCGGGACGCGACCCGAGCCCGCGTCGGACTGGTGCTCTCCGGTGGCGGTGCACGCGGCCTGGCCCACGTCGGGGTGCTCAAGGTGCTCGAGCGTGAGCGCATCCCTGTGGACCTCATCGCCGGCACGTCCATGGGCGCCATCGTGGGTGGTCTCTACGCCACGGGCCTGACCGCCACCCAGATCGAGGAAGAGGTCACGCGCCTGGACTGGATCGGGGCTTTCGCTTCGCGCGTCAACCGCCAGGACCTGTCACAGCGCCGCAAGGAGCAGGATTTCGAGGTCTCGCCGCTGCTGGAGTTCGGCATCCGCTCGGACGGCCTGACGGCGCCGCTGGGCGCGGTCTCCAGTCGGGTGCTGGAGTCGCACCTGCGCCGCATGACCCTGGGTGCCACCCAGGTGCCGGACTTCGACGACCTGCCCACGCCGTTCCGCGCCGTGGCCACCGACATGGAAACGGGCCAGGCCGTGGTGATGGAGTCGGGTGACCTGGCCAGGGCGCTGCGCAGCAGCATGTCGGTGCCGGGCGTGTTCGCGCCCACCGAGGTCGACGGCCGCATCCTGGGCGATGGCGGGCTGGTCAACAACCTGCCGGTCGATGTGGTGCGCAAGATGGGTGCCGAGCGCATCATCGCCGTCAACATCGGCACGCCGCTTTCCGGTCGGGACACCCTGGCTTCCATCATGGGCGTGACGGCCCAGATGATCAACATCCTGACCGAGCAAAACGTGCAGCGCAGCCTGCAGACGCTGGGTCCGCAAGACGTGTTGATTGCGCCCACCCTGGAGGGCCTGACCTCGGGTGACTTCGATCGCGCCATCGACCTCATGCGCCTGGGCGAGTTGCAGGCGGAAGCCCTGGTGCTGCGCATGCAGGACCTCAAACTCTCGCCCGAGGCCTATGCCCGCTGGCAGGCCCAGCGGCGGCAGAAAGCCTTGCAATCGACCAGGCTGGACTTCGTGCGCTTCGAGGGCTCGGACATCACCCACCCCGAGAACCGGCCTGACCTGCTGAAGTCGCAGCCCGGCGAGGATTTCAGTGTGGCCCATGCCGAGCGGGACCTCGTCAGCCTGGCTGCATCGGGCGATTACCTGCGCACCGACTACCGACTGGTGCGCACACCCGATGGCGAGCGCGGGCTCGTCTTCGACCTGCAGGACAAGCCCTGGGGGCCCAACTACCTGCAGGTGGGCATGGACTTCAGTGCTGACAACCGTGGTCGCAGCATCTTCAACCTCAAGCTGGTGCACAACCGTCACTGGCTCGACGCTTCGGGCAGCGAGTGGCGCAACTTCGTGCGCATCGGCACCAGCCCGGCCATCCGCTCGGAATGGTATCGGCCCATGAACCTGCGCCTGCCCGATGGCCTGGAGGGTTTCGTGGCGGTGCAAGGCAGGGTGGAGCGCCACCAGCTCGACTACCACCTCGTGCCCGAGGAGAACCCCGACGCCACGGTCAACCGCCGCATCATCGGTGCCAACCTGGACCTGGGGATGAACTGGCGCGAGCTGGGTGAAATCCGCCTGGGTGTGGTCAACGAGGCCTGGCACGACGACCCCACGCTGGTGAGCAGCCGCCTGGAGGCGCTGCGCGGTGTCCGCCCTGCGCAAACGGAGCGCTGGTACGAGCGAGGCCTGCGCCTGAAGGTGATTTTCGACCAGCTCGACCACGCATTCTTTCCCATGCGGGGCTGGCGCGTCGAAGGTCAGTGGATGCAAGGCCACCGTGACAGCCGCGACCCGCGGTTCCAGGATGGCTTCATCCGCCGGGTTGACCTGCAGGGCCAGTGGGCCACCTCATGGGGCGTGCACACCTTCAGCGCCCTGGGGCGCTTCAACCTGTCTGACGGCGTGGAATCGCTGGTGCCTCGCAACGGCCTGGGTGGTTTTCAGCAGCTCTCGGGCTACGGGCCCTTCCAGGTCAGCGGTCAGCAGGTGGCGCTGGCGCGCATCGGCTACCAGGTCAAGCTCGTGCCTTCGCCGCTCACCAGCGGCACCTTCATGGGCGTCAGCCTGGAGAGCGGCCGTGCGTGGGACCGCCGCGATGCGTACGCTGCAGGGGTTCACCGCCAGGGCATGAGCCTGTACCTGGGCGCCGACACGGCGATCGGGCCGATCTACGCGGCCCTGCTGCACAGCCCGCGCATCGGCCCGACGGTGATGCTGTTTGTCGGCCGGCCCTGAGACAGGGCTGGCCAGCTGCCTCAATCGCGTCAGACCCGGCTGAGGGCCTGGCCCACGGTGGCACGCAAGTGGTCGAGCACGTGCCCCGAAATCTTGGTCAGAGGCAACACCTCCTGAACGGCACCTGCATTGATGGCTTCGCGGGGCATGCCGAAAACGACGCAGCTTGCTTCGTCCTGGGCCACGCAGTAAGCGCCGGCGTCCTTCATCTCGCGCATGGCCTTGGCACCGTCGGCGCCCATGCCCGTGAGCATGATGCCGATGGCGTTGGGCCCCACCACGCGGGCCGCCGATTTGAACAGCACCTCGACGCTGGGCTTGTGGCGGTTGACCGGTTCACCGTCTTGCACGCGCGCGATGTAGTTGGCGCCCGAGCGTTCGACGCTCAGGTGCATGCCCCCCGGCGCGATGTAGGCGTGGCCGGGCAGGATGCGCTCGCCGTCGCTGGCTTCCTTGACGCTGATCTTGCACAGCCCGTCCAGCCGCGCGGCGTAGTTTTTGGTGAAGCCCGGCGGCATGTGCTGGGTGATGACCACGGCCGGGGCGTCTGCGGGCAAGCCGATGAGCACCTCTTTGGTGGCTTCGGTGCCGCCGGTGGAGGCGCCGATGAAGATGAGTTTTTCGGTGGACAGCCGGCCCAGCGAAGGCGTGGCCGCGGCGGGCCGGGCTGCGCTGGCGGCGCCAGGTGCGCCCGGGGTGCGCGCGCCGGCTGGTGTGGGTGCGCTGGCGCCAGGTGCTGGTGCCAGTCGGTGGATGCGCGCCTTCGACGCCACGCGGATCTTGTCGGTGATGTCGTCCGACAGCTGGCGAAGGCCATCGGCCACGCCGATCTTGGGTTTGGCCACGAAGTCGATGGCGCCCAGCTCCAGCGCCTTGAGCGTGACCTCGGCACCGCGCTCGGTCAGCGTCGAGACCATCACCACCGGCATCGGGCGCAGGCGCATCAGCTTGGATAGGAAGTCGATGCCGTCCATGCGCGGCATCTCCACGTCCAGCGTGATGACGTCGGGGTTGAGGTTGCGGATCATCTCGCGCGCCACCAGGGGGTCGGCTGCGGCGCCGATGCACTCCATGTCGGGCTGCCGGTTGATGATCTCCGTGAGCATGCTGCGCACCAAGGCGGAATCGTCCACCACCACCACACGTGTTTTGGCCATTTTTCTTGTCTCCGTGTCTCAGAACAGGTCGATCGAGCCACCGCTGGACGCAACCGGCACGACCTTCTGAGCGGCGGCGCGTTCCTGCTGGACGATCGCGTCCGGGTTGGTGGGGGCCAGGCGCTTGACCATGGCCTTGCCGCTGTGCGGCAGGAAGCAGACCTTGCGCGGGTAGATTTCCAGCACGTCTTTGGAGACCACCGGTATGCGCTCGGTCTTGAGGTAGTCCAGCACGAAGGCGGTGTTGCGCTCGCCCACGTTGATGGTGTTCATGCCACTGATGACGGCACCACCGCCGAACACCTTGGCTTCCAGCGTCAGGCGCGAGGCGCCCAGCTTGAGCATTTCGTTGATCAGCAGTTCCATGGCGAACGAGCCATACCGACCCGAGTCGCTGGCGCCGCCGCCGTTGTCGGGCAACATGAAGTGGTTCATGCCACCGACCTTGGCCTGACGGTCCCACAGGCACACGGCGATGCAAGAGCCCAGCGTGGTCATGATGAGCACGTCCTCGTTGAACACGAAGTACTCGCCCGGCAAAACCTTCACGGCTTCGGACTGGAAGTGCGCGTCGTAGAAAAAGAAGGACGCCTCGCCTGGCTTGGCGATGCGTGACTTCAAGCGCGTCAGGCGCTCGGTTCGGTTGGCCTGCAGGCCCATGGCGGGCGGGGGGGCGGATCCTGCGCGCGAGGCGCCAACGGACGGGGTGCTGATCATCTGGATGTCCTGGCTGGCGGTGACTGTCAAACCCTGTCGTAGACCGTCTTGCCTCGCAGGAGGAAGAGGTCCCTTGATTCGGTGAAGTTCTCGGAGTGGCCCACGTACAGCATGCCGCCCGGTTTCATCACGGCATGGATGTGTTCCAGCACTTTGCGTTGCGTCGGGCCGTCGAAATAGATCATCACGTTGCGGCAGAACACGACGTCGAAAGGCTCGCCCAACTGCCAGCTCGACTGCATCAGGTTGAAGGGGCGAAATTCGATGAAACGCGCCAGCTCGGGCTTGATTCGGATGCTGCCTTCGTGCGCGCCCTTGCCTTTGAGGAAGTGGCTGCGCAGCCGCTGCGGCGACAAGCCGCGAGAGCCGGCGTCGTACACGCCACGCGAAGCGGTGGTCAGCACATTGGTGTCGATGTCGCTGCACAGGATCTTCACTGGCGCATGCAGCCCCAGCGTTTCAGCCACGGTCATGGCCAGGGAGTAGGGCTCTTCGCCGGTGGAGGCCGCACAACACCAGATGCGCGTGGGCTTGCTGCCCCGCGCCTTGAGCCACTCGGTCAGCATGTGAAAGTGGTGCTCCTCGCGGAAGAAGGAGGTCAGGTTGGTCGTGAGGCAGTTCACGAACTCCTGCCATTCCGGCTGATTAGGGCTTTGCTCCAGCCACTGCAGGTAGGACTCGAAGGACGAATAACCGGTGTCGCGCAGGCGGCGCGAGAGGCGGCTGTAGACCATGGCCTGCTTGCCGTCGTGCAGGCTGATGCCGGCTCGGTCGTAAATCAGGGTGCGCACGCGGGCGAAATCGCGCGTGGTGAAAGTGAACTCTCGGTCCACAGACATGCTCGGGGCTTCGGCGGTGGAGATCATCGTGGCATCAAGAGGTCGCGAGCCGAAGGTGGCTCATTCCTGCTTATCGGACAGCTTGGGTGGAACCTTGAGCTTGCCGCGCCAGGGGCGGTCGGACCGCGAGATATGTGGCACAAAGCCGGCTTTCATCGGGCTTTGGCGCCTTGAGCCGCTGCTAGACTGGACGGCGTTCCCCCGTTGTTCCCTGGAGAACCACCATCGCCCTCATCGACCTCGCCTCCACAGGCGTGGCGGCCGGTCCCGCAGAACCCGCGACCGACCTGCGCCTCGAGACCGCCCTGAGCCTGCTGGCCCAGGCGGGCTGGCAGCCGCCGCCTGGTTTGTTGCCGGGGTCAACAGCCTGGTTGCAGGCGGTCATCGATGGCTTGTGCGAAGTCTCCAGCCGCGATGCCCTCACGGGCTTGAGCAACCGGCGCCAGTTCGAGGCCGCGATCGCCCGCGAGGTCGACCGTGTCGCCCGCATCGGCGAGCCGGCCCTGCTGCTGCTGGCCGACATCGATCATTTCAAGAAGGTCAACGACACCCACGGTCACGCTGCGGGCGACGTGGTCATCAAGACGGTGGCCGACTGCTTGCAGGACTGTGTTCGCCCGATGGACCTGGTGGCCCGCGTGGGTGGCGAAGAATTCGCCATCATCCTGCCCAATTGCCCGCCCGCCTTTGGGCAGACGGTGGCCGAGCGCATCCGTCAGAAGGTGGCCATGCGCCCCTCGGTCATCATTGGCGGCCAGGCCTTGCATGTCACGGTCAGCATCGGCGGGGCTTTTGCACCACCCTGGGTCCGATCGTCGGCCAGCCTGTGGTCCGAGCGCGCCGACCAGCAGCTCTACCGCGCCAAAACCGAAGGCCGCAACCGAACCTGCCTCGACATGCCACCCCTGACGGTGGTCAGCGCCGAGGAAAAAGGCATGCTCTTTGCCGGTCTGACTTCACCTGACGCCAATGAGGCCTCAGGAATGGCGCTCGACCTGCCGAAAACACCGGAATGATGGAGCTCATGACCGCCCCCGAAACCACCCCCAGTGCGACGACTCGCCTTGCCCGCACGGTGGCCATCACCAGCGGCAAGGGCGGCGTGGGCAAGACCTTCTTCAGCGCCAACCTGGCCGCTGCCTTGACCCGCCAGGGCTTGAAGGTCCTGGTGCTGGACGCCGACCTGGGCTTGGCCAACCTCGATGTGGTGCTCAACCTGTACCCCAAGATCACGTTGCACGACGTGTTCACAGGCAAGGCCGAGCTCGAAGAGGCCATCCTGCCTGCGCCCGGTGGCTTTCATGTGCTGCTGGCCGGCTCTGGCCTCGTGGAATATTCACGCTTGACGCCCGAGGTGCGCGACCAGCTCATGCGCATTTTCGAGGCGGTCAAGCCGCGTTTCGACGTGGTGCTGATCGACACCGGCGCCGGCATCTCCGACGTCGTGCTGTACGCGGTTTCCATGGCCCACGAGGTCATCGTCGTCGCCACGCCCGAGCCCACCTCCATGACCGACGCCTACGCCACCATCAAGGTGTTGTCGGCCCAGCAAAACCGGGAGCAACTGCACCTGGTGGTCAACCAGGTGACCCGCGCGGGCGATGGCCGCACCATCTGCAACCAGCTCCAGCAGGTCGTCGAGCGCTTTGTTCAGGGCGCCAACGGCGTCTCGCCCAAGCTTTCCTTCCTGGGGGACATCCCGCTCGACAGCAGCGTGCGCGAAGCGGTGCAAAAGCGCCAGCTCCTGCTTGAGCTGCACCCCGGCAGCGCTGCGGCGCAGGGCGTGGTGCAGGTGGCGACGCGCCTGCAAGCACGCGGCTGATCACCTGTTGGCGGCGCCCCACCCGGGCGGCGATCGATCCGCGTCAAATCCTGACGCCCGACTTGGCCGGGGCCGGCTGCTAGAGTGCCGGCATGTCCGATCTGCATGACCCCTCTCAAGCGCCTGCCGATGCCGCGACGCGGCCTGCCACCGCCTACGAATGGCTCGGTGGCCAAGCGCGCGTGCGCAGCCTGGTTGACCGCTTCTACGACCTGATGGACCTGGAGTCGGGCTACACCGAGTTGCGAGCCGCGCACGGCCCTTCGCTCGACGACGCCCGCGACAAGTTGTTCTGGTTCCTCAGCGGCTGGCTGGGCGGGCCCAACCTGTACATCGAACGATTCGGGCACCCGCGCCTGCGAGCGCGACACATGCCGTTTCGCATCGGCATCAAGGAGCGCGATCAGTGGGTGGCCTGCATGGCCCAGGCCATGGCCGACGAGCAAGTCGATGCCGAACTCGCCACCCGCCTGCGCGAGTCGTTCATGCAAACCGCCGACTGGATGCGAAACCAGGGCGTCTGAGGTCGCCTGATGCCTGGCGTTGTCAGGCCGGCCCGGTGGCCGATTGCAGCAGCACCACCAGGGCCCCGGCACCACCTTCGTCGGCCCGGGCCTGCACGAAGGCCAGCACCCGGTCGCTTTGCACCAGCCAGCGTTTGGCCTTGTCCTTGAGCACCGGTTGTTTGCCCGGTGAGCCCAGGCCCTTGCCGTGCACCACGCGCACGCAGCGCCAACCTTTGAGGTGCGCCTCGCGCAGGAACTGAGACAAGCGCTCGCGGGCCTCGTCTGTGCGCAGGCCGTGCAGGTCCAGCTCACCTTGCAGGGCCCAGACGCCCCGGCGCAGCTTGCGCACCACGTCGATGCCGAGTTCCGGTCGTCGCCAGGACAGGCTCTCGTCGGTTTCCAGCAGGCTCTCCACGTCGAATTCGTCGGACAGCGAGGATTTCAACACCTCCTGCTCGTCGGCCTGGCGGCGGGCCGGCACGGGGGGAGGCTTGGGCGCAGGCGTGGTGTCGCGCCCTGAGTCGGGCAGGCCATTGACCTGACCCACCATGCGCCGAAACAGCGCGGCATCGGCTTCGCGGGAGCGTTCCTGGGCCTCACGCCGCGCGCGCTCCTGGCGTTCCTGTTCGGCGCGAGCAGCCGCCTCCTTGGCGGCATTGCCCAGCGCACGCTTGAGGTCACCGAAGTCACGCAGCGTGGTGTGGGTAGAGGGCTTGGCGGTCGGCTTGGTGGAGCGGCTCACGGGCCGAAGACTACAACAAGTCCGAGGCGGATTGGCTGCACACGCGCCTGGGGGCGCTCCCAACCCTGATCCGGTCTTTTGTGTGCTTCAAGGGTTCACATGAGGCCCCGTTCGGCAAAGGACATGGCGCCCGTGCGCCCGACCACCACGTGGTCCAGCACCCGCACATCCACGAGCTGCAAGCTGGACTTCAGTGTCTGGGTCAGCAGCTCGTCGGCGCGTGACGGCTCCAACACGCCAGAAGGGTGGTTGTGGCTGAGGATGACGCTGGCGGTGTTGAGCTCCAGGGCTCGCTTGACGACTTCCCGGGGGTAGACCGATGTCTGCGTCAAGGTACCCCTGAACATTTCCTCGCAGGCGATCAGGCGCTGTTGGGCGTCGAGGAACAGCACCGCGAACACCTCGTGGGGCAGGGCGCCCAGGCGCATTTGGAGGTAGTCCTTGACCCGCTGCGGGGTGGTGAAGACGGGTTCTTCGCGCAGGCCCGCCGTTAGGCCGCGGCGCGCAAGTTCCATCACCGCCAGCAGTTCTGCCCTTTTGGCTGGCCCCAGGCCTTTGATGCCCTGCAGCTGGCGCCCCGACGAGGTCAGCAGGCCACCCAGGCCGCCGAGCTGTTGCAGCAGGTTTTCGGCCATCTGCAGCACCCCTTGCCCACGCAGGCCCGTGCGCAGCAGCAGGGCCAGGAGTTCGGCGTCTGCCAGCGAGGCAGGCCCCAGGGAGAGCAGCTTTTCGCGCGGCCTCATGGCGGCTGGCAGGTCTTTCATGGCGTGGGATCCCCGATGTGTCGTTCTCAAACCTAAAATTGTGGTTTTGCACCCCCGCGAACCCCATCCTCCTGAAGGGTGGGGCGTGACACCATGACCACACCCGCTCCCACCGTCGTCCCCGGCTCCTTCCTGACCCTGCACTATCGTCTGGCAGGCCCTGATGGCGATGACCTGGTCAACACCTTCACAGACAAGCCTGCCACGCTGTCGCTGGGCTCGGGTGAGCTCTCGCCCGCTCTGGAGGCTCGTTTGTTGGGTCTGCTCGAGGGCACCCGCACGACCTTGCAGCTCGAGCCCGGCGAGGCCTTCGGCCCCCGCAACCCCGAGATGATCCAGCGCGTGGCGCTCAAGCTGCTGCGCGAACTGGGCGACCCGGACGAGACCTGGAGCGTGGGCGATGTGGTCCAGTTCCCCACGCCAGATGGCAGCGGGAACTTCGCCGGTGTGGTGCGCGAGGTGGATGCAGCAGGCGAGTGGGCCTTGTTCGACTTCAACCACCCGCTTGCTGGCCAGCCTGTCACCTTCGAGGTGCAGCTGATCGGCGTGCTCTGAGCCAGAGGCTTGACCCGCATGAGCACCCCAGTCCCCCACCGTGTTGACGACGTCCTGCTGGCAGAGCCCCGCGGCTTCTGCGCTGGCGTTGACCGCGCCATCGAGATCGTCGAGCGCGCACTGACCCAGTTCGGCGCGCCCATCTACGTGCGCCACGAGATCGTGCACAACACCTATGTGGTCAACGACCTCAAGGCCAAAGGCGCCATCTTCATCGAAGACCTGGCCGAGGTGCCTGTGGGCGCCACCCTCATCTTCAGCGCCCACGGTGTCAGCCAGGAGGTGCGCCGCGAAGCCGATGCACGCGGCTTCAGCGTCTTCGATGCCACCTGCCCGCTGGTCACCAAGGTCCACGTGGAGGTGGCCAAGCTGCGCCGCGAGGGCTACGAGTTCATCATGATCGGCCACAAGGGCCACCCCGAGGTCGAAGGCACCATGGGCCAGTTGCACGATGGCATCTACCTCGTCGAAGACGAAGCCGATGTCGAGCGCGTGCAGGTCACCACCCCCGACATGCTCGCCGTCGTCACGCAGACCACGCTGTCGGTGGACGACGCGGCGGCCATCCTGGCGGCCATCAAGCGGCGCTTTCCGAACGTGCGCGAGCCCAAACAACAGGACATCTGCTACGCCACCCAGAACCGCCAGGACGCCGTCAAGCTGATGGCGCCGCAGGTCGACGTGGTCGTGGTCGTGGGCAGCCCCACGAGCTCGAACAGCAATCGCCTGCGCGAGCTTGCGGAGCGCCTGGGCACGCCCGCCTACATGGTGGACTGCCCCGGCGACCTGCAGGAAGCCTGGTTCGAAGGCCGCCCGCGCGTGGGCCTGACCGCTGGCGCCTCGGCGCCCGATGTGTTGGTGCAGCAGGTGATCGCCCGCCTCAAGGCCATGGGTGCGGTGTCTGTGCGCCGCATGCAAGGCGTGGAAGAGCACGTGCGCTTCCCGCTGCCCAAGGGCCTGGGCGGCACCGGGCTGGATCGGCCATTGCCGACGGAGCGATCCCAGGCCTGACCGAGCCCCAGAACACAGCCCTGCGCTGGCTCATGCCGCGCCACAACGACCCCAATCTTCGAGAACCGAGAACCAACATGCTCGACATCGCTCTGCTGCGCAAGGACCTTGACACGGTCCTGACCCGACTGACCCAGCGCAAGAACCCCCAGCCCTTCCTGGATGTGGAGCGCTTTCGCGCCCTCGAAGGCGAGCGCAAGACCATCCAGACCCGCACCGAAGACCTGCAGGCCCAGCGCAACAGCCTGTCCAAGCAGATCGGCATGCTCAAGGGCAAAGCCGCCAAGGGCGAAGACACCTTTGCCGAGGTGGACGCCGTCATGGCCAAGGTGGCTGGCATTGGCGACGAGCTCAAGGCCAGCGCCGACCGCCTGGAGATCATCCAGACCGAGCTGCAGGCCATGCTGCTGTCGGTGCCCAACCTGCCGCAAGAAGGCGTGCCGGTTGGCAGTGACGAGTCGGGCAACGTCGAGGTGCGCCGCTGGGGCACGCCCGCCATCTACGCCTTCGACGTGAAGGACCACGTGGACCTGGGCGAAAAGCTCGGCCTGGACTTCGACACCGGCGCCAAGCTCTCGGGCTCGCGCTTCAACTTCATGAAGGGCCCCATCGCCCGCCTGCACCGCGCCCTCGCGCAATTCATGCTCGACGTGCAGACGCAGGAGCACGGCTACACCGAGTGCTACACACCTTACCTGGTCAAGGCCCCGGCGCTGCAAGGCACGGGCCAGCTGCCCAAGTTCGAGCAGGACCTCTTCCACGTCACCTCGGGCGACGCCGAAGACGCAGACAGCAAGTGGTACCTGATCCCCACCAGCGAGGTCACGCTGACCAACACCGTGGCCGACAGCATCGTGCCTCTGGAGCAGCTGCCCATCAAGCTGACCGGTCACACGCCGTGCTTCCGCTCGGAAGCGGGCAGCGCCGGCCGCGACACGCGCGGCATGATCCGCCAGCACCAGTTCGACAAGGTCGAGATGGTGCAGATCACCACGCCCGAGCAGAGCAATGCCGCGCTCGAAGCCATGGTCGGCCACGCCGAAGCCATCCTGCAAAAGCTGGAGCTGCCTTACCGCGTGATGGCGCTGTGCACGGGTGACATGGGATTTGGTGCCGCCCGCACCTACGACCTCGAAGTGTGGCTGCCCGCGCAGAACACCTACCGCGAGATCAGCTCGTGCTCGAACTGCGAAGCCTTCCAGGCGCGTCGCATGCAGGCGCGCCTGCGCAACGCCGCAGGCAAGACGGAGTACGTGCACACGCTCAATGGCTCCGGCCTGGCCGTGGGCCGCGCGCTGGTGGCCGTGCTGGAGAACCACCAGCAGGCCGACGGCAGCATCAAGGTGCCCGCAGCACTGCGCCCCTACCTGGGTGGCGCCGAGGTGCTCACAGCAGCCTGATGTGGTGAGCAGGCCGCAAGGGGCGGTCAAAAAGTCGCAAAAGGCCTGCTATACTGCCGAGCTTTCCAGGGCACGAGCCCTGGCGCCGAACAAGACCCCGGCGCGCCCCGTTTCAGGAGAGGTGGCAGAGTGGTCGAATGTACCTGACTCGAAATCAGGCGTACGTGAATAACGTACCGTGGGTTCGAATCCCACCCTCTCCGCCACTGCTCATGCAGACACGAACCCCGAGTGCTTCCCACTCGGGGTTTTTGCTTTGTGCTCCCAAGATTGACCCAAAGCAAGACGCCCGAGGGGTCACGTTTGCCATCCGCCGCGCTCGGGAGTAGCCTG
Organism: uncultured Aquabacterium sp.; assembly: GCA_964373965.1. Classification (GTDB taxonomy): domain Bacteria; phylum Pseudomonadota; class Gammaproteobacteria; order Burkholderiales; family Burkholderiaceae_C; genus Aquabacterium. The sequence goes on along the minus strand of CAYJXE010000036.1, from coordinate 27,487 downwards.
CCGCAGGTATCTCACCCCCGGCACACCCAGGCACGACACGAGGAGGCAGACATGAGCAACACCAGCAACAAGGGTTCCGCAGCCCGTTCCCGTTCGAAGGCCGCCAGCGGCAGCCCGACCTCCCCGGTCGATGCGACCCTCACCAACCTGCAGGCTGCCCCCTGGGGCCAGATGATGGGCGACGTCATGCAACTGTGGCTTGACCAGGTGGCGCAGGGGCAGCGCACGGGCTTGGCCATGGTCGACAGCCAGATGCGGCTGTGGCAGGACATGCAGGCCAATGCCACCCGCCTGTGGACCGGTGGCGAACCGCAAGACCTGCACGTGATGCCCGATTCGGCGGGCCCCGTGCTGTGTCCCCCGCTTGACTTCACCCCCGCCGGCCTGACCCGCAGCGCCCTGGGCACCTTGCAGGCGTTCGGCGTGGCCTGGTCCACGGCGGTCCAGCACGAGTTGCAGGACCTGGACGAAACGTCTCGCGCCCGCCACTGACTTGACCGCTGTCTAGGCGCGCGGTCGCAGCACAGCGCCAATCCGGTGGCGCCGTGTGGCGGGGGGGCCCGCTTTTTCGGCGACACTGGTTCGATCCCTGTCCCGATGATGTGCGCATGAGCGAGAACCTGTCCGATCCCAGCGCGCCGCCCCGGTCCGCGCCCCTGCACCCGGTGCTTGAGCGCGTCACCGAGCGCATCCGCGAGCGCAGCGCGCCCACCCGCCAGGCCTTCCTCGGCATGCTCGCGGCTTCACGCAAGCCCGGTCCTTATCGGCAGGGCATGGGCTGCGCCAACGCCGCGCACGCCTGGGCCGCCTTGCCCACGCCTGACAAGCTCACCCTGGCGCAAGAGCGCCAGCCGCACCTGGGCATCGTCACCGCCTACAACGACATGCTCTCGGCCCACCAGCCCTATGAGCACTATCCGCCGCGCCTGCGCGAAGCCGCCCGCCTGGCTGGTGCCACCGCGCAGGTCGCCGGTGGTGTGCCGGCCATGTGCGATGGCGTCACGCAAGGCGAAGACGGCATGGAGCTGTCGCTCTTCTCGCGCGACGTGATCGCCCTGTCCACGGCCGTGGCCCTGTCCCACAACGTGTTCGATGCGGCCTTGTGCCTGGGCGTGTGCGACAAGATCGTGCCGGGCCTGTTCATGGGCGCGCTGCAGTTCGGCCACCTGCCGATGGTGTTCGTGCCGGCCGGGCCCATGACCTCGGGCCTGTCCAATGACGAGAAGGCCCAGGTGCGCCAGCGTTACGCGCAAGGCCTGGTCGGGCGCGCCGAGCTGCTGGCCTCCGAACAGGCGGCCTACCACGGGCCGGGCACTTGCACCTTCTACGGCACGGCCAACTCCAACCAGATGCTCATGGAGATCATGGGCCTGCACCTGCCGGGCTCGTCCTTCGTCAACCCCGGCACGCCGCTGCGCGAGGCCCTGACCGATGCCGCTGTGCGCCAGGCCGTGCACCTGAGCCAGGTGGGCAGCGTGGCCGAGCCGGTCGGCATGGGCTGGCAGGTCGACGAGCGCGTCATCGTCAACGGCATCGTGGGCTTGCTGGCCACGGGGGGCTCGACCAACCACACGCTGCACCTGGTGGCCATGGCCCGCGCGGCGGGCATCGTCATCGACTGGGATGATTTCTCGGAGCTGTCGGCCGTGGTGCCGCTGCTGGCGCGCGTCTACCCCAACGGCAAAGCCGATGTGAACCACTTCCACGCGGCCGGCGGCATGGGCTTTCTGATCCGCGAACTGCTGGGTGTCGGCCTGTTGCACGAGGGCGTGCAGACCATCACCGGGCAGGGCCTGCAGAACTACACGCACGAGCCCCACCTGGTCGATGGTCAACTGGCCTGGCGCCCCGCGCCCGTCACCTCGGGTGACGAGGACGTGCTGCGCCCCGCTAGCCGCCCCTTCAGTGCTGATGGCGGCCTGCGCCTGATGGCGGGCAACCTGGGGCGCGCGGTGGTCAAGGTCTCGGCCGTCAAGCCTGAGCACCGCGTGGTGCGCGCGCCGGCCGTGGTCGTGACCGACCAGAAGCAACTGGAGCAGCGCTTCAAGGCGGGTGAACTCAACCGCGACTTCGTGGCCGTGGTGCGCGAGCAGGGCCCGCGTGCCAACGGCATGCCCGAGCTGCACAAGCTCACGCCGTTGCTCGCCGTGTTACAGGACCAGGGCTTTGCCGTGGCCTTGGTCACCGATGGGCGCATGTCCGGGGCCTCGGGCAAGGTGCCAGCGGCCATCCACCTTTCGCCGGAATCGCTCGATGGCGGGCCCATCGCCCGTGTGCAGGAGGGTGACATCATCACCCTCGATTGCGAGCGGGGTGTGCTGCAGCTCGAAGTCGACGACGCCGAGCTGGCCGCCCGGCCGCTGCCGGCGCCTTCGCCCCAAGCAGCCTGGCTGCCACATGGGCGCCAGCTCTTCGGTTTGTTCCGCCAGGGCGTGTCGCGGGCGGAGCAGGGCGCTTCGCCCTTGTTCCCCGCAGACCTGGGTCCGATGCCCTGAGGGGCCTGGTCCCCCCGGCCTGCTGTGTCCAAGCGGCCTGCCAACATCGCGTTTCTGCACCACACCGTGTCACCACAGCGCCCAGCACGACTCCGATCATGACGATGACCACGCCAGCTCCTTTGCCCACTTTCGCCACCCGCGTCCTGCCCGTCATCGTGATCACCGACGTGGCGCAGGCGGTGCCGCTGGCCGAAGCCTTGCTCGCTGGCGGCATCGACGCCATGGAGATCACTTTGCGCCATGCCGCAGGCCTGCCGGCCATCGAGGCCGTGGCCCGGGCGGTGCCGGCCATGCGGGTGGGCGCTGGCACGGTGACGAGGGCGCAAGAGGTGGCCCAGGTGCGCGATGCCGGTGCCGGTTTTGCGCTCTCGCCAGGCTTCACCCCCGAGCTGCTGGATGCCGTGCAGGCGGCCCGATTGCCCTTCGTGCCTGGCGTGATGACCCCTGGTGAGGTCATGCGCGCGCGCGATTCGGGTTTTGGCCTGATGAAGCTCTTCCCGGCCGAACAGGCAGGCGGCATCGGCATGCTCAAAGCGTTGGCCGGCCCGCTGGGTGACGTGAGGTTCTGCCCGACGGGCGGGGTCTCGCCATCCAACCTCGCCACGTTCCTGCAACAGCCCAACGTGGCGATGGTGGGCGGCTCCTGGCTCACGCCCCTTGAGGCGCTGCAGGCGCGCGACTGGGCGCGCATCACGGCCCTGGCGCGCCAGGCCTGTTCGCTGGCCGCATCGGTGGTGCCTGTCTGAGCCACGGCGTTCATTTCACAGATCTTTACGGCGGCGCAACCCTGGCTTGACCTCGCCGGGACACCATGGCGTCATCACACGATGTCACCCCAAAAGGACAGAGAACCATGACCCACGCTCGCGTCACCCGCCACCCTCTCGCCGCCCAACCGGCCCGCATCCTGGGCAGCTTGCTGCTGGGCGGGGCCCTGGTGTTCGCCGCCGCCCAGGTGGCTCAGGCCGCCAGCCCCGCAGTGGCCAAGGCAGCGTCGGGCCCGTCCTCTGCGGGCGGGTGCGATGACGGCATGTGCCCCTGGCATGCCGGCGGGCATGCTCACAAGGGCGATCGCAAAGGCCACGGCAAGGGCGGCCACCACGGCCATGGCATGAAGGCAGCGCAGTGCGCGTGCACGGGCGCGGGCATGGGCCTGCCGTTTGCCGGCCCGGCCTTCGAACGCCTGCTCGACGAGGTCCAGGCCACCGATGCCCAACGCAAGCAGATCCGCGGCATCGCCGACAAGGCCCGCGCCGACCTGCGTGCGCTGCACGAGAAGTCACGCGAGCAGCACCACAACGCCATGGCCATCTGGACCTCGCCCAAGCTCGACGCCGGTGAAGCTGAAAAGCAGCGCCAGCAGATGTTGGCCCAGCACGACCAGGTCAGCAAGCGCATGACGCAGGCCATGCTGGACGTCGGCCAGGTGCTGACCCCCGAGCAACGCGCCAAGGCCGCAGCACTTGTCAAGCAACGCCACGAGCGCATGCAAGAGCGCATGGCCGACCGCCAGGAGCGCCGAGAAGAGGCCCGCAGCTCGCGAGAAGGCGCGTCAGAGCGCCTGAACAACCACATGCTGCGCCGCCCGGCACCGCCCGCCTCGGCTCCGGCCGTGGCCAGCCAGCCGGCCCCTTCCCGCTGATCCCCGGAGGGCGCGACAATGGCGGACATGGCTGAACACATCCTGCTCATCGACGACGACATGCGCCTGAGCGCCATGGTGGCGGACTACCTCCGCAGTCACGGCTACCAGGTCTCTACCGCGGCGAGCCTGAACGCGGGGCGCGAGCTCCTGGCCCGCCAGGCGGTGGATGCACTGGTGCTGGACCTCATGTTGCCAGACGGCGACGGCCTCGACCTGTGCCGTGAACTGCGGGCTTCACCGCGCACCCGGACCCTGCCGGTGCTCATGCTCAGCGCACGCGGCGAGCCAACCGACCGCATCGTCGGCCTCGAAGTGGGCGCAGACGACTACCTGCCCAAGCCTTTCGAGCCGCGAGAGCTGCTGGCGCGGGTGCGGGCCCTGCTGCGTCGCACTTCCGCGCATGCCGACGACTCCGACGTGTGGCGCTTCGGCCGCCTGGAGATCGACACCGGTCTGCGCCAGGTGCGCCTGGCCGGCTCGGCCTGCGACCTCACGTCCTACCAGTTCGACCTGCTCAGCGTGCTGGCCCAGCACCCGGGGCGCGTGCTCAGCCGCGACCAGATCATGGACGCGCTCAAGGGCCACCCGCTCGAAGCCTTTGACCGCTCCATCGACGTGCACATCTCGCGCATCCGTGCCGCCATCGAGGACGACCCGAAAGAGCCGCGCCGCATCCTCACGGTGCGTGGCGTGGGCTACGTCTTCGCCAAAAAGCAGGACGCTGACCTCGACGCAGCATGAAGACCCTGGCCCTGCGCATCTACCTCACGGTGGTGGCGGTGCTGCTGGTGTTCGCGCTCGTCTCGGGGTGGCTGGCGCAGCGCAACCTCGAGCACGAGCGCACCCAGGTGCAGTCCATGGCCGCCTGGAACGAGCGCGCCGCGGCTTGGGCCGAGTTGATCGAAAACAGCCTGCCCCCGGCCACCGCGCCGCTGGACGAGCAGTCGCGCATCTTCCTGGACTGGTCTGAGCGCCTGCGCATGCCCATGGCGCTGGACGACCCCTTGGGCCGGCGCATCGCCACCTCCATCCTGCTGGAAGAGCGCTTGCGCCGCCAGCCCGAGTTGCGCGAGCGCATGCAGCGCTCGATCTTGTCCGACGGCCGCACGATGTGGGTGCTGCGCGCCTGGGTGGTGCGAGGCAAGGGCCCGCAGACCATCATGGGCCCCATGCGGGAGGGCGATGCCCCGCCAGGGGTGCCACCACCTCCGCCGCGCGTGCAGCCCTGGCTGGAGCCGGTGGCCATGTTCGTGCCGCCCTGGATGGCCCACGGTGTGCCAGCGCTCATCCTGGCGCTGGTCCTGTTGTTCGGTGCCGTGGCGCTGGGTGCTTGGCCCGTGGTCAACCGCCTGACGCGCCGCCTGCAGGCGCTGCGCTCGGGGGTCGAGGTCTTCGGCTCGGGTCAGCTGCAGCACCGCGTCAGCGTCGAAGGCGCCGACGAGGTTGCCGCGCTGGCGCGCAGCTTCAACGAAGCCGCCCAGCGCATCGAGGACCTGGTCACCTCCAACCGCAGCCTGCTGGCCAATGCCAGCCATGAACTGCGCTCGCCGCTGGCCCGCCTGAAGATGGCGGTGTCGCTGATGGCCGAGGCCTCGCCAGAGCGCGCCGCTCGCATCCGCGACGAGATCAACCAGGACATCCGCGAACTCGACGCCCTGGTCGAAGAGGTGCTGCTGGCCAGCCGCTTAGACTCCCGCCGCGACATCGAACACGCCCCGGTTGACCTGATGGGCCTGGCCACGGAAGAGGCCGCGCGGGTGGGCGCAGAGGTGCACATCGATGCGTCTTTCCCGTTGACGCCGCACCAGGGTGACGAGCGGCTGCTGCGCCGGGCCCTGCGCAACCTGCTTGAAAATGCTCGCCGCTATGGCGGGCCGCAGGTCGAGCTGTTCCTGCAAAGCAAACGAGGCCAGCTAGAGCTGGCCGTGGCCGATCGTGGCCCTGGCGTGCCGGCCGAGCAGCGCGAGCGCATCTTCGAGCCGTTCTACCGACTGCCGGGCCACGCAGAGCACGCCGGCGGCATCGGGCTGGGCCTGAGCCTGGTACGCCAGATCGCCGAGCGGCACGGTGGCCAGGTGCGCTGCGAGGCGCGCGAAGGTGGGGGCAGCTTGTTTGTGTTGAGCTTGCCGGGCTGGTCGCGCGCGCGCTGAATCCTGCGAACGGCTGCCGCTCGCATGGGCGCCAGCGGTGTCCAACGGCCTGTCGCTGTGTCGGTCGTTCAGGCCCGGTGGTAGGCCTTGTACCAGTCCACGAAGCGAGCCACTCCTTCGCTCAGCCCCGTGTGCGGCGCCACACCTGTCCAGGCTTGCAGCGCGCTGACGTTGGCGAAGGTGGCGGGCACGTCGCCCGGGGCCATGGGCTGCAGGTCGAGCTGGGCTTTGACGCCCAACGCGGATTCGAGTGTGTGGATGAAGTCCATCAGCTGGACTGGCTCGCTGTGCCCGATGTTGAAGACCTTGTAAGGCGCCCATGAGCCCGAGGCCTGCGGCGCATCTCGGTCGAAGCCATCGTCGGCCACGGGCGGGCGGTCCAGCGTGGCCACCACGCCCGCGACGATGTCGTCGACGTAGGTGAAGTCGCGGCGCATGTTGCCGTGGTTGAACACCTTGATCGGCTCGCCCGCCAGGATGGCCCGCGTGAACAGCATCGGGGCCATGTCGGGTCGCCCCCAGGGGCCATAGACCGTGAAAAAGCGCAGCCCCGTGGTCGGCAGGCCATAGAGGTGGCTGTAGGTGTGTGCCATCAGCTCGTTGGCCTTCTTGGTGGCCGCGTACAGGCTCACCGGGTGGTCCACGGCGTCGTCTTCGCTGAAAGGCATGCGGGTGTTGCCGCCGTAGACGCTGGAGCTGCTGGCGTAGACCAGGTGCGCCGTGCGGTGGTGGCGGCAGGCCTCCAGCATGTTCACGAAGCCCACCAGGTTGGACTGAGAGTAGGCGTGGGGGTGCGTGAGCGAGTAGCGCACGCCGGCTTGTGCGGCGAGGTGCACCACGCCGTCAAATACTTCGGCCTTGAACAGCGCGTCCAGCCCAGGCATGTCGACCAGGTCGGCCTGCACGAAGCGGAAGCGTTCGCCGCCCAGGCTGGCCGAGGTGGCCGCCAGGCGATCCCGCTTGAGCTGCGGGCTGTAGTAGTCGTTGAGGTTGTCGAGGCCGATGACCGTGTCGCCGCGCTGCAGCAGCGCTTGCGACACGTGCATGCCGATGAAACCGGCCGCGCCGGTGACGAGGAACTTGCGCATCCCGCTATTGTCGGTCAGCGCAAGGTCCCCAGCCACCGGGCTGGGACGGCGTCACCCGCAGGCCGGGCTCAAACGCGGGCGTCGCCCCAGCGCAGGCTGGTGGTCTCGTCACCCTGGTAGGTGGTCTTGCCGCTGCGATCAACGCAATACTGCGGCGAGGCCACCACGTCTTCGAACACGGTGTTTTCGGAGACGCGGGTGTACTCGAACAACACGCTGCGCTTGACGGTGGAGTTCTTGCGCAGGCGGCTGCCGTGGCCGATCCAGCACGGGCCTTCGATGGTCACGCCGGGTTCGACGTCGCAGCTCGAGCCGATGTAGACCGGGCCGTTGATCTTGACCGTGTCCCAATCAACACGGGTGTTCAGGCCCACCCACACGCCCGGGCGCACCTGCGTGCCGGGCATGTCCATCTGGGCGACTTCACCGGCCAGGACGCGCTGGCAGACGGCCCAGTAGTCCGAGACGCGGCCGATGTCGATCCAGTTGAAGTGGCGGCTCTGGGCGAAGAAGGGCAGGCCTTTTTCCACCAGCAGCGGGAACAGCTCGCTGCCGATGTCGAATTCGCGGCCAGGCGGGATCAGGTCGAGCACGCTGGGCTCGAAGATGTAGATGCCGGTGGAGGCCAGGTTGGACTTGGCCTCTTCGGGGCTGGGCTTTTCCTGGAAGGAGGTGACCCGGCCTTCCTTGTCGGCCACGACGATGCCGTAGTTCTTGACCTGGTCGTTGGGCACCTCCAGCGTGATCACGCTGGCCATGGCGCCCTTCATCTTGTGCTCGTAGAGCGCAGACTTGAAGTCGATGTCGATGATGGCGTCGCCGCACAGGACGATGGTGGTCTCGTCGAAGAAGCCCGAGAAGTCCTGGATGCGGCGCATGCCGCCGGCCGAGCCCAGCGGCTTGGGCACGATCTCGCCGTGCTCGCGCGTGCCTTCGAAGGCATAGCCGATCTCGACGTCCCAGCGGTGACCGTCACCGAAGTAGTTCTCGATCTTCCAGTGGTTGAAGGCCACGTTGACCATGATCTCCTTGATGCCGTAGCGACCAAGGTGCTCGATGATGTATTCCATCACCGGCTTGCCGAGGATGGGCACCATGGGCTTGGGGGTCTGCTTGGTGAGGGGGCGGACCCGGGTTCCCTGACCCGCCGCCAGGATCATCGCCTTTGCCATGGATCGACTTTCACTGCTGGTTGTTGGTTGGAGGATGATGCTACAGAGTGGTGCGAAGTTTCCCACGCGATGAGGGGGGTGTGGCTTGCAGCACGCACTCGGCTTGGAGCATCGATGATCAAGGGTTTGCCCCGGGGGCCTTGCACGTCGCGTGCCCGGTTCCGCTCAGGCTGCTTTCTGGCACGTCACCGGAGTCGGCGCCAGGCCTCTGGACCCCGCCGCATCAACCTCGAACAAGTGCCCTGCGGCGGGCTGCCTGGACAGCTGTTCGGCAGACAGGCCCTGTCGCGCGGTCGTCACGAACAGCCGATCCAGATCCGGGCCAGCAAAGCAGACGTTGGTGACGTGGTCGGTCGGCAGGGACACGCGGTGCGTGAGCTGGCCCTCCGCCGTGAAGCGGCTGACGCAGGCGCCGCCCCAGTGCGCCACCCAGACGTTGCCTTGGGCATCGAAGGTCATCCCGTCGGGGTAACCGTCGGATTCACTGAAACGCAGCCAGACGCGTTTGTTGCTCAGCGTGCCCCCGGCGACGTCCATGTCGAAGGCGAAGATGGTGCGCGCGCCGCTGTCGGTGTGCAGCATCCGCGTCTGGCAGGGCGAGATGGCCGGGCCGTTGGCGACGCCATAGGGGCCGTCGACCTCGTCGCAGTGCCCGTTTTCGTCGAGCCGGAACAAGCGGCCATCGGGGCGTGACTCGTCGTCGTTGTTGAGCGAGCCGGCCCAGACGCGGCCACGGGCGTCGGTCTTGGCATCGTTCAGGCGCAGGGGAGAGCCTTCGGGGAAGGGGCGTGCCAGCCAGCCCAGCACCTCGACTTCGCTCGCGCCAGCCGCGCAACGGACCCAGGCCATGCCACCTTGCAGGCCAGCCAGCTGCAGATCGGCTTGTCCTGTCGACAGCACCCAGCCCACGCGCTGTGGCGTTTTCCATTCGCACCAGGTCGGGGAACCAAGTTCCCAGCGCATGATCCGACATCCATGGATGTCGACCATCCACAGGCGCTGTTGCGCCGCTTCCCAGTGCAGGCCCTCGCCCAGCTGGCTGGCGGTGGCCAGCATCACATTCGCACTCATCCTTGCTCCGTCATGGCTCATCGTTTCAGCTGTTTCCGACCGGCTTGCCTGAATCAGGTGTTTCGCGGCCTGGTTTCCGTGTCCGTGGTGGTCGCCGCCGCTCAGCCCCTGTCGTCCGATGCCGTAGAGCTGCTTCGCTCGCCGGGCTGGCTGGCGGTGATGCCTGATGATAGCCAGCCCGTGGTGCCCGAGGTCCGCGCCAAGGGCCGGGAGTGGTTCGTGGACGCGGCCAAGGGCGACGACATGGGTGCCGGCAGCAAGTCCTCACCCTGGAAGACCCTGGGGCGCCTCAAGCGAGCCGCCTTGAGCTCTGGCGACGTGGTGCGTTTGCGCTGCGGCGCGGTCTGGCGGGAGACCCTCCACATCGACGGGCGTTCCTTGCCCGCAGGGTTGACCATCGCGGCCGAGGAAGGTTGTGCGACCGGCAAGTCACCCAGCATCAGAGGATCGGACGTGGTCGAGGCGGCATGGGTGGCCGATGCCGTCACCAAAGGGGGCTTCGTGACCGATCGGTTCGGTGCGGCGTCGGCGCTTTTCTACAAGGGGCACCGCATGCAGCCCGCCCGCATGCCCGATGCGGGTGGCCCGGGCCAGGAATTTTTGCTGGCCGATGGTCAGAACAGCCGCAGGTCTTTCCGGGTGCGCGATGCCGAGCGCGGACAGATCGGCAGCCGAGAGCTGGTGGGCGCGACGGCCTATGTGCGCGCGGTGCCCTGGCAGGTCGAGAAGGCCGTGGTGAGCAGCTACGACCCGGCCTCCGGTGTGGTGACGCTGGACAAAGAGCTGACGTCCAACATCCTGACGGGGGCGGGCTACATCCTCGAGGGCAAGCGCTGGATGATGAACACCAAAGGCGAGTGGTTCCACGACACCTCTACCAAGCGCCTGTCTTTCCTGTCGCCGGATGGGCAGGTGCCCAAATCGGGCGACATCGAGGTGGTGTCTCGCGATCACGCCATCCTGGTCAGGGGAGCCACGCAGTTGCGTGTGCTCGGGCTGGACCTGCGTCAAACCGCAGGGGTGGCACTGGATGTTCAGTCCACGCGCGAATCCGTTTTTGAAGGCCTGGATTTCGCCTACCCGGGCGAGTACGCCGTGGTGATCGACCAGAGCAACGGGGTCACGCTCAAGGGCTCGCGCGTGTTCGCCAGCGGCTGGTCCAGCATCATGACGCGCAACGCGCCCGACTGCGTGGTGGACGGCAATCTCGTCGTCGACTCCGGTTTGCTGGGGCGTGCAGTGGGCAGTGGCGCGGCCATCATCGCCAATGGCGAGCGCAACCTGGTCACGCGCAACGTCGTGCTGCGTGCGGCCAACGCAGGCATCACCTTCTTCAACAAGGAAGGCACCAGCGTGGTCGACAACGTCGTGATCCAGCCCTGTGCGCGCCTGGCGGACTGCGGTGGCATCTACACCTGGACGGGGCACTCTCCCAGCCTGGCCACGCGCAAGCGCACGACCCGTGCCACGGTCAAGAACAACGTGGTGCTGGGCGGCGCCAGCAACCTGGAGGGGACAGCCGGGCGTGGTCGCAACCAATCGGTTGGCATCTACCTCGACGAGATGACGGGTGGTGTGCAGGTCCTTTCCAACGTGTTGGCTGGCATGGAGAACGGGGTGTACCTGCACAACGCGCAGTTCAACGACATCACCGACAACACGGTGCGGGCGGTCACGCACGCCAGCATCACCGCGCACATGTCTTTGCCGGATCAGGACGTGATCCGCGGCAACAGGTTGCGCAACAACTCATTGGTCTCGCGCCCCCCGGCTCGCGGTGGCGATGAGGTGTTTGCCTTCAAGTGGCAGCAGCGCGCCGATGCAGCTCGCCTGTTCTCGGGCGATGACGCCAACGTGGTTCAGGACAACGAGGTCGTGCGGGCGGGGAGCGAGGGGCGTTCTCGCTGGCTGGTGGGTGAAGGGGTGACGACGCGCACGCTGGCCCCTGGCGACTGGCAGAAGTTCGCCGTGCGCGAGCGCGAGCAGGTCCTGAACCTGGCGCCGGAGCCTGTGCGCCAGCTGGAGCGTGCGGGCGCTGGCGTGGTGCTCGATGGGGACATGCGCGCCAAGCCCTCTGCGTGGTCGCCGTACTTCAACCCCGCCGGTGCCGGTGGCCTGGCAACCCCCATGGCGTGTGATGGCGTGCCATGCATCCGTTTGGTCACGGGTCACATGGGCGACGTGTTGTCCAGCAAGTCGTTCAAGATGTCGGCACAAAACGGCAAGAACAACCACGTGCTTCGCTACACGGTCAAGGCCGGCCCCAAGGGCGGGGCCATCCGGGTCACGGTGCGGCGCAATGGTCCACCCTACGAGAGTTTCGGGCTGGATCAACCACCGCTGAAGCTCAGCCCCGGCCAGGTTTTCAAGGCGGAGCTGCCGTTCGAGGCGACCAGCGCCGACCCTGCCAGGGTCGACTTCTCTGCCGAGCCAGGCTCGGAGGTGTTCCTCAGTCAAGTCGAGGTGGCGCAGGTGGCGCCCGCGTCAACGCAGCGCATCACCGCCGCGCGCTCCCTGTTCCTCGTGAACCTGAGCGATCGCTCACGCAACATCTCTTGTGCCGACACGGGCTTGCCAGATTGCTCAGCCGTGGACGATGCCGGGCGCGAGGTCAAATGGCCCCTGGCCCTGGCACCGCGCAAAGGAGTGGCGGTGTTTCCCCGTCAGGCTGGCAATTGATGGCTCAGGGGCGCAGCCAACGCGAGTCTCGCGTGTAGAGCGACATGCTCGTGCCTGGCGACAAGTTGATCGGCCAGGCCACGGCTTGGCCTGACGAATTCACGACGTCGCAGCTGCTGAGTGCCAGCATGGCGCAGGTGAAGGTGGCGGTCGTGCTGCGGGGGTTGTAGAGGTGTCCAGCCAGGTTCGGTGCGTCAGGCAGTTCGACGGCGCTCACCTTCTGCAAAGTCACATCGCGCAGCAGGCTCTGGCCGCCCACTTGTCCCTTGAAGTCCAGCACGGCGTCGGTGCCGCCCGATGCCCGGAAGAAGCGCTCCACCGCCAGCGTGCTGCCTTGCGCCACCGGCGTTGACGGGATGCTCAGGCCGTAGCCCTCCCAAGGCGAGACCCGTCGGCGGATGGTGGCCCTGGCATCGCCACCTCCTTGCCCACCCGTCACGCTGAATTGCAGCAGGTAGAGGTTGTCGCCCGAGGTGCTGCTCATCGTGAAGGGCGCCGAGGCCAGGTAGTCACCCGACATGCCTGGCGTCCAGCTGCCACAGGTCTGCCCAGCGCCGCAATCGGCGAGGCTGCCTGCCAGGAAAGCCCCGCCCGTGCCCATCGGGTTGAGGTAGTGGTCCCAGCTCGTGGCGCCGCTCTGGAAGGCACCGTTGCTGATCAGCGAGGAGCCTGTCGTGATGGCGCGGTAACGGCGGTGCAGCACGGGGGCGACATGGGTGTCTTGTGGTGCGATGGCCTGCCACTGCGCCGGCTCCAGCACCCACTCGGTGCCGCTTTGCACCAGGCGCCAGCGAACTTCCGATTGGGCGATCGTTCCAACGGTTTCGTTGCGCGCACTCACGTTCGGCGTGGCGCCCTGGAACAGGCCTTGGACGTCGTTCGGGTGATACCAGAACTGCGCAAAGGCCATGCTGCGGTCGGTGCTGATGCCACCAGGCAGTTCCGTGATCGACGAGAAATGCCCCAGGCTGTTGTCCACAACCTGGTTACCCTTGAGCGCGTCCACATCGGTGCGGCTGGCCATGCCTCGGATGGCGGCGTACGAGACGGCGCGAACCTGGTTGCCGGAAATCACGTTGAACGCCGCATCGTGGAGGTGGATGCCGATTTCGGCGTCGGCGATGAGGTTGCCGCTCACGTTGGCCCCTGACGTCAACTCATCCAGGAAGATGCCCGTGGCCCTGTTCTTGCCCACGCTGGCCCACAGCCCCTCCCGGTTGCTGCGCGAGCCGATCACGACGTTGCCCGAGATGGTGGCGGCCTGCGTGTAGCCCACCGCAGGCAGGGTCGGGTACGCCGCCGTGAAGGTGTAGATGCCGGCGCAGTCCGTCAGCCGCACGCAGGAGGCCACGACCAGGTTGTCGCGAACCTCGTTGCCTGCCACGTTGCGCAACCTCAGGCCGTGGTGGGCCGAGCGGTAGATGACGTTGTCGTTGACGCTGGCTGCAGAGGCCAGCACCGAGATGCTGGCATCGGTGCTGCCCGGGCGATCGTAGAGACCGATGTCGGTCACCAGGTTGCGTTGCACCGTCACTTGCGCACCCTCGCGCACCGCGATGCCCACCCAGCCGGCTGCTACCACGCTGGCGTCTTCGATGCGGACGTTGTTGGCGTCGTGCACCTGCAGGCCGTATTCCTGGTCAAAGCGGCTGGCGACGCCGCTCAGTCGCAGGCCGTGCGTTTCCACGAACTGCTGCCCGATGTCGGCGTGTTGTTCGGTCTGGAGCCAGGCCACCGTGGCATCGGTGATCCAGCGCAGGCGCAGCCCTCGGTCGCGGGTGGTGACCTCTACCCGCGTGAACGCCCCGGCTGATTCGCTGTTGGGGCCCCACACCCGCAGCGTCGATGAGCCGCCGTCGTGCATCCACTCGCCGGGGGCGTCCAGCATCCATGGCTTGCCTTCCAGGATGTAGCCCGCGTCGTCGACGATGGCGTGGTCGAGGTTTCGGTCGAGCGTGACCAGACCGGTCCCCGCCTGGTGCGCCGTGATCACGGCTTTTTCGATTTCATAGGGCGCCACGCGGATGTACACGGTGGCCCCGAGCAGGTCTTGAGCGGCCAAGGCGCTGGTGTCCGCCGCACTCAGGAAGAAGCGGTTGCGGTTGGCGCCGTCGGCCCGCAGCAAGGAGAACTCCTGTCCCACGCCCTGGGCGTTGGGATGGCGGGCGAGCCGCAGGGGCTGACCGTTGAAGAACACCCGGCGAGGGGCCGTGGCCAGGGCGTGGGCCATCACCTGGTCCGATCCCTGGCTGACTTTGCTCCATCCTGTCGATGCGATGAGGTCGGAGCCGCTGATCACCGGACGTGAGCCCCCGGTGCAATCGCCATACCCGGCGATGAGCAAGTTGCCTGCAGGCGCGGCGGCGTTGGTCATGTCCAGTGTTTCACGGAAGGTTTTGCCACAACGCAGCAACAGGGCGTCGCCCGCGGCGTAGGGCCCACTGGCCGCCCGTTGCAGGGTGCGCCACGGGCGCGCTTGCGTGCCGGGGCCGCTGTCGTCACCCGAGTCAGGGTCCACGTACCAGCCTCGGCCAGCGAAGCTGGCGCTGTAGCTCGTGGCGGCCGCTGCGTCGGTGCGCGTCGCCAGGGCCCAGCCTGTGCCTTTGAGGTAGGTGCCAGCCAGGGCCACGGGCAGCAAGGCCCGGGTGGCTGCATGTTGGGGAGACCAACCGCTGTCGATCGATTCAGCGGTCAGCGCACTGACGCTGGCGGAGCTGGTTCCGGTGTTGCCTGAGTTCCCGCCCGATCCACCGCCACAGGCCGTGAGTCCGCCCGCCAGCAAAAGGCCTGCGAGCCGTGTTGCCAAGGATTGCCTGAAAGTCGTGAACATCCGTACCGCCGAAGACTGAGGCTGGACGGAGCCCACGTGGCACCGCCCTGAACGCGAGACGAGTGATCGCTCGCGGCTTCATCGGTGTTTCGGAGGCGTGAAGGGGAACTTCAGGGTCGCAATTGCAACTTCCTTTCGCGCAAGCAACGCTCGGTAAGGAACGTCGTTTGCGATGAAAGTTCACTGGCGTTACCGGTTTCTTTCAGATATCACAGCGCCAGGCGGCGCCAGCAGGTGTCACGGGCCATCGCCCTCCATGCCGGCGACCGACGTGTCCATGGCGGGATCGGCTTGTCTTCCCCTCGCGTAGAGGGGGGGCAGGTGCTCGTGCATCCTTTGGGCAAACAAGCGCGCGCCGACCTCCGTGAGGTGAAAGCCGTCATATTGAATCAACTGCCCTTTCTCGGAGAGGGTTTCGCAGGCCGATGTCGGGCACAGGAATCTGTATGGATCAATGAACCTTTCCCCTGCAGCGGCCCGGATGGTGTCGTTGATATCCAGCTTGTTTTGCGTGCGCTGCGCCTGCCGTGGAAACTCGGTGTTTTGATGGGCACGGATGTGCTGCTCGGGGATGAAGTCGATGTTTTTGTTTCCGAAAACAAAGAATTTATCGCCGAATTCGCGTATGAGTTCCTTGTAACTTTCCTGAAAAAGTGCGGCTTCCCATTTTCTCCAGCCAGACGCCAGGAAAACCCAATCGGCTTCTTGCATCAGTTTTCGGGTCGAGGCGGACATGAGGTCATCGCTCTCTGTGCAGCCTTTGAGCTTGTCTCGTTCAATGAGGTGTTCGAAACGCGCGCGCGGAAGGTAAAGGTTGCCGCAACCGACGCTCACCTGGAGTGTGGACAGCGAATGCTGGGCGGCGTCAGGGCCGTGAGCCAGGACGTTGGTCAGGTCCCCGGAATTGCTGTCCCCGATCACCAGGATTTTGATCTTGGACGGGTCGAAGCTGGCATGTCGATGCGCGTTCTTGATCTTCCAGACAAACTCATCCGACTCGTCTTTGAGGGCAAAGTAGTGCGTCACGCCCTCTGTGTAGCGTCCGAGGTTGCCGTTTTG
The DNA here is from genome assembly GCA_964373965.1 of uncultured Aquabacterium sp. Classification (GTDB taxonomy): domain Bacteria; phylum Pseudomonadota; class Gammaproteobacteria; order Burkholderiales; family Burkholderiaceae_C; genus Aquabacterium. The sequence goes on along the minus strand of CAYJXE010000036.1, from coordinate 11,295 downwards.
TAGGTGACCGTGGACACCCAGGGCAGAGAACATCACCATGCCCATGGCAGCCAAGGAAAAAACGGCGGTCCGACCGATGCGCGAACGATCCCGAAATGGTGCTTCGACAAAACGCCAGCTCAGGTAAGCCAGTGCCATGGTGGCGAGCGTCAGCGCTGCGAAGGTGAGCGAGCCCGGCTGCGCGGTGTTGCCGCTGCGGGCAAACGCGAAAAGCGGTTGGTGCCAAAGGTAGGCGCTGTAGCTCAGGAGGCCGATGCCGACCAGCATCTTGCTGCCCAACCATTTGCCCACGAGGTTGTTTTCTCGGGCAAACAGGATGATCAGCGCGGCGCCCAGCGTCGGGATCAAGGCGTGCAGGCCCGGGAATGGCGTTTCTTTGTCGAACGTGAACAAGGACCCCAGGATCAGACCCAACCCAGCCAGGCTGAGCCAGCCTCCGATGGGGGATTGCGCTGGTGCGTCCTGCCGATCGCGCAGCAGCAGCGCCGCAAGCGCGCCGATCAACAATTCCCAAGCCCGAGTCGGCAGCAGGTAAAACGTGGCGGTGGGGGCTGTTCTGACGCCGATTTCGGCCAGAACCAGGCTGGCAATCAGCGCCACCAGCACAAAGGGCGTCACCGCACTTTTCCCCACCTTCCAGAGCACCATCAGCAGGATCGGGAAGAAGAGGTAGTACTGTTCTTCGACGGCCAGGCTCCACGTGTGCAGGAGCGGCTTGAGCTCTGCGGCGGTGTCGAAGTAGTTGGCTTCTTTCCAGAAAAGGATGTTTGAGGAAAATGCCGACACCGCGATCAGGCTTTGAGAGAAATCTCTCATTTCATGCGGCAGCAACCACAGCCATGCAAATGGAACGGTGATCAGCATCACCAGGAACAGGGCTGGAAGGATGCGCCTGGCTCGACGCTCGTAGAAATCGAGGATCGAAAACCTGCCTTTCTCCAGTTCATCCGTGATGATGGAGGTGATCAGGTATCCACTGATCACGAAGAATATGTCGACGCCGATGAATCCGCCATGGAAGGATTGAAATCCTGCATGGAAGAATATAACCGGCAGGACAGCAATGGCCCTCAGGCCATCGATTTCTCGCCTGTATTTCATTTTTCTCTCTGATTTTGTATTTTTGTTCCAGCTTTGTCGCGAGCCGGGCGCGGTGATGGGTCTTTTTGGGTGATCCTGTTTGGTGACGGTGCCTTTTGGTTGATGGGTAGGTTGACTTGATGATGGCTGATCCAGCGAACCTGGACAATCATCCAATCAGCCCATTGCCAGCCTGTGACAACCGGTGTCCGGGGCGTGCGCCTGTTGCGGCCACGGGCTCAATGTGCTGATGGGCCCATGCGGCAGACGAAAAAAAACCAAACCGGCTCATGGCCGGTTTGGTTTTTCAGGGGAGCGTCGCTGGAGCGCGCGTCGTCAGTTGGCGACCCAGACCGGGTCTTTGGCGAAGACCAAAGCGCTGCTGCGTGCCGGAACCCTCATCGGGAACACCACCTTCGCGCCGTTTTCGTCCACCAGGTCGCAGCTGTTGAGTTGCAGCGCGATGCAGGGGTAGGTCAGGTCTTCAGGCGTCGGGTTGATGACGTGCGAAACCAGTTGCTTGGGCTGTTGGAACGCGATGGAGGACACGCGCTGCAAGGACACGTTGCGGAACAGGGTTTCGCCGCCAACGGCGCTGCGCAGGTCCAGCACGCCCGCATCGCTGCTGTTGGCCAGGAAGAACTGTTCGACATTGGCCACTTCGCCATTGGCCAGCGGGGTGGCGGGAATCGAGAGACCGTAGCTTTCCCAAGGGGAGACAGGGCGTCGCACGACCGCGCGCTTCATGCCACCGTTGGCTCCACCGATGGCCGTCATGCGCAGCACGTACAGGTTCTGGCCCGCCGTGCTGTTGAGCTGGAAGGTGTTGCTCGTCAGGTAGTCGGAGCTGTGACCCGCTGCGTACCGGGCGCAGTTGCTGCCGCAGCCCGTGAACGTGCCCATCGAGAAAGCGCCACCGGTGCCGGCCGAGTTGAAGTAGGTCGTCCAGCCATCGGTCGTCGCCGGGTTGAAGTTGCCGTTCTTGAGCACGTTGGCGTCGGTGGTGACCGAGTAGTCCTTGAATGCCACGCGGCTGACGGCAGCGTCCGTGGGGGCGTAGCCCGTCCATTCGCTCTTTTTCAGGGTCTTGCTGGAGCTCCAGGTGGCCAGGGACCAGGTGGCCTCGCCGCCCTTTTGGGTGCTCAGGATGGTGTTGTTGCTGACCGTGTTGTTTTGGGTGGTCACCAGGCCGACGGGTGACGCACTGTGGAACCAGTAGAAAGCATGGATGGAGCCGGTTTCGGCAGGCAGGCCATTGACCATTGCCGTTGTCTTGCCGGCCACGAGGGAGTTGTTCGTGAACTTGTTGCCAACCACGTAGTTCTGGTCCGAGCGGGTTTGCACCACGCGGACAGAAGAGAAGCTGACATTGCGAACCTTGTTGCCGTTCAAGATGTTGAAGGACGCGTTGTGCATGCCCAGGCCCACTTCGGTGTCCGAGATGGTGTTGCCCTGCAACGTCACGCCCGAGGTCAGCTCGTCAAGGTAGATGCCCACGGCGAGGTTGGCGCACGAGAAACCGCAGCCTTCCATGTTGCTCTTGGCGCCCACGATGATGTTGTTGCGCACCATGCCGCGCGCCACGTAGGTGGTTTCGGGGGTTTTGGGTGCCGAAGCGGTGAACGTGTAGATGCCTGAGCAGTCCGTGAAGCGCAGGCAGTAATAGAAGACCGAATTGCCTTCGACCACGGTGCCTTCGCGGTTACCGAATCGGATGCCGATGTTCGCCGAGCGCTCGACCAGGTTGCTCGAAACCACCGAGCCACTGCCCAGAACGGTGATGGCCGCATCGGTGGTGTCGGCACGGGCAAAACCGCCGGTGTCCGAGACATGGTTGGATTGCACCTTGGCGTCGATGGACTCGCGCATCACGATGCCGCTTTCGCCCGCGCCAACCACCTTCGATCCGATGACGGACACGCGAGGCGAGGACAGCACGGAGATGCCGATGTCGCGCGAGTGCATGGAGATCACGTCGCGCACGCTGGCATCGGGTGTTTCGATCAGGGACAGACCGTTGCCGCTCTGTTGTTCGAAACGCAGTCGCTCGATGCGAACGTTCTTGAGCCACTTGACCGTCAGGCCGCTCTCACGCCAGGCTGCTTCGATGCCGCTGTGTGCGGCGGGCGAAGCGCTGTCCGTGGTCCAGGCCAGCAGTTCCTTGGTGTCTGCGTCGTAGAACCATTCGCCCGGGGTGTCGAGCATCCAGCGCTTGCCTTCCAGGATGAAGCCGGCGCCTTCGCGAACGGTGAAGGGCAGCTGGCGGTCCAGGGTGATGACGCCGGTGCTGGTGTCGAAGGCTTGGATCTTGGCGGTCTCCACCATCCACTGCGTCGTCTTGACGTGGACGGTCGCGCCGATCAGGTCACGCGAGGCCAGCGCAGCCAGGTCGGCGGGCTTGAGCTTGAAGCTTTGGCGAGACGCCAGGTTCACGGCGAGCGCGTATTCAGCACCCACGCCCTTGAAATTGGGGTAGCGGGCAGGAATTTGCGGGGCGCCGTCGATGAACAGGCGCGTCACAGCGGTGCTGGCTGCACGGGTGTAGATGGGGCGGTCGTCGTCGGCGACGCGGCTCCAGCCCGTGGTGGGCACCCAGTCGGACGCGCGGATGACCGGGCGGATGTTGTTGGAGCAATCACCGTAGGCGCCGATCAGGAAATCGCCTGTGCGGCTGAGGGCGGACGTGATCTCGAGGCTTTCGCGCCAGACGGAGCCGCACTTGAGCAGCAGCGCATCACCCGCCTGAAGCGGCGCAGAAGATGCTTTGGCGAGCGTGCGCCAAGGTGCAGCCTGGGTGCCTGGGTTCGAATCGTTGCCGTTTTCGCGGTCCACGTAATAGCCGGTGCCCGTGAAAACGGGCATGTAGCCCGAGCTGTCAGCGGTCGGTGTCGTGGTTCGGCTGCGCTGGTCGGGCAGCAGCAAGGGGGCCGACACCCAACCGGTTCCCCGGATCACCCAGGAAACCGGTGTGGCGGTGCTGCCGCCGGCCAGGGCTGATGCGGTCGCGGTCTCCGTGGCGTCGGAGGCGACGACCTTTTGCGTGGTTGCCTTGTCTTCTGGGGTGCTTTCGCCACCACCGCCACCGCAAGCGCTCAGCGCAAACAGAGACGAGACCAGGGACATCAGCAGGAGGGAGCGATTGATCGGCTTCATGGGTACCTGATGGGTGACTGGGGCGCCTGGCGCCTTTCGAATGATTGGATTGTCCTTGATTCGCATCCTGGACAGCAGTTGGGCAAACGGATGAGGGGGTTTCTTCGTTGAAAACTCCCGTCCGGTCCCCCTGGGCAAGGGGGGGCGCAGCTTGCGTGGTTACCCTGTGTGCGTTGAATGTGCGCCGTGGCGCAAACCCCGTCGCGATACATGTGTTTCTTGCTGTTTCGCGGTGATGGCGAAAAACTGAAAACCCGCGCAGATATTGCGTTCAAACCCTTGAGCCTGCGGGGCAGGAGCCGTTCATCACGAAGGCATTTCGCCCGAACACGCCAGCCACCGTGGCAAATCGGCAAGGTTGGCGATTTTGGGGATGCCGGGGTCGAATTCGGGGCGTTGTGAGGTGGTCAACCCGTTGCCTGTCAACACCAGCACCGGCTGGCACCCGGCTGCCTTGGCGGCCTGCATGTCGCTCCAGGAGTCACCAACGAACACGGCCTGCTCAATGGGCACGCCCTGTTCCTGACAAGCCGCGATGAGCATGCCCGGCTGTGGCTTGCGGCAAGCGCATCGTTCGTCCGGGTGGTGCCGACAGTCGTAGATGCGTGGTGCAGGCGCGCCTGCTGCCTGAACCAGTTCGCGCAAGCGCGCGTGCATGGCGTCCAACTCATGCTCTGGCACGAACCCTTTGGGCACGCCGGCCTGGTTGGTGGCGATGGCCACCGGGTAGCCCTCACGCGACAGGCGAACGATGGCTTCGATGGATCCGTCGATGGGGGTCCACTCCTGCAACGACCGGATGTAGTTCGGGCTGTCGTGGTTGATGACGCCGTCGCGGTCCAGGATGACGAGTGAGAACTTCATGGGGTCGGCACTTGTGCGGGCAGCTCGATTTGGGCTCGTCGGTAGTCATCCGGCACCCCGATGTCGATGAAGTAGCCATCTGAGCGGTGCGCGAAAGGCCGCAGATCAGGCAGGTGCTTGGCCACGAAGTCCGTCTCGAAGGAGAACGCCTCTGGCAGGTCAAAGGACGAGAACAGGTCGCGACGCAGCGCGTACACGCCGGCGTTGATCAAACCGGGCCCGGCGCCGGTTTTCTCGCCAAACACCACGATGCGGTGGTCTTGCACCACGCAGCGACCATAGCGGGCGGCTTCGTCCACCCACCGGGTGACCATGGCCACGGGCGCCCCGGCCTGTTCAGCCTCGCCCAGGAACTCGCCGTACGGCATGTCCAGCCAGGTGTCGCCGTTGATGACGAGCACCCATTCGGTTCTGGCCGCAGAGAGCGCCTTGCGGATGCCGCCGCCTGTTCCCAGGGGGGTGTCTTCTCGCACGCAGGTGATCTCCAGGCCCGCGAAACCCGCGCCGTACCGCTCTTCGATCAGGTGCGCCATGTGTCCCACGGACAGGATCACGCGGGATGCGCCTTGAAGGGCCAGGCGTTGCAGCAGGTGGTCGAGGAAGGGGCGCCCCGCAACGGGAGCCATGGGTTTGGGGACGTCGGCGACCACCTCGCGCAGGCGGGTGCCAAAGCCCCCGGCCAGCACGATGACGTCGTGGGCCAATGCCTGCGACATGGTCATCACTCGGCTTTCGGGTGGACGATGGCTTCGACCAGGCCGCACAGGACGTGGCCGAGCAGGATGTGGGATTCCTGGATGCGTGGCGTGGAGGTGGACGGCACGCGCAGGCAGATGTCGACCGCGTCGCGCATCTTGCCGCCGGTGGCACCTGTCAGTGCCACGGTGCGGATGCCCATGCGGCGCGCTTCTTCGAAGGCCAGCAACACGTTGGGCGAGTTGCCCGAGGTGGACATCCCCACGAGGACGTCGCCCGGCCGACCGCAGGCTTGAACCTGGCGGGAGAACAGGTGCTGATAGCCGTAGTCGTTGCCGATGGCCGTCAGGATGGAGGTGTCCACCGTCAGGGCGAAAGCGCCGATGCCAGGGCGGTCGTAGTTGAAGCGGCTGACGAACTCGCCCGCCATGTGCTGGGCATCGGCAGCGCTGCCGCCATTGCCCATGAACATGACCTTGTTGCCCGCCTGGCAGGCCTCGGCGCACCACACCGATGCTTGCTGAAGCAGCTCGATGAGCTGCTCATCGCGCACCACGGCTTGTTTGACTTCCAGCGATTCTTGCAGCCACGACTGCACCAAATTCTTCAACCCAGCGTCCACGATTGAGCCCCCACAGGAGTGAAATGAAAGTTCATGACCTGACCTTCGAACTGGGCCAGGCGTTGGATCAGTTGCATGCGGTGTTCAGGCGGCACGAAGAACATCATGAAGCCGCCACCGCCTGCACCAGAAATCTTGCCCGACAGGGCGCCGGCGGCGAGGGCGGCGTCGTAAACGCCATCGATCATCGCGTTGCTGATGCCTTGGGCCATTTGCTTTTTGGCCACCCACGAGCGGCCCAGGATGTTGGCGTAAGCGCTCAGGTCTCCACGCAGGATCGCTTCTTTCATGGACACCGCGTCGTGCTTGAGCGCATGCATGGCTTCGATCGAACGCACATCGGCGCGCTCGGTGTTGTCGATCTGCTTTTGGATGATTGCAGCTGATTCGCGAGACTGCCCTGTGTAGTACAGGACGGTGGAAGCTTCGAGCTCGTTGACCACCCACTCTTTGATGCGCAGCGGGTTCACCAGCACCCGACCTTCGGCGCCGAACTCGATGAAGTTGAAGCCACCGAACGCCGCAGCGTATTGGTCCTGCTTGCCGCCGGACATCTTCAGGTCTTCGCGTTCGATCTCGAAAGCCAGCCTGGCGAGCTCGTATTCGCCCAGCCCCAGGTTGAGCCATTCGGCATAGGCCTGCAAGATGGCGACGACCATGGTCGAGGAGGTGCCCAGACCGGAGCCGGCGGGGGCGTCGGCGAAGGTGGTCAGGGTGCAGGCCAAGGGCTTGCCACCGTTGAACTGCCGAACCACCCTGCGATGGATGCCGCGGTGTAGGCGCAGCGGGTCGGAGTCGGGCATGTCGGTCTCGGCGTCCAGCAAGACCTCTTCCAGGCGATCGGTGGCCCGAAAGCACACCTTGCCATCGTCTCGAGGTTCGATGATGGCCTGTGCGTAGAGGTCGATGGTGGCGTTGAGCACGCAGCCACCGTGCACGTCGCTGTAGGGGCTGACGTCGGTGCCGCCGCCTGCCAGGCCGAGGCGCAAAGGTGCGCGAGCGCGGAATACTTTGGGCATGCTGTTTTCCTGTCAGTGGTGTGTGGATGGGGCGGCTTGCATGTCGGGTTTGCCGCCCGATGGGTGCGTTGTCGAGGTGGCCTGGATCGTTTGCTCAAAGCCGGGGTAGAGCACTTCGTTGGCGTGGCCGCTGAGGTGGTCGCCATCAAAGAACAAGGGGCGCCCGTTGACATGAACCTCGCAGGTGGTTCCAGGACAAAGCGTGGGCAGGGGATCCCAGACGCGCACGCGCCCCGGCGCACCGATGCGCGTCAGTTCATCGAGGGCTTGCATGACAGGCGATCTCAGGCGCTCCATGAAAGCCCGATCGGTTTTCATGCCTTGCGCACAAATTGGATTGTGCTTGTTGAACCAGTCCGAGCAACGGAACGGCGGAGATGGGAACAAAGGTGTTGGAGCGGCGAAGACAACGTTGGCACCCTTGGCGAGGATCTTCTGCAGGGCAGCCTTGGCTTCTTCAAGGGCGATGCGACGTTCGCTCGAGGCTTGCGGCCCGGAGATGAACGCGTCGATTTCGGCTGCGGGCTTGAGCCCGTTCTGATCCCCAAGTTTGATGAGCCGCAATGAAGGCAGGAACACCAGGTCGCCCGGTTTCATTTCCTGGAGGGCTTCGTTCATGGCAAGCGCCTGAAAGTCGCGACAGGCCTGGTTGAAGCTGCTTTGGGTCTTGATCAGGCTCAGCGTCGGGCACCCTTGGTAGAAGAACAGGGTGACCTGGATGCCGTGCTCTTTGGCCAACCGGCTCAACATGGTTTCATAGACCCGGGCGTGAGAGTCCCCCAGGACAAACAGGCGTTGGCCGCCCTGTTGTGACGGGCAACTTTGCGCAAGAAAGTCTGTGCGTGAGCCGTTGAGTTTGCCGATGGAAGACCTGCTGACCTGGCAGCCAGGCAGGTCATCGTTGTTGGCGTACCAGGCGTCGGGGTACCAGTCTTTGGCGTCTCGCGTGACGCTGAGCGAGAGCAACGGATCCTGGATTTTGTAGACGCCTTTGGCGAACACGATGCCCAGCAGCACGACGACCAGGCCTGCCACGATGATTTGGTACCTGGGCAGGCCAGGCAGGGCGGGGTGCCGGCGCAGGGGGTTCTCGACGAATCGATAGGACAACCAACTCAGTCCGACGGTGGCGCCCAAAGCCAGGGCGCGCTGCCCTGGTGTCTCCAGTCCCACGGTCCAGCGGAAGGCCACATAAACAGGCCAATGCCACAGGTAGAGCGAGTACGAGAGCTTGCCAACGGTGACGAAGGCGCCGTGGCGAAGCACGTCCATCCAGGTCTGCGCCTTGCTCGCCGGCGAGACGATGGCGTCGATGAGGAGCGCGGTGCCTCCGACCGTGAGCATGGCCCATGGGAACGGGAAATGGGCCTTGTCCGAGAAGACCAGGCCCAGGGCCAGCATCAGCAAGGCCACCGTTGCCTGAGGCGCCGACCACCGTGGGTGGCGGCACAGGTGTCGCCCGTGCCGGTGCGCCTGGAACAGCAGGACCCCGCAACCCAGCTCCCACCAGCGGCTGGCGATCGAGTAGTAGGCCTGTGCAGCGCCGCTGCCGCTCACCCAGGCCGAGTAGGCCAGCGACAGCAGTGACATCGCCAGCACACAAAGAACCAGCGCCCTTTGCCGGGTCTCGGGGCGTTGCAGGCGCAGGAAGACGCAGTACAGCGCCGGCAAGATCAGGTAGAACTGTTCTTCGACGCCCAGCGACCAGGTGTGCGCAGCCGGGTTGAACTCGATGCGCTGCGAGAAGTACTCATCGCCGGAAAGCATCAGCGCGTAGTTGCTCAGACCCGCGAAGGCCCACGTCAACGTGGATTGATTGCTGTTGCTGAGCCAGCTTTTGGGGATGATCATCCCGGCCATCAGCGCGGTGACGCCCAAACACACCACGAGGGCGGGCAGGATTCGGATGATGCGCCGCGCGTAGAAGGTCGACAGGAACCTCGATGGCTTGAGCGACTCGAGGTCGGTCATGGATGCGCTGACCACGTAGCCTGAGATCACGAAGAAGACATCCACCCCCGAGAACCCACCTGGCAACCAGCTGGGGTCCATGTGAAAGGCGAGGACGGCGACGACTGCCAGCGCCCTGAGCGCGTCAATCTGCGGGATGTGTGGTCGCTTCAACTCGGACATGGACAGGCGGGATGGACGGGTGAAAGGGGGCGAAACGTGGTGTGGCAGTGCAGGCTTGCGAGGTGTCAACGCCGGTGTCGAGCAACGATGTCCATGACACCACGTGCCATGGCCTCGACGGTGAAATGTTCGAGAAAGGTCGCGTGAGCCTTTTTCCCCATTTCTTCACTGGCCTGCGCCGACATCTCCAGCCAGCGCTTGAGCGTGCCGGTGGTGCCCGCCAGCGTGTCCTCACCCACGATGCCCCCGCCGCCAGCTTCGATTTCCCGCCAGATGTTGACCTTGTTGGAGATCAGCACAGGTTTGCCGCAGCCCATGGCCTCGGCCACGGCGATGCCGAAATTCTCCTGATGCGAGGGCAGCGCGAACGCGTCTGCTGCGTGGAATGCACCCCACTTGTCGTCGCCGGAGAGCATGCCGAGCCACTGCACGCGCTCGCCCATGCCACTGTCCTGCGCCATTTTGAGCAAGGGCTGGCACAGGCCCGCCTCGTCAGGGCCGACCATGACCAGGTCGACATCGGGGTGCTGTCGCGCCAGCCCGAGGAAGGCCTCCACGAGCAGGTCAGGGCCCTTTTTCTCGTGCATGCGCCCCAGGAAAAGCACGATGCGCCGACCTCGGTATTGCGGAAAGCGTGTCAGGAAGCGCTCGCGCAGGGCCTCACCGTCCTGCGGGGGCAGGCGGGTGCCGAAGGCGCTGACTTCCTGGGTGCAGCGGTACAGCCAGAACGATTCATGCGAGAGGATGCGCTCTTCTTCACACGTGAAGATCACGGCAGCCGCGTCGCGCAAGACCCGGTACTCCGCCCAGGGCCAGTACAGCCATTTTTTGAGGTGTTTGAGCGGGTAGTGCCGCTTGAACCAGGGGTCCAGCATGCCGTGGCTGAAGACGAAGTACGGTGTCTTCGATCCGCGCAGCGCACGCCAGGTGCCAAAGCCGTTGTACTGCCACAGCCCGTCCACGATCACCGCGTCGTAGTGGGGTGCGTGCTCGCGCAGCCAGGGCACGAGCTTGGGTGAATAGCGGTAGTGCCCTTTGGCGGGGCCGAGCGCATGCACGGGCAAGGGAAACGACGCCAGCCAATCGGAGCCCGCCTCATCCAGGCACGCGACCTCGACGGTGTGGCCCCAGGACCTGAGCATGGCCCCCATTTGTCTGACCCCTTCCACCGGCCCGCCGGTGCGGGGGTCGACGGATGGCAGGACATGCAGCAATTTCATGTTGACTTACTTCAGGGTGGCTCGGCCACCCACTCGGGGTTTGACGGGGCGGCAGGGCGAGCCAACGCACAGCATGCGCGGCGGCATGTCGCCAAAGACCGAGCTGCGCGCGCCGATGACCGCACCTTCTCCGATGGTCACGCCGGGTGCGATGAACACGTCCGCCGCGACCCAGGCTTGTGAGCCGATGGTGATGGGCCGCCCGCGGATGGGGAAGTCGACCTGCTCGTGATCGTGGTCGCCCGCGCACAGGTGGCTGCGTTGCGAGACCACGGCGTGATCGCCGATGACGATGGGCCCGAGGCTGTAGAGGATGACGTCGTCGCCGACCCAGGCGCGTTCGCCGATGGTGACTTTCCAGGGGTAGGTGACGGTGACGGTGGGGCGGATCACCGTGTGTTGCCCCACCTGAGCACCAAAGGCCCTGAGCAGCATCGCCCGGAAACCGTAGGCGAACTGAGGAGACCAGCGGAACAGCGTTGCTTGCACGAGCCACCAGAGCTGGACG
>CAYJXE010000035.1:0-42714 GCA_964373965.1 uncultured Aquabacterium sp. | reverse complement strand
CCAGGTCCGACAGGCTTGGCAAATTCATGGTCCCTGATTTGGTTTGTTTGGTGCCGGGAGTTTAGGAGCCTCGAGGTGCAACGGGCTCCCCCCGAAAGGCCGGACCTTGAAAGTAAACGTAAGGCCGAGTGGCGAAGGGCCCGTCGTCGTGGACGAGCGACGCAATGGAAAAGGGCCTGCGCTGGCAGGCCCTTGTCGTTGGCGTCGCCGCTGGCGGACGATCAAGCCGTGGCGTCCTCTGCCAGTGCCTTGCGCATCTTCTTCATGGCAGCCGATTCGATCTGGCGGATGCGCTCGGCGCTGACGCCGTACTCGGCCGCCAGGTCGTGCAGCGTCATGCCGCCCGAGCCGTCGTCGTTGACCTTGAGCCAGCGCTCTTCGACGATGCGGCGGCTGCGCTCGTCCAGCGACGCCAGCGCGTGGCGGATGCCGTCGCTGGCCAGCCAGTCGCGGTGCTGGGCCTCGATCATGCGCGTGGGCTCGTGCTGCTCGTCGGCCAGCCAGGTCACCGGGGCCAGGGGCGCGTCGTGGTCGTCGTCGGCCTGGGCTTCCAGGGCCACGTCACCGCCCGCCATGCGGGTTTCCATCTCGATGACGTCTTCGGGGCGGACGTTGAGCTCTTGCGCCACGCGCTGGATCTCGGCGTCGCTGAAGCCGGCGCGACCGACGTGGTCGTTGCCGTCTTCGCCCTTGAACTGGTGCTTGAGCGAGCGCAGGTTGAAGAACAGCTTGCGTTGGGCCTTGGTCGTCGCGACCTTGACCGTGCGCCAGTTCTTGAGGATGTACTCGTGGATCTCGGCCTTGATCCAGTGCATGGCGTAGCTCACCAGGCGCACGCCCTGGTCGGGGTCGAAGCGCTTGACGGCTTTCATCAGGCCGATGTTGCCCTCCTGGATCAGGTCGCCTTGCGGCAGGCCGTAGCCCAGGTACTGGCGCGAGATGGACACCACCAGGCGCAGGTGCGAGAGCACCAGGCGCGAGGCGGCCTGCAGGTCGTTGGCCGAGCGCAGTTGACGAGCCAGGGCCTGTTCCTCGTCGGCTTCCAGCATGGGCACGGTCTGGACGAAGCGGATGTACGCGTCCAGGTTGCCCAGCGAGGGCACCACACTCCAGGGGTCACGGGGGGCAAGGGTGGTCGTCAAGGTCATGGATGGTTCCTTTCTGGATCCTTCTCGATGAATGTTAGCACTCTTGCTTGGAGAGTGCTAAGGCGGAAAAGTTCCAGGGATATCTGGCTGTTTCATGGCCATTCGTCTGGCTCGTGCTTGCGCCAATTCAATCATTCAATAATAATTGAATCATGGAAGAAGAAACCGTCATCGCCTCCCTGGCCGCCCTGGCCCAGCCCGTGCGCCTGCGCGTGTTCCGCGCCCTCGTGGTGGCCGGCCCGGCCGGGCTCACGCCCACGGCCTTGTCAGAGCAGCTTGGCGTGGCGGCCACCACCTTGTCCTTTCACCTCAAAGAGCTGACCCACGCCGGCCTGATCGACCAGGAGCGCGAGGGCCGGCACCTCATCTACCGCGCGGTGTTCGCGCACATGAACGCCTTGTTGTCCTACCTGACCGAGCACTGCTGCGCCGGTCAGCCCTGTGACGAAGCGGCCTGTGTGCCCGCCTCGCCCTGTTCCACCTGCTGAGAAAGGTTCACCATGAAGCGCTTTCACGTCCACGTTCACGTCGAAGACCTGGCCCGCAACATCGACTTCTATTCGAAGATGTTCGGCGCCGAGCCCGCCCGCGTTGAAGCCGACTACGCCAAGTGGATGCTCGACGACCCGGCGGTGAACTTCGCCATCTCCACCCGTGGGCACGGCCACACCGGGCTCGATCACCTGGGCATCCAGGTCGACAACGACGCCGACCTGTCCGCCATGAAGGCGCGCGCCCAGGCGGCTGACCTGTCGCTGATCGACGAGGGCGCGACCACCTGCTGCTATGCCCGCAGTGACAAGCACTGGGTGATCGACCCGCAGGGCCTGCCCTGGGAGCACTTCCAGACGTTGGGCTCGATCCCTGTGTTCCGCGAAGCCGAGTCGGCTGCGGGGGCTGCAAGCGTTGCACCGACGGTCGCTGCAACCGCTGCAACCGACGCATCGGCCTGTTGCACGCCCCGCGTCACGGGCAAGCCCATCGGCATCCCCGTCAAATCCGCTGGTTCTTCTTGCTGCTGAAGCCATGACCACCCACGTCCTCATCCTCTGCACCCACAACTCCGCGCGCAGCGTGCTCTCCGAAGGCATGCTCAACCACCTGGCTTCCAAGCTGGGCAAAGACGTCAAAGCACACAGCGCTGGCAGCGCGCCCAGCGGTCGGCTCAACCCGTTCGCGCTGCAGGCCCTGAACAACGCCGGCATCGACACCGCGGCCTACCGCAGCAAGAGCTGGGACGAGTTCACCACGCCCGAAGCGCCGCCGCTGTCCATCGTCATCACTGTGTGCGACAGCGCGGCGGCCGAGGCCTGCCCGGTCTTCTTTGGTGGCAACGGCCAGCCCGTGAAGGTGCACTGGGGCTACCCCGACCCGTCGAACGCAGAAGGCGGCGACGAGGGCAAGCGCCGCGCCTTCGAGCTCACGCGCCAGGCCATCGGCTACCGCATGCTTCAGCTGCTGGACCTGCCGCTGCAGACCATGCCGCGCGACGAGCTGCTGGCAGCCTTGCAAGCCATCGCCAGGAGCTGAGGCCATGATGACGACGACGTCGAGGCGCCTGTTGGGCGAGTTCCTGGGCACGCTGCTGCTGCTGGCCGTGGTCATTGGCTCGGGGGTGATGGCCGAGCGGCTGGCCCAGGGCAACGTGGCGCTGGCCTTGTTGTGCAACACCGTGGCGACGGTGTTCGGTCTGTTCGTGTTGATCGAGGTGTTCGGCCCGGTCAGCGGGGCGCATTTCAACCCGGCAGTCAGCCTGGTCATGGCCTGGCGGCGCGAGCTGCCTGGGGCCCTGTTGCTGGCCTACATCGTGGCCCAGTTGGCCGGGGCGGCTTGTGGGGCCTGGTTGGTCCACGCCATGTTCGAGATGCCCATCCTGCAGTGGTCGGGCAAGCTGCGCGCCGGGGGCGGCCAGTGGCTGGCCGAGGCGGTGGCCACGGCAGGCCTGCTGCTGGTGATCTTGCGCGCCTCGCCGCAGCGCGTGTCGGCCCTGGTGGCTTGCTACATCGGGGCGGCCTACTTCTTCACGGCCTCGACCTCGTTCGCCAACCCCGCCGCAGCCTTCGGGCGCATGTTCTCGGACAGCTTTGCCGGCATCGCGCCGCAGAGCGCGCCCGCGTTCATGCTGGCGCAGTTGGCTGGTGCCGCCCTGGGGGTGCTGTTGCACTTCTGCCTGGGCAAGGCGACCGCGTCCCCCATTCCATCTTCTTCTTCACGGGCCTGAGCCATGAGCGCTGTCACCATCTTCCACAACCCGCGTTGCGGCACCTCGCGCAACACCCTGGCCCTGATCCGCAACGCCGGCATCGAGCCCACGGTGGTCGCCTACCTGGAGACCCCACCGTCGCGAGAACAGCTCGTGCAGTTGATCGCGGCCAGTGGCCTGTCGGTGCGAGACGTGATGCGCTCGAAAGAAGCGCTGTGCGCTGAACTGGGCTTGAACGATGCGGCGCGCACCGACGCCGAGCTGGTCGATGCGATGCTGGCCCACCCGGTGCTCATCAACCGCCCGATCGTGGTGACCGAGCTGGGCACCCGCCTGTGTCGGCCGTCGGAGCTGGTGCTCGACATCCTGCCGTCGCCCCAGCAGGGGCCCTTCACCAAGGAAGACGGCGAAGTGGTGATCGACGCGCAGGGGCAGCGCGTGCGCTGAAGGGGTTCAGGCTGCTTGGGGCGCCAGGCTGTTGCCAACCACGCCCCACAGCTTGTCAAGCTCTTCGCTCTCGTGGGGCAGCCAGCTTTCGTCCAGCCAGCAGGACACGCGGCGCAGCGACTGCACCCGAAAGCGCAACTCCTGGTGGGCCAGGTGCAACTCGTGCAAGTGCTCGCCCGCCAGGTGGCGGGGGGCCCACAGCCCCAGCGCGTCGCACGAGCGCAGCAGCTGCTCGAGGATGGGCGAGACCATGCGGGCCGTGCCGCTGACCTTGGGTGACGCGGAGCTGGCGGCCAGCACCCACGACTCCCTCAGTGCAGCTTGGAGCCCGTTCTTGAGTTCCTGGGCGGCGTCCCACACGACCTGCCCATCCGGGCAAGGGGTGATGCGCCCTTGGCCCTGGTGGCGCCGCGCGGCCTGGCTGGCAAACGACACCGCCGAGCCGTCGAACTCACCCGGCACCAGGCGCACCGCCAACGCGGCATGCTCCCAGGCGTCGGGTTGCTCCGAGCCCAGCACCCCCATGAAGGTTTCGACCGCGCTCAGGCGCGCGCCCAGCCAAGACAGGTAGCGCACCCGGGCCGGGTAGCCCAGGCCGTTGCCGCGTTCGTGGTGTTCGCCCACAGCCCGGCAGAGTTCCTTGGGGTAGTCGGTCTGGCGTTGCAGGAGCATCTCGCCCACGCGTGGGTGCACGCAGATGCTGCGCCAAGCTTCCGGCCCCAGTGGCAAGTCGTCTCGCAGGTAATCGGGCTGGATGTAGAGCTCGCCGATGTCGTGCAGCAGACCGCCGAGCATGCTCAGGCGCTGCTGGTAGCGGTCGCCGCCTGCGTGCAGCGCCAGGGCGCCAGCCAGCAGCATCGACTGGATCGCGTGTTCGTAGGCCTGGGGGCTGCTGCCGCGTGCGGCGGTCAACAGCAGTTGCGCCACAGGGTGCAGGGGCAACCGGGGGATGTCGCTGAGCAAGTCGCTGGCCCACGGGCTGATCGCGCTGTGCAGCAGCGGCAGGGTGTCCACCAGCCGGCGGGCCATTTCGACCATTTCGCCATGGGTGACCCCGTCTTCTGCCCGCAGGCAGGATTCGAGGGGCTGGCTGAGCTTTCGCTCAAGCAACCTCTGTTGCAAGGCCCGTGACACGGGCTGGCCCTTGGCCCACAGCTTGATGCCGTTTTCGTCCAGGATGTCCTCCTGGGCGACGATGTGACACGATTCACTGGCCTTCATGATGGACGCCAGTGCATGGGGGTTCGTGACCCCTTGAGTCTGTGTCGTTGCCTGCATGTTTCGACAGTCACCTGTTCGACAGCGCGAATTCCCTGAGCAGATGCCTTGTTGTGTGTGGCCGTTGCTGGCGTGACGTTCGCGCTGACACGTCACGGGCTTCGGCCTGGCCTTGAGACCTTTACTGCAACCGTCGTGCCAGGTTGCATCTGCCCCGTATCGAGCCTTTTCAAGCCTTTCCAGGTGTTTTTTATGGACGAAAACGTCCGATTGATGGCCTCAGGGTGGACGAAATGGGTACGATGTCACGTCCTGTCACCTGAAGTACCCCATGCGCGACATCCCCGCCGGCCTGCCAGCGATCGAACCCCGGGTGGTTGGGCGCGCGCCCGCCTTTTTGCACCTGTTGCGCCTGCTGGATCGGGTGGCCCACACCGACCGCGCGGTGCTCATTTCGGGGCCGACCGGGTCGGGCAAGGAGGTGATGGCGCAGCTCATCCACCACCGCAGCCGAGATCCGTTGGCGCCTTTCCTGGACATCAACTGCGGCGCCTTGCCTGAGCACCTGGTCGAGGCCGAGCTGTTCGGTTATGCCAAAGGCGCTTTCACCGGCGCGGTCGCCAACCACCCGGGCTTTTTCGAGCGCGTGGGCACGGGCACCTTGTTCCTGGATGAAATCGGTGAGTTGCCCCTGTCCCTGCAGCCCAAGCTGCTTCGGGTGCTGGAGACGCGCTCCTTCCGTCCGCTGGGCTCGACCGAGGTCCGCCGTTTCATGGGCCGGGTGGTGGCCGCCTCCCACCGCGACCTCGAAGCCCTGGTGCGCACGGGCCACTTCCGCGAAGACCTTTACTACCGCCTGGCGGTGTTCGTGCTCGACGTGCCGGGCCTGGACCAGCGCCGCGAGGACATCCCCGAGTTGGCGACCCACTTCGCGTCGCTGCAGCCGCGTCCGATCACCTTCAGCGAGGCCGCGCTGCAGCGCCTGCAGCACCACGCCTGGCCGGGCAACATCCGCCAGCTTCGCAGCGTGGTCGATCGCCTGGGCGTGCTGTCGGAGAAAACGCACATCACCGCCGAGGAGCTGGCTGACTTCCTGAACCCGCAGGCGGTCACCGAACAGGTCGACCCGGTTTCGCTGGCCGATGCCCTGCTGACCCTGCCCGGTGAGGACAAGCTCGCTGCGGCAGAGCAGTTGCTCATCGACCGCGCCATGCAGCTGAGCGAAGACAACAAGTCGGCAGCGGCCCGCCTGCTGGGCGTCAGTCGCAAGGCCGTTGAGCGCCGGCTGGCCGCGCGCAGTGAACGCCAGCGCACCGCCGAGGACTGCCTGGAAGAGGCCCAACGCCACATCCAGGCCGCGGCTTTCAAGGAGGCCGTGCCGCTGCTGCGCATGGGCCTGGACCGCGTGCGCAATGTGGGCCCCTCGCCCGAGACCCAGCGCCTGAGCTACGACCTGCACCGCCTGCTGGGCGTGAGCCTGCGCAGCCTCGAAGGCTGGCTCAGCGCCGACGCCTTGCATGCCTACGAGGCGGCTTTCCACGCGGGTGATGGCGTGGTCGACAACGCCGAGCTGAGCTCCATCCTGTTCGGCATCTGGACCACGCAGCTCATGGCCATGGACCTGGGCAAGGCCCGTGGCACCGTGCAGGAGATGCTGCAGCGCGCCCAGGGCAGTGGCGACGCCGACCTGGTGGCCGAAGCCCACGTGGCCATGGCCAACACCCTGTTCTGGCTGGGCGACAGCGCCGAGGCCCTGGCCTGCCTGCAACGCGGTGGCCTGGCGCCGGTGGCCGATCAGGAGCGCGGCCGCACGCAGGGTTTTGACCTGGTCGGCCTGGCGCTGAACTTCGAGGGCCTGGCCGCTTTCCAGGTGGGCGACTTTGCGCGAGCCGAGGCGGTGCGTCAGCGCCTGGTGCGCCGCGCCGAGCAGACCGCCGAGCACCCCTTGAACCAGGCCATCGCGCTGCAAGGTGCCGCCTGGCTGGCCTGCCTGTTCGACGACATGGACGCGCTGGGCCCTTTGGCCGCCGACCTGGAGAAGCTCTCGGCCCGCCATGGCTTCGTCTTCTACCTGGGCGTGGGCCAGATCTTCCGTGGCGTGCACCTGACGGCGCAAGGCCGCTTTGACGAGGCCGAGACCGCCATCCGCGACGGCTTCGAGGTGCACATGCTGCGCAACGGCGGCAAGTTGTTTTATTCCTTCCACGCCTGGAAGCTGGGCGAGGCCCTGCTGCTGGCCGGCCACGCGGCCGAGAGCGATCGCCTGATGAGCCAGGCCATGGACGTCTGCCTGGACCACCAGGACCGCGCCTACCTGGGCGAGCTGCTGGACGTGCAGGGTCGGGCCCGCCAGGCCATGGGCGACATCGAAGGCGCCGAAGACGCGCTGCGCAGCGCCATGTCCACCTCGCTGGCGCTGGGCGCGATGCCGGCGCGCATCCGCACCGCCACCCACCTGGCCGAGCTGCTGCACGCCTCGGGCCGAACCCGCTCCGCGCGCGACCTGCTTGACAAGACCCTCAGGCCACTCGACAAGAAAGCCCCTTTTTCCGGCTTGCATCGGGCTTTGACACTGCTCGAACAACTCGCAACATGAGCCTCCTTGCGTAAGGCCCATGGTGGGCCGGGGAGAGCGCGATGGCGATGACACTCAGGCGGGTCGACCTGGAGCCTTTGCTCCTGGGCGGATGTTTCTTTGGCAGCGGCGGCGGCGGCACGATCGAATCGGCCCAGGGGCTGGTCGCGCATTTCGAGAAGGGGTCTTACTACCCGAGCGATGAGGTTCGGGTGGTGACCGTGGACGAGGCCACCGATGGCGAGTCCGTGATGGTGGCCTACATGGGCTCGCCCGAGGCCATCGACGGCGCTGCCTACCCGGTCGGGCCGGTGCTGGCGGTCGAGCAGATCCAGGCCCACCTCAAAAGCCAAGGCCGCAAACTGGGCTACGTGGTGCCGCCCGAGAGCGGCGCGTTGGGCTTCTCGGTCGCCTGCCTGGTGGCCGCCAAATTGGGCCTGGCGGTGGTCGATGGCGACGGGGCAGGGCGCGCGGTGCCTTCGCTGCCGATGCTGACTTTCGCTGCGCGGCACGTGGACCCGCGCCCGGCCATCCTGGTCAGCCAGGATGGCCTGGCGGTGGAGCTCGATGTCACGCCGGCCAAGGGCACGGGCGGCGACCGGCAGCATCAACAGGACGTTTCGGCCATCGTCGAGCAGATGATGCGCCCCATCGTGGCCGCGCCCGAGTTCAAACAGTTCGGTGGCCTGGCCATGTGGGTGATGACACCCGCCAAGTTGCGCGAGGCCCTGCCCATCACGGGCACGCTGACGCGGGCCCTGGAGTTCGGGCGCTCGGTGCGTGCCGGTGCCTTCAAGAGCGTGGACGAGGTGATCAAGCAGCTGCACGAGCGCTGGGGCGTGAAGGCGCTGGCCCTGTTCCCCACCGGCGAGTTGTGGGAAGCGGCCGTGGACACGACCGGTGGGTTCGACCTGGGCACCGTGACCGTCAAGGCAGGCAGCCACACGGCCGAGGTGCTTTACCAGAACGAGTCGCTGCTGGCCTGGGCCAGCGATCGCGCGCAGCCCCTGTGCATGGCACCCGACAGCATCTGCTGGTTCTTCGAAGGCGATGGCGAGGTGGTGGCGTCGAACGGCGACATCGTGCAGCCCGACGGCAGCCTGAACCCGGCCTACCGGGGGCGCCCCGCGACGCTGCTGGGCCTGTCGGCCAACCCGCTGCTGCGCGTGCCGAATGGGCTGATCCTCGACAGCTTCATGCAGCAGGTCAACACGCTGGGCTACCGCGGGCCTTATGTGCCGGTGGAAAAGCTCGCGGCCATGCCCGTTCACGCTTCGCACCAGGAGGTCCAGCATGGCTGATGCAACTCGCCGCCTGCGCATCGCGATCATCGCGCCCGTCAACACCAGCCAGTTCAATGACCTGTTGCTCAAGGCCGTGGCGCCCGTGCTGCCGCCCGATGTGGACGTGAGCGTGCACAACATCGACCAGGGCCACGACTGCATCCAGAACCGCACCGACTGGCTGGAGAACGGCTTTCCGGTGGTCAAACTGGCCAAGTCGCTGCAGGACCAGGGCTTCGATGGCATCTGGCTGAGCGACTTCGACATGTGCGGCGTGGAAGCCGCGCGCGAGGTCATCGACATCCCGATCATCGGGGGCTTTCCGACTTCGGCGTTCACGGCGTTGGGGCTGAGCCAGCGCTTCGGCATCCTGACGATTTTGCCGAGCACGCTGGCCATGCAGCAGGGCCACGTGCTGACCTATGGGCAGCAGGACAACTTCGCCGGCATCGCGCCGATCGACTGCCCCGTTGACCAGCTCTCGAACGTCGATGTGGTGGTGGCCAAGTCCTTCCCGGTGGCGCTCAAGCTGATCAACGAGCACGGGGCGCAGTCGCTCTTGCTGGGCTGCACCGGCTTCGTGGGCGTGGCCGAGAAGCTTTCGGTGTTGCTCAGCGAGGCGCTGCAGGCCTACGTGCCGGTGATCGACCCCAACCAGGCGGGCATCGGTTACCTGATCTCGCTGGTGCGCATGGGGTTGCGGCCCAGCCGGCTTTGCTACAGCCCGGCGACGATCAACGGCTGAACGCGTTCGGTTTGAGCGCGCCGCGCGGCCTGGCCTTCAGAGCCATCCGCCGGCGCGCGCCAGCATCAGCGCGGCAGTGAGCAGGCTCAGCACGGCAAAGCCCCGCTTCATCCAGCTCACGGGCATCAGGTCGGCCCAGCGCCGGCCTGCCAGCAAAGCCAGCACGGCCCCCCCAGCAAAGGGCAGGGCGAGTTCAAACGACACCGCCCCGTGCCCGATGGCCGCGCCCACACCACTGACGGACACCAAAGCGATCACCGCCAGCGATGTGGCTTGCACGCTGCGCAGGTCCAGGTCGGTGTGGCGCTGCAAGGCGGGCACGATGACGAAGCCTCCACCCACGCCCACCAGGCCACTGAGCAGGCCCGATTGCAATCCCGTGGCGGCCAAAGCGCGCGCGCATGGAGCGGTCCACTTCAAGGGCTCGCCCGGTGCGATGACCTGACACGGCACCTGCTCCAGCCGCTCGGCCTCGCCGCCAGGCAGGCTGCTGTCACGCCACGCGCGCCAGCCCAGCCAGGCCAGCAGCGCCGACATGCCCAGCAGCAAGGGCGTGGCGGGCAGGCGGTGCGCCAGCCAAACGCCCAGCGGTGCGGCCAGCATGCCCATCAGGCCGATGAGCAGCGCAGCGCGGTAACGCACGATGCCTTGCCTCAAGCCCAGCACCGCTCCCAGTGCCGCAGCCAGCCCCACAGCCAGCAAGCCCACGGGGGCGGCTTGTGCCATGGGCTGATGCAGCACCAGCACCAGCAGCGGGATGGACAACACCCCGCCGCCGGCGCCGGTCAAGGCCAGCACCAGGCCGACCAGGGCGCCCAGCAGGAGGGTGCTCAGCATCGCGTGCCTTGGCCTGCGCGGCTCAGCGCGTCTTGCAGGTCGACAGGCCGAAGGGCAGGTAGGCCGGGCACCAGCGAAGGGTGCCGGTCAGGATGGGCACGATGCCGATCCAGCCCCACATGCCGATCTGACCGGTGGCGGCCAGAACGATGAGGATGGCGCCCACGGCGATGCGAAGGATGCGGTCGATGCTGCCAACGTTGGGTGTGAACATGGTCGGGCTCCTGGTGGTCGAGGTTGAGAAAAAAAGGGGGTCAGTCAGGCATGGCCTGGCTGCACATGCGCTCGTGCAGCACGGTGAGCACGGCCAGCGCGTCTTCGCTGACCAGCTTGTAGAAGATGTGTTTGCCCTCGCGCCGGGTGGTGACCAGGCCTTCTTGCCTGAGCACACCGAGTTGCTGCGACAGGGTGGGCTGGCGGATGCCCAGGTCTTCTTCCAGCTCGCCCACGCAGAACTCCCCCTGGGCCAGGCGACACAGGATGATGAGCCGGTCGCCATGGGCCAGCACCTTGAGCAGCGCGCAGGCCTGGTTGGCCGAGGCTTGCAGCGAGGCCAGGTCGGGCTTGGGCGGGCGGGGGCGCGTGAGTTCTTGCGCAGGGTCTGTCACTTGCATGTTTTAAATTATGTTGACGAATAGATTGTTTGTCAATAAAGTGACTGCATCGCCTTGCACACGGCTCGCCGCAGCCGACATCGGGAGTCCCATGAGCCCCTCCGCCGCACCGGCCCTCGTTCAGTCGTTTTTCGACCCGGCCACCAGCACTTTCACCCACGTCGTGTACGACCAGGTCGGTGGGCGCGCCGCCATCGTCGACCCGGTGCTGGATTTCGATGCAGCCAGTGGTCGCACCCGGCGCGACTCGGCCGATGCGGTCATCGCATTCGTGCGCGCCAAGGGCTTGACGGTGGACTGGATCCTGGAAACCCACGCGCATGCCGATCACCTGAGCTCGGCACCGTACCTCAAAGCCGAGTTGGGAGGGCGCATCGCCATCGGCGAGGCCATTCGACGCGTGCAGGGTGTGTTCAAACCCATCTTCAACCTGGAGCCCGGTTTCGCCACCGATGGATCGCAGTTCGACCACCTGTTCGCCGACGGTGAAGTGTTCTCGATCGGGGCCTTGAAGGCCCAGGCCTGGCACGTGCCAGGGCACACGCCGGCCGACCTGGCTTACGTGGTGGGCGATGCCGTGTTCGTGGGCGACACCTTGTTCCCGCCTGACGTGGGCACGGCGCGCTGTGACTTCCCCGGCGGCGACGCGCATGCGCTCTACGGCTCGATCCAGCGCTTGCTGGCCCTGCCGCCTGAAACGCGCTTGTTCATGTGCCACGACTACCCGGTCACCGACCGCGCTCCCGTGGCCGTTTGCTCGGTGGCCGAGCAGCGCCAGGGCAATGTCCATGTGCACGAGGGTGTGGACGAGGCCGCGTTCGTGGCCATGCGCCAGGCGCGCGATGCCACGCTGGCCATGCCGCGCCTGATCCTGCCGTCGATTCAGGTCAATGTGCGGGCAGGGCACCTGCCACCACCCGAGGCCGATGGCCGCCGATACCTGAAGCTGCCAGTGGACGTGCTCTGACGAAACCCTGCTGTCGCATTGAGCGCACCTTGGTGCGCAGGCCATCGTCTAACGTCAAACGATGTGGTGTCATCGCGCCACCGTCACACCGTCAATGCCGGTGTTCATGCGGGTGGGCAGTCGCACCAAAGGACGATACAGTCAACTCCGAGACCAGGAGGTGGTGATGCTCGGTCGGGCTGTTCGGTGGATGGGTTTGGCGTGCGTTTTGAGCGCAGGTGCGGCTTCGCTTCGCGCCGAAACCATCGTCATCGGCGCCGAGGACGACTGGCCGCCTTACAGCCATCGCGTGGCTGGCCACGAAGAGCCCCAGGGCCTGACACCTCGCCTGGTGCGCCAGGCCTTTGCCAGCCAGGGTGTGTCGGTGCGGTTCCGCACGCTGCCGTTCGCGCGCTGCATGCTGGAGGCAGAAAAGGGCACCATCGTGGCCTGTTTCAACGCCACGCGCACGGCAGCCAACGAGGCCCTCTACCACTGGCACCCAACTCCCATGTTCGAGGAAGAGCTGGCGATCTTTGCCAGGCGCAGCCCGGACACCTCTGTGCCCATGCGACAACTCGTGCAGGAAGACTTGCGTGGCAGCAGCGTGGGCATCACCGTGGGCTACACCTACCCCACCTCTTTCATGTCCGATCCTCGCATCCAGCGCAAACCGGCCACGTCCGACGGTAACTTGCTGCACATGCTGGCTGCCGGTCGCGTTGACTACATCCTGGTCAACACCTTGCCCGCCTGGTATCGCCTGCAGATCGACCCTTCACTGAGTGGCCAGGTGCAGCGCGTGGGACGCATCAGCGTCGATGGGTTCTGGCTTGGCTTCACGCGGGCCAGGCCTGAGGGCGAGCGACTGGCGCAGGTGTTCGAGCAAGGGCTGCGGGCGATCAAACGCTCGGGTGAGCACCAGCGCATGCTGGATGAGTTGCACCGCCAGTGGGCGCCTGCTTTGGTGTCGGCACCGGCTGCGGATGCGAAGGGGCGACGATGATCCGCTCGATCTCGCGCAGGCTGGTACGGCAGGTGCTGTTGATCAGCGTGGTGGTGGCTTGCCTGGCCGCTGCCTACCAGCTTCATGCGGCTTACCGCAGCGGTCAAGAAGACCTCAACGCGTTCCTCGAGCGCATCGACGCGACCCACGTGCCAGCGTTGTCTGCCAGCGTCTGGCAGCTCGACGAGGGGCAGATTCGCCATCAGTTGGCCGGCATCGCCCGCTACCCCGATGTGAGCAGGGTGAGCATCGAGAGCGATCTGCCGTTCGAAGTGCCACCGGTGGTGGGCCCGGTCAGGTCGGGTTGGCCAAGCTGGTCGGCACCCACCGAGGTGCGCGAGTACCCGCTGCTGGCCCCCGACGAAGATGGCATCCAGCCCGGGGTGCGAGCTCAGTCGGTGGGCACCTTGCGCGTCGAGGTCTCGCTCAGCGGGCTGCTCGGACGGGTGGTCAACATGGCCTTGGGCATCTTGCTGACCGAGCTGGTGCGCTCGGCGGCCTTGGCGCTGGTGCTGTTGGTGGGGGTGCGGCAGCTGGTGCTGCGCCCGCTGCAGCAGGTTTCGCGCTACGCCGGTGAGCTCAGCCTGGACCAGCTCGACCAGCCCTTGCACCTCGATCGCCCGCGTCACGAGGGCCCCGATGAAATCGACGTCCTGGCCAGTGCGATCAACGACATGCGCTCGTCCTTGCGAGAGCAGGTCGAGACCCGCCAGGCCATGGAACGCCAGACCCAGCAACTGGAGGTCGAGAAAGAAGCGGCCGAGCTGGCGAGCGCGGCCAAGGGCGAGTTCCTGGCCAACGTCAGCCACGAGATCCGCACGCCCATGAACGCCATCGTCGGCATGGCCGACTTGACCTTGCACAGTGGCCTGCCCGAGCCGCAACGGGGCTACATCCAGCGCGTGCGTTCGTCGGCCGACCTGCTCATGGGCATCCTCAACGACATCCTCGATTTCTCCAAGATCGAGGCTGGCAAGCTCGACATCGACACCGTTGATTTCGACCTCGACGACGTGGTGCGCAGCGTCAGCGAGATCGTCGGGGTCAGGGCCCGCGAGCAGAGCCTGATCCTGAGCTCCGAGGTGGCCACCGACGTGCCGCCTCGCCTGCGGGGAGACCCCCTGCGCCTTCAGCAGGTGCTGCTCAACCTGATGGGCAACGCCGTCAAGTTCACGGCGCGGGGGCGGGTGGCTTTGCGGGTCGACACGGTGGCGCCGTTGGCGTCGGCGGGTGAGGTGGACCAGCGGCTGCGCCTTCGCTTCATGGTGCAGGACACCGGCCTGGGCATGACCGCCGATCAGATGAGCCGCCTGTTCCAGCCATTCACCCAGGCCGATGCGTCCACCTCGCGCCGCTTCGGGGGCACCGGGCTGGGCTTGGCCATCAGCCGTCAGCTGGTCGAGCGCATGGGCGGGCGCATCGACGTGGCGAGCGAACCTGGGCATGGCAGCACCTTCTGGGTCGAGCTGCCTTTTGGCGTGGTGTCCGAGGCCCCCAACTCCGTGCCGACGGCGACCGTCACGCGCCTGATGAGCCTGCCGGGCGCCGCCGACCACCCGGAGCTCGCGGGCCTGCGCGTGCTGCTCGTCGAGGACAACGAGGTCAACCAGGAGCTGGCCGTGGCCTTGCTGGAGCGAGTCGGCATCCAGGTGACCTTGGCCGGCGACGGTCACCAGGCCCTGGCCTGCTTGAAAGATGGCGAGTTCGACTGCGTGCTGATGGACTGCCAGATGCCCGAGATGGACGGCTACACGGCCACGCGCCTGATGCGCGAGCAGCCCGAGTGGTCGCGCCTGCCCGTCATCGCGATGACGGCCAACGCCATGTCAGGCGAGCGCGAGAAGGTGCTTGAGGCCGGCATGAACGACCACGTGCCCAAGCCGGTGCCGGTGGGCGAGCTCTACCGCAAGATCGCGGTTTGGACGGGCCGTCACCAGTCCGGTGGCGCTCAGGGCGTGGCCGCCGTGCGCTGAAGCCAGCGCGCCTCAGGCGGCACCGGGCCGCCGTAGGTGATCACCACCTGCTTGTAGACCTGCTTCGTGCTCGGGTCGATGATGTTGGAGACGCCGCGGTAGCTGATCAGCCGGGTGCCCTGGCGGTCGTAGACCAGCTCAAGCGGGTCGACCATCAGCCGCAGCAGGGAGTCGGGCTCGACGCGCAGCTTCACCGCAGGCGTTTGCTCGAAGGTGGTCTCGCCCACCTGCCTGGCGCGAAAGCGGTAGCTGTCGGTCTGACCCGCCACGATGAGCCGAAAGCTCACCGTCTCGCCTTTGAGCAGCTGTGGCAATTGGTCCATCAGCAGGTGGTTGAAGCCCGAGTCGGCGGCCACGAGGCCAGGCTCGCGCGCCAGGCTTTTGGTCTCTTCGCGCTCGCCATCTTGCTTGAACACCACCACCGGGTCCGCGTTGCTGCGGATGCCCTCGGCGTAGCGCTGCGCAGGCACCTCCATCTTGTAGAGGGGGATGAAGCGGTTGGCGCGGTAGTCGAGCGACTTGCGCGCGACCTCGCGGCCCTGTGCGTCCAGGTAGCGCGACTGGGCCGTGAGCACCTTGCCATCGGGGGCGCGGTTGAACTCGTGCACCTCGGCGTAGAGGAAGCGCTGGGTGGTGGCATCGCGCGCGAAGCCCACCACGGTCTCGGCCAGGCAAAGGTCGTGCACCAGCACCGAGGCCGCAGCCACAGCGGTCAGGCGCAACTGGTTGATGAAGTTCATGCGCGCCGCCTGCTCAGCGTGCCTCGAACAGCAGGTGGGTCACGCCCCACTGGCTGCCGTGCTCGTAGCCGAAGAACTCGGCCACGGCCATGTAGAACATGCGCCAGCGCTGCACCCAGCGTTCGGCGTCATCGCCATAGCATTGCTTGAAGGTGGCCAGCACGGCGGCCTTGTTGCCGTCCATGCCCTGCAGCCAGTGCTCGGCTGTCTTTTGGTAGTGCGTGCCGTCCACCCACCACTGGTTGACGAGTTTGACGTCGTCCTGGAACTGGGCCAGCAGGTGCTCGTTGGGCATGATGCCGCCCAGGAAGAAGTACTGGGTCATCCAGTCGCTCTTGTCTTTGACCTCGTAGGGGTAGGCCAGGGTGGGGTGGGCAAAGATGTGCACGAAGAGCTTGGCATCGTCCTTCATCCAGCCGCGCACCTTCTTGAGCAGCAGCTGGTAGTTGCGCATGTGCTCGAACATCTCGATGGAGATGACGCGGTCAAAGCCTTGCTGCAGCGCGTCGGCGGGCATCGGGTCGGTGGCCACGTTGCCGGTGACGATGCGCAGGTTGTTGAAACCTCGCTCGCGGGCGCGGCCTTCGATGAATTCGCGCTGGCCGTGAGAGTTGCTGAAGCCGACGATCTGCAGGTGAGGGTACTTTTCGGCCAGCCACAGGCTCAGCGAACCCCAGCCGCACCCCAGGTCGAGCACGCGGGCGCCAGCGGGCAGGGCGTCGAGTTGCGCGCGTTGGGCGTAGGTGCGCAGCATGGCTTCTTCAGCTTGCGCCAGCGTTTCGTTGCCGCGCTCGTACCAGCAGCACGAATACTTCAGGCGCGGGCCCAGGTGCTGGTGGAAGAACTGCGCCGGCACCTCGTAGTGCTGCACGTTGGCGTCCACCGTGTGGATGGCGATCGGGCTGGCCTTGAGTTCGTCGACGAAGGCGCGGAACTCGGCCGTGCGGCGCGACAGGGGCATGTCGTGGTGGGCGGCCAGGCGCTGGGCCATCAGGCGGCGCATGCCAGCGCGGATCACGGCGTCGGGCAGCAGGCCGGCTTCGGCCCAGTCGAGTGCGAACATCATGGTCGGATCTCCTGAAATGACTGACGCGGGGGGAACTGACTGGACTTACGCAGCCGACCGCCGATCGGATGCAAAGGTGATGCAAGTTGGCGCCGAAGCGGTTGCTGTGCGCGCTCAGCCGGCTTTCGGTGGCCAGGGCACGAGCATGCTGGTGCGACGCATGTACTCGGCGTAGCCGGGCTTGCGGCGGGCCATCTCGGCTTCGAGCAGCGGCACGCCCGAGATCTTGAGCAGCAGCAGCACCATCACCAGCGGCGCGATCAGGCCCCAGGCCCAAAGGTCGCTGCCCCAGGCCAGCGGCAGGTAGGCCAGCCAGTGCACGCACTCGAAGAAGTAGTTGGGGTGGCGGCTGTAACGCCACAGGCCGACGTCGCAGACGCGGCCGCGTTGGCTGGGGTCGGCCTTGAACCGGCGCAGCTGATCGTCGGCCAGGCCTTCTCCCCACACCGACAGCAGCAGGATGGCCACCGCCAGGCCCAGGGCCAAGGGGCCGGGCGAGCCCTCGCGGTAGGCCGCAGGCAGGAAGGCGCTGCAGGCCAGGGCCAGCGTGAACAGGTTCTGGAACTGGAAGAACCAGAACATCTTGGACTGTGCCTTGGGGCCCCATTCGGCGCGGAACTTGGCGTAGCGCCAGTCTTCGGCCGCGCGCCAGTTGCGGCGCCACAGGTAGGTACCCAGGCGCAAGCCCCACAGGCCACCCATGGCACCCAGGGTCCAGCGGACGTCGGGTGCGGCGCTGCCCGCAAGGGCGAACCACACGGCCAGGCCGCCCAGCGCCCAGGCCCAGATGGCGTCGACGATGCCGCCATTGCCTTGTCGACGCTGGATCAGCCAGGCGATGGACTTGGCTGCGAAAAGCAAGGCTGCGGCGACGAGCACCGCGTTCAGCATGGACATGGGGTGTCGCTGTTTTGAATCAAGGTTGCATTGATTCTAGGCAGCGACAAAGACCATGTTGGCGCCCCAGTGCTGTACAAAAGCTGGTCACACCTTGAGCGAAGCCCAGATCCGGGCGCGCAGGGCCAGGCGGCTCAGCCCGCGTCGCCTTGCAGCACCCCAGGTGTCACCGCACGGTGGAAGCCGTGGTAGCTGGGCGCGCCCGCGTGGTTGGGTGTGGGCATGACCGGGCTGTGCAGCGGCGCACCACCGTCGATCGCCACCGTGATGCCCGTGACGAACGAGGCCCCCGGGCTGAGCAGGAAGCAGATCACCGAGCTGACCTCGGCCTCCAGGCCCATGCGCTTGGCCGGCAGGTTGTCCTTGAGCATGCGGATCATGGGCGCCATGGCAGGCCCGTAGCTGTCCATGCCGCTGGACGCGATCCAGCCCGGCGCCACGGCGTTGACGCGCACGTGCGACGCGGCCCACTCGTAGGCTGCCGTCTTGGTCAGGTTGGCCATGCCGGCGCGCGCCGCGCCGGAGTGCGCCATGCCGGGCATGCCGTTCCACATGTCGGCCGTCATGTTGACGACCGCGCCACCGTGCTTGGCCATGCTCTGGTTGTAGACCTCGCGCATCATCAAGAAGCCGCCGGTCAGGTTGTTGGTGACCACCGCTTCGAAGCCGCGCTTGGAGATGGCCGAGACCGGCGAGGGGAACTGCCCGCCGGCGTTGTTGACCAGGCCGTGGATGCGCCCGTGTTGCTCGACGATGGCGGCGACAGCGGCCTTGACCTGGTCCTCGTCGCGGATGTCGAAAGCGGCGGTGAAGACCTTGCCGCCGTCTTCGGTGATCTCGGCGGCGGTGCGTGCCAGCTTTTCTTCGTTGCGGCCGGTGATGACCACCGTGGCACCCAGCGCGGCCAGCTCGTGCGCCGTGCAGCGCCCGATGCCCGAGCCGCCGCCCGTCACGATGTGGACCTGGTCCTTGAACAGACCGGGGCGGAAGATGCTGTCGTAGTGGGCTGGGGTGCTCATGGGTGGTTTTCGGCAGGTGAGGAAAGGCCAGCGTGGGCGCAGTGCACCCAGCTTGATCGATGGGACGATTCTGTGTGCGAGTGACGTAAACGTCAATCAATGACCATATAGGTAAACTACCGATGGAAGGCGGCAAGGGGATTCCCTAGGCTGCTTGGCAACCCGTCGCTCGACGTTCAGATCACCAGAGCCACCCATGACCCACCCCAGCTTCCCCACCTACTTCAACGAAACCCACGACATGGTTCGCGAGACCACGCGCCGCTTTGTGCAGCAGGAGATCCTGCCGCACATCGCCGAGTGGGAAGAGGCTGGCACCTTCCCGCGCGAGCTCTACCGCAAGGGCGGCGAGCTGGGCATCCTGGGCATCGGGCACCCCGAGCACCTGGGCGGCGCCGGCGAGCACGACGTGTTCATGAAGGTGGCCGTCAGTGAAGAACTCATGCGCAGCACTTCGGGCGGTCTGGTGGCCAGCCTGGGATCGCTCGACATCGGCCTGCCGCCCGTGTGGCGTGGCGCCTCGGCCCAGGTGCAGCAGCGCGTCGTGCCGGCCGTGCTCAGTGGCGAGAAGATCATGGCCCTGGCCATCACCGAGCCTGGTGGCGGCTCCGACGTGGCCAACCTGCGCACCCGCGCCGTGCGCGATGGCGACCACTACGTCGTCAACGGCAGCAAGACCTTCATCACCTCGGGCGTGCGCGCCGATCACTACACGGTGGCCGTGCGCACCGGCGGCGAGGGCTACGGTGGCGTGTCGCTGCTGCTGATCGACAAGGGCACGCCCGGCTTCAGCGTGGGCCGCAACTTGCAAAAAATGGGCTGGTGGGCTTCGGACACCGCCGAGCTGTTCTTCGAAGACTGCCGCGTGCCGGTGGGCAACCTCATCGGCCCCGAGAACGCCGGCTTCATGCTGATCATGGCCAACTTCCAGGCCGAGCGCCTGGCTTTGGCCGTCATGGCCTACATGACCGCGCAGATGGCGCTGGAAGCCTGCCTCGATTACGTCAAGGACCGCGTCACGTTCGGCAAGCCCCTGTCCAAGCACCAGGTCATCCGCCACAAGCTGGCCGAGATGGCCACGCAGGTGGACGTGGCCCGCGAGTACACCTTGCGTGTTGCCGCCCGCATGCAGGCCGGCAAGAGCGCGGTGCAGGAGGTGTCCATGGCCAAGAACTTCGCCACCGAGGTGTCCGACAAGGTCACCTACGAGGCCGTGCAGATCTTCGGCGGCATGGGCTACATGCGCGAGTCGGTGGTCGAGCGCCTGTACCGCGACAACCGCATCCTCGCGATCGGTGGCGGCACGCACGAAATCATGAACGAGATCATCGCCAAGCAGCTCAGCTTGTGAGGCAAGAAAAAACCGCCTCCCGGTGACGGGGGCGGTTTGATCCGGGCGACTGCCGAAAGTGTTCGGACCGCGCAGCAGTGCTCAGCGAATTTTCAGCGCGCAGCCGATGCACGACGGCGGCGAGCCAGGCTCGCGACCAGGCCCAGACCTGCCAGGGCGAGGGCCATGGATTGCGGCTCGGGCACGGCCGTGGTGTTGGTCAGCTTCTCGCTGCCACCCAAGGTCGGCAGGCCCTGCACGTGAACGCCAAAGCGGAACGCGCCGCTCTGGATGTCTGCCAGCGACACACCACCCAGGACGAACGACAGCGTTTCGCCGGCGTTGATGCCGTTGGTCATGGGCTTGGTGGCGGGCTTGAACTCCGCGTCGATGCTCCAGCCCAGGCTGGCGGGCAGGTTGGCGCCTCCGCCGGTGGTGTACAGCACGCCAGCACCTTGGGTGCCGGCCAGCGAAACGGACTGCCCTGCGGCCAGGTCAAAGCTGATGCCGGTGATGACGGCCTGGTTGCCGACCGTGGCCGCGTTGCTGATGCTCAGGACGTTGTTCGACAGGCTCCAGCTGGCGATGCTGGTGCCTGCGGTGGTGCAGTCGTTGCTCAGGTTGACGCACTCGAAGCTCAAAGCATGGGCGCTTGCGCCGCCCATCGCCATGCAGGCAGCCAGAAACGACTTCAGGAAGGCAGGGCGCAAAGTGTTCATGGTGTTCGGGGCGTTTTGGGGTGTTTCGGGGCAACCAACTGAGGTGCCCTGGTGAATCTGCTTGCAGTTTAAGTCCGGCGCAACGGTTGACCCATGCCGCAGATGAGGGATGACGCCCAGCCGTCCCTCAATGTCGGATTGGCCTTGACGCCAGCCAGGCCCCACCCGACACCAGCGCCAGCCCGGCCACCAGCCAGGGCGTGAGCGGCTCGTCCAGCAGGGGCACGGCGCCCAGCCCAGCCAGCACCGGAACCAGCGCCACCAGCGCTCCCATGCGCTCGGCCCCCAGGATGGACACCGCCTTGAGGAACAGGATCATGGCCACGATGGTCGGCCCGATGCCCTGGTAGAGCGCCTGCAGCCACAGCATCGACGCCGGCACCTGGTCCAGCCCCTTGGGCAGCCACAACAGGTAAACCGGCAGGTAGACCAGCGCCGAGGCGATGGCCACGAAACGGGTCAGCAGCCACGGGTCGTAAACCCATTTCTTGACCAACACGCTGTAAGCCGCCCAGGCCACCGACGCGGTGAGCAGCAGCGCGTCACCCGGCAGGGTGGAGGGGCCATGCCCCAGCCCCGCGACGACCGGCACGGCCACGCACACCACGCCCAGCGCGATCGGCAACAAGGCCAGCACGCGTTGACGCGGCGGCCGCGTGCCCAGGATCGCCCACGCCAGCGCCGTCACCAGAAAGGGCTGCATGCCTGGCATGAGGATGCCGCCGTGAGCGGCCGGCGCGAGCTTGAAGCCCGCGTAGGCCAGCATCAGAAAAAGCAGTCCACCGATCAGCGCCAGCGTCCACAGGCGTCGGTCGCGCCAGGTGCCCGCCGGCAGCTTCAGAGAAAACGGCAGCAGGATCACGGCGGCGGTGCCCAATCGCAGCGCGACGATGTCCCAGCCAGTGAGCGCGCTTTTGCCGCCCAGCCGCGAGATCAGGATGAAGCCCGCCCAGATGGCCACGGTGCCGAGCGCGGCGGCGTAGCCGAGCCCGAGGTTGGAGGTCGAAGAGGGCGTGGCGGCGGACTGGCTCATCGCGGCAGTCTATGTGCTGCACCGATGTTGTGCAGGGAGTGCCCCGGGCAACCTCACGGCGCCCGAGGCTTCGCGGCCCAACTCAGCGAGCCTGCGCTGGCGTGCCATGGCCCACGGCCACGGCGGTCATGTTGACGATGCGGCGCACGGTGGCCGAAGGCGTCAGGATGTGCACCGGTGCGGCCGCGCCCATCAGGATCGGGCCCACCGTCACGCCGTTGCCACCGGTCATCTTCAGCACGTTGAAGAGGATGTTGGCCGCGTCCAGGTTCGGGCAGATCAGGATGTTGGCCGTGCCGTCCAGCGTGCTGTCGGGCAGCAGCTTGTGGCGCACCGACTCGCTCAGCGCGGCGTCGCCCTGCATCTCGCCATCGGCGGGGATGTGGGGCATGCGCTGCACGAAGAGGTCGCGCGCCTGGCGCATCTTCTTGGCCGAAGGCCGGTTGCTGGAGCCGAACATCGAGTGCGACAGGAAGGCCACGCGCGGCGGCAGGCCGAAGCGCTGCACCTCTTCGACGGCCATCATGGCGATGTCGGCGAGCTGCTCGGCCGTCGGGTCTTCGTTGACGAAGGTGTCGGCGATGAACAGGTTGTGCTGCTCCAGGATCAGCGCGTTCAGCGCCGCCAGGCCATGTGCACCTTCGCGCACGCCGATGACGTCGCGGATGTGCTCGAGGTGGAAGTCGTAGCGGCCGATGACGCCGCAGATCATGCCGTCGGCGTCGCCCATCTTGACCAGCAGCGTGGCGATCAGCGAGTTCGAGCGGCGCACCACCACCTTGGCCAGGTCGGGGCTGATGCCATCGCGCGCGCGCAGCTTGTGATAGGCCTCGTAGTACTGCTTGAAGCGGTCGTCCTTGCCAGGGTTGACGATCTCGCAGTTCACGCCCGGCTGCAGGCGCAGACCGGCGCGCTCGATGCGCGTGGTGATCACGTC
Source organism: uncultured Aquabacterium sp. (assembly GCA_964373965.1). GTDB lineage: Bacteria > Pseudomonadota > Gammaproteobacteria > Burkholderiales > Burkholderiaceae_C > Aquabacterium. The sequence goes on along the minus strand of CAYJXE010000035.1, from coordinate 19,978 downwards.
GGGGCGTCCCACCAGCAGCGGGAAGGCCAGTTCCTCGTCAACGGCGACCTGGGCGGCGCGCAGCACGCGGTCGTCTTCACCCTCGGCGTAGGCGATGCGCTTGCGCTGCGGCGCGGCCTTGGCGCCGATGAACAGCGGGCGCATGAACAGGCCCGTGTTCGAGACGAACTGCGACAGCGAGTCGCGGTAGGCCTTGAGGTCGGTGATCGGGCGGGTGGCCACGCCCGAGGCGGCAGCGGCTTCGGCCACGGCCGGCGCGATGCGCAGGATCAGGCGCGAATCAAACGGCGTCGGGATCAGGTAGTCGGGGCCGAAGCGCAGCTCGCGACCCGGGTAGGCGGCGGCCACTTCGTCCGAGATTTCGGCCTTGGCCAGGTCGGCGATCTGACGCACGCAGGCCAGCTTCATGGCCTCGGTGATTTTGGTGGCGCCGCAGTCCAGTGCGCCACGGAAGATGTAGGGAAAGCACAGGACGTTGTTGACCTGGTTCGGGTAGTCCGAGCGGCCCGTGGCGATGATGCAGTCGGGGCGTGCGGCCTTGGCGATTTCGGGCCGAATTTCCGGCTCGGGGTTGGCCAGCGCCAGGATGATGGGCTGGCTGCCCATGGTCTTGACCATCTCGGCCGTGACCACGCCGGCCGTCGAGCAGCCCATGAACACGTCCGCGCCTTCCATCACGTCGGCCAGCGTTCGCGCCGAGGTGACCTGGCAAAAGCGCTGCTTGGACTCGTCGAGCTTGCCCGCCAGCGCGTCGGCGCGCTCGCTCTGGATCACGCCCTTGGAGTCACACACGAAGATGTTTTCGCGCTTGAGCCCCAGGCCCACCATCACTTCCAGGCAGGCGATCGCCGCCGCGCCCGCGCCCGAGACCGCCATCTTGACCTGGGCGATGTCCTTGCCCACCAGTTCCAGGCCGTTGAGCAGCGCCGCGCTGGAGATGATGGCCGTGCCGTGCTGGTCGTCATGGAACACCGGGATGTTCATGCGCTTGGACAGCTCGCGCTCGATGTAGAAGCACTCGGGTGCCTTGATGTCCTCGAGGTTGATGCCGCCCAGCGTGGGCTCCAGCGAGGCGATGATGTCGATCAGCTTGTCCGGGTCGCGCTCGGCCAGTTCGATGTCGAACACGTCGATGCCGGCGAACTTCTTGAACAGGCAGCCTTTGCCCTCCATCACGGGCTTGGAGGCCAGCGGGCCGATGTCGCCCAGGCCCAGCACCGCGGTGCCGTTGGTGACCACGGCCACCAGGTTGCCGCGCGAGGTGTACTCGGCCGCCAGGGTCGGGTCTTGCTCGATGGCCAGGCAGGGGTAGGCCACGCCGGGCGAGTAGGCCAGCGACAGGTCGCGCTGGTTGGACAGGGGCTTGGTGGGGTTCACGGCCACCTTGCCGCGGGTGGGCAGGCGGTGGTATTCCAGGGCCGCGTCGCGCAAAGAGCGTTCGGCGTCAGACAGGTTTTTGTCGGAATTCATGACAGCATCGCAATGCAGGGAGCCGGAGATGGTACGCCATCCGCTGGCCCTGGCCTGAGGCGGATCTGGCACCGCGTCGTATCCACATTCGGTGTGCCATGCGACCGAAAGCCCGGTCTGTGTGGGACTCGCCCCGGGGCTTCGGTCAAGTTTCACCCGTGCGAGCCGATCTCATGAGCAGCCACAGCTTTACCCAGCCATGACAGGGATGTCCACCACCCAGCAATCCTGGTCGACCCAATGGAAGTCGCGCATCGAGCACTGGATGCTGGATGCCATGCCCGGCGAGGCCCTTGACGGGCCTCTGGCCCGGTACTTCCGTGCGCGCCAAGTGTTGGCTCTGCTGAGCATCATGCCCTTCGTGTCGGTGGGCAACGCCATCAACACCCTGGTCATCTGCGGCGTCTTTTGGGACTCGCTGCCGCATGTCTGGCTGGTGGTCTGGGGGCTGACCGTGTCCCTGACGCTGCCGATCGCCATTTTCTGGTGGCGTCAGCTGATCACGTCCGGTCACCGGCCCGTGGCCATGCCGGGCGCCACCCGCACCTTGGTGGCCCATGTCATCGCCTACGGGGCTTTGTGGTCGGTCATGCCGGTCATCGTCTTTCCCCAGGCCAGCCACGCCGAGGCCCTGTTGATCGCCACCGTGGTGGTCGGCATGATCTGCAGCGGCGCATTCATGCTCAGCCCCACCTTGCTGGCGGCCTGGGCTTACGTGGCCACGCTCGGGGTGGGCAGCATCATCGGCCTGCTGAGCTCGACGTACGCCACCAGCGCCTCGCTGATGGTGCTGCTGGTGGTCTACACCCTGGTGATGGCAGGGGTGATCTTTGCCAACGCGCGCACCTTCATGAGCCGCCTGCGGGCGGATGCCGAAACCGATCGCCAGAAGCAGCTGATCGACCTGCTGCTCAGGGACTTCGAAGAGCACGCCTCGGATTGGCTGTGGGAGATTTCTGCCACCGGCCACCTGCGCCACGTTTCGGCTCGCCTGGCAGAGTCTTTCGGCATGTCTCAGCGGCAGTTGCAGCAACAGCCCTTCCTGGAGCTGCTGGCCTCGCTGCTGCCAAAACACGATGCCGCGGCGCGCGAGTCGCTGGCCAGCCTGACCACCTCCATCCGCATGGGGCAGCCCTTCCGTGACCTGGAGCTGCCCGTGTCGGTGGGGCCGCACTTGCACTGGTGGGCGCTGTCGGCCAAGCCCTTGTTCGACGACCGAGGGCGTGCAGCTGGCTGGCGTGGCGTGGGCTCGGACATCACCCAGACCCGCTTGGCCCGCGAAGAGCTCGCCCGCCTGGCCAACCAGGACTCGCTCACCGGCCTGGCCAACCGCCACCGCTTCAGCACCGAGCTGGGGCGCCTGGGCGCGGGGCAGGAGGGCGCGCAGCGGCCGTGTGCCCTGCTGTTCATCGACCTGGACAATTTCAAGAACATCAACGACACCTTCGGCCACGGCGTGGGCGACCAGCTGCTGCGCAAGGTGGGTGCACGCCTGAAGACCTGCGTGGTCGACGGCGACCTGCTGGCCCGCCTGGGGGGCGACGAATTTGCCCTGCTCACCTGGCGCTATGCCGATGAGGCCGAGGCCGCCGCCCTGGCCGAGCGCCTGCTGGTGCTGCTGGCCGAGCCTTACCAATGCGACAACGTGATGCTGGAGTCGCGCACCAGCATCGGCGTGGCCCTGGCACCGCGAGATGGGGCCGACCCACAGTCGCTGCTGCAGTGCGCCGACTTGGCGCTGTATGCGGCCAAGGCGGCAGGGCGCAACACCTATCGCTTCTTTGACCTGCCCATGGCCGAGACCGCTCGCTCGCGGGTGCGCCTGCAGCAGGAGCTCGGCCTGGCCCTGGCTGCCGAGCAGTTCACCCTGCATTTCCAGCCGCAGGTTCACCTGCAGACCGGCGCCGTCATCGGCTTCGAGGCCCTGGTGCGCTGGCAGCACTCCGAGCGCGGCCTCATCAGCCCGGGCGAGTTCATCCCCGTGGCCGAAGAAACCGGCCAGATCGTCAACCTGGGCACCTGGGTGCTGCGCGAGGCCTGCCGCATCGCCACCCATTGGCCGGGCGAGTTGCGCGTGGCGGTCAACCTCTCGGCGGTGCAGTTCCGCAGCTCCTCGCTGATCGACCTGGTTGACGAGGTGCTGCAACAGACTGGCCTGGCGCCCGAGCGCCTGGAGCTGGAGATCACCGAATCGGCCCTGATCGAGGACCACGACGGAGCCCAGGCCACCTTGACGGCCTTGCGCAGCCGCGGGGTCAGGGTGGCCATGGACGATTTCGGCACCGGTTACTCGTCGCTGGCCTACCTGCGGCGCTTCCCGCTGGACAAGCTCAAGATCGACGGCATGTTCGTTCGCTCGCTCGACAGCGACGAGGACGCCCAGGCCGTGGTGACGGCCATCATCAGCCTGGCCCGGGCCTTGCATCTGGACACCACTGCCGAAGGCATCGAGACCGAAGAGCAGCTGGTGATGTTGCGCGCCCTGGGGTGCGATGACATCCAGGGCTACTTCATCGCCCGCCCGATGCCGGCCGCCTCGGTGGCCGACTACCTGTCCCGCACACAGGGGGGGCAGGACAAGGGAACCCGGACGGCCGTTGGCGATCCATCACCTGGCTCGGGTGTCGCGGCGCGGTGATACATTGGCGCCGCCGGTGGCCTTCGGGCGAGCCCGGCTTCAGGATTTTTCAAGACAAGGATCGTGCACATGATTTGGATGCGTGACATGCTCAAGGGAGCAATGGTCGCCTTGATGGCCCTTTCTGGCGCTGCCGCCCTCGCTCAGGCGCAGCCCCCGGCATCGGCATCGGTGGCCGCCCAGGCCAACAAGGACTACGCCCTTGGCCCCGGCGACGTCATCCGCGTGAACGTGTACCAGAACCAGGACCTGACGCTGGAGACCCGCATCAACGACGACGGCACCATCAGCTACCCGCTGCTGGGCTCGGTCAAGCTCAGCGGCCAGACCGTCATCGACGCCGAAAAAACCATCGCCAACGGCCTCAAGAGCGGCAATTTCGTCAAGCAGCCCCAGGTCTCCATCTTGCTGGTCACGGCTGCGGCCAACCAGGTTTCGGTGCTGGGCATGGTCAACAAGCCTGGCCGCTACCCGGTGATCGCCTCGAACAACAAGCTCAGCGAAATCATGGGCATGGCCGGCGGCATCATCCCGGGCTCGGGCTCCGACATCGTGGTGGTGTCTGGCACCCGCGATGGCAAGCCGTTCCGCAAGGAAATCGATTTCACCAAGGTGTTTGCTTCGGTGGGTTCGGAGCCGGATTTCGAGCTGCGCAATGGCGACACCGTTTGGGTGGACCGCGCGCCTCAGGTCTACATGTACGGCGAGGTGCAGCGCCCGGGCGCTCAGGTGCTGATGCGTGGCACGACCGTGCTGCAGGCTCTGGCCAACGCGGGCGGCTTGACGCTGCGTGGCACGCAGCGTGGCATCAAGGTGCATCGCCGAGATGAGACAACTGGTCAGGTCACGGTGATCGAGCCGGGGCTGAACGATGCGCTCAAGCCCAACGACATCATTTACGTCAAGGAAAGCCTGTTCTGACCTGAACGCGGTTTTGCTGGATGTTGGATGAGGCCCTTCGGGGCCCTTTCTTTTTTGCGTCAGGCTTGTGTTGCGGTGGGGTTGGGTGGGGGGCCACGTTGTGAGCAACGGTCAGGAGGCGAGGGGTGCCTGCTACGGCCCTGCGCGGGGCACCACCGAGCCCGTCAACCATCACCCCTTGAACGCCAGCCAAGCAGGTGCCGAGCCATGACACCGCACATGTCGGGCCTGCGCAGGCACCCCTCGCCTCCTGCCCGCGACACAAGGTGGCAGGCGGAGAAGGAAAAAGGGCGACGCTTTGCGTCGCCCTTTTTCCGCCAACCCTGCGCACGCAAACCAGAAAATCAATCCCTCTTCTGCCACACCGCCGCAAAGAACCCATCGGTCGAATGCAGATGCGGCCACAAGCGCAGGTGGCCCGCTGGCGTGACCAGGTTGGCCGCGTTCTCGACCCCGGCCGAAGTCAGCGCCTCGGCGGCGTTGAGCAGCTCGAAGTCGGGGTGGGCCGCCGTGAACGCGTCGGCGATGCCTTCGTTCTCGTCGGGGATCAGGCTGCAGGTGGCGTACACCAGGCGCCCGCCCGGCTTGAGCAAGCGGGCGGCGCTGTCCAGGATGGCCGTTTGCTTGACCTTGAGCTCTTCCAGCGCCTTGGGTGACTGGCGCCACTTCAGGTCGGGGTTGCGGCGCAGCGTGCCCAGGCCGGAGCAGGGCGCGTCCACCAGCACGCGGTCGATCTTGCCGCGCAGGCGCTTGATGCGGTCGTCGTTCTCGTGGGCGATCTGCGTGGCGTACACGTTCGACAGGCCGCTGCGCGCCAGGCGTGGCTTGAGGTTGTCCAGGCGGTGGGCCGACACGTCGAAGGCGTACAGGCGGCCGGTGTTGCGCATCAGGGCGCCCAGCGCCAGGGTCTTGCCACCGGCGCCGGCGCAGAAGTCCACCACCATCTCGCCGCGCTTGGGTGCGGTCAGCAGCGACAGCAGCTGGCTGCCTTCGTCCTGCACCTCGACGTGGCCTTCGGTGTAGATGGGCATCTTCTGCAGTGCCGGCTTGCCCGGGATGCGGATGCCGATGGTCGAATAAGGCGTGGGGCCGGCTTCGATCTGGGCGGCGGCCAGCGTTTCGAGCACGGTCTCGCGCTTGGCCTTTTGGGTGTTGACGCGCAAATCCAGCGGCGCCGAGGCCGAGAAGGTCTCGACCAGGGCCCAGAAGCCCTCGTCGTCGAGCTGCTCGCGCAGGCGGTTGGCCAGCCAGTCGGGCAGGTTGTGGCGCAGCTTGTCTTGCAGCTGGGTGCGGTCGATGGTGGCGGTTCGCGCCAGCCAGGTGAGTTCGTCCGGCGTGGCGCCGTTTTTCAGCACGTGGGGCAGGCCCTGCCAGGCCAGCAAGGCCAGGCGGCGCTCTTGCGGGCCATGGCCCGATTGCGCCAGGTGGGCCCACAGCAGGCGCTGGCGCAGCACGGCGTAGGCCGTCTCGGCCAGGGCGTGCCGCTCGCGCTGGCCCAGGGCCTTTTGCTTGCGGAAGAAGTAGGAGACGATGCTGTCGGCCGGGGCGTCAAGCTTGAGCACCTCACGGATGAGCTGGGTCGTGAGGTCGAGGAGCGCTTTCGGATGCATGGGCGCGATTATCCGCTGCTTGTGTGCCCGGGCGCTGCCATTCTGGTGGCGCCCAGATGTGTTTGAGGCGCAAACCCAGCGGGCCAGGGCGCATCACGTCACGGATCATGTCGGCCCACTCGTGCAGCGTCAGCCAAAACGGGTTGTGCGTGTGCACCTGGCGCACCAGGCCGTAGTCCACCGCTTCGGTCTCTTCCACGAAGGTGCCGAACAGCCGGTCGAAGACGATCAGCGTGCCGCCGTAGTTCTTGTCGATGTAGCGCTCGTTGCGGCCGTGGTGGGCGCGGTGGTGCGAGGGCGTGTTGAACACCAGCTCGATCAGCGGATGCAGCTTGCCCACCCACTGCGTGTGCACGAAGAACTGGTAGGCCAGGTTGAACGACAGCGCCAGCAGCACCGCCTTGGGCTCGAACCCGATCCACACCATGGGCAGGTAGAACAGCCAGTTGCCGGCAAAGGTGTAGAGCCAGCTCTGGCGCATGGCCGTGGTGAAGTTCATGTGCTCCGAGCCGTGGTGCACCACGTGCGCGCACCAGAACCACCGGATGCGGTGGCTGGCGCGGTGGAACCAGTAGTAGCAAAACTCCACGCCCAGGTACAGGGCCGCAAAGCTCAGCGGCGTCAGCTCGATGCTGGCCAGGCGATGGTAGGCGTGCACCCAGTTCATGGCCGGCAGCACGAACACCAGCACCAGCACCACGTCCAGCCAGGTGTAGACGCCGCCCAGCACCATGCTGTCGCGCGAGTCGCGCCAGTCGTAGACGGCCTTGCCCTGGCGCTTTTCATCGCGCATGCGCAGCCACTCGGCCACCACCACGGCGAAGAACAAGGGCGACAGCAGCATCAGGAAGGCGTCGCGCCAGTCCACGTGTGGGTCAACCCCCCCGAAAGGCGTGAGCGAGGAGGTGACGTAGGCAGACAGCAGATCGGGCAGGTCGCTCAGCAAGGTCATGTCGGGCGGCGGGCAATCGGGGTAAACCGCTGCGGTGGGCAGCGTTTGGCGTTCCCATGCTCGTCATTTCGGCCGATCCTGGCTTGACCTGCTCAGACATTTTCTTGACGTATGGCGTCAATGTGGGGTGCGTCGCCTCCCATCTAGCCCGAATGGGCAGGGTGGGGGCGGGCGTGCATGATTCACGATCTACCCCCTTTCAGCCCCTGGTGCTGTTGCCATGGCCGAAACCCGCATCGCCGCGTCCTTTGCCCAATTGCTGTACGAGTACCTGGACCGCCAGGGGCTCGATGGTCAGCGCGTGCTGGGCCCTCGGCCGGAGCCATCGCAGCACTTCGTGCCGATGAGCCAATGGCAGGATTGGTTGCGCCGAGTCGACGCCCTCGAAGGCCGACCCGGGCTGGGTTTGCGCATCGCGGAAGGCGTCAGCGCTCGGCACTTCGGCGTGGTGGGCTACGCCGCGCTGGCTTGCAGCAACCTTGCCGAAGCCATGCAGCGCATGGAGCGCTATCACGCCTCCGTGTACGACGTGAACCCGGCGCACGTTTCGCTCGATGAAAAGGGCGTCACCATCGAATGGGGTGTCGAACGTGGTCGACCTGGTGCCCTGGTCGATGAAACCGCCATCGCCTCGCTGGTGCAGCTCGCCCGTGACATGACAGGGCGCTACTGGCCGGTGCGCCAGGTCGCCTTCGTCAACCCGCCACCGGCCGACGTTCAGCCCTACCGCGACTTCTTCGGGGGCGAGGTGCTGTTCAACATGCCCCTGACCCGCGTGGTCTTCGACATGACCTACATGGCCATGCCGCTGCGCAAGTCCGACCCGGCGCTGGCCGACCTGCTCGACCAGCAGGCGCGCCAGTTGCTGCAGCAGGTCTCCAAGGTGCCGGCCGTGGTCGATGCCTGGCGGCTCACCCTGGTGCCACTGATCCGCGAAGGCCGCACCTCGCTGGCCGCGCTGGCCGAGGCCCACCACAGCAGCCCCCGCACCCTGCAGCGCCGCCTGGCCGAGCAGGGCACCACTTTTCAGCAACTGCTCGACGACACGCGCCGCCACCTGGCCGAAGCCCACCTGCTCGACGGGCACCTCGACCTGGCCGAGATCTCGCTGCTGCTGGGTTACTCCGAACAAAGCGCCTTCACCCGCGCCTTCCGTGCCTGGACGGGCTTGCCGCCTGCGCAGTGGCGCCGCCGCCATCGCCTCGAAGCGGCTTGAGCCGCAGCCCTGGCCTGCCTCGGAACCCGCCCACCGTGAACGCTGCGCTGCCTCACCTCGCTGCCGACGCCTTGCCCCTCGCGCCTGGCGCGGCGGTGCTCAATGGCCGCTTGCAAGCCGGGCGCTACGTGGGGCGCTTGCCCGAGGTCGACTGGTCGGGCCTCCACGACGCCCAGGCCCGCCCCGATTGGTGGCTGCGCTGCCACCACAAGCGCTGGACCTACGTCGGCATCGGCACGCCCACGCTGTTCATCGGCATGGCCATCGTCGACCTGGGTTGGTCCACGACCGCATTCGCCTACGTGTTCGACCGCCTGCGTCAGCGCCTGGTGGTCGATTGGGACGCGGTGGGCCTGCCCAAGCTGTCAGGCCAGGTGAACAACGGGGCCCTGCAAACCGGTCAGGCGTGGTTCCGCTCGTTCAACGGTCGGCTGGCCTTTCGGCCTGCCGCGGACGACACGCTGCACATCGACTGGCGCACCAAGCACGTTCACTTGCAGGCCGAGCTTGACCTGGGCCGCATGCCGCCCAGCCTGCTGGCCATTGGCACGCCCAAGGGTGGCCTGGCGCACGCCACGCACAAGACCTCGGCGCTGTCGGTGCGCGGCTGGCTGTCGATGGATGGGCAGCGCCTGAGCCTCAACGAGGGCAACGCCAGCATCGACAGCTCCAATGGCCTGCTGGCGCGCGACACGGCATGGCGCTGGGCCAGTGCGCACCGCCCAGGGCTCGGCTTGAACCTGCAGTCCGGCTACTTCGGCGATCAGGAAAACGCGCTGTGGCTCGATGGCGACCTGATCCCGCTGGGCTCGGCGCACTTCGAGTTCGATCCGGCGCAGCCGCTGGCCGACTGGCGCATCCGCACCGACGACGGCTTGGTCGACCTGCGCTTCAAGCCGCTGGGTGCGCGCTGCGGTGACAAGCGCGTGGTCATCGCCGCGAGCCGCTACATCCAGCCCGTGGGCCTGTTCGAGGGCACGGTGCGGCCGACGCTGACCGCGCCCGCGCGCCCCGTCAAAGACCTGCTGGGCGTCACAGAAGACCACCACTCCATCTGGTGAGCTTCGGAGCCCGCGCGGCTCACTCGTACTTCAGCCGCGCATCGTTCGGGATGCCTTCGATCGGGCATTCCGCCGTGCCCACCGTGGGCCGCGTGATGGCCTCGACCTTGGCCTGCGTGCCCAGCGGGTCGGCCACCCACTCGCGGTAGAAGCTGAACGGGCACTCGGCCACGCCCTTGTCGCCTTCGCCCGAGTTGATCTTGCCGGTGTAGCCGCGGTGCAGCAGCTTGAACAAATGGTTCTGCGACTGGCCGGTGGAGCGCGCATCGCGGATCAGGCGCTTGCTCAGCTGCGCGTACTGGATGCCGTAGTCCTCTTCGCCGCACTCGCCCAGCGTGCGCCCGTCGAAGCCGATGATGGCGCTGTGCCCGAAGTAGCTGTAGACGCCGTCGAAGCCCGCCGCGTTGGCCACCGCCACGTAGCAGTTGTTGGCCCAGGCCATGGACTTGGAGATCATGACCTGCTGCTCCTTGGCCGGGTACATGTAGCCCTGACAGCGGATCACCAGCTCGGCGCCCTTCATCGCGCAGTCGCGCCAGATCTCGGGGTAGTTGCCGTCGTCGCAGATGATGAGGCTGACTTTGAGGCCCTTGGGGCCGTCCGAGACGTAGGTCTGGTCGCCGGGGTACCAGCCCTCGATCGGCGTCCACGGCATGATCTTGCGGTACTTCTGGACGATCTCGCCCTGGTCGTTCATCAGGATCAGCGTGTTGTAGGGCACCTTCTTGGGGTGCTCCTCGTGGCGCTCGCCGGTCAGCGAGAACACGCCCCACACCTTCGCGTTGCGGCAGGCCTGCGAGAAGACCTCGGTCACGTCACCGGGGATGTTGACGGCCGTCTCCATCATCTCGGCCTTGTCATACATGATCCCGTGGGTGCTGTACTCGGGGAAGATGACCAGGTCCAGGCCGGGCAGGCCCAGCTTCATGCCCTCGATCATCTGGCGGATCTTGTGCGCGTTCTCAAGCACCTCGGCCGTGGTGTGCAGCCGGGGCATCTTGTAGTTGACGACTGCGACGCCGACGGTGTCGTCGCTGCTGGAAATGTCACCGTGAAGCATGGCGGGCTCCTCAAAATGGGCTGGCGGAACAAAGCCCTGCCATTGTTCGAAGCTGCCTGCACGCGCCCAATACGTTGTTTGACGTACGGGCCCTGGCACGCTTTTGCAGGCCTTGCCCGCAGCCCTTTGTGGGCGCCGCCCTCAGCCCCTCAGCCGCCGGCGGCCTGCGCCTTGCTGTACTGCGCCGGACTCACGCCCGCACGCGCCTTGAAGGCACGGATGAAGTTGGCCGGGTTGGTGTAGCCCAGCAGCTCGGCCACGTCGGCCACGCGCAGCCGGCCTTCGCGCAACCACTGGCATGCCCGCTCGTGGCGGATCTCGTTGGCCAGCTCGCGGAAGGTGGTGCCTTGTGCCGCCAGGTGGCGCGCCAGCGTGCTGGTCGACACGTTCACGATGGCTGCGAGTTCGTCCTGCGTGGGCTGGTGAGCCTGGGCCTGCGACAGCATCATCGCGACCCACTCGCGCCAGTCTCGATGGTCCTGCTCCAGGTGGTGGATCAGCTTGACGTCCAGGCGCTGCCGGATCTCTTTCAGGTTCGTGGCGTGTGCCAGGGGCATGGGCGTGCGAGCGAGCACCTCGGCGTCGATGACGATGCGCAGGGTGGGCAGGCCACCTTGCGCGAAATGGCAGCGGCCGGGCTTGAGCGCCTCGTAGCGCTGCATGTCGGGCGGCGCGGGCGAGAACAGGTAGGCGTCGTAGCTGGGCATGTCGTCGCGCAACAGGCCTTGCAGCTGCGTGTGAAAGCTCATCAAGGTCAGGTCGTAGGCCAGCACCATCACGTCGTAAGGCACGGGCTGGATGGGCTGCCAGCTCAGCTCGTAAGCCGAGCCCAGCATGCGCGTGTGCATCGAGAAGCTGGGCGTGACGAGCACGTAGTACTGGGCGCACAGGTCCATGCTGTCCTTGACGTTGGCGCAGCTGAGCATGGCCAGCCCCAGCTCGCCGAACTGGCCGGGCCCTGTCGTCGCGCCAATGCGCATGCCCAGGTCGCGCTGGCCGCCGCTGGCCTCGGTCAGCAGGCGCGTGGCCGCGATGACCTGATCGGGCGAGAGCAGCGCGTCGTTGTGGCGCAGGCTGGCGCGGGCCACGCCGGCTTCGCCCAGAGCCGGCGTGCAATCGATGCCTTGTTCTTCGAGGATCTGAACCAGCAGCGCCACGTAGCGCGCCGGGACTTTGTTTGTCTTGCTCATGCGAAGGATGCTGCGGGAACGCCTCAGGGGGGCGACTTAAGGACTTTCACCAGTGTCGTGCCTGGCTGCGGAGAAATGACAAGTCGATGCAGGGAAATGACAACCTGCACCCGACAGCGCCTGACCACAATGCGCCCACCTTTGACCCTTCAGGAGGACGCAGACATGCCGCAAGCACCCGCCAACAGGCGCATCACCGGGGCCGCGTTGGCCACCTTGGCCACCCTTGCGGTGGCGCTGTCCAGCTGGGCCAGCAAGGCGCAAGCCGCGCCCGCGCCGGTGCCCACGCAGGCCGGTTGGGTACGGGGGCTGGCCGGCTCCGACGGCGGCACGGCCTACATGGGCCTGCCCTTTGCCCAGCCACCGGTGGGTGAGCTGCGCTGGAAGGCCCCCGCGCCCGTGCAGCCCTGGCAGGGCGTGCGCCTGGCCGACCGCGCCGGCCCCGCTTGCAAGCAGGACGCCGCGCTGCCGCCCGCCGGCGTGCCCGGCTCCAGCGAAGACTGCCTCTACCTCAACGTTCACGTGCCGCCAGGCGTGCAAGCCGGCAGCAACGCGCCGGTGATGGTGTGGGTGCACGGCGGGGCTTTCCTGACGGGCGCCGGCTCGCAGTACGACGGCAGCCGGCTGGCGCAGACCACCGGCACCATCGTCGTCACCGTCAACTACCGCCTGGGCATCTTCGGCCTGATGGCGCTGGACGCCTTGAGCGCCGAAGACCCGGCCGGCAACCACGCCCTGCAGGACCAGCAGGCCGCCCTGCGCTGGGTCCAGCGCAACATCGCCAACTTCGGTGGTGACGCCAAGCGCGTGACCCTGTTCGGCCAGTCGGCCGGCAGCATCAGCGTGTGCCAGCAGCTCGTCTCGCCAGCGGCCGCGGGCCTGTTCCAGCGCGCCATTTTGCAAAGCGGGCCCTGCACCCTGGGCACCTTGAAGCGCGAGCAGGCCGTGGCCACGGGCAACGCGCTGGCGCTCAAGCTGGGCTGCCCAGCCGGCCCGTCGCAGCTCGCCTGCCTGCGCAGCAAGTCCACCGACGAGGTCTTCAACGCTGCGCCCACGCTCGACTTCGAAGACCCGCGCACCCTGCTGGGCCTGTCGCCCTGGGTGGATGGCGTGATCCTGCCCGCCGCGCCCAAGGACCTGGTGCGCCAAGGCAAGTTCCACCGCGTGCCGACGATGGTGGGCGCCACCCGGGAAGAAGGCCGCCTGTTCGTGGCGCTGGCCTACGACCTGCGTCGCGGCTCACCGCTCACCGAGGCCGAATACAAGGCCCTGGTCACCGACATCGCGGGCAGCGCCACGCTGGCTTCCATCGTCATGCTGGACTACTCCAGCAAGCGCCTGGGCTCGCCCAACCTGGCCGCATCGGCCCTGCTGACCGACGCCATGTTCGCCTGCGGCACGCAGTCGGCCGCGCGCAGCCTGTCGGCCTACGTGCCCACCTACGCCTACGAGTTCCAGGAGCCGCTGGTGCCCCAGCTCGCACCCGATCCCTTCATGAGCTGGGGTGCCTACCACGCGTCCGAGTTGCCCTTCCTGTTCCAGTCCCGCATCGCGACCACGCCGCCCAGCCCGGACCCGTTGGAGGTGGCCTCGCCGGCGCAGCTGCAGCTGTCCGCCCAGATGGCGCAGTACTGGGGCCGTTTTGCCGCCACGGGCAACCCCAACGGCGGTGGCCTGCTGAACTGGCCACGCTTCAACAAGCTCACCTCGCCCACGCAACAGCTGACCACGCCCCAGGTGTCGACCAACTACCTGGGCGGCATCTACGCCAAGCACCAATGCCTGGTCTGGGACACGGCCACGGCACTGGGCATCGGATTGTGAAATCCGAGCGGTTTGCCTGGGCTCCAAGGCCATAGGCGGGCGTTCATGCAAGGTCACACGCGATGGCGCACAATCGCGCCCTCTGCGTGCCTTGAGGGTGCGCCCGCCCGATGCCACCAAGGAGACCGCCCGTGCCCAGCCCACTCGACCGCCTGCAGCGCCTCGACGTGTCCGCCATGCGGCGTGGCATCGAAAAAGAAGGCCTGCGCGTGCTGCCCGATGGCACCCTGGCGGCCGACGCCCACCCGCGCGCCCTGGGCTCGGCCCTGACCCACCCGCACATCACCACCGACTTCAGCGAGTCGCAGCTCGAACTCGTCACGGGCGTGCACGCCGGCATCGGCGACTGCCTGCGCGAGCTCACCGACATCCACCGCGAGGTGCTGCAAGCCATCGGCCCGCAGCGCATGTGGGCCAGCTCCATGCCCGGCCACTTGCCGCCCGACGGCGCCATCCCCATCGGCTACTACGGCACCTCCAACGTGGGCCAGGCCAAGCGCGTGTATCGCAACGGGCTGGTGCACCGCTACGGCGCGCGCATGCAGACCATCAGCGGCATCCACTACAACTGGTCGGTGCAAGGCGCCACCACCGAGGACTACTTCGCGCTGATCCGCAACTTCCGCCGCCACGTCTTCGTGCTGCTGATGCTGTTCGGTGCATCGCCGGCCGTGACCAAAGGTTTTGTGGCCGGGCTCGACCACGGCCTGCAGCCCCTGGGCGACGACACCCTTCACCTGCCGCACGCCACCTCGTTGCGCATGGGCCGCCTGGGCTACCAGAGCGACGCGCAAAGTGCGCTGTGCGTGAGCTACAACCACCTCGACGGCTACGCCCGCTCGCTGCACGGCGCGCTGATCGGCTCGCACCCGCCTTACGAGGCCCTGGGCATCCAGGCGCCCGATGGCAGCTACCGCCAACTGGGCACCAGCTTGCTGCAGATCGAAAACGAGTTCTACAGCCCCATCCGCCCCAAGCGCGTGACCCAGCCCGGCGAGCGCCCGCTGCACGCCTTGCGCGAGCGCGGCGTCGAGTACGTCGAGGTGCGCTGCATGGACCTGCAGCCCGAACTCACCGTGGGCATCGACGAGCACACCCTGCGCGTGCTCGACGTTTTCCTGCTGTGGGCGATGACGTCCGAGAGCCCGCCCGACTCGCCGCAAGAGATCCGCGAGCTGGTCGACAACCAGCGCCTGGTGGCCTCTCGTGGCCGCGAGCCGGGCCTGAAGCTGCGCCGCGCCGGCGAAGACGTGCTGCTGACCGACTGGGCCGCCGACGTCATGACGCAAGGCCTGCCGCTGGCGCGCCACCTCGACGAGGTGAACGCCACCGACGCCTTCACGCAAGCCTGGCACAAGGCCACGCAAGACCTGCAACAGCCCGACCACCTGCCCTCGGCCCGCGCCTTGCAAGCCATGCGGCAACTGCACGCGGGCGAGCACGCGGCCTTTGGCCTGGCCGCCTCCGAGCGCGTGGGCCAGGCCCTGCTGGCCCAGCCCTTGAGCGCCGCCGAGCGCGAAGCCGCGCTGTTGCGCGCCAACCGCTCGTGGCAGGCCCAGGCCGAAATCGAGGCCACAGACCGCCTTACATTCGAGGCATACCGACAGCAGTTCCTGGACCCGGCGCGCCTGGTGGTTTGACGCAGGCGAGGCCGGGCACCGTCAGCCCCTTGCCTTGCCCACCATGCGCCCTCAGCCTTTGACTCGCACCGGTCTGTTCAGCCTGATCCTGGGCCTGGCCTTCGGGCTTGGCGCCACCCTCGCCACCGTGGCGCCCACGCCGGCGCAGGCCAAGCCACACCACGCCGCCAGCCACGCGTCCAGCCCCGCCACGCACGGCGCCTCACAGCCGGCCGCAGCCAACACGGCCACCAACGCCGGGGCCAACGCCCCCCGCCCCCCCGAAGCCGTCATCGAAGAGCCCGCCACGCTGCACGTGGCCAACCGGCCCATCCTGACCCTGCAGACGGCCTTCCTGGGCATGACGCCCGACGAGCGCGTGCGCCGCGCCAGCCACAACATCGACCAGGCGCTGGCCGCTGGCGGGCCGGGCCGCGTCACCACCCGCTCCACGCCCGAGGGCGAGCTGATCTTCATCGACGGCGTGATGACCATCGTGCTGCACGCCGCCGACGCCGACCCGCTGCTGGGCGACACCCTGACCAGCCTGATGGACCGCACCGTGGCCGCGTTGAACCTGGCCATCCGCGAAACCCAGGAAGGCCGCGACACCCGCAGCCTGCTCATCAGCCTGGCCTGGGTGCTGGGCGCCACCACCGTGGCCGCCGCGCTGCTGTGGGCCCTGGGCCACCTGCGCGACGCCGCCCTGCGCCTGCTCGAGCGCTTCCTGGACACCAAGACCCGCAAGCTGGCCGACGCCCAGGTGCTGCGCCGCGGCCGCGTGCGCCAGGCCGTGGGTCACCTCGACACCGCCTTGAGCTGGGGCCTGGGCCTGCTGGTGGCCTACGGCTGGTTGAGCTTCTCGCTGCAGCAGTTCCCCTACACGCGGCCCTGGGGCGAAGGCCTGCGCCGCTTCCTGGTCAACGCCGTGCTGGAGCTGGGCGGCGGCGTGGTGAACGCCGTGCCCGGCCTGGTGGTGGCCGGCCTGATCCTGCTGATGGCGCGCGCCGTGGTGGGCGCCCTGGCGCGGGTCTTTCACCGCGTTGAAACCGGCCACCTCACGCTGAGCTGGCTGCGCCCCGACGCCGCCACGCCCACCCGCCGCGTGGCCTCGTGGGTGATCTGGATCTTCGCGCTGGCCATGGCCTACCCCTACCTGCCCGGCGCCGAAACCGAGGCCTTCAAAGGCATGTCGGTGCTGGTGGGTTTGATGCTGTCGCTTGGTGCTTCGAGCTTCGTGGCCCAGGTCGCGGCCGGCCTGATCCTGACCTACAGCAACACCCTGCGCAAAGGCGAGTACGTGCGCGTGGGCGAACACGAAGGCACCGTGCTGGAAGTGGGTGCCTTCAACACCCGCATCCGCACCGGCCTGGGCGAAGAAATCGTGCTGCCCAACAACATCATCGCCAGCTCGGCCACCAAGAACTACTCGCGCGAGGTGCAAGGCCCCGGCTACATCGTCGACACCGTGGTCACCATCGGCTACGACACACCGTGGCGGCAAGTTGAAGCCATGCTGATCGAAGCCGCGCGCCGCACGCCCGGTGTGCTGACGACCCCCGCGCCCCGCGTCTACCAGACGGCGCTGAGCGACTGGTACCCCGAGTACCGCCTGGTGGCGCAAGCGATACCCGATCAGCCGCGCCCGCGCGCCGAGGTGCTCAGCGCCTTGCACGCCAACATCCAGGACGTGTTCAACGAAAACGGCGTGCAGATCATGTCGCCGCACTACGTGCTGGACCCGACCGAGCCCAAGGTGGTGCCCCAGGCCAAGTGGCACACCCCGCTGGCCCAGGGCCCCAAGGCCTGAGCTGCACGAAGACGAGGGGAGGGCCCATGGTTCAAAAGCTGACGGCGCTGCTGTGCCTGGCCTGGCTGGTGGGCTCGCCCTGGTGGTCCAGCGCCATGGACCGCGACCCCAACGGCCTGGCCCTGCTGCTGGCGCTGCTGGCCCTGAGCTGGTGGGGCGCCCACCGCTGGCGCGAGCGGGGCGTGCGGCCCAACTGGCTGGTGCGCGTGCTGCTGTGGTTCACGACCCTGTTCGTGGGCTTTCAGGTGTACGCGGTGCTGGTGGGCAACCTGGACTTCATGAACGAGGTGATCAAGGCCGCGCCCCCTGGCTCGCTGGAGCGCTACCTGGCCGTCTTCGTGCCCGGCACCCTGGTGGCCGTGCTGTACGCGGCCATGCTGGCCTACCCGCTGTGGGCGGTGTTCGGCCCCTGGCAGCTGGTGCTCACGGCCATGGTGTTTGCCTTTGTGCGCTTCGTGCAGGCGCCCTACACCGTGTTTGACGCGCCCCGCACGCTGGGCGACAAGGTGGCCATGACCGAGCTGGCGCTGTGCGTGATGGTGATGGCGCTGGTGGTGGCGGTGTTGCAGTGGCGGCTGGGTGCCCCCCGCAAGGGTGAAATCGCTCCCTAACTTGGCAGGGGGTTGGCTGGGGGCGCTGCTCAAGCGTTGCCCACAGCCGCTAGGGTGATGGCCGGTGTGAGCCAGGTGGCTCATGCCGATCAACCATCAAACAGTGAGGACACCATGAGCCAGAACCTGATCAAACTGAACCTGAGCGACAACGACCTCGGCGAAATCGACGCCGCCCTGAGCACCCTGGAGCAGGCCCTGGCCGGCCTGATCGACATGGACGCCAGCGAGCGGCGCGGGCTGGCCAAGATGGGCGACAAGTCCGAAGCCTTTTGCCGCCAGACCCTGCGCGTGATGGCGCAAAACCCCGGCCTCGTGCCCGCCAACGTGCAACTGGCCGACGCCCAGCAAGACCTGCAACAGCTCGATGCGCTGCGTGAGCGCAGCGCCCGCATGCGCCAGCTGCTGGGCCGCTGCGACGACACCGAACTGGCCCTGGGCAGCGATGTGATGAGCACGGCGCTGGAGGGTTACGCCCTGCTCAAGGTGCTGGGCAAGGGCTCGGGGCTGGAGGAGCTGCGCCAGGGGATTGGGGCGCGGTTTGCTCGGCAGGGTGGCGCGGGCGTGCGGGAGCTGCCCACCGCCGGGTGACGATTGAAGCTGCCTGAGGGCAGGTGGCAGCATGGCTGCAGGGGAGGTCCGGGGGCTGTGCGGCCTCTTTTGGTTTTTGGGGCGCTGGACGAGAGTTTTGGGTGGCTTGCCGAGCTTGGAGCTCGGTTGTTGTCTGAAATTACTAGGCTTGCGTCCGAAAATAAGTGGCGCGTGGGTGGTTGAGTTCAGTAATTGTCGCGAAATAGCGCGCTGGTGGGTGGTTGGGAGGGGGATGGGTGAGTTCGGGCTGGTGAGGTGGGGGTGGTAAGCGTTACAAAAGCTCACTGGTGCGGGGGCTTGGCTGTTGGTTTGCCCATAGGCGGGTGAGACGTGAGGGAGGCAGCATGTTAGGCAACCGATGCAATACCGTCAGGCCATCCAAGTGTTGAGGTCGCTGTTGGTCAAATTGCAGTTAGGCCCTCGCGTAAATGCGCCGCTTGCACAGGCCAAGCGAGCCACCTCCTCGGTAGCTACTGGCAGCCAGGCGTGCGCTTCTTGGTTCGCGCAAGGTCTCATGGCATGCTTGCATTCAAGCTGGCATCAGCCCAGCAACAAACAACAGGGGTTTCATGCCTAGTCAGCCACACGCCACCACCGGCCTAACTGTGCGTTGCAGGGGACGCCTCCACCAGTGCACGCTTCGGCCATGCCAAGCGCGCGCCCCTGAACTTGGGCGTTAGGCCGCAATCGAAGGCAAGCATTTGTCTACAACCCATGAAAAAACATCCAGTCTTTCTTCTTTGCCTCCCAATTCTTCTATCTGGCTGCGCGGGGCTCACCCCTCCGGCAAGAGTTCAAGCCATTGACAAAAAGGAGAAGATATTTTGGTTTGACTACGACGCATCACGAAGAGGTGGAATTCTCTACAGGCTCGACGAAGGCGAGATGGAAAAGAACCCCCGCCCAGTCAGGTATTGTGCAGAACCAACGCCTGATGTCGCACTTTCCATCTTGAGTGATTTAAAGCTTGGGAAGCAGGATGGTTCTATAGCGAACGCATCTCTCAACGCATCAGTAGTGAAGCTCGCAGAACGGACTCAGATGGTTCAATTCCTTCGGGAATCTCTATATCGACTTTGCGAACAATCCCTGAACGAAAACATACCGTACGGTGAAGCTAAAGACGCATACCTCGCGGTAATAAAGGCAGGTTTAGCAATGGCAGAGGCGGATCGCGAAATTGCAAAGAAGGAAGCATTAGAAGCTGCCCAAAAGCTTGAGTTGAAGAAATGAAATAATTGAAATGCAATCTCTTTTCGTGCCCTGGTTTCACGTAGCAAGTGCAACACCCAAAAATGCAGGCCGTCACAGCTGGAGCCTCATTCCACTACGCGCCCCGGCCTAACTGGTCGTATATGGACTCCCCCGCAAACGCAAGAGACTGATCGAATTGTTGGCCGTGATG
>CAYJXE010000034.1:0-43420 GCA_964373965.1 uncultured Aquabacterium sp. | reverse complement strand
GTGGTCAGCTGACGTTGGTAGATCGCGCGGGTGCCGGTCAGGCGTGCGGGGATGATCTTGCCGTTTTCAGCGATGAAATCGCGCAGGGTGTCGACGTCCTTGTAGTCGATTTGTTCGACGCCAGCGACGGTGAAGCGGCAGAAGCGCTTGCGACGGAACAGCAGGGATTGCGTGTTGCGCTTGCCCTTGCGGTCTTTGGAGAACTTGCCGTTCTTGGAGCGGGGAGCAGCCATGGTGACCTCTCGATATCCGGTGGATGGTTTAAACGATGTCTTGTAGAGCGGTGATGTGCAGCAGCACGCCTCGTCCGTTGCGCGGTGACCCCAGGAAGCCGGTGAAGCCGTGGGCCTCTCCGATCGGCAGCCGGCTCAACGCTTGCGCGATGTCGCCAACGGCCACTGCCTTCATCTCCAGCTGAACCTTGCGGTTTCGCTGGTTTTCCTGCAGCTCGGATTCGTGCTCGAGCACGAGGTCCAGGGCAGGGAGTCCGGCGGGGGTGTATCGCAGTGCCTTGCGTTCGATGATCCGGGCAGACAGCAGGACTTGATTCATGTCTCGCGAGTCTGGCGGGCTTCGTTCGTCAAGGCTGGACGGGCAGCCGATTCACGCCTTGCGGCATGGATCAGGCAGCGGCTTGGTCCTGCTGGGCCTTGCGGGCCTCTTCACGCTCGACTTGCTTCATCATCACGGAAGGAGTGGTCTCGGCCTTGTCCTTCTGCACGGTCAGGTGACGCAGCACGGCGTCGTTGAACTTGAAGCCGGTTTCGATTTCAGCCAGGGTTTCCTTGCTGATTTCGACGTTCAGGCACAGGTAGTGCGCCTTGGCCAGCTTGTTGATCTGGTAAGCCAGCTGACGGCGGCCCCAGTCTTCAACGCGGTGCACCTGGCCACCGGTGGTGGTGATCAGGGTCTTGTAACGCTCCAGCATGGCCGGAACCTGCTCGCTTTGATCCGGGTGGATCAGCACGATGATTTCATAGTGACGCATGGTGACTCCTTGTGGATTCCCCACCGCGCAATGGGTGCAAGGTGGGATGGAAGCCGTCGCGAAGCGTCAAACCCGCTGACGGCAAGGGTTGTCGCCTCCACTTCGGGAAGCTTCAACATTCGGAAAACCCGCGAGTATAGCAGCAAAAACGCCACCCGGAGGTGGCGTCGAGCGAGCGATGCGGGCGTGGCCCTGGGCAGGCGCCCCTCACGGGCAACCCGCCCGGTGCGGGCTCACTTGGCGGCCAGGCGCTGCCAGGTGTCGACCACCGTGTCCGGGTTCAGCGAGATCGACACGATGCCCTCGTCGGCCAGCCACTCGGCGAAATCCGGGTGGTCAGAGGGGCCCTGGCCGCAGATGCCGATGTACTTGCCCGTGGCGCGGCAGGCGGCGATGGCGCGCGAGATCAGCGCCTTGACGGCCGGGTCGCGTTCGTCGAAATCGTGCGCCAGCAGTTCCAGGCCGGAGTCGCGGTCCAGGCCCAGGGTGAGCTGGGTCAGGTCGTTCGAGCCGATGGACATGCCGTCGAAGAACTCCAGGAACTGCTCGGCCAGGATGGCGTTGGAAGGCACCTCGCACATCATGATGACGCGCAGGCCGTCCTTGCCGCCCTTGGATTCGCGCACCAAGCCGTGGTCGGCCAGCATCTTGGTGACGCGCTCGGCCTGCTTGAGGGTGCGCACGAAGGGCACCATGATCTCGACGTTGGTCAGGCCCATGTCGTTGCGCACGCGCTTGAGCGCTTCGCACTCCATGGCGAAGGCCTCGCCGAACTCGGCGCTGATGTAGCGCGAGGCGCCGCGGAAGCCCAGCATCGGGTTTTCTTCTTCGGGCTCGTAGCGCGAACCACCGATCAGCTTCTTGTACTCGTTGGACTTGAAGTCCGACAGGCGCACGATGACGGGCTTGGGCCAGAACGAGGCGGCGATGGTGGCGATGCCTTCGGCCAGCTTGTCGACGTAGAAGGCGCGCGGCGAGGCGTGGCCACGGGCCACGGACTCGACGGCTTTTTTCAGGTCGTTGTCGACGTTGGGGTAGTCGAGGATGGCCTTGGGGTGCACGCCGATGTTGTTGTTGATGATGAACTCCAGGCGGGCCAGGCCCACGCCGGCGTTCGGCATCTGCGCGAAGTCGAAGGCCAGCTGCGGGTTGCCGACGTTCATCATGATCTTCAGGCCGATGTGCGGCATCTCGCCACGGGTCACCTCGGTGACCTCGGTTTCCAGCAGGCCTTCGTAGATGTGGCCGGTGTCGCCCTCGGAACAAGCCACGGTCACCAGGGTGCCGTCGGTCAGGCGCTCGGTGGCGTTGCCGCAGCCCACCACGGCCGGGATGCCCAGTTCACGCGCGATGATGGCGGCGTGGCAGGTGCGACCACCACGGTTGGTGACGATGGCGCTGGCGCGCTTCATCACGGGTTCCCAGTTGGGGTCGGTCATGTCGGTGACGAGCACGTCGCCCGGCTGGACCTTGTCCATCTCGGAGATGTTGTGGACGATGCGGACCGGGCCGGTGCCGATTTTCTGACCGATGGCGCGGCCTTCGGCCAGGATGGTGCCGGTGCCCTTGAGCTTGTAGCGCTGCTCGCTCTTGCCTTGCTGCTGGCTCTTGACCGTCTCGGGGCGGGCCTGGAGGATGTAGATCTTGCCGTCGCCGCCGTCCTTGCCCCATTCGATGTCCATGGGGCGCCCGTAGTGCTGCTCGATGATCAGGGCGTAGCGGGCCAGCTCCATGACGTCGTCGTTGCTCAGGCTGTAGCGGTTGCGGGCCTCGACGGTGGTGTCCACCGTCTTGACCAGCTTGCCCGAGGCGGCCTTCTCTTCGGGCGTCGAGAACTCCATCTTGATCAGCTTGGAGCCCAGGTTGCGGCGGATGACGGCCTGCTTGCCCGACTTGAGCGCGGGCTTGTGAACGTAGAACTCGTCGGGGTTGACGGCGCCTTGCACCACGGTTTCACCCAGGCCGTAGCTGGAGGTGATGAAGACCACGTCCGAAAAACCGGACTCGGTGTCGATGGTGAACACCACGCCAGCAGCGCCGATGTCCGAGCGCACCATGCGCTGCACGCCCGCCGACAGGGCCACCACGTCGTGGGCGAAGCCCTTGTGCACGCGGTAGGAGATGGCGCGGTCGTTGTACAGCGAGGCGAAGACTTCCTTCATCTTGTGCAGGATGTCTTCGATGCCGATGACGTTCAGGAAGGTTTCCTGCTGGCCGGCGAACGAGGCGTCGGGCAGGTCTTCGGCGGTGGCCGAGGAGCGCACGGCGAACGATGCCTGGGGGTTGTCGCCAGCCAGCGTCACGAACGCGTCGCGGATGGCTTTTTCCAGGTCAGCGGGGAAGGGTTGGGCCTCGACCCAGCTGCGGATTTCAGCGCCAGCCTGGGCCAGTGCCTTGACGTCTTCAGTGTCGAGGGTGGCCAGGCGCTGGCTGATGCGCAGGCTCAGGCCGTCGTGCTTGAGGAACTCGCGGAAGGCGTGGGCCGTGGTGGCAAAGCCAGTGGGCACGCGCACGCCGTCGGGCAGCTGAGAGATCATCTCGCCCAGCGAGGCGTTCTTGCCGCCGACCGACTCGACGTCGGACATGCGCAATTGCTCGAAGGGCACGACCAGGGCGGTCGGCTCAAAGCGTTCGGTCATAGAAAAGCTCCAGGATGGTGAAAAAATCTTGGGGCTTCCGGGGCGTAGCTGGGGCGGCCGGTCTGTTGTTTTGATGGTGTGACCTGGCGGGCGTCAGCGGGCGGGCCGGAAACGGTTGAACCGATTGTAGGGTCCCGCCTATGATCCGGGGGGTCTTTCCAATGAATCCGGATCGCGTCGGGGGCCGGTGTTGTGAACACCTCACCCCCTCGTTCGAGGTCCCCGCATCCCCATGCCCGATCGCAGCGTTTTCTTCATCTCCGATGGCACCGGCATCACGGCCGAAACCATGGGCAACTCCATCCTGGCGCAGTTCGCCATCAAGCCCCGACACGTCCGCCGGCCCTTCATCGACACGGAGGACAAGGCTTTTCACGTGGTGCGCGAGATCAACACCGCTGCCGAGCGAGAAGGGCAGCGCCCCATCGTCTTCACCACCTTGGCCAATGACGACGTGCTGGCCATCTTGCAGACCTGCCAGGGCAAGGTTTTTGACGTCATCAAGACTTTCGTGGAGCCGCTGGAAGAAGAGCTCAACATGAAGTCCAACCACCGTGTCGGTCGCTTCAGCGATGCGAGCGTGGATGGCGAATACAACAACCGCATCGACGCCATCAACTACGCGCTAGAGCACGACGACGGGCAGTCGTCCCGCAACCTCGAAGAAGCAGATGTGGTGCTGGTCGGCGTGAGCCGGTGCGGCAAGACGCCCACCTCGCTTTACCTGGCCATGCAGCACGGCGTGAAGGCGGCCAACGTGCCCCTGATCCCCGAGGACTTTGACCGTGGATTCCTGCCGACCATGCTCAAGCCCTACAAAAAGAAATGTTTCGGGTTGACCATCGACCCTCAACGGCTGAGCCAGATTCGCAACGAGCGTCGGCCAAACAGCCGCTATGCCAGCCTGGAGAACTGCCGCTTTGAGGTCCAGCAAGCTGAATCCATGATGCGCCGCGAGGGCATCGCTTGGTTGTCATCGACGCACAAGTCGATCGAAGAGATCGCCACCACGATCCTGCGCGACATCCGACCTGACCGCCTGATTTACTGACCCTGCCTGCCAGGCACCGAGGTTGCCTGTGGATCGAGCGCTGCCAGATGGGCCAGGAAACCCTGCAGGTGCACTGACAGCCGCTGTCCCAATGCGCTCGACTCTGGGTTGGCCTGCCTGGCCTGGTCTTGTGTCTGCGTGGCGAGGTCGGTCAGGCCCGGGGTGCGCAGGTTCAGGGCGATGCCCTTGATTTCGTGGGCCACCTTGGCCAGTCGCACCAAGTCCTCGGATTGCAAGGCATGGTTCAGTTGATCGGCCACGCCGGGCAGTGTTTGGCGGGCCACGCTGATCAAGGCACTCAGGACACCAGGTTGTGGCGCGAAGTGTTGCTGCATGCTGACCCAGTCGGCTTCGGGCGTGGCGAGCGCAGGATCTGCCGAAGGGCTGGACGGGGGTACAACTTTCATGGGGATCTCCGGCGGGCGTGACACGTGCTTGAGCACCGCCTGCACCAGTGTATCCAGCATGTAGGGCTTGGTGATGTAGTCGACCATGCCTGCGCTCATCGCCTCTTGCCTGGCCTGGCTGAAAGCGTGTGCGGTCAAACCAATGACCGGGAGTTGTGGCGACAAGCGACGGATGCGTCGCGTGGCCTCGTTGCCGTCCATGACGGGCATCTGGATGTCGCACAGGACGAGGTCGATGTTGGCCGGGCCGTTGGCCACGCGCTCGACGGCTTGTTCACCGTCGAAGGCAAATTCGATGACCGCCCCTTCCGCCTCCAGCATTTGCCCCAGGATCAGCCGGTTCACCGGGTTGTCTTCTGCTGCGAGCAGGCGCAGGCCGCTCAGCCGTCGTTGGCCTGCGCGCGCCTGCGGTTGGGGGCGGTGGGTCAGGGCGTGCAGCAGCCGAAGGGGGGAGAGCGGGCCGCTCAGCAGGAGTGTGTCCATGGACAGCGGTGTGCCGTCCTGACCCACTGGGCGGACACCCACGTCTGGCTGGTGCACGACCAGGGGCTGGCCCGATGCCAGCAGTTCGTTGAGCGAGGCGGCCGTGTGCGTGCTCAAGGCGCGCTGGTGAAGCAGCAGCGTGGCAGCGCGTGGCCGGGTCTCCGGCACGCGGTCGCTCCAGCAGGCGGAGCAGCCGCGTTGCTTCAATTGGTGCATCAGGGCTTCGCGCTCGCCCTCCGGAAATCCGATGAGCACGAGGTTGGACAAGGTCGTCCAGTTGGGCGGCGCCGCTTCCTGCAGGGGCAGGCTCACGCAAACACTCGTCCCGCGCCCCCGCTCGCTGCGCACCTCGATCTCGCCCCCCATGAGCTCGACCAGGCTTTTGCAGATGGCCAGCCCGAGCCCGGTTCCAGCGTTGCTGGCGCCGTTGGTCTGGGGGGCTTGCGCGTCGTGCACCTGCACGAAGGGCTGGAACAATTCGTCCAACCGTTCGGGCGGGATGCCTGTGCCCGTGTCGCTGACCGTGAAGTTGAGTCGGCTTCCGTGTCGGCTCAGGATGAGCCGCACTTCACCCTGGTCGGTGAACTTGATGGCGTTGGTGATCAGGTTCACCAGGATCTGGGTCAGGCGTTTGGCGTCGCCCAGCGTCTGCGCGGGCACATCGACGCCCTCGTCGATCTCAAGCCGGATGCCTTTGCTGCAGGCTCGCAATGCGGTGACGCCGAGCACCTGCTCGATCAGCCGACCAATGTCGACCACGCCCAGGTGCAGGTGCATCTTGCCGGCCTCGATCTTGGAGAAGTCGAGCACCTCGTCGATGAGCGAGAGCAGGTGCTGACCTGAGTCGAGGATCTGCCTGAAGGTGCCGGCGCAGGGCGAACCAGTGCTTTCCTTGAGGCCGATTTGTGCGAGGCCGAACATCGTGTTCAAGGGCGTGCGCAGCTCGTGGCTGACGTTGGACAGGAAGTCTGATTTGGCCTGGCTGGCCGCTCTCGCGGTTTGCTCTGCAAGCTTGGTGTCGGTCACGTCGAGCACGAGCACCAGGAAACCTTTGACCGAGTCCCCCTCGAAGTCGGGCAGGTAGTGGGTTTCGCTGACTCGGTGCTGTCCCGGATGGCCGGGCACGGGCAGGTCCCGCAAAAAGCATTGCCGCTCGCCGCGCAGTGCGCCTTCGATGTGGGGGCGGTTGAGCTC
This sequence comes from uncultured Aquabacterium sp., assembly GCA_964373965.1. Lineage (GTDB taxonomy): Bacteria > Pseudomonadota > Gammaproteobacteria > Burkholderiales > Burkholderiaceae_C > Aquabacterium. Next base: position 36,658 of record CAYJXE010000034.1, on the reverse strand, counting down.
AAACAGGCTCTTGCCCAGGAGCTCGCTGATGTGCCTGCCCCGGATCTCGTTCGGGGTCATGCCGAACCAATCGCCGTAGGCGTGGTTCGCAAAGCGGTTGCAAAGCAGTTGATCCCAGTAGCCGACCAGACCGGGCACGCCGTCGAGGATGGTCTGCAGCAGGCGCTCGTGCTCCGATGGAGCTGGGCTGTCGCTGGGAGCACCCTCGGCCAAACCTGCCTGGAACCGAAGCTTCTCGTCGTCGATTGCCTTTTGTGAGGTCACGTCCATCACGATGCCGACGTAGTGGGTCGGCCCATCGCGGGTGAGCAGGCCAGGCTGGCCCCGGCTCAGGAGCCAGCGAACAGGGCCTCGCTCGGGGAGCGTGCGCCAGCATCCTTCGAAGGGTGCGCCCGCGCGCCTTGCTTCGCTGATCGCCCGCATGGCCGCATCGCGGTCGTCAGGGTGGATGCTGGACAACCACGTCTGATAGGACGGGGGTTGCTCGCCTGGGCTGAGGCCGTGGAGGCGCCAGACCTCTTCGGTCCAGCGGTTTTCGTCGGTGCGAAGGTCCCATTCCCAGACGCCAGCTCGGGCTGCGTGCAGGGCCAGCTCCAAGCTGGCACCGGCTGGCGCCAAGAGCCCTGGCAGTGGGGCGTGCGTGATCGCGGAACCCATTGGGCCTCCTGCATCGGTGCACCGCCCCAGGGGCGGTGTCAGGCGTGAAGGGGGCCCGCCGTGATACGACTAACGCACACCGAGCCCAGCGTAAGACAGGACATTGTCTTGGCGCCGCTTGCCGCGATGCACAAAGACCATGCCAGTCACCTGGGCATGTGGGGCGTCAGGCGTCGGCCGAGATCGGCAGGCAGCTGCAGAACAGGTTGCGATCGCCGTGTACGTTGTCCACGCGGCCGACTGGGGACCAGTACTTTTGCAGGCGCAGGCTGGCCACCGGGTAGGCGGCGGTTTCACGGCTGTAGGCGTGCTGCCACGCCTCGCGCAGCAAGGTGGCGGCGGTGTGCGGGGCGTGCTTGAGCGGGTTGTCCTCGCGCGGCAGGCGGCCTTCTTCGACGGCACGGATCTCGTCGCGGATGGCGATCATGGCGTCGCAGAATCGGTCGAGTTCGGTCTGGGATTCGCTCTCGGTGGGCTCGACCATCAGGGTGCCGGCCACGGGAAAGCTCAGCGTGGGCGCGTGGAAGCCGTAGTCGATGAGGCGCTTGGCCACGTCTTCGGCCGACACGCCGCTGCTGTCCTTCAGGGGGCGCAGGTCGAGGATGCACTCGTGGGCCACGCCACCGCCCTTGACGACGCTGCTGCCACCGCTGAAGTGGATGTCGTAGTGGTCGGCCAGGCGGGCGGCCACGTAGTTGGCGTTGAGGATGGCGACCTCGGTGGCGGCCTTCAGGCCATCGGGGCCCATCATGCGGATGTACATCCAGCTGATGGGCAGCACGGCGGCGTTGCCCAGCGGGGCGGCCGAGACGGCGCCCACTTGCTGGTCGGTGCCCAGGCCGGCCGAGCGGTGAGCGGGCAGGAAGGGGGCAAGGTCTTCAACCACGCAGACGGGGCCGACGCCGGGGCCGCCACCGCCGTGCGGGATGCAGAAGGTTTTGTGCAAGTTCAGGTGGCTGACGTCGCCGCCGAACTGGCCCGGCGCGGCCAGGCCGACCAGGGCGTTCATGTTGGCGCCGTCCACGTAGACCCGGCCACCGTGTTCATGCACCAGCTTGCACAGCTCGGTCACGCGGGTTTCGAACACGCCGTAGGTGGACGGGTAGGTGATCATCACCGCGGCCAGGTTGGCGCTGTGGGCCTCGCACTTGGCGCGCAGGTCGTCGAGGTCGACGTTGCCGTTGGCGTCGCACTTGGTGACGACCACCTTCATGCCGACCATCTGGGCGCTGGCGGGGTTGGTGCCGTGGGCCGATTCGGGGATCAGGCAGATGTCGCGGTGGCCTTCGCCGCGCGACTCATGGTAGGCCTTGATGATCAGCAGGCCGGCGTACTCGCCTTGCGAGCCGGCGTTGGGCTGCAGGCTGATGCCGGCATAGCCCGTGGCCTGGGACAGCCAGGCGCACAGCTGCTGGTCGAGCAGCTCGTAGCCCTTGAGCTGCTCACGCGGGGCGAAGGGGTGGATGTGCGCGAACTCCGGCCAGGTGATGGGGATCATCTCGCTGGTGGCGTTGAGTTTCATGGTGCACGAGCCCAGCGGGATCATGGTGCGGTCCAGGGCCAGGTCCTTGTCGGACAGGGTGCGGATGTAGCGCAGCATCTCCGTTTCGGAGTGGTGGGTGTTGAAGACCGGGTGCGTGAGGTAGGCGCTGGTGCGGCGCAGGCCTTCGGGCAGGCCGATGGTGGCGTTGGCGGCCAGTTGGGCAACGTCGGGCACGGCCTTGCCGGAGGCGAACACGCTCAGCAGGTCGGCCAAATCGGCGCGGGTTGTGGTCTCGTCCAGCGAGATGCCCAGGGTGTCGGCGCTGGCGGCGCGCAGGTTCATGCCCTTTGCGACGGCGGCGGCCAGCAGCTGGTCGCGCTCGGCTGGGCTGGCGCAGCGCACGTGCAGGGTGTCGAACCAGGTGTCGTGCAGCAGTTCGTGGCCGAGTTGCTTGACGCCTGCCGCCAGGATGGAGGTGTAGGCGGTCACGCGCTGGGCGATGCGCTTGAGGCCCTCGGGGCCGTGGTAGACGGCGTACATGCTGGCCACGACGGCGGGCAGCACCTGGGCCGTGCAGATGTTGGAGGTGGCCTTTTCGCGGCGGATGTGCTGCTCGCGGGTCTGCAGTGCCAGGCGGTAGGCGGGGTTGCCGTGGCTGTCGATGCTGACGCCCACGAGGCGGCCGGGCAGCGAGCGCTTGAAGGCATCTTGCGTGGCCAGGTAGCCGGCGTGCGGGCCGCCGTTGCCCATCGGCATGCCGAAGCGCTGGGTGGTGCCGCAGGCGATGTCGGCACCCAGTTCACCCGGCGAGGTCAGCAGGGTCAGGGCCAGCAGGTCCGCTGCGACGATGGCCAGCGCGCCCTTGGCGTGCAGGGTGTCGATCAGGGGCTTGAGGTCGCGGACCTGGCCGTTGACGCCGGGGTACTGCAGCAGCGCGGCGAAGCAGTCATGGGACTCAAGGTGCTTGACCAGCTCGGTGGCATGCACCACGTCGACGGCGATGCCCAGCGGCTTGGCGCGGGTCTGAATGACTTCGAGGTTTTGCGGCAGCACGTCGTGGGCGACCACGAAGCGTTGCGATGGGCTCTTGCCCACGCGGGCGGCCAGGGTCATGGCTTCGGCGGCGGCGGTGGCCTCGTCGAGCATCGAGGCGTTGGCAATGGCCATGCCGGTCAGGTCGGTGACCATGGTCTGGAAGTTGACCAGGGCCTCCATGCGGCCTTGCGAAATCTCGGCCTGGTAGGGCGTGTAGGCGGTGTACCAGGCGGGGTTCTCGAGGATGTTGCGCAGGATGACGCCAGGGGTGAGCGTGTTGAAGTAGCCCTGGCCGATGAAGCTGCGCAGCACCTTGTTTTGCTGTGCGATGGATTTGAGTTCGGCCAGCGCCTGGGCTTCGGTGAGCGCAGCGGGCAGGTCCATCGGCGCCGGGCGGCGGATGGTTTCCGGCACGATGGCCTCCATCAGCGCCTGGCGCGAGGCCACGCCGATCACCTTGAGCATGTTGGCCTGTTCTGCGTCCCAGGGGCCGAGGTGGCGGGCCTGGAATTCGGTCGCGTTTTCGAGTTGCGACAGGGATGGCAAGGAGGACAGGGCAGCGTGGCTCATGGTGTTCGGCATCGGGTGGGTTCAGGGTGCGGCGGGCTCAGGGCCGCACCCTCGGGGCCGGCGTCCAAGCAAGGGACACCGGGGGTGAACGCATCAGGCGTTCTTCAGCAGTTCGTCGTAGGCGGTCTTGTCCATCAGGGCGTCGAGCTGGGCGGGGTTGGCCAGCTTGACCTTGAAGAACCAGCCGGTGCCGGTCGGATCGGTGTTGGCCAAAGCCGGGTCGTCGCGCAGTGCTTCGTTGACTTCCACGATGTCACCGTCGACGGGCATGTAGACGTCGGCTGCGGCCTTGACGGACTCGACCACGCCGGCCACGTCCTTGGACTTGAAAGTGGCGCCCACGGCGGGCAGGTCGACGAAGACCACGTCACCCAGGGCGTCCTGGGCGTGGTGGGTGATGCCGACGATGGCGGTGCCATCGGCTTCGATCTGCAGCCATTCGTGGTCGGGCGTGTACTTGATGGTCATGGTGACGTCCTTGGGGAATCTGGGTTGGGTTGAGCCGAACGGGCGTGATTGTCTCTCAGCGCTCGGCCGAATCTGGGGGCGTGGCGTGTGATCAGCCGCGGTGGTAACGGTTGGGCACGAAGGGCGTGCTGGTGACCGTCATGGGCACTGTTTTGTCGCGCACCAGGGCGAAGACCGCTGTGCCGACGGTGGCGTTGGCGGTGCTGACGTAAGCCAGGGCCACGGGCTGGTTCAGGCTGGGGCCCAGCGAGCCGCTGGTGACCACGCCGATTTCGGCACCGCTGGCGTCCACCACCTTGGCGCCTTCCCGCACGGGTATGCGCTCGGTGCTGATCAGGCCCACGCGCTTGCGGTTTGCGCCGCTCGACAGTTGGGCGTCGATGATGGTGGCGCCGGGGTAGCCGCCAGCGCGTGCGCCACCTGCGCGGCGCACCTTCTGGATGGCCCAGGTCAGGCTGCCTTCAACGGGGGTCGTGGTGGTGTCGATGTCGTGGCCGTACAGGCACAGGCCGGCTTCCAGGCGCAGCGTGTCGCGCGCACCCAGGCCGATGGGCTTGACCTCGGGTTGGGCCAGCAGCGCGCGTGCGAGTTGCTCGGCTTGTTCTGCTGGAACGGAAATTTCGAAGCCGTCTTCGCCGGTGTAGCCCGAGCGCGTCACGAAGCAGTCGATGCCGTCCAGCTTGAAGTGGCCGCCGGTCATGAACACGAGCTTTTGCACGTCGGTGTTCAGGCGCGCCAGGGCGGTGACGGCCTGAGGGCCTTGCAGGGCCAGCAGCGCCTGCTCGGGCAGCGGCGTGACCGTGCAAAGGTGGCCGATCTTCGATTGCAGGTGGGCGATGTCCTGGGCCTTGCAGGCGGCGTTGACGACCACGAGCAGGTCGCCTTCTCGCCGGGTGACCATCAGGTCGTCGAGGATGCCGCCTTGTTCGTTGGTGAACAGGGCGTAGCGCTGCTTGAACACGGCCAGGTCCACGATGTCGACCGGCACCAGGGATTCGAGGGCCTCGTCGGCGCCGGGACCGCTGAGCAGCACCTGACCCATGTGCGAGACGTCGAACAGGCCCGCAGCGGTGCGGGTGTGCTTGTGCTCGGCGAGGATGCCGCTGGCGTACTGCACTGGCATGTCGTAGCCGCCGAAGGGCACCATCTTGGCGCCCAATTCGATGTGCAGGGCGTGCAGCGGGGTGGTCAGCAGGGGCGCGTTGGAAACGTCGGACATGGCGAATGCCGGCGGGTGAGGCCGGGAGGGCAGGGTGTTGATGCGTCCTGCCGTTTCAGTCACAAGGTGCCTGAAACGACGAACTTCCGCTTGCCCTCTCTGTCCGCTTTACCTGAGAGATTGACCCCTCGCAGCCCGTGTGACCGCGGTTAAGGCTTGCCCCTTCGGTGGCCCGGCTCGCTGCGGCCTTGGGGGGCGCAACGTCCGGACTCTCTCCAGCGAGGATCACGACCGAGGCCGTGTCTGCCAGTCCTTTTGCCTGAGCGTTCGGGCTGCCCGGCCGTTTCCGGCTGAGGCCCTGCGCCTTCGGCGGTCAACCTTCGCTTGGGGTGACACCCTGCGAGTTGACGCTCTCCTGACAGGCGTGCAGTGTATCAGGGCGTGTCAGTGCTGGAGCGCTCGCCGCCATGAAAAATGCCGCACGGATGGAGTCCGTGCGGCAGTCGGAACCCGGCGCCTTGTGGGCCCCGGGTCAGACACGGTCAGGCTGTTCTCAGTAGCCCATCATGCGCGGCAGCCACAGCGAGACGCTGGGCACGTAGGTCACCAGCGCCAGGAAGGCGAGCATGGTCAGCAGCCACGGTCCGACCGCCTTGGTCAGCTCGGTCATGCCCATTTTGGCGATGCCGGATGCCACGTACAAATTCAGGCCCACCGGTGGCGTGCACATGCCGATCTCCATGTTCACAACGATCAGGATGCCGAAGTGGATGGGGTCGATGCCCAACTGCACGGCCACCGGGAACAGGATGGGCGCCAGGATCAGGATGATCGAAGAAGGCTCCATGAAGTTGCCGGCGACCAGCAGCAGCAGGTTCACCACCAGCAGGAAGGCGATCGGGCCCAGGCCCATGCCCACCAGCCAGTCGGCCAGTTGCTGCGGGATGTTTTCGTTGGCCAGCACGAAGCTGAACAGCACCGCGTTGGTGATGATGTAGAGCAGCATCGCGCTCATGTTTGCCGAGTTCAGCAACATGCGCGGCACGTCCTTGAGCGTCAGGTCCTTGTAGACGAAGACGGCCACGATGAAGGCATAAACGGCGCTCATGGCTGCAGCCTCGGTGGGTGTGAACAGGCCGGAGTAGATGCCGCCCATGACGACAACGATCAGCAGCAGGCCCCAAATCGATTCACGCAAGGCTTTGAGCCTGTCACCCCAGCTGGCTTTGGGCAGGCGAGGGTAATTGCCGCGGCGCGCCCGCCACCACGTGGTCAGCCCGAGCAGGAAGGCGAGCATGATGCCCGGGATGACGCCCGCCATGAACAGCGCCCCGACCGAGGTGTTGGTGGTGACCGAGTACATCACCATCACGATCGATGGCGGGATCAGGATGCCCAGGCCGCCAGCGGTGGTGACCACGCCCGCGCCGAACTCCTTCGGGAAGCCCGCCTTGACCATGGCCGGGATGAGGATGGAGCCAATGGCCACGACCGTGGCAGGCGAGGAGCCCGACACCGCCGCGAACAGGGCGCAGGCCACCACTGCCGCCAGACCGAGGCCACCGTGCCAGTGGCCGACCATGCTGGTAGCGAAGTTGATCATGCGCTTGGCCACGCCGCCATGCGTCAGGAAGTTGCCCGCCAGGATGAAGAACGGGATCGCCATGATCTCGAACTTCTCGATGCCGGTGAAGAGTTTCAGCGCCACCGATTCGACGGGCACGTCGGTGAAACCGAAGATGAAGGTCAGCACGGTCAGGCCCAGTGAAATGGAGACCGGCATGCCGGTCAGCATGAGGACCAGCAGGAGGGAAAAAATGATGATGCCGCTCATGATGGTGTCCTTCAGGCCTTGGCTTGTTCGGGCTCGTCCAGCCCGTCCACGTGACCGTGGTCGTGGTGGGGCAACTCACCGGTCTTGGTGAAGTTCCACGCCACTTGCAGGAAGCGGAAACACATCAGGGCCGAACCCAGAGGGATGGCGCTGTAGATGATCCAGGTGGGCCATTCCAGGTCGGGCGTGGTGGGGCCCTCGATCATCTCGGAGACGTCCATGCCCAAAAAGCTGTGGAAGGCAAAGTTGGCACCGTTGTGCCAGACAAAGCCTGCGCCCATGGTGGCCACTGCCCCCGTGAACAGCGCGCCCGCCAGCAAGCCGAAGATCACGAATCGACGGCGGTGCGCGTCGGGCATTTGGTTGATGACGACATCCACCCCGACATGGATGCCGGTGCGCACGCCATAGGCCGCACCGAACTTGGCCATCCACACGAACAGGTAGATGGTGGCTTCCTGGGCCCAGGCCATGTTCAGGCTGAGCAGCCAGTCCTGCATCGGGGTGTCGAGGCCGGAGGCGTATCGGTGGATCACCGACACGAAGATGATGAGGGTGGCCACGCCCATCAGGGTCGCGATCAGCCACTCCTCCAGGTGATCGAGCCATTTCATGGTGGGCTCTCCTTGGGTGAGGTCTGCAGGTATCGAAAAAAGGCCCACGTCACGCGTGGGCCAGCGGTGCGGTCAGCCCACGTCGATCACATCTTGGTGGGGTCGAAGTTGGTGACCTTGTAGATCTCGTTGATGGTCTCTTCGCCGATGCGCGAGGACATCTGCTTGTGCACCGGGAACATCGCCTTCTTGAGCAGGAAGCGCTCGCCCAGGGTGGGCTGGTAGATGGTGGTCTTGCCGGCGGCCTTGACCTTGGCCAAGGCGTCCTGGTTGTCCTGGAAGGCGACGTCGTTGGCCACCTTGGTGGACTCGACCATCGCCTTGTTCAGCGCGGCGCGCACATCGGCCGGCAGGCCGTCCCAGAACTTCTTGTTGACGACGACCGCGTAGCCCAGGTAGCCGTGGTTGGTCACGCTCACGTGCTTTTGCACCTCGTGCATCTTTTGCGTGAACAGGTTGGAAGGCGGGTTCTCGGTGCCATCGACCACGCCGGTCTGCAGCGCCTGGTAGGTTTCCGAGAAGGCCAGCACCTGGGGCAAGGCGCCCACGGCACGCATCTGTGCGTCCAGCACCTTGGAGGACTGGATGCGCATCTTCACGCCCTTGTAGTCCTCGGGCGACTTCAGCGGCTTGTTGGCCGACATCACCTTGAAGCCGTTGTCCCAGTAGGCCAGGCCGGTGATGCCACGCGACTCCAGCTTCTTGAGCAGCTTGGCGCCCACGGGTCCGTTGGTGACCGCGTGCAGGTCGTTGTAGTCGTCGAAGATGAAGGGCAGGTCGAACGCTTCAAATTCCTTGACGCCCAGCGGTGCGAACTTGGAGAGCGATGGCGCCAGCATCTGGACCGAGCCCAGTTGCAGCGCTTCCATCTCTTCCTTGTCCTTGTAGAGCTGGCTGTTGGGGTAGACCTCGACCTTGACCTTGCCCTTGGTCAGCTCGGCTGCGCGTTTGGCGAAGAACTCGGCGGCTTTGCCCTTGGGCGTGTCGACGGCCACCACGTGGCTGAACTTGATGATGATCGGGCTTTGCGCGAAAGCGGTCGGCATCAAGGCGGCTGTGGCGGCCAGGGCCAGCAGGCCACGGCGCAAGAATTGGGCGGGACGTTGAGAGCGCATGTCGGGTCTCCGTTGTGTGATGGGGAAATTGTTTTCCACCCCGGTCGGTGTGCGGGATTGTGGAGATCCACATTCGCGGACGTCCGGATGCGTTTGTTGGCATCCAAGGCCTAGACTGAGGCACATCCATGCACTCGTTTACCCCTGGTTTCGTGAGCCCTCCTGTCAGCGTTCCTCCGCGTCCGGCCTTGTCCGTGCCACCCCAGCCCCGGCTGAGGTTGTTCGGCTCGCCCGTGCGTGCGCTCAAGACGCTCTGGGCCTGGCCGCTGGTCCTTTCGCTGCTGGTGGTGGTGGGTGTCATGTTCTGGTTGCGCAGCCAGGAGCAGGCCGCCCTGACGTCGCAGCGCGAAGAGATGATCTCGGATGCCTTGTCACTGGAGGCGCAAATCAACGGTCGGCTCGACGGCGAGCTCGCGCAGTTGCGCATCCTGGGCGACATCATCGATTCCGGGCGCCTCAGGCCGGAGGTGTTCGCCAGCCACCCGGTGCTGCTCGATGGCATCCGGCGTTTCTGGGTGAGCGTGACCTGGGTGGGACCCGACGGGCGCATCCAGGCACACCAGCCCGATGACGTTTCAGCCGTGGGCGACACGCGGCGCCAGTTGAGCGACGACGGGGGGCTGACGGGGCACCTGTCGGTGACATTGCACAGCGTGAACGATCACCCCGGCGGGCTCCTGGTGGCGAGGTTTTCCGCGGCGGCGCTGCTCAGGCAGAAGGTGCCTTGGTGGTTGGCCAGCAAGTACGACATCCGCCTGGTTGACCAAGGCGACGATGTCATTGCTGCGACCGTCGAGACCCCGCGCGATGAAAGCCTGGCTTGGTACCGCGTTGCTCTGGGCTCGTCCTTGCCAGGGGTTTGGCTGGAGCTCACTTCTCGAGAGCGGGTCGAGCCCTGGTGGCGAACGCTGCCCGTGGCGCTGATGCTGGGCTTCCTGGGGTTGATCGCTGGCGCCTCTTTCATGTTGCGCAAGCAGATGCGCAGCGTCTCTCGCGCCGAAGAGGCTTGGCGCACCGAGGCTGCATGGCGCACCGCCATGGAAGACTCTTTGGCGGTGGGCATCCGCGCTCGCGACCTCGATGGCCGACTGGTCTACGTCAACAGGACCATGGCCGACATGGTGGGGCGCCAGCCAGAAGAGCTGGTGGGGTTGCTGCCGCCCATGCCGTACTGGGTGCCCGATGAGCTCGAACAAAGCATGCGGCGCCACCTGCGCAACATGGCCGGTCAAGCGCCCAGGGGCGGCTACGAATCTCGCTGGCAGCACCGCGATGGGCGCATTGTGGAAGTCATGGTCTACGAAGCGCCACTGGTGGACGCGCAGGGTGTGCAGATCGGCTGGATGGCCTCCATCGTCGACATCACCGAGCGCAAACACCTCGAAGAGCGCGAGCGCCGCCAGATGGAGGCCGTGGCCCACCAGGCCCGCTTGACCATGCTGGGCGAGGTGGCCTCCACGCTGGCGCACGAGCTCAACCAGCCCCTGTCGGCGATCACGAGCTACAACGCCGGCTTGTTGAACGCGCTGTCGGGGCGGCCCGAGGTGCCCGAGCCGGTGATCAAGGCCCTGCAGCGGCAGGGGGAGCAGGCGGGGCAAGCTGCGCGCATCGTCAAGCGCATCCGGGAATTCCTCACGCGGCGCGAGCCTCAGCGCGAGCCCTGCGACATCGCCGAAGTGGTGGCGTCGGGCTTGAGCCTTTTGCGCCGCGAGATTTCACGTCTGGGCGTGGAGGTGCACAACGAGGTGCCCACTGGCTTGCCTCAGGTCGTGGCCGACCCGGTGCTGATCGAGCAAGTGGTGGCCAATCTGGTGCGCAACGCGTGCGACGCGATGTCACATCAAGAGACGCCTCGCCGCATCCGCATCCAGGCCGAAACAGGGCATGCGGTGACGGCCGACGGCGGGGCGCCGACATCGTCTTTCGTGCGGGTGACGGTGACCGACAGCGGTCCCGGCTTGCATGGCCAGACCGTGACCACGCTGTGCGCGCCTTTTTTCACCACCAAGTCCGATGGCATGGGCATGGGGTTGGCCATCTGCCGCTCGATCGTCGAGCTGCACTATGGAGCGCTCGACTGCGTGGACGGGCCCGGTGGCGGCGCCGCCTTTTCGTTCAGCCTGCCGGTGTTGCAACCTGCCGGCGCCGATGCCCCAACCCTTCAGGAGATCGATGCATGAGCGTTGCTGGCGTTGCCTCTGGCCCGGCCTGGGTCTACCTCGTTGACGACGATGCCGTCGTGCGCGATGCGCTGAGCTTCTTGCTTGGCTCGCGCGGGCTGCCTGTGATGGCCTTCGACGGCGCTGCCTCGTTGCTGAGTCACCTGCAACAGGCCCCCCGTCCCATCCGCGGGGTGTTCCTGCTGGATGTGCGCATGGAGCCGGTCTCGGGGCTGCAATTGCACGAGGCCTTGATCGGGCTGGGGTTGCCAAACCCGGTGCTCTTTTTGAGCGGACACGGCGACATCCCGATGGTGGTCGAGGCCCTGAAGAAGGGCGCTTTCGATTTCCTGGAAAAGCCCTACAGCGACAACACCTTGGTGGACCGGCTGGAGCAGGCCATGGCCGTCGAGGCCGCCTCCGTGGCCGACAACGCGGCAGCCATGGAGCGGCAGGCCCGACTGGCCAGCCTCAGCGAGCGGGAGCGCGAGGTCATGCAGCGCGTTGCGGCGGGCAAGCTCAACAAAGTGATTGGTGACGAGCTGCACATCGCCGTTCGCACGGTGGAGGTGCACCGCGCGCGGGTCTTCTCCAAGCTGGGCGTGAAGTCGGCGGCGGAGTTGGCTGGCTGGCTGGCGGCGGGCTGAAACCGGCCGATCAGTCTCTGACCGAGCCGCGCAGCGCCTTGACCTCGCTGCGTTGGCGCTTGCCCTCCACGCGCCGCCTTTGCGAGGCGCGTGTGGGCTTGGTGGCCTTGCGCGCGGGCGGCACGGTGGCCACGCCATCGACCATCTCCTGAAGGCGCTGCAAGGCCTCGCTGCGATTCATGTCCTGGCTGCGATGCGTTTGCGCCTTGAGCACGATCACGCCGTTGGCGGTGATGCGCCGGTCGTTCAGGCACAGCAGGCGCGCCTGGATGTCTTCGGGCAGCGACGAGGCCCGGATGTCGAAGCGCAGGTGGATGGCGGTCGACACCTTGTTGACGTTCTGGCCGCCAGCCCCCTGGGCTCGCACTGCGGTGATCTCGACTTCGTCTTCGTGGATGAGGGGCATGTGGATGCGGCGTAGGATGCCGATGGCATTGTCGCGCGCCCCTGCGCCTGCACCCCACCACTCAGGAGAGAGTGTCATGCGTTTCATGATCATCGTGAAGTCCTGCCCCGAGTTCGAGGCGGAGGTCCAACCCGATCCGGACCCGGCCGTGATGGCTGCGATGGCGACCTACCACGAGGAGCTGGCCAAGGCAGGCGTGCTGCTCGACGGCTGCGGGCTCCAGCCCAGCCGCACCGGCTGGCGCATTCACCACGGCCCGAGCGGCACCGATGGCTTGTCCAGCCGCCACGTGGTCGATGGCCCTTTTGCCGAACCCAGGGAGCTGATCGCCGGCTACACCCTGATCCAGGTGAGTTCGCGCGAGGAGGCGCTTGAATGGAGTCGGCGCTTTCCCAACCCCTTGCGCGAAGGCGCAGAGGCCATCGTCGAGGTGCGCCAGCTCTACGAGTTGGAGGATTTCACACCCAGCGAGACGCTGGAGAAGTTCAAGGCCATCGAGGGCATGAGCAAGTCCTGAGCGAACCCTCTGAGCCCAGCCGCGCCAACAAACCGGAGTCCGCCATGATTCGTCAGATTTTCGTCAACCTCCCCGTCAAGGACCTGCCCCGCTCGAAAGCCTTTTTCGAAGCCCTGGGTCTGAGTTTCAATCCCCAATTCACCAACGATGATGCGGCCTGTCTGCAGATCGCCGAGAACATCTACGCGATGCTGCTGGTCGAGCCTTTTTTCAAAGGCTTTACTCAGCTGCCCGTCAGCGACGCCAAACAGGCCACCGAGGTGCTCATCGCGCTGTCCTGCGACAGCCGCGCCGAAGTCAATGATCTCGTGAGTCGCGCTGTGGCTGCGGGCGGCACCACGCCGAACGAGCCAAAGGACATGGGGTTCATGTTTCAGCATGGCTTTGCCGACCTGGACGGCCACCAGTGGGAGGTTTTTCACATGGACATGAGCGCCGTGCCGCCTCAGATGTGACGGGGAGGGGGCTGCGCCTGGCCCGCAAGCAGGCCCAGCACCATTCCTTGAGCGCAAATGAGCAATTTGCCGGACAATCTCGCCCCATGAGTTCCGACCAGACCCCCACCGTCTCACCCATCGCCAACCCCGCCAGCGCCCCCAAGATTGGCTTTGTTTCCCTGGGCTGCCCCAAGGCCTTGACCGACTCCGAGCTGATCCTCACCCAGCTGCGCGCCGAAGGCTATGAAACCAGCAAGACCTTCGCCGGCGCTGACCTGGTGATCGTCAACACCTGCGGCTTCATCGACGACGCGGTCAAAGAGAGCCTCGACACCATCGGCGAGGCCCTGGCTGAAAACGGCAAGGTCATCGTCACCGGCTGCCTGGGCGCCAAGGCGGGCGCGGACGCGGGCAGCAACCTCGTCAAAGACGTGCACCCCAGCGTGCTGGCAGTCACCGGCCCCCACGCCACGCAAGAGGTGATGGACGCCGTGCACCTGCACGTGCCCAAGCCACACGACCCCTTCCTTGACCTCGTGCCCGAGGCTCGCGGCGTGGCGGGCATCAAGCTCACGCCAAAGCACTACGCCTACCTGAAGATCAGCGAAGGCTGCAACCACCGCTGCAGCTTCTGCATCATCCCCAGCATGCGTGGCGACCTGGTCTCGCGCCCCATCGGCGAGGTGCTCAGCGAAGCCAAGGCGCTGTTCGAATCCGGCGTCAAGGAATTGCTCGTCATCAGCCAGGACACCAGCGCCTACGGCGTCGACGTCAAGTACCGCACCGGCTTCTGGGACGGCAAGCCCGTCAAGACCCGCATGCTCGACCTCGTCGCCCAGATCGGCGAGATGGCCAAGGCCCACGGCGCCTGGGTGCGCCTGCACTACGTCTACCCCTATCCACACGTGGACGAGGTCATCCCGCTGATGGCCGAAGGCCTGGTGCTGCCTTACCTCGACGTGCCCTTCCAGCACTCGCACCCCGACGTGCTCAAGCGCATGAAGCGCCCGGCCAACGGCGAGAAGAACCTCGACCGCCTGCGCCGCTGGCGCGAGATCTGCCCGGAGATCGTCGTTCGCTCGACCTTCATCGCCGGCTTCCCCGGTGAAACGGAAGAAGAGTTCCAGCACCTGCTCGATTTCATGCAGGAAGCCGAGATCGACCGCGCTGGCTGCTTTGCCTACTCGCCGATCGAAGGCGCGCCGGCCAATGCCCTCGAGGGTGCCTTGCCCGACGAGGTGCGCGAAGAACGCCGCGCCCGCTTCATGCAGGTCACCGAGGCCGTGTCCATCGCCAAACTGCAGCGCCGCGTGGGCGCCACCATGCAGGTGCTGGTCGACAGCGCCCCGGCGCTGGGCCGCAAGGGCGGGGTGGGGCGCACCTACGCCGACGCGCCCGAGATCGACGGCACCGTGCGACTGCTGCCACCTGAGAAGGCCAGCAAGACGCTCAAGGTCGGCGAGTTCACGCGTGCCCGCATCGTCGCCGTCGAAGGCCACGACCTGATCGGCATGCCGATTTGAGCTTTTGCCCGAGTCTTGGCTCGGGCCCAGTTGCCGCCGCCATGTCCAATCAGCCCCCGCCCACTGCCAAGATCGCCACGGAGCTCATCCACCACCCCTACGAAGCGCCAGCGGGCTTCGCAGCGGTTTCGCCCGGGGTCTTCAAAGCTTCGACCGTGATCTTCGAAGACACGGCCGCGCTGCGCACCCGCGAGTGGAAGGACAAGAGCGGCTACACCTACGGCCTGCACGGCACGCCCACCACCTTCGTGCTCGAAGAGCGCCTGGCCACACTGGAAGGCGGCAAGCAGGCCATCCTGGCGCCTTCCGGGCTGGCGGCCATCGCGCTGGTGGGGCAGTCTTTGCTCAAAACGGGTGACGAGCTCCTGCTGCCCGACAACGTTTACGGCCCCAGCCGCGAGTTCGCGCGCAACGAGCTGGCGCAATGGGGCATCGCCACCGGCTTCTACGACCCGATGGATGTCGCCTCGCTGGCCGCAGCCATCACGCCACGCACCAAGCTCGTCTGGCTTGAAGCGGCCGGCTCGGTCACGCTCGAGTTCCCCGACCTGCCGGGGCTGTTGCGCGTGATCCGCCAGCACGCCGACATCGTCGCGGCGCTGGACAACACCTGGGGCGCGGGCCTGGCTTTCAATCCCTTCGAGCTCGGCGTGCCGCATCCGAAACCCGGCACCGACACTCGGGGCGTGGACCTCACCATCCACGCGCTCACCAAGTACCCATCGGGTGGTGGCGATGTGCTCATGGGCGCCGTCATCACGCGCGACGAGCCCTTGCACCTGCGCCTCAAGCTCACGCACATGCGGCTGGGCATCGGCGTGGGCCTCAACGACGTCGAGCTGGTGCTGCGCGGACTGCCGAGCGTGGCGCTGCGTTATGCCGCACACGATGCGGCCGCCCGCCGGGTGGCGCAATGGCTGGCCCTGCGGCCCGAGGTGTCGCAGGTGCTGCACCCCGCCTTGCCCGGCTCGCCGGGGCACGAGCACTGGGCAGCCACCTGCCAGGGCGCGGCGGGGCTGGTGTCCGTGGTGTTCGACGCCGATCGCTTCAGCGCGGATCGGGTGGACGCCTTCGTGGAGGCCATGCGTTTGTTCCGCATCGGCTACTCGTGGGGGGGACCCATGAGCTTGGTGGTGCCTTACAAGGTGCAGGGCATGCGCCGTTTCGGCTTGTTGGCCGGGCGCAGTGGCTCGCTCGTGCGCCTGGCCATTGGCCTGGAAGACGTGGGCGACCTGATCGCCGACCTGGATCAGGCTTTTCAGGTGCTCAACGCAGCCTGAGGGCTGCCGGCTATCGTGGGAAGCAGGTCATCGCCCAGCGGCTGCGTGCAGCGCGTTGCCTGCCGCCACCGCGTCACCCGTGGCCTCGAAGGTGCGCAGCCAGGTGCCGTAGCTCGGCATCTCCTTGACCTTCCAGGGGTGGAAACCTGGCTTGAAGTAGGCGAAGTAGTAGCCCCATGTGTTCCAGAACAAACCGCCCGGCTTGTGGAACCACCACAGCCCGCGCACCCACATCTTCGTGCGCTGCCAGCGGCCAAAACCGTCGACCTGCAGCATGTGGTTCATGATCAGCATCACCGTGATCGGAAAGCCGATGCTCACCAGCAGCATCGAGAGGATGCGCCTGAAGTAGGACACCTTGGCCACCTGCGTGAGCACATCGAAGGCCACGGCCTTGTGCTCCACTTCTTCGACAGCGTGCCAGGCGTACATGGCGCGCACGCGCGGGTCGCTTGTTTCCAGCAACTCGCGGCGCTCGAAAAAGCAGGTGCACATCATCGCCGTCAGGTGTTCGAAGGCAGCGGTGGCTGAGAGGCGCTGAAACCGCGAGGTGAACTTGGGCATGCGCTCGAAGAAGTGCTCCGCGAGCTGCCTGTCGATGGACTCGACGTCCACGCCCTGGGCCGCCAGTCGGTCATTGAACTGACGGTGGATCATGCTGTGCTGGGCTTCCTGGCGCGTGAAGTCCCGCACCTCGGCCTGCAGCTTCGGGTCGGTCACCTCGTCCTTGAACTCGCGCACGCTGGTGATGAAGAACTTCTCGCCTTGCGGGAACAACGTCGACATCGCGTCGAAGAAGCGCGTCTTGAACGCGTCGTTGTCCATCCAGTGGCGGGGGATGTCGCCGTCCAGCCCGAAGTCGAGCTTCTCGCGCGGAACGATCGGCACGTGGGTGTGGTCGGCACTCATGGTTCACTCCTTGCCGGACGACGAGACCTTGTTGCGCATCAGGCGGCCCTTCTCGCGTTCCCAGTCTCGGTCCTTGATGGTGTTGCGCTTGTCGTGCTCGGCCTTGCCTTTGGCCAGCGCGATGTCCGCTTTGACTCTGCCACCCTTCCAGTGCAGGTTCAAGGGCACCATGGTGTAACCCTTTTGCTCTGTCTTGCCGATCAGCCGCTGGATCTCCTTGCGGTGCATCAGCAGCTTCTTGGTGCGGTCGGCGTCGGGCTTGACGTGGGTGGACGCCGAGCGCAGCGCGTTGATGCGCAGGCCGATCAAAAAGAGCTCGCCGTCCTTGACGACCACGTAGCCGTCGGTCATCTGGACCTGCCCGTCGCGGATGGCCTTGACCTCCCAACCCTCCAGCACGACGCCCGCCTCGAAGCGTTCCTCGATGTGGTAGTTGAAGTGGGCTTTTCTGTTTTCTGCGATGGACATGGGTGTGACCGAAGGGTCCTTAAAATACCGACATTCTATGAAGCACGTGCACAAGTCCGTCTTGCTCTGGTACTCGCCCCGTGAAATGTATGGGCTGGTGACCGGCGTTCAAGACTACCCCCAGTTCCTGCCCTGGTGCGACCGCGCCGAGGTCCTGCAGTCTCACGACGACGGTGTCACCGCTCGCGTGCACATCGCTTTTGCTGGCGTGCACCAAGCCTTCACCACCCGCAATGTGCAGGTGCCAGGCCGCAGCGTCATCATGAACCTGGTCGATGGTCCTTTCTCCCATCTGGAGGGGACCTGGTTGTTCACGCCTTTGCAAAAGCCTGGTCAGGCAGCGCCCGAAGGGCAAGACCCGATCGATGCCCCTGCTTGCAAGGTCGAATTCTCGCTGAACTACGCTTTCGCCAGTCGGGCGCTGTCGTTGGTGGTCAGCCCGGTGTTTGATCGCATCGCCAACACCTTTGTCGAGGCCTTCGTCAAGCGGGCCGAGCAAGTTCATGGGCCGCGTTGAGTCGATGCCCAATGTGACTGGGGCTCCCAATGTCCACGTTGAAGTGGCCGTGGGAGCGGCCCCGCGCGAGGTGCGCATCGTTCGCTTGAGCCTGCCTGCTGGCAGCACCGTGCGCGACGCCCTTCATGCCTGTGGCTTGTTCGGTCAGGTTGAGGGCTTCACCGAAGAAGCGCTGGCAGCTGGTCAATGGTCGGTGGGCGTGTGGGGCCGCAAGGAGCGCCCTGGACACATGCTGCGAGAGCGGGATCGCATCGAGGTCGTTCGGGGGCTCAACGTGGACCCGAAAGAAGCTCGGCGGGTTCGCTACCGGGCTCAGGGCGAAAAGCTGCCCAAAGGCATCCACCGATCACCCAAGGGCCGGCTCCCCGGGACCGAAGCATCAAGCTGAAGCGGGCAGGCAAGCAACCGGCTCCTGCGTCTGATTTCAGCGGCAGTTGCTGTCGATCGCCTCGCGGGTGCGCTGCGACTCTTCCGCGCGAGCATTGTCGTCGAGGACCTCGCGCTCACCCTTTTCGTTGGTGCGCACGATGCGCTGGCCGCTTTGCAGTGAACGCTCATAGCCACGCGCGCGCTCACAGTTCTCGCTGCGAACCTTGGCCTGCTTTTCTTCCTCGACTTTGCGTTCGGCGGCTTTTTGTTCCTCGGCCTTTTTGCGCTTGGCTTCGAGTTCCGGGTCTCCTGCCTTGGCTTGAGCGCCCGGCTTGGCTTCGGGGGCCGAGGCTGGCGTCGGGGCTGAGGCGGGGACAACCTTGGGCGTGCGGGCCGCGGCGGGGCGCGTCAAGATGTGGCTGTCCGGCGTACCGGCAGGAGGCGGGCGATCGGTGTACTGCGTGACGCCATTGGCGTCTCGCCACTTCCACTGAGCCCATGCCGCATCGGGCAGAGCCAGCAGCATGGCGGCTGCGGTGCCGAGAACGGCACCCCACATCGACGTATCGCGCGTGTTTTTCATGCCGTGCAGTTTAGTGCCCGATGTGGGCGCCAGGCCAGCGAGCGCCTTGTGGTTTTCGCGGATTCGCTCACAACATGCGCCTCCTGAAAGGGCCTCTCGGCTCCGCGTATAATCCGCTTTTGCGTCTGGAGCCTTGTTCATGCGCCTGCTCGGTAAAGCCCTCACGTTCGACGACGTGCTGCTGGTGCCCGCTTATTCCCAGGTGTTGCCCCGCGACACCTCGCTGGCAACCCGCCTGTCCCGCAACATCCAATTGAATCTGCCGCTGGTGTCCGCCGCCATGGACACCGTCACGGAAGCCCGCCTGGCGATCGCGATCGCCCAGGAAGGTGGCATCGGCATCATCCACAAAAACCTGTCGCCCAAGCAGCAGGCCGCCGAGGTGGCGCGCGTCAAGCGCTACGAGTCCGGCGTGCTGCGCGACCCGATCACCATCTCGTCGGGCGTCAAGGTCCGTGATGTGATCGAGTTGTCGACCCAGCACGGCATCTCCGGATTCCCGGTGGTGGACAACGGCAAGGTCGTGGGCATCGTCACGGGTCGCGACCTGCGTTTCGAGACCCGCCTCGATGCCCCGGTGCGCGAGATCATGACCCCGCGCGAGCGCCTGATCACCGTCAAGGACGGCGCCACCCAGGCCGAAGCCAAGGCCTTGATGCACCAGCACAAGCTCGAGCGCGTGCTGATGATCAACGATGCCAACGAACTGCGCGGCGTGTTCACCGTCAAGGACATCACCAAGCAGAACACTTTCCCCAACGCCGCCCGTGACGCTCACGGCAAGCTGCGCGTGGGCGCTGCGGTGGGCGTGGGTGAGGGCACCGAAGAGCGTGTGGAGCTGCTGGTCAAGGCCGGCGTCGACGCCCTCGTGGTGGACACCGCCCACGGCCACAGCCATGGTGTGATCGAGCGCGTGCGCTGGGTCAAGAAGAACTTCCCGCAGGTCGACGTCATCGGCGGCAACATCGCCACCGGTGCGGCCGCCCTGGCCCTGGTCGAAGCCGGCGCCGATGGCGTCAAGGTCGGCATTGGCCCCGGCTCCATCTGCACCACGCGCATCGTCGCCGGTGTGGGCGTGCCGCAGATCATGGCCATCGACAACGTGGCCACGGCGCTGCAAGGCACCGGCGTGCCCCTGATCGCAGACGGCGGCATCCGCTACTCCGGTGACATCGCCAAGGCGATCGCCGCGGGCGCCAGCACCGTGATGATGGGCGGCATGTTCGCCGGCACCGAAGAAGCGCCTGGCGAGGTCATCCTGTTCCAGGGCCGCAGCTACAAGAGCTACCGCGGCATGGGCTCGATCGGCGCCATGAAGGACGGCTCGGCCGACCGCTACTTCCAGGAAAACGACGAGACGACCAATCCCAACGCCGACAAGCTGGTGCCCGAAGGCATCGAAGGTCGCGTGCCCTACAAGGGCTCGGTCATCACGATCCTGTACCAGATGGCCGGCGGCTTGCGCGCTTCGATGGGTTACTGCGGTTGCGGCACCATCACCGAGATGCACAACAAAGCCGAGTTCGTCGAGATCACGGCCGCTGGCATCCGCGAAAGCCACGTGCACGATGTGCAGATCACCAAGGAAGCGCCGAACTACCGCATGGAGTGACGCGCAGCAGGCGAGGGCGACATCTTTGGATGGCCCTGGTGGTCCGCCCCGCCTGATTCCCTGAACATCCCGCGACACCGGCTTCGGCCGGTGCCGTTTTTTCAGACCACCGAACACACCAATCACCGATGGCATCACACCGCAGCCGCCAGGCAGCCATGCCCTTCATCATGATCACGGTGCTGCTCGACATGATGTCGATCGGCATCATCGCGCCTGTGCTGCCCAAGCTCATTGGCACGTTCATGGCGTCGGGCGCCAGCACGTCGGTGGGCTATGGCCTGGCCCAGGCGGCATTCGCGGTGGCGCAGTTCTTCAGCGCGCCGGTGCTGGGGGCCTTGTCTGACCGCTACGGGCGTCGGCCTGTGCTGCTGTTGGGCTTGTTCGGCATGGCCATCAACTTCTTCGTCACGGCGCTGGCCACCGAGTTCTGGATGCTGCTGGCCGTGCGCATCATGGGTGGTGCGGTGTGCGCCAACATCGCTGTGGCCAATGCCTACGTGGCCGACATCACCGAGCCCAAGGACCGCGCCAAGAACTACGGCCTGCTGGGCGCGATGTTCGGCGTGGGCTTCATCCTGGGGCCTGTGCTGGGTGGCCTGCTGGGCGATCACAACGTGCACTGGCCCTTCCTGCTCGCAGGCAGCCTGACGTTGCTGAACTGTGTCTACGGTTACTTCGTGCTGCCTGAGTCGCTGCCGATGGACAAGCGCCGCGAGTTCGTGCTTTCGCGCGCCAACCCCTTCACCGCGCTGGCCAACCTGCGTCAGCTCAAGGGCGTCGAGATCCTGCTTTGGGTGATGGGCCTGTCGATCCTGGCGCAGTTCTGTCTGCACACCAGTTGGTTCCTCTACACCGAGTTCAAGTTCGGCTGGAGCCCGAAGGACAACGGCCTGTCGCTGTTCGCCGTGGGCATGATGGCGGTGCTGGTGCAAGGTGGGCTGCTGCGCCAGTTCCAGAAGTTCATGCCCACCGACAAGCTGGTGCGCATCGGGTTGGTGTCGTCCACCATCGCCTTTTTTGCCTGGGGCGTCGTGCCCGAGGGCTGGATGATGTACGTCGTGATCGCGCTCAACCTCTTTGGTTTCATGGTGCAGCCCGGTCTGCAGAGCCTGATCTCCAACTCGGTCGACCCGACCCGCCAGGGCGAGAGCATGGGCGCGGTCTCGTCCATCAACAGCGTGGCGGCCGTGCTGGGCCCCCTCATGGGCTCGCCTTTGCTGGCCGTCTTCAGCGACCTGCCGCAGGGCGACTGGCGCATCGGTGCGCCGTTCTACCTGTGCGCCGCCATCCAGGCCGTGGCCGCCTGGCTGGGCTTGAGGTACCTCGGCCGCCAAACGTCCCGCCAGGCTGCTGCGGCGACCTGACCCTTGCTTTCCCGACCCGCCCACGATCTGATTTCCGCGAGAGTCCTCACCATGCATGACAAGATCCTCATCCTCGACTTCGGCTCCCAGGTCACCCAGCTGATCGCCCGCCGCGTGCGCGAGGCACACGTCTACTGCGAGATCCACCCCAATGACGTGTCGGATGACTTCATCAAGTCTTTCGCACCCAAGGGCATCATCCTGTCGGGTAGCCACGCCTCCACCTACGAAGACCACGAACTGCGCGCCCCGCAAGCCGTGTGGAACCTGGGCGTGCCCGTGCTGGGCATCTGCTATGGCATGCAGACCATGGCTGTGCAACTCGGTGGTGAGGTGAGCTGGTCTGATACCCGCGAATTCGGCTATGCCGAGGTGCGCGCCCATGGCCACACCAAGCTGCTCGATGGCATCGCCGACTTCACCACGGCAGACGGCCACGGCATGCTCAAGGTCTGGATGAGCCACGGTGACAAGGTCACCAAGCTGCCCGAGGGTTTCAAGCTGATGGCCTCGACGCCGAGCTGCCCGATCGCCGGCATGGCGAACGAAGACAAGGGCTACTACGCCGTTCAGTTCCACCCCGAGGTCACGCACACCGTGCAGGGCCAGGCCATGCTCAACCGCTTTGTGCGCGAGATCGCCGGTTGCCAGGGCGACTGGATCATGGGCGACTACATCGCCGAAGCCGTGGCCAGGATCCGCGAGCAGGTGGGAGACGAAGAGGTCATCCTCGGCCTGTCAGGCGGAGTGGACTCGTCGGTGGCCGCGGCCCTGATCCACCGCGCCATCGGTGACCAGCTGACCTGCGTGTTCGTCGACCACGGCCTGTTGCGCCTGAACGAAGGCGACATGGTCATGGACATGTTCGAGGGCAAGCTGCACGCGAAAGTCATCCGCGTCGATGCGTCGGACCTGTTCCTGGGTCAGTTGGCCGGCGTGACCGACCCCGAGAAGAAGCGCAAGATCATCGGCGGCCTGTTTGTTGACGTGTTCAAGGCCGAGGCCGGCAAGCTCAAGGCCGCTGGCAACGGCGTCAAGGGCGCGACCTTCTTGGCCCAAGGCACCATCTACCCCGACGTGGTGGAAAGCGGGGGCACCAAGACCAAGAAAGCCACCACCATCAAGAGCCACCACAACGTGGGCGGCCTGCCGGAGCAACTGGGCCTGAAGCTGCTCGAGCCCCTGCGCGAGCTGTTCAAGGACGAGGTGCGCGAGCTGGGCGTGGCCCTGGGCCTGCCGCCCGAGATGGTTTACCGGCACCCCTTCCCGGGCCCTGGCCTGGGCGTGCGCATCCTGGGTGAGGTGAAGAAGGAGTACGCCGACCTGCTGCGCCGTGCCGACGCCATCTTCATCGAAGAGCTGCGCAACACGATCGACCCTGCGACGGGCAAGAGCTGGTACGACCTGACGTCGCAAGCGTTCACCGTGTTCCTGCCGGTCAAGAGCGTGGGCGTGATGGGCGACGGCCGCACGTATGACTACGTCGTGGCCCTGCGCGCCGTGCAGACGTCAGACTTCATGACGGCCGACTGGGCTGAGCTGCCTTACAGCATGCTCAAGCGCACTTCTGGACGGATCATCAACGAGGTGCGTGGCATCAACCGCGTCACTTACGACGTGAGCTCCAAACCACCTGCCACCATCGAGTGGGAGTGATTTGAGAGCGCTTCACAGCGTCCCAGAACGTCCCAAAAGTTCATTTAAGCCCTTGATATTCAAGGGCTTTTTTGTTTTTGACGTCCCATGAGGTTTCATGACATCCCGAGTTTTTTGTCGGTAAAGAAGACGGTTGATTTTTTTAGTCGATTGATCTTTGATTGTTTACCGTCTTGATGCTCTGACGGTAAGTGATGCAAGGTACGAAAGGGGTTACCCAATGGCACTGACCGATACCAAACTCAAGAACCTCAAGGCCGCCGACAAGGTCTACAAGGTGGCGGACCGCGACGGTTTGTACGTCGTCGTCTCCCTCAAGGGAACGCTGACATTTCGCTACGACTATCGACTGGGGGGACGGCGCGAGACGCTGACCGTGGGGCAATACGATGAGTTCCAGGCGTCGCAACCCAAGCGGGCGCCCGAGGACATCAACTACGGCGATCCGCTTTCGCTGGCGGATGCCCGCGACCTGCTGGCCAGGGCCAAGAACATGGTCAGCCGGGGGGAGTCACCGGCGCGGGTCAAGTCTGAAACCAGGAAGGAGTGCCAGGAGTCAGGCACCTTCGAGTCCTTCGCCGACATCTGGTTGCGCAACGGCGGCCTGGCAGACAGCACGGCGGCGATGCGCAAGAGCATCCTGGATCGTGATGTGCTGCCCAAGTTCGGTAAGCGCAAGCTGGAAGAAATCACCTCCAGTCAGGTGCTCGCGCTGTGCGAGAAAATCAAGGCACGGGGCGCCCCGGCCACAGCGGTTCATGCACGCGAGGTCATCCAGCAGGTGTACCGGCACGCCAAGTCCCGAGGGCTGAAGATCGAGAATCCCGCCGAGGCGGTGAAGGCGTCGGCGATTGCCACCTTCAAACCCAGGGAGCGTGCTTTGACGCCAGGTGAGATCCATCGGTTCTTTTCAGCGCTGGACACTCTCGGCACTTTGCCCACGCTGAAGCTGGCGGTGAAGTTCATCTTGCTGACCATGTGCCGCAAAGGCGAGTTGTTGCTGGCGACCTGGAAAGAGGTGGACTTTGACGCGGCTACATGGACGATTCCGCCGGAGCGGATGAAGGCCAGGCGGGCGCATGTGGTGTATCTCAGCAGCCAGGCGCTCGATCTGCTGGTTGGCCTCAAAACCTGTGCTGGAAGCAGCCCGTATTTGCTCCCCGGTCGGTATGAGACCGACAAGCCGATGAGCGAGGCAACGCTCAACCGTGTGATCACGGCGGCGGTGGAAAAGGCTCAGAAGGACGGAATGGATCTCCCTCACTTCTGTGTGCATGACCTGCGCAGGACGGCATCAACACTGCTGCACGAGGCTGGCTTCAACACCGACTGGATCGAGAAGTGCCTGGCGCACGAGCAAAAAGGCGTGCGTGCGGTCTACAACAAGGCGGAATACGCCGAGCAGCGCCGGGCCATGTTGCAAAGTTGGGGAGATATGGTGGACGGCTGGATCGCAGGTAGCAAAGCGACGCCTGTTGCCCTGAGATCGGTTGCTTGATGTGCGGTGGATCGGCGGGAGGGCGGATGTTGTTGGTATCTGCATTGCCTTGATGTTGTGGGAAAAGTTAAGCCTTGTTTAATTTTTGGCACCAGATTCAATCAATTTTTTCTGGTTGATTGGAGTTTGTGATATTTTTATGGCATGGCTGGAAATCAAAGACACTCTTTGCTCAAGCGGCTTCAGTCGGACATGCCCCGTGGTGCCCCCTTCGGGCTGGCCGAGTTGGAACGTCTGGGCATTTCCCCCACGCTGGCGGCCCACTACGTTGAAAGCGGGTGGCTGCTACGGCTTGCGCAGGGTGTCTATGCCTTCCCGGGCGATGACGTGAACGTACATGGTTCGATCAAACTGCTGCAGAGCAGGGTGACGGGCCTGCATGTGGGCGGCAAGACGGCGCTGGCTTTGCAAGGGGTCAGGCACAACCTCTCGACACGAGAGCAGTGGGTGCTGTGGGGTGATGTGCGTTTCGCCGTGCCAGACTGGTTCACATCCCGATTTCCGGCACGGTATGCGTCGGCGCGCTTGTTTGAGTGGGCGGACGAGGGCTTGCCTAAGAAAAGCCTTATCACGCCACCGGGACTGCCGCTTGGCTTGCTGGTGTCGGCGCCGGAGCGCGCGCTGTTGGAAATGCTCTATGACGTCGGTACGCGTCAGAGTCTGGAAGAGGCGCGCAACCTGTTTGACGGCGTGCGGAACTTGCGCAAAGACATGCTGGGCCACTTGTTGGCGTGCTGTACGAGTGTCAAAACTGTGCGACTGTTTCTGGCCTGGTCTCGCGAAACGGGCCTGGTGGATGTGGACGAATTCTTGCAACGCTACACGCTGCCTGTAGGGAGCGACAAGCGCTGGATGTCGCGCATGAAGGACGGCAGTTTGTTGACACTCAAACCTCATGGATAAGGTCTACGCGGATACTGTGCGCCTCCTCCTGAAGGTGGCACCCGATGTATTTGCCAACGACATCTTTGCGATGAAGGGCGGCACGGCCATCAACCTCTTCGTGATGGACATGCCACGCCTATCCGTTGACATCGACGTGGTCTACACGCAATGGGACACCCCGCGAGAGCAAGCCCTCAACGAAATCGCGATTGAAATGGAGGCCATTGCAGCCAGGGCGACCAAGTTGGGGCTGAACGCACGCAAGGTACGAAGCAAAGACCTTGCTGAGACCAAGCTCCTGATCGAGAACGACGACAGTCAGGTGAAGGTCGAGGTCAACGTGGTGTTCAGAGGCACGGTGTTGCCGGTTGAGAGGCGCCCCCTGATGCCCAAGACAGCTGACATGTTCAGTGTGGAAGTGGCGTTGCCAGTGTTGGCCACGGCGGAACTCTATGGCAGCAAGTTGGTGGCAGCCATGGATCGTCAGCATCCACGGGACTTGTTCGACGTGTGGCAGATGTTCGAATCAGGCGGGTTCACGGATGCTGCGGTTGAATGCTTTGTGACGTACCTGGCCGGGCACAACCGACCAACACATGAGGTGCTGTTCGGGAATGAAAAAGACATTGAGGCGGAGTACCACAACAACTTCGTTGGCATGACAACAGAGCCCGTCACCCTAGAAACACTTTTGGCTGCCAGAGACCGATTGCGCAGAGAGTTGCATCAGCGGTTAACTGCTGCGCAAAGGCAGTTTTTGAGCGGCCTTGCACAAGCACAACCCGACTGGTCATTGCTGGCCTGCCCACATGCGGCAGAACTGCCGGCACTTCGTTGGAAGCTGGCAAATCTCCAGACGTTCAAAGAGCGGCGTCCTGAAGACTTTGAAAGCCAAGCCAGGAAATTGGCCGGATTGTTGTAATTGCCGTGTTGATGGGGTGCACCGGGACTGGGCTTTTTGTTCGCCACCAGTGAGCGTCAGCTCAAGGCTGTCTGCCGGTAGCTTGGAGACGGCGAAAGTCGGTGATAGCCGAAACCTCTCTCACCCAATCAGGCGGCTTGGCTGGCGACTTCGACTTAGTTTAGGAGCCAACCGTTGGTCCAGGGCATTGATGATGAGCGGCGTGCGGGATGCGGCCACAGTGCTCGGTCGGCAGGACGCGACCCGCTACGGTCCGTCGGCCTGTTGACGTCACCGGCGATAACCGACGCGATCTTGGTCAGTCGGTGTAAGTCATCGTGCCACCGATGCACGGAACAATCCCGTCGCCGGGGCCCGAACACGGTCGCCATGGCTGCTACCGCAATTCTCATAGATTGGCTATCGGTCCAAACTTCGCCCCGACAGCGGTGAGAATGGGCGGAATATGGGGAGGCGGCATATGTTCCGCCGAGGATCACATCACGCACGGTACTGCTTGGCGGAGCGCTCACAACAATGAAAATCGACATCATCAGCAGCGACGGTATCCACGCTTCGGAGAAGGAGGCGCTGGAGCGCATGCGCCAAGCGTTCAACGCTTCCGACTTCAGCCAGAAGTGGCATGGCTATGCCGGCTTCATGATGATGGACACCACATACCGGGACCGCGAAATCGATCTCGTGCTCCTGACCCACGACCGTCTACTGATCGTCGAGCTCAAGAAGTGGCGCGGCAAGATTGAGACCATGCAGGACCACTGGTTGCGCGATGGTGACGACATGGGGCGCTCGCCGGTCAAGGTGCTCGCCGACAAGTGGAAGATCCTGTCGTCGAAGATCCAGGCGCGGCTGCAGGCACCGGCGAAGGCCGTCTACATCGATTACCGGGTCGTGATGTGTGGCAGCGCCGATTTTTCGGCGATCCCGCAGGACGAGAAGTCGTTCGTGCTGACGCTCGATCAGTTCCTGCGGATAGCCAAGCAGGGCGGCTATCGCCAGGAGTTCGGCGAGCTGCGGGCCGGCAAGCCGAACATGTATGTGCAGACCTTCACACCGTTCTTTCGCGGCAAGGATTTCCGGCCTTCAGGCTTTTCCTTCAACAACTTCCAGATCATCGGCGAGGCGACATTTCCGCATCCTGAGGGCTTGTACAAGGAGTACAAGTCGGTCAAGAAGGACGACCAGCGGCACGAGGCGCTGCTGCGCCGCTGGGATTTCTCGGCGCTGGCTGGCATCGCCGACACGGTGGATGAGCGCGCGCGCATTGCGCTGCGCGAGCACAAGGTGCTCGGCTTCATTCATGAACAGAGCGAACAGCTCGACGGCGTCGTCCTGCAACCGTTGTCCCACCCGACGCGCGATGACATCGACGCCGACTTCTGCGAGCTCTACCGCTTGCCGTCCCGCCAGCTTCGGCTCAACGAGTTCGTCAACCGGCACGGCCACGACTTGACGTTCGCGGAGCGTCTGGCCCTCGTCAAGGTGCTGTTGTCGCACTTCGCAGACCTGCACGACGTCGGTGTCGCCCATCGCGATGTCAGCGACCACAGCGTGTGGCTGGAGCGCCCCTCGAAGGTTTCCATCTCGGGCTTCCTGACCGCCTACTTCCCGGAGGCGGGCACGGTCGGGCCCCTGCGTGACGCACTGCGGGCAGGCAGGGCGCTCCTGCCGGAGGACTCGGAGATCGGCCACGGCGAGGTCAGTGATCCTTTCCGACGTGACGTCTATCTGCTCGGCGTCGCGGCACACCACGTGCTGTTCCTGACCCTGCCGCGCCAGCAGGACGGTCTGATTCTGTGGGAGGCTCCAGTTGGCGTTGAGTGCGATGCGGGGTTGGCCGCCTGGTTCTCGCAAGCACTCGAATGGATTCCTGTCGAGCGCTTTTCGAACGCCCGCACCATGCTCGACGCGCTTAACGCGTTGAACTTAGGCAAACCTTCGGCCGTCGGTGTCGATCTGCGCGCCTTCGAGGCCTACCGCAGCGACCTGATCCCGATGGTCGTGTATCCCTTGCTCGAGAACCTGAAGCAGGGCCACTGCCACCTCTACAAATCGTCCGTGGGGGGGCGGTCCGTATCGGTCAAGGTTTGGTACGGCCGCAAGCCCGACCCGAAACGGCCCGAAGAGACGCACCAACTGCAGAGTTTCCTCGACAAGGCCCGGCTCGTGAAGACCCAGCCTTGCCCTTCGCTGCCGGAGGTCATCGATTTCGGCATCTCGGACGCGGGCACTTTCCTGGTTCAGCAATGGGTCGATGGTCAGCTTCTGGTGGAGGCAGCAGGTACCTGCGCGTCCGGGCGGGAGTTGCTAGGGCTTTGCCGCGTGCTGGTGAAGGCCACGCTGCACCTGCACAGCTTGGGCCTGGAGCACGGCGATCTGCACCCTGGCAATGTTTTGCTGGAAGGTGGCGCGATGCGCTTCATCGATGCGATCGACATGCTACCGGGTGGCGGGACGGCCCCCTTCAACCCCGCTTACGTGCCAATAGACCACGAAGGGATCGCGCTGTGCCAACGTGACTGCTATGCCGTTGCCAAGATGTGTAGCGAACTGTTGGAACGGATGCCGGCCGGGGCCGGGCACGAGGCCGGGCCTGTACGCTCGGAGATCCAACGCTGCCTGAGCCGCGAACTTCGTGTCTATGCCCTCGACCGCATCGACGATGCATTGGGCCTTCTGCTGGATCCCCCTCTGCCGACGGTAGGTCCGCGACTGGTCGTACATGTGCGCCAGCTCACGGCACGCAGCGTGCTCGCCGGTGACAACGGAACGTTCCACGTGGGGGTGTCCGCGGAAAAACTCCGCAACCCTCAGCAGCTAGCGCACGTTGTGGTCTCGCTCGCCGGCGTGCGCAAACGCCTGCTGATCTTGCTGAAACCCGCCACGCTTGACTTTGCGTCGCAGCGCATCCTGGAGATGCCGCACAGCCAGTTTGTGCGGACGGCGTCGCAGGCCGTGACGACGCTGAAGGCTGATCTTCAGCTCGAACCCGCGCCCGCCGACGACGCGAGCAGCCTGCTGGAGGCGTTGGAAGCGTTGCCTGATATTCGCATCGCGATCGATCGGGTACGGGCCGAGATCCTCGGGATCGATGCGCCAGCTGTCGGTGCCGAACTGGACGAAGAAGAAGCGTCGGCGGGGCCGCTCGCATCGCCGCGCACGATGGCACTCTGGCGTGCCCTCTTGGAAGCGGAAGAGTCGACCCTGCCGGAGGTTGAGATCGCGGGCGCGGTGGCCCGAGACATGGGAGGACGCCGCGACAAGCTGCGCATTCCGTATCGCAAGGAAGGCGAGGCCCTGGACTACGAGTCCGACGCTAAGGTCGAAGCCCTGCAGGAGATCAACGGCGAACTGGTCCGCGTAGGCGATCTCGACATGCGCGAGACGTCGCAGGCCATCCTGGTTCTCGATAACCCCCGCATTCGCATGCAACTAGGTGTCGGGGAGCGCATCAAGCTGCGCAGCCAGCAGGACCTCTCCTCGTTCCGGCGCCGGCGCCTGGCCGTCACGCGCATCCTCGACCGCGAGTCGGTGCTGCCTGACCTGGTCGACTACTTCGACCCGGTGGACTGCCCTGCGGCACTGGAACTTGAGCCGCCACCCACCGATGCAGAACTCGATGCCTACAACCGCCACGCCGATGATGGGCAACTAGTCTTCTCGCTGAACCGCCAGCAGCGCGATGCATTTGCCAGGCTCTGGTCGCACGGTCCCCTGAGTCTGCTCCAGGGCCCGCCGGGCACGGGCAAGACCTCGTTCATCGCGTCGTTCATCCACTACGCGATGTCGCATGGCGCGAAGAGCATCCTGCTGGCGAGCCAGTCGCACGAGGCGGTGAACAACGCAGCGGAGAAAGTCATCGAACTCTGCCAGCGCACCGAGTTGCCCCTGGATGTGGTGCGCTTTGGCGCGGAAGGCATGGTGTCCGATCCGTTGCGGCCGCATCATTCCGCGTCCATCCTGCAGGCCTATCGCGACCTTTTCCGCTCCGAGATGCGCAGGCGCGTCACTGCGCTCAATCGCAACCTCGGGCTGCCGAACGCGTTCGTGGAGCGATGGTTTGACATCGAATTTCACCTGGGGCGCTTGTGGCGGGAGATCGTGCGGCTGGATGCAAAGCGTGCCGCATCTGAGGCCGCAGGCGAGGCTAGCAAGTCGATCGCAGCGCGCGTGGGGCAGCGCCGAGAGCGGTTTCGCTCGCTGGCCACGGAGAAGTTCGACTACCGCGGCAGTGACGCGCCGGAGGGCGTCCTGGAGCATCTGCGACGCGATGCCATGGTCACCCACGCCGTGACCTCTTCGGACGCGGTGGCCCGGCTAGACCAGGTGATCGCCATGGCCCAGGAATGGGTCGACCGGCTGGGCACGCTGCGCGGGAACTTCGAGGAGTTCCTCGCCAAGACCCGGTCGCTCGTCTGCGGTACTTGCGTCGGTTTGGGGCGGTCCCAGTTCGGCGTGGCGAACAACCGATACGACTGGGTCATCGTGGATGAGGCCGCCCGCGCCACGCCGGGTGAACTGGCCGTCGCGATCCAGTCCGGCCGACGAGTACTGCTGGTCGGAGACCATCGGCAGTTGCCGCCGCACTATGCGGAGCCTGTCGTGCGAAAGATCGCCGTCGAGCTCCAATGGCCGGACCGCACGGCGCTGACGCGCAGCGATTTCGAGCGAGCTTTCGAGTCCGACTACGGTCGACAGGTCGGGGCGACGTTGCGCACCCAGTACCGGATGGCGCCGCCGATCGGTGAGTTGGTGTCGGCGTGCTTCTACCCGGTGCCGCTGGCGCCTGGGCGCGGCGACCCAGCGCCGTGGTACGACCATCTGCCCGAGCGCATTCGCTCCATCGTGACCTGGATCGACACCTCCGACGCCGGGCGTGAGGCCCATGATCGGCCGAAGAGCCCGGGCTTCGACAACGGCTACGAAGCGCGCGAAATCATCAACCTATTGCGGTCAATCTGCACTGGAGGTAACTTCATTCAAGCACTAATGCATAACAGCGCCGAAGACGAGAAGCCCATCGGAGTGATCTGCATGTACGCTGAGCAGGAACGCTTGCTGGTGCGCCTGCTTAGCGAGCAGGACTGGGCCACCGGCTATCGGCGGCTGATCAAGATCGACACTGTCGACAGCTACCAGGGCAAGGAGAACCGGATCATCATCGTCGCGACGACGCGGAACAACCCGCGGTTCGAACAAGGCTTTCTGAGCAGCCGCGAACGTGTAAACGTTGCGATTTCGCGTGCCATGGATCGGCTGGTGATCGTTGGCGCCGCTCGAATGTGGCGCGAGCGGCATCAGGCCTCGCCCTTGGGCAGGGTGCTGGCCCACATTGAGCAACACCGGGATGCGGGCCGGTACGCGCTGGTGCAAGCCTCCAGCATCGAAGAGGGGCAAACATGATCACCGTCGAGGAAAAGCTGCTGAGGGACCGGCTCGCGGTCGATGAGATCACCTTCGCTATTCCGGCGCAGAGCTTCGCGATCTCGTGTGCGATCAGCGCAGAGGAGGCGCTGCCGGTGGTCACGGAGTTCGCGTTGCGCATCGCGTACGTTTGCGGCAGCCTGAGCCCGACGCAGATTCAAGAGTTCTTCGGCTTCTCCTCAAAGGAAACCGATGCCGTGATCCAGGCGTTGTTGAGTGAACGCTTGATTCAGTGGAACGACGACCAACTCGAACTCACGAGTTACGCGTTGGCACGTTTTCAGGACAGCTCCGACAATCTGCCGCGGTTCTTCAAGATTCAGGATTGGAGCGCGGAGGTCGTGTTCGACCTCATCAGCTTCAGTCCTGCCGGTCGGACAAGCCGATTGAGGCGGATTCGCTCGCAGGTGGAACTGGCAACGCGAAACTTCGACAAGCAGTCGCGAACCATCCAGTTCGCGGAACAGTCGTTCCAGCACAACTTTCGGCAGATCTGCACCAAGGAGAAGGCTGAGATCTACAAGATCAGCTCGGTCGATCCCGGCGAGCGCTTCAGCATTCCGTTGCCTTGCGTCTTTCACTTGGACTTGAGCGGATCCCCGACAGTAGCGCGGAACATTGATGACGAGAGCTTCGGCGGGCGCTTGGAAATTGCCGAGGCGATCTCGGATGCGCTGGCCAGCCAGGAGCGAGGCAACAACGAAAGTCTGCTGGACTTCATCCGCACGTTTGACGATGGGTTGCTGGGCCGCTACGCGGCTGACGACACCTTCGACCTCCGGCGCTATGCGCAGGACGTTCATCTCACGAAGGCAGCCGGGTACACAGACGATCGCGTTACGCCGATGCTGGGTGCACTGCATCTGCAGCGCAACGCGGACATGCTGCTGGCGCGCCTTCAAGCCGAACTAACTCTCGACGACGCTCCGGCGCACGAGCACTCTGACGCCGACGGTGTCGCGGGGGAGGCGTGCTCCGAGGCGGTTGCTCCTGCACCCGCGCCCGCTGGGCATGACGATGCCCTCTGGTGGGCGCCGCAGTCCTCGCTATGGGCTCGGTCACGCAGTGCGCGCGATCTCGCGCAGAAGATTGACGCGTTGCTCCATTCTCAGCAGAAGGGCGCGGAAGTCGTGCGTGCCAGCGCCGTGCGCGTGGTCGTGCCGGGTGGTGATCGCAGAGCGTCGCGCGAGCGACTGTCGGTCTACTGGGATCAATTCCCGCAACTCTTTGGCACCGAAATTTCCCTCTTGAATGGCAACCTTGAACTGCTCCTGATCCCGGAGCGGCTGGTGTGCGTGATGTACCACTTTCATCTGGCGCACCAGGCAATCGCGGTTCCCATTGGCTTCATGTCGTCGCACCCGGACCACTTGCGTGCAGCAGGAGCTCTCGTGTCCGGACGTGTCCGTGTCAAGCCGGGCACATTCGTGGCAGCCGGGGATGATGGCGGAGGGCAGGCGACACAGGACTTGGTGCGGCTAATCGATCGACTATCGGAGTCGTCAACGGCGGCGATGCCGACCAAACACGGACGACCCCGATTGACGTTGAAGCGCCCTCCTGCAGGCTGACTTAACAGGCTCCTGCGGCAAGGCCGCAATCTGCAGCCGGCAAAGGCTCGTCAGTTTGCTTTGTGCTCGACCGCGGCTGCTTAAGCGGTTGAAGCGATTTGCCTGATCGCGTTGCGAGGGCGAGCACCTTCAGTGCCTTGAAGCCAGTTGATGTTGCCATGCTTAACCGGAGATTCGACCGACAGATATACGGCACACAGTTGCAGTGCAACGGTCCGGCGTGCCAGACCGCAACCGATGCAGTGCCGACATCCGCCGCAACTCGGCGAACTTCAGCAGTGGGTCGGGGTGCTGCCAAATGGTTGAAGGAGTTGCAAGCGCACCTGAGTGCCTGTAGCCTGATCGGAGCGAGGTGCTTACATGCGAAAACTGCTTTTCATCGGCTTTGTTACGTTGGGCGCATTGGTTGGCTTGCTAGCCTCAGCAAAAGACGACTGGGCTACACGGATTGTCATGATGGGCATTGGCGCGCTCTTTGGGGCGCCACTGGGTGCAGCCGTGACCAGTCGGGTAAAGAAGATGCGCCATGCAGGCACAGATGAGAACGAGTCTGAACTGCCTGGAACGAGCACGTCCTCAAAAGATCTGAGTGCGAACTATTGGCGTGACAAGGGATACCCGCCATTGATGAAGCCGACTGATGCTGAGCCGGACATGCACATGTTCGATCCCGATAAGTTGGGATGATCACTTCTTCAGCAGGTCTTTCACAGCATCTTTGACATTGTCCATAGATGCCCCCGCGTCTTTGGCAACTTGTTTGCTCGATTGCTTGAGCAGAGAGCGTGTGGATGACAGTGTTCCATCTTCAGCTCTGATGAGCTCGGATTTGGTGTCGAATTCTGAGCGGCTCGCATCGACTTGGCCTTTAATCCGTGCCCCTTGCGTTTGTACTTCCTCTCTTGTGGCCGTTGGGACGGCGGGTTGCTGTTTGACGGGCAGCCCTTTTGGGGCTCTGAGAACCTGTTGTTCGTTGTTCTGCCTATGTGCATTGATGTCAGGATTTAGCCGCGCATCGCGGCGCTCCTGAGAGTGTTGCCTGTCCAGATCAGGAAATGACGCAGGCAATGCGGTGCCATCAGAAAATGTCCGATTGGGACGTAGAGACTGTCTGGCCAATTCTGCTTCCATCAATGTGTGGGCCGCAGCACTGTCGCCGCCATACTGCTCGGCATATCGAGTGAACATGGCTAGGTTGTGGGGATCTTGTGCGATGTCAATGGAGATCGTCTCGCCTCGCTCGTAAGCGTTTGACACCCTTTCGGCGAATGCTGTTCTCTCGGCTAGGCTGGCTTCAGCCCTCTCAGTGCGTGATGTCGTTGACGACAGTCGAGATGACATGTCTCTGGCCTGCTTGGAATCGTTGGAGATCAGGCTGCTGAAGCTTTCGTCTCTAGAAACGCGGTCGCCAAATTGCTTGAATTCAGCCAACTGCTCGCTGCTCATGCTGCCTAGAACCTTCTGTTCCTGCGCGGATAGGCCTGAAAGATAGCTCTTGTCTGCGCGCGCACTCAATTTTCCACCAGCCACACGGTTGTTAAAGCCGAGTTGCGCTGATGCCCCAAATGCAATGGTGGCGACCTGCGTTTGCGTCAAACCAGTGCTGTCAGCAACGCTCTTGGTGATCTGATCAAGTTTGTTCAATGTCTCGCCGACCTGTTCAAAGCTACTTTTGGCAGATCCGCTGCTGCTTTTGGATGAGCGCATTGAGCTGAGTCCACGGCTCAATGCTTCGGTAAGAACTGCGGAGCGATCCGAACTGGCAGCCAAGGCTTCGGTGCGTGCAGCAGTGACCTGCCGACTCGCGTCGGACACGTCCTGTTCAGACACCCGCATGGACACCACCCGCGAAGCAAACCCCTGGTTGCGCAGCAAGCTGACGGCAGTTCGCCCGGTCAGGCTGTTTGACGAAAAGGTGTTGCCACTGAGGTCATTTTGCCAACTGCTCATGAACGCCGAGGTTCGGTTAGGTGCAAGTTGTGCCTGGTCCATGGTGACGTTGCCCATGTTCATGTTGCCGGTGGCAGCAGATGCTGTGCTGCCGGTCAGCATGCTTTGCAGGCCGGACAAGCCACCCACCAGGGCGGTCCCGACACCCTCCATCTTCTTCAAAGCTGCCCAGGCAATGACAGGAATGCTGATCGCAAGGTAGCCCACAACAGCCTCACCCGAGATAGCGCCCGAATAGATCGTCGAGGCGGTTCGCAAAGACAGGGCCTTGGTGCCCGAGCCGATGTCTGAAGCCGCAGCCAGATCGTAGGCCGCGTAGATGGACGCCATGTAGTTCAGCACCGCGTACAGCGGGGGCCACAGTTGGATCCAGATCAGGATGGCAGCGTAGCCTTTGAAGGCCAGCATCGTGTCGCGCCCGCTGGTCAGCAGCAAGAGCAGCACCATCAAGGGGAACAATGCGTAGGTGAGCGCTTCAATGACGTTGCGGAACACGGGCAAGGCTTGCTCGGCCACCTTGCCGTTGTTGATCCACGCGGCGTTCTGCTGAGCGACGGCTTGTGCTCGGCCAACGGCCAGAACCATAGCCGCCGGATCGTTGACCTTCTGCCCGACGATGGTGCTGGTGTCGTTGATCGCATTTAGCATGGCGCTTTGGCGGATCAGGTCGGCAGCGGTGGTGGCCGCATTGGCGATATTGTTCTTGATGTAAGCCTGCTGAATCTGGTTGGCGATGACTGCTGCGGCCGCAGCACCAGGCAGGGTGGGGTTTAACTGGAAGGCCAGGCGGCCCTGAATCTGGTTGATCTGCGCTGGCAGTCGGCCATTGAGGTTTGTGTAGATGTTGGGGCAGGTGTCCACATTGATGCCCGCAGCACTGGTGACCGTGCTGAAGCGCGCAGGATTGGGCGTGGCCATGAGGGGCCAGACATCTGCGGATGTCGAGAACACGGCAGGACCAATCGTGCCGTCGATCAGGTCGTACATCGTGCAGTTGTGGATGAAGTTGATCAGGTCGGTGCG
>CAYJXE010000033.1:1107-47567 GCA_964373965.1 uncultured Aquabacterium sp. | reverse complement strand
CCAGCAGCCTTGATTGAGTTGCGCGCAAATTCGGCACCATTTTTGACGAGGTTGACGACAAGAGCATCAACCGCTGCCACCGGCTTGGCTAGATCGTTCGCCGCCGCCGCCATGCGGATGAAGCCCTCGCCCTGTCCCGGTGCAAAGTCTCCAAAACCGCCGCCGAATGCGTTGGCGCCGACGGCCTTCGGCCCGTAACCGCCGCCGCGTCCGCCTTTTGGCAGGCGCATCCGCTTGTCAGCCGAGCCAAATTGTATAAGCCCGCCGAGCGCCGAGCCACTAGAGACGCCCTTGCGGGTCGTCATCGGCTCTTCCGTTTTGGGTCGGATCGTGAATAGCCCGCCAGTGTAGCCGGGGTCTTTTATCTTCGCGTTCTTCTCGCTGGCGCTAATCCAGTTCCCCCACGCCTCAGCTGCGCGGAGCGCGGCATCAGCCAGACGAAACAGTTTGTCCGCAATCTCGCCAATCAGCTTCGCATTCCGCGAGGCGAAGCCCGCAACCTTGGCTTCAAGAACCTGCTTGAGTGCGGCCATATCGTCGGCCACCTTGTCAGCATTTTGGATGTCTTCGTCGCTCAGAACAATTCCGAGACGATGGGCCGCGTCACGAAGATCGTTCACGCCCTTGGCGCCTCCCGCCAAGAGGGGGGCGAGCTTCTGTCCTGCTTTTCCGAACAGGTCAACAAGGATAGCGGCGCGCTCGGCGGGGCTGGCAATTCCTTTAAGACCCTCCGCAATTAGGGGGATCGCATCACCAGCGTCCAGAACA
Source organism: uncultured Aquabacterium sp. (assembly GCA_964373965.1). Taxonomy (GTDB): domain Bacteria; phylum Pseudomonadota; class Gammaproteobacteria; order Burkholderiales; family Burkholderiaceae_C; genus Aquabacterium. The sequence continues at coordinate 46,799 of CAYJXE010000033.1, read as the reverse complement.
TGCCCGTTGGCGTCGCGGATGTTGACGCCGAGCTTTTCGAAAGCAGCAAGGATAGATTTCGAACCCTGAGCGGCATCGCCAAGGCGGCGCGTAAGCTGCGCCAAACCTTGATCCATTTCGCTTTGCTCGATCCCGGCCTGCGACGCAGCGTAGCGGTATTCCTGAAGCGCCTTCGCCCCGATACCAAGTTGCTCGGCGACCTCTCCAAGAGAAGAGGCATAATCCAATCCAGCCTTAGTAATACTTACGATCTGATCTACAGCAAATACACCAAGCATCCCAACAAATGCTGTCTTCACAGCATTACTGGTCCGTTGCATATTCTTTTGAAATCCGCTCATTCGAGTTTCGGCACGTTTTGTGCCACGCTCAAACGCAGCCGTTTCCAATCCGAGGTGTACACTGAGCCTAGCTATCGGGCTGCTGTTTCCTACGGCCATGCGCGGTTCCAATTCACAGAGGCGGTCGAAACAAATCCGGGCGCCAATCCCATGGGAGCTTAGCCCCCTTGCTGCGATTGCAGGGGAGGCAGGCTAGAACGATGTTTTCAGGTGCGTTGCTGCCGCCGCGCGCGATGGGAGCAGCCCCGCCTCGATGCCGACGTCTATTGCAGTTTCGTCAATTCGAAGAACAGCATGGGCGGCTATGTCGGTTGGCGACCGTTCTATTTTGCATTCGGAAAACTGCGCATAATCGGGCCACGCGATAGCACTATTGCCTTTGAAGCTCTTTGCTCTTCAGCGGGATACATCGCCGAGCCTGACTGGCTTAAGAACGCGAAATAGACTTCGCCTGCCGCTGCTTCCGCCCGCTGATCATTGCCCGCAAGTCGCGCGCGCCCTGTTCGCGCTTGACCGGAGCCGGAACCGTCGCCTTCAGATATTCCGATAGCGGCTTCATATTTTTGCCCTCGCGGCGGAACCGTTCGGACTGCCAGCCGATCGAAAGCGCCTGATCAAAAGCCGACTTCATTCTTGCCCCGACGATCAGCGCGAAGGTGCGCGGGGTAGCCTTCCAGAATGCGGCAGGCTCTAGACCTGCTTCGCACCACTGGCGCCAGAGGTCTTCCCACGACGGGGGCGGGCCGCTGGTGCCTTTCCCGATTCCTTATCCTCCGCTGGATAAGCGGCGATCGACGCGGCTTCGAGCGCGGCGCTGACTGCCTCGCCGTCCGACATGAAAATGCCGGTGGCTTCGCGCAGGCTCATTTCGGGGTGCTTGGCCTGAAGCGTACCGAACAGCAGCGACCGAGTGGCGCCGACGAAGCCCGCATTGGCATCGGCCAGCGTCTGCGCCAGCGGTTTGCCATATGCGGTTTCAGCAGCGACCAGCGCCTCGAAGTCAAGGACGAGCGTGAAGGTGCGCCCGTCCTTGAGTTTCAGAGCCGCTTCACCAAGAACCGGATTCATCAGGGCGCCACATAAGCGACGTCGGCAACCACTTCACCGAGCGAGACAGTGACGGTCAGTTCCATGTTGCCGTCGGGCGTTACTTCGCCTTCGTCGATCGCGGTCACTTCGCCCATGACGTCCTGCTGCCAAGTGAGGACGCCGAGTTCGGGATAGTTGAAGCGGACATAGCGTTCGCCCGCCGCAGCCAAAGCGGCCTTGAGCATAACGTAGGTGTCGGAACCGCGGCGCGCGTTGAGCACGATCGATGCCTCGCCGGTGTCGATCAGCCCCTTGGTATAGGTGCGCCGACGACCAGCGGCTTTGAGCGTCGTAGTTTCGACGCGCTCGGCGGTCGGATTGCCGGGGGTGAAGCTCCGAACCTCCACCAGTTCTTCCAAATTGCCTTCAGTGGCGTCCGAAGATAGCCACACTTCGCCGCCCCAGCCGGTGCTGGCTTTCTGCGTTTCTGCCATTTTGTGTTCCTTTACTGGACCTTACGGGGTGGTATGTTCGACGAGCAGGTCCACGCTCGTCCGGTGAACAAAGGTTGTCCCAACATCCTCGCCGAGGTCGCGCGGACCTTCAGCCTTGGTGCGGCCGAAGAAGATGCCGCCGAACGCTCCGGGGGTGGAAACCGCAGCGATGACCTTTTCGGCCAGGTCACGAGCGACAGCATAGGTTTCGGCAAAGCAGTCGCATTGAACGCGGGTCACGCGCGCGCTGTCATATCCCTGCAAATGCTGCGGCCGCACGTCGCTGATCGTCTGCAACCGGACATAAGGGCGAGCCGCGTTCTGCGGGACTTTCACCCAATAGACCTTCGTCCCGACGATTGCCGAGACCGGAGCGGCGCCGGTCAGCCGAGAATGAAGGGCGCTTGCAAAATCTGCCATTACCGCCCCTTCAATGCTCGCTTTGCGATGCGCGCCTTCGCCTTGCCAATCTGGATCGCCAGTTCGTCGCGCACGTCGTCGATGACGCTGTTCTGTTCCGCGTCTGCCGTCGGGCGGGCATAAGATTGAGCCGGTTGCTTGACCGTCCCATATTCCTGCCAACCGGCGTTCGCCCTTGCCCTCTTGCCTTTTGGTGCTGGGCCAGTGCGAACCTCGACGCCGTTGCGGCTGTCGAACCTCACGCTGCCCTGTTGCCGGGTCGCCTTGACGCGCTCGGTCTTCATAGTATCGCGAAGGTGGTTCCCGTCGCCGTCGCGGTCGTTCGGATCGTATGGCGCCTTCTGGGCCATCCCTTCTTCGACGCGCTTCATGGCGTTGGTTGCGACGCGCCAAAGGACGTTTTTTGCCGTCGCGCGTGGAAGCTCGTCCTTTAGTGCTTTCTCGAATTCCCGGAACCCGGTCAGCTTAATCGACACCGTGAAGGGCCAAACTCGGCTGGAAAGGGGCAGTCAGCGAGTTCGATTTCCTGTGGTTGTCCGAAGCCCAGAGCGGCTGCAAATTTGAGAGCGCCCACGCTTTTTGGAAATCAATATCGTCTGGCGATAAAAAGTTGTGAACGGAAACCGGGATAATGTGATCCACGTGCCACTCCCCATAATTGTCCCACGACATCCCGTCGGTGAATTGCTTTTCGAGATGCGCGCTTAGTTCGGCTACCGAATAGGGAAGAAATTCGAATGTCTTACGCTGGCCCTTGCCGTGCTTTAAGTGATACCGGACCAGCCCTCTGACTGCCAATTCTAGCCTGCCTTGCGGGGTGCTTCTCAGTTTGGTCCGCGCTCGTCGCTGAGAATCGCGAACCTTTTCCCGGTTGTTATCGCGCCAGACCTGCTGGACTTCTCGACGGCGCTCCCGATTGCGTTTCTGATAGTCAGTCGCGGCCTTCTTGACCTTGGCCTTATGCCGATCATAATGGCCGCGCTTTAGTTCCTTGACCCGCTCGGGATTAGCTTTCCTCCAAGCGTTGGCGCGGGCGCGGATACGATCCCCATCTTCCTCACGAAGCCGCTTATTTAAGGCTCGCGAAGATGCCGCATCGCATTCCTTGCAGTAGCGGCGCAGTCCGTTCGGCCTCGCGCGATCGCGATAGAAGCCATCAGCAGGAACTATTCGCGCGCACTTGGCGCACGGGAACATAACGGATATTGGGCAGTCAGCCATGCGATGTTACCTCATCGTGTTGGTCAGGGCCGGTGCGGGTCTAGAACCCCCGCATCGGCTCGTATTAACTGCCAGAAATCCTCGATTCTTGCAAGGTTTAGAGCGACCTTTGCGCCGTAAACTCAATCTCGCGGCGGCCCATCGGGCTGATTCCGAGCACGTCCCAATTCTCGCCGTCCATCACGATCCGGTCGCGGATGACGATCGCGCGCGTTGTTTCGGTGGCGTGACAGTTGAAGTTGGCCGTCTGGCTACCCTCCTCGCGCGCCGCCTCCCTTCGCTCAGTGCCGGTGCCATAATAGACTGCGGCCTTCTGTTCCTTGCCGAACGCCGCCCACGTCTCGATCTGCTCGCCGTATTCGTCCTGCGTCGCCGTGAACCGTTCGAAGGTGATGCGCTTGTCGCGCTTGCCTGCCGGGGTCATACCAACAGCAAGCAATGCGGCTGGCAAAGAGCCCTCACCGCGAACGGCACTTCGCTGACGATGTTGCCGACGTTCACCGCCTCACGCTGGTTGAACAAATGCCCAATCATCAGCAGCTGCGCGCTCATCAAATCCGCCGGCACATCGCCGTCAAAGCCCGCCATGATCGTCGCCAACAGCCCATGGCGCGCATAGGGGAACGACGACACCGGATAGAGGCGGGCGTCGACGAGCTTATATTCGGCTTCGTCAACCGTCTGCTCGGCCAAATCGCTGTCCAGATAGGTCACGCTATCGACGACCGGATCGGGCCCGATATGCAGGTCGTAATAGCCCGAGCAGCTTTTGAAGCGGCGAACCACCGTGCGGCGGGTCAGCAGCAGGCCGGTGTAGCCTTCGACCCATGCCTGTGCAGCGTCGATATATTGCTGGATCAGCGTGTCGCGGTCGTCGTCTTCATATTCGAGGTGCTGCTTGGCAAGGGCAAGCGAGACGGCGCCGGGAACCACGACCGGCGTTTCGCCAACGCCGATCAGCAAGGTCGAGAGATAAAGCTGAAGCATCAGAAAATCCCCAGAACCAAGACCAACCCGACGGCCATGAACGCAGCGCGCCACTGTGCGCGGATCATGTCAGGCTCCCAATGAGTGTCGGGGAGAGGGTCATCAATTCGACGATAGCGATGATCGGAACCCATGCGAGCATGGCGAGCAAGGCAATGATAACCGCTTTACGCCGCATAGACATAAGCCCCCGCGTCATCGTTGGAGGAGGCGCGGGCAACGCCGGACAGATCGTACCCCATGATAGCCGTCGTCACGATACCGCGCAGAGGCGAGCCGGATTGCGGGACATAATTGCCGCCACCTGCCCCAGAACTTGGAGTGCCACCGCTACCGCCCGTCCCCTTGTAATCCACGAATAGCGGATCGTTGCGAACGGTGGACGACGTGCCGATGTTGGCCCCGATGCCGGGATAGGTCTGATACACGCTGTAAAGCGTGGCGCTGTTCACCGCGAACATCGACATATTGCCCTGCGCGCCGACCCCATGAGTGAAGGCAAACTGGCCGAGCCGCGTCCCATCCGCGTGGAACACATCGCCCTTGGTGTTTAGCTGGGCGACGACGTTGCCGACGACGCGAGCGAACTTGTGGGAGCGCGCCACGGTCGCTTCATCATAGAGAACATTCCAGCGTCCGGCGCTGCCATAGCCGGTGGTCGTGTTGTAGGCGATCACCGCGTGGGTAATATTGCCCAGCGCGGTATCGCTGGCGACGCGGACCGATGGCGTCGAACTGGTCGTATGAGTGACCTCGACAAGGTTGCCGACAATGGCCACCGGCCCCAGATCGCCGCCCGATACCGTTCCTTTGAAATCGATTACCGCTGTCGTGCTGTCGGGGTTGATGAACTTGTTGGCGTACCAGATCGCGCCCTTGGTCGGATCGGCAATGGAGCAGCCCTTCACACGCGTAAACTGACAGCCGACCGTCACCCATGCTTCCGGTGCGTTGCCGTTGGCGAAATCGACGATCAGGCCGCGCATCATGCGATGCTCAAGCGCCGTCTGTCCGAGATTGCCGTTAAAGCCGGTCAGGTTGACGCCGAAAAACCAGTCGTGGGCATTGGCCAGCCATGAACCCGCCGTTCCGCCATTCGACAAGGTGACGTTACGCATCTGGACATTGAGCTGATTCGCTGCCTCGCCTGAAAACGTCGTGTTGGCGGTGCGGCTGATCGTCATATCCTCGAAGCTGATGCAACCTTCCGTAAGCGGCGATGTCAGGGTGCCGACGCCCAAGCGACAGCGCATCGCAGACGAAAGCGTGGCGATTGCCGCGGCCCTTGTCGTTCCCGGCGCCCGCTCGACAGTCACCGCCGCGACGTTCTGCGGGCGGCTTGTGGTTGTGGTGCCGAGCGATACCGTGTCCACGATCCGAATGCGGCCACCATCGACGACGCCGCCCGTTGCAGGGGTGCCGCGAACTGCATCGTTTGCTGCCATCAGTGCGCCGCCAACAGTCAGGAATGGCGTTGCAGCAGCCGTCGCTGCGGTCGTTGACCATACGCCGGTGCTGTCGTTGCCCGTCGATGCGACATAGGCATAGGGCGGCGCGGCTTCGCGGGCGACGTTCTTGAGGAAATAGCGCGGCGAAAACTCGCGGGTTACGCTGCTATCCGCCGTGTCCATGATCGCCGAGCCGACAAATGGAAGCGCCTGACCTTGCAGCGTCACAAGCCCGGCGTTCAGCCCTGTAATATCGAGCGAGCCGCCAAAGGTTTCGAGTGGCTGCCCATCTTCGCAATAGGTCGAGATGCTGGTCGTCGATACGGTCTGCCACGCGGTGGTGTTCGTGCCGTCGGTCGCGCGGACGCGGACGCAAGCGACTTGCCGTTTACTGCGCCCGAAATAGTGGAAGGCGATCATTTCCCAAGGGATGCTGTTGCCTACCAGCGAGCGGCCCATCATCATCCACGCGCCGAACGGCTTTGGCGAAACCAAGGTGCTGTTATTGGTGACGCCGCTGATCGTATCGGACGCGAGAATATAATCATTGAGCGCGACATTGTTGGCGGTGTCGCTCGCCTGATTGGCATAGGCCTGCCGAACGCGGCGGGTCAGCAAAACGGTGTCGGTAATCGTCGTTGATGCGCCTGTCGCATCATACCCTTCGCGGGAAACGGATGCGGAGAGGAACGACAGGTCCATCGGCGTGGTGACCGTTGCCTGCCAGCCATCCGCTGCGATTGCCGTCATGGGGGGCGTGGGCGCAGGGGTGCCGCCAGTGGCGCGGGTCCGCCCGATCTGTCCGACCCTGCCAGCGCGAACCAGCATCTTAGGCGACCGGGACGATGTTGAGATTGCCGCCAGCGCTGTCCTGAATGGCCGCGATCTTGTGACCGGACGTGATGCGCAGGTGGAATTTCTCGCCAGCTTCGAGCGGGATGTCGTTAACCGTCGCGGTCGGGTTCGACGCTGCGGCGACATAGCAGCGCGCGGTCCCGCAATTGTGGAGCAGGACTTCCGTGCCGGTGATCGCCGCGCTCTGTGCGCTCGTGCCGGTATAGGCAAGGCGGGTTTCTGCGGCCCCATATGCGCGGGTGCCGATGGTGGCGATTGCGGCGATTGCCGTCGTCTGGTTGGCCGAGGTGGCCGCACCAGTCGGAAGCGGCAGAGAGGCAGCGCTGACGGGCTGTGTGGCCTGCCAGAACGTCCCGGTCACCGCGACGGGCGATGCAATGCTGACGGGCTGCGTCGCCTGAAAAAAGGTGCCGGTGACTGCGACGCTGCCCGAGATGCCGACGGTGCCGGAAACAGGTACAGCGACCGCGCGAAGCTGGGTGTCGGTCAGCGGGCCGGAAACAGCGACCGTTCCCGCAATGCTGACCGGCTGGGTCGCTTGCCAGAACGTGCCGGTTACCGCCGCGCTTCCCGTGATGCTGACAGGCAAGGGAGCGCCGCTGTTGACGTCGGTGACCGACCCCTCGGCGCCAAAGCTGATCTTGGTGCGCGGGAAGTCGGTGCCACCGATCGTATCGACCGGAAGGACGGCTCCCTCGGCAGGTGCAGTAAGTGTTCCGTAGGCCATCGGGTCGGTCCTTCAGTTATGCCGCGGCAATGGCAGCGGATTATTGTTCATTGGAGTCGGCTCGGCGCAGGGCAGCAAGGTCGGCGGACAGTTCGGCGCCATCGCTCAGGGTGGTGATCAGTTCGGAGCCACGGAGATATTGAGCCACCGGGGTTGCTCCATCTCGCCCATCTTTGCCGACCTCGCCGCGGTCTCCGCGGGCGCCTTTCTTGGCGGAAAGCATCCATCCGGGACCGGGCATCGCGCCGGGGTTGTCCTGCTTCGCGCGCCATTCCGATCCGTTAAAGCTGACGACGTCCATCGCCCGATACGTTTCGCTTGGGTCGAACAGGCCCTTGGCCTCGCCGGGGTACGCGTCACGCCCGTCTTGACCCGCGGGGCCTTGCGGAAGCTCGATCTCAAAAATCGAGCGCACGTCTCCAACCTGAAACGCAAATTCAACGATCGCCCCGTCTTGGGTGACCGAAAGATCATCCAGATCGTGGCCATCCCGACCGTCGGCCCCAGGCTGACCCGGTTCGCCATCTTTACCGTCCCGGCCCAGAACCGGACCAAGGTTCTTGATCCGGCCATCGGTCATCGTGACAACAAGCTCGCCGGATCGATCTATCATCGCATCGGACAAGCCAATGCCGTCAGCGCCGTCTCTTCCGTCATTCCCGGCGGGGCCTTGTTCGCCACGTTCGCCGGGGTCGCCCTTTTCGCCCTTTTCGGGCTGGGGGAGAGAGTTAACGGCGTCGTTTACGGCATCAGGGATGGCGCCGCGCACGATTTCATCCACGATCGCGCGCACAGTTTCCGGATCCGCGTCTTTGCCGTCCGCGCCGTCTTTGCCAGCCTCTCCCCGCTCTCCCTTTTCAGGAATGGGGATTTCGCGGGCTTCAAGCGCGGCGATCCGCGCAAGAAGGGGTTCGACCGCTGCCGACACATGCTCGCGAACGATCATGGCCGTTGCCTGGGCAATCGCCTTGGTATCAAGCACTCAGCGCCTCCCTCAGGTCTTTTTCGAACAGCGCGACCGTTGCGCGCTCTTGCTCAGGGTCGGGCTCTGCCGGTTCCGGTGTTGCAGGAGGCGCGGGAGGCTCTGGCGGGTTTTTCGCGGTTTCAGTGGCCACGCTCAGCGGAATGTCTTGAAGCTGGACCCAAGGCTCATCGCCACCCTCGACGGGGGCCAACTCGAAATCTGCGCGCGCCGTATTGCGATCGAAGATCCCGCCCTTGACGCCAGACACCCAACCCTCGACCCGTTCTTTGAACGCCGAACGAAGCAATGCGCTGGTGTCAAACTCGACATATTCGTCGGGCTGGCCACTCAGTTTGAACAGATTGCCGAGCGCTTCCTCGATATGGTTCAGCAGGAAGCCGAGGCCGCCAGCGCGCCACGATTGCATCAGGGCTTCAGTCGATGCGTAAGGGGTGCCGCCGGTGGAGCCGAACACCTGCATCGGGACGCGAAACACGCGAGCGATGGCTTCATCGGAGAGGCGCAGGATGTCCTTCAGTTCAGAATCACGATTCGTCGATCCGATAGCCTGCGCCTTCAGTCCATTGGACAAGATGGGTGTGCCGCCGCGGTTCAGACCCTTCGACTGCTCATTCCAGCTTTCGCGCAGCATCGTGACCTGTTCTTTTGTCAAGGGCGCGTCGGTGGTCAGAACGAAGGACGGGCGGGATTGGTTAACGAAGAACCGCACCTGTTCTTGCAGGGCGGCATTCCCAGCCGAAAGCTCAAGCGCTGCGGCTACGAGCGGCGTCTCTCCGATCAGAGGGTGACGCGGCGTCTGAAGGCGAAGGTGGAGCACGTCGCGCGCCGGGACGACCAAGTTATGGCCGAAGCGGGTTTCAACGATCGGGTTGCCGCCCATGTGATAGAATATTTCGCCGCTAACTGCGACCCGTGCCGCGCATTGGCGCGAATCCATCAGGTGCAGTTCGCTCGGCTCGAAACGATTGTTGCGCACGATCAGCGCGTAGGCATTGCCCTCGCGATATAGCTGGCCGACCGCATTCATCAAAAAATCGGAGATCGAAAGATAATCGTTCGGCTTTTTCAGGATGCGAACCAGCGCCGAGTTCGTGACGCGCTTTCGTCCTCCCTCAGCCGTCCACTGCCACTGATTGCCAGGACACATGGCCACAGTCTCGGCATAGGCTGAAACACAAGCCTGAACCATCGACGACTGACCGCCAGCAATCGGGTTGTGACCCTCTTGCCACCAGTTCCAAGCCGCGCCATCCGGGAGCCAACCCCCCGTAATCGGCAGAGGATAGGGGCCTTCCCGATATGCACCTTCGCTGCCCTTGAAACCAAGGGCAGTCATGGTTTTAGCGAGAAGACCCACTTACTCAGCCAGCCTTGGCGTCGCGAGTGTTATAGACGCCAGACTTGATGGCATCCATTTCTGCCTGCGTCGGGGTCGGGGTCAGGTCTTCTTCGACCGCGTCCTTTTCCTTCGGCAGCGCCTTTTCGCGCTTGTCGAGTTCCTTTTCGCGGGCCGTCAAAGCGGCTTCGCGTTCGTCCAGAGCCTTTTCGGCTTCAGTCTTCGTGGTCATGCGTATTCTCCTTTTGTCGTCCCCGCAGATCAGGGAGCGCCCGAAGACGCTCCCCTATTCGGCTTACCAGGTGACCGACTGAGTCCAGGCCAGAACGCCGGTGCGGCGCAGGGTCCAGTTCATCGGCAGGATCATGCGAAGCGCGATGCTGTCGGTCTGGAAGAGCGAGCGAACCGGAGCGGCGACCACGTTGGGCGAACCCGCCGTGCCGATCGCCACCGGCGTCGTGTCTTCCATGTGGAGCGTCGCCTGATCGCTGACGTCGAACCGGGGTTCGTCGCCCGTAACGCTGACAAAGTCGGCAGCATCGACGAGGATCAGCATTCCCGCGGTTACGGTGGGCGACTGGATCACCGGGTAACCAAGGAACGTGCCGCTGTTCATGCCGTCGGCGAAGATGAAATCGCCGCCGGCATTGGCAGTCAGCTGGATCGCCAGAGCCTGCACCGGATTCATGATCCACACAGGCGAACGGATGTTGCCGTTCGTTGCGGTGATCAGGGCCCCGACGAGGTTCTTCGCGTCCGTGGTCAGCGCCGTAATGCCGCCGCCCGAAGTTGCGGTCGTCACCGAGACGCCATTGCGCAGACCAGCCGGACGGATCGACGAAACCGCAGTCGCGTCGAGCAGAACGGTGTCGAGTGCGACCGCCGTGTCTTCCTGAATCGCATCGCGGATCAGGCCCTCGATCGCCGGGATCGAATGCTCGGCAATCTCGCGCGTGAAAGTCGAGATGACCGCCATTTTCTTCGGCGTCAGGCTGACCGAAGTGAATGCGCCCTGGCGAACGGGGATCGGCGAACCTTCACCCACGAACGAGCCCGCAATGGTCGGCGTTGCCGAACGCGACGGGATGCTGATCGCCCCGTTGCGGCCGAAGTTCAGGCGAAGACCACGCTCCGAAAGCCGCGGATAAACCGAGGCAGGAAGCAGGGTTTCCATGAAATCCGCGTTGACGGTCTGGACGAGCTGCGAAGCCCAGCCAGAAGTCGTGGTGGTTGCGGGCGCCGATGCTGCCTTCGAAACGACGTCGAGAATGACCTTGGTCGCTTCATCGTCACCATAAGCGCGCTGACGAATTGCGTCGATCGGCTCGCGGGTGAAGTGGTGAAGCAATTTGACGGTCGCGGCGCGCAGGACGTAATCAGCGGGCGCAACCTTCGTCGCCACCATGGCGGGCAGGGTCGGGCGGCGCGGATCAGCGTTCTTTGTTTCGGGCTGGTCAACGGTCTTGAACGCAAGGGCAGTTTCGGCGCGCTTCAGCGACGCGAGGGCTGCTTCCTTGGTCTCAATTTCGCCCGACAGTTCCTCGACCACAGTCGTGTCGATGTCGTCGCCCTTGGTGTGCTCGGTCAGCTTGTCCTTCAGTTCGACAAGTTCGGTCTGCGCGGTTTCAATGCGCTCTGCGAGAGTGGCCATTTTGGTTTTCCTTGATGGGGCAACGCGGGAACCGGAAGGCAGATTCACCAATTCGGGGCCGCGTTTGCCGATGATTTTCAGGGGTTGGATGGCAGTCTTGCCGGCATTCGACTGGCGCAGGGCAGCGATCTCGTCGGCGGTCTTGCCAAAGATCACTTCCTGCGCTTCGTCGGAAAGGTTAAGCGACTTCGCGATTGCGAGCGCATTGGGGTTCGCGGGGATGCTGACGACGGAGCATTCCATGAGTTCGGTCGATTTGAACCGCAGGCCGCCGGACTTTCCGACGGGTTCGGCTTCGAGGGCGCGGAAGCCGACCGAGACGGCGCGAAGGACGCCCGCTTCGACTGCGGCGCGAATTTCATCGAGGCGTTCGGAAATGCCAGCCGGCAGAAGATGCAAGCGTCCGAGCAATTTACCGGCTTCGACGCGGACATTCGTCCAATGGCCAATCACGAAATCCGAGCGGTGGCCGAACAATGCGATGGGGTTCTTTTTGAAGTTCGCGAGTTTCCAGCCGGTCGCGTCGATGATGTCGCCCATGCGATCGACGGTCTCGTCGCTCATCACATAGTCAAACGGATCGTCACCGGCCTCAGCGGCCAGCGCTTTTAGAATAAGTTCTGCCATGATTTGTCCTTCAGGCGATCATTGCCGAGACGTCGAATGTCGCACCTTCAAACGAGAGCGCGGCCCCAACGGCCATGCAAAGCGCCACAGCGGCGTCGATCTTGTTCACTGCTCGCTCTTTCGCGAGCCAATAGTTGTTCCAGCGGTCTTCGTCGGTAACTGCGCTCATCATGGCGCTGATCGTCACCGGGTTGCGCTGAATCCGCAGGCGACCCTGCGAAATAAGCTCCTCGACCTGACGAACGCTCATCGGCATCCAGAGGCCTTCGGGTTCACGACCAGCGGCCTTCGCGGCCTGCTTCATCGCTTCGGTGGGCTTGCCCTTTTTTGTCCCGCCCTGCGGGTGTTCAACGCATTCTATGTCGAGACCTAGGTCGCGCATTTCGGGCTCAAGCATTCGACTGAAGGCGTACCGGTCATAGGCGAGACACTGAATGTCGTAATCGTGCTGATCTTCGGCCAGCGATTGTGCGACGTGTCGGTAGTTTATGCTCGTGCCCTTTGGAGCCTGAAGGTTTCCATCGCGGACCCAAACTTCGTAAGGCAGCTTATCGACCAAAGCCCTGGCTGCGAGGGTGTCGCCGGGGGTCCATGCTTGAACCCAGGCGTCATAGATCGGTTTTCCTTCGTGCTCGCCGCTCTCAACCACGCCGGATTTGCAGCAATATGCCTTTGCGGTGATGTCTTTCACCTGGCTCAAGTCGGCGCCGAGAAAAACCTTCTTCCCGACATGAAGGTCATGCGGTTCGAAATCGACAATGCACGGCTCCAGCGTCGCCCGCGTCATCCATGCCGTCTCGGCATCGGTCCAAGTGCAAAAGTGCAACCGGAGGATGCCATTCAGCTTACCGGGCATAGACTTAGCCTGGGCGACCACCCCTGCGAGATATTCTTCGGTAATCGTCACGCCGAGCAGCGGGTTTGCCTTTACCCAGCATGACGGGTCATTCAGCGGGTCATCATCGTTATCTAGCGAGCAAACGTAGCTGAATGTCGTGTCGTCCAGAGGGTCGCCGATGTAAAAGGCGTCTTCACTCTTCGCGTTCAGATTCCCCGCAGCGACCTTGACCGCGTGTTCGTGCTCTTCCCAGCATATCGAATTGCGATCTGACCCGCTGTTTGTGATCATCAGCAACAGGGGTTGGCGGCGAAACTTGAAGCCGCGCTCCAGCATTTCCATGACGCCGCGGTCGGGATGCTCATGCACCTCGTCGCACAGCGCCATATGCGGGCGTGGGCCTGATCCTGTCCGCTTCGCTTCGCGGCTGATCGGGCGGAAGAATGAACCCTTAGCCAGATATGCAAGGTTGTATTCCTTGCCCTCGCCACCGCTGGTCTTCGTTCGCTCGCGAATAAATGGCGATTGGCTGCGCATTTTTATTGCGTCGCGGAACAGAATCCCAGCCTGGTCCTTTGTTGCGCCTGCCGCGTAAATCTCTGCGCCCGCCTCTTTGTCCGCGATCAGCCCGTAAAGCCCAATGCCGCCAGCCAGCGGCGACTTGCCGTTGCCCTTGCCCTGCTCGATGTAAGCGCGACGGAAGCGGCGCACCCATCCATGGTCGGAGCTCTCTCTCAGCCAGCCGAACAGCGAGCCGATGATGAAAGCCTGCGCGGGTTCGGCGTGAAACGCCCTCCCCTCAAACTGCCCTTCCGATAATTTCAGCTTCAGCTCGAAAAATCGCAGCGCGCGGGCCGCAATTTCTTCGTCGTATTTTAATCCGCGCTCGGCGCCCTTTTCGATATCCTCGATATGGCGGCGGCAAGCGTTGCGGACATGCGGGCCAGCGATGATTGTTCCAGCGACCACCGCCTCGGCGTATGCGGTCGCCCGGTCAGTCGTCGTCGAACTCATCTTTGACCTTGCCGTCATCCCCGCCGATGCGGTTTCGCTCATCGGTCAGGCCAAGCTCGCTCATATATGCGCGCAACTGGCCATGCTTGGCAGCGGGGAATCCAGTCGGGCAAAAACGAAACTCTTGCCACAGTTCGCAGAAGGCGATTGCCGCAGGCTCGCGCGCGGCGTCCAACCAACCCGCCGGTTCGATATACCGCTTCCACGCCGCAAGAGCATCGCCTTTGAAATGGCGAGGGCGAACAGGTTTCCCGAACGCCTCGATCGCCGCATCGACTTGCTTCCGCGCGCTCTGCTCGGTGCCATGCCGGGTGATATTATTCGTGCCGTCAACGATCCGCAGATGCGCGGGTTTCGGCCTCGCTCCACGCGTCGCCATATTGGTCATCTCCAAACATCAATATGCAAATGCGAGTTTTTCAGGATGCGCCGGTGTCCTAGGAATCAGGGCTGTAGGGAATTTCCTCCCCGCCCCCTACCCTGCCTTCATCACCAGTCCATGGCGGGTCAGGAGCGTCGTTCCCTTGTCCGATAGCCAGTTGGCAGCGTGCATGGAAACGATGGACACGGCAGCACACGCGAAAGCCAGCGCAGAGAACGCCGCATTGAACCATGCGCGCTTGCGGACACTCAGCGTCATGTAGACTTGGGCCATCCGTCTGCTCCGATCTCTATCTTCATGCGATGTCCGAATTCGGCAGCAGTGACCACATCATTGTGTGAGGTGCACAGGTTCTCGGTGTTCTCGTCGACGTCCTGCCCACCATGTGCAAGCGGCTTGATGTGGTTGACGATCGTGGCGAGCCTGACCTTACCCTTGGCTTGGCAATGCTCGCATAGTCCCTTGGTGCGAGCTAGGCGGCGCTTGCGTATCGCTACGCCCTTGCTGCCTCTGATCCTCTTGCCCTCGGATGACAGCCTTCCCATTGCCCTTATGCTCCGGTCGTGGCAGTCAGTCCGAAAGGGGAGATGACTATGAGATACGTTATTGCGATTGCCTGTGTTGCGCTGAGCGGCTGTGCTTCCACCGATAAGGTTCTGTCCAAGGAAGCTACCGAGGTGTTCTATTCCAAGGACTCGGTGAACACTGTCGCCTTCTGTCTAGCCAACAAGAACAACGTGCCGTCACTGGATCGTGATGATGGCTCGAAGGTCGTGCTCATCAAGAACGGCTATGGCGGTGTGTCTATGGCCTTCACGATCATGCCCAATGATACAGGCAGCAAGATCGAATTGCGCAAGCAGTTCGGCACGATCGGTGGCATATGGAAGCAGTGTGTCGGAGCGAAATAAACCCGCCGCTCCATCAGTGCCGACCGCATTACCAGCATGAGCTATTACGGTGCGTCGGATGAAGGGCGGCGGGAACCGGCTGCCCGGTGTCTGGTGAATTTCAGGTAGCCTACGGACGCCCGCAAAAGCGGGGTGTACAGCTTGGCCTTGTGATCGCGTGAATCGTTACCGGCTGCTGTTGCCATCGTGGGCGGGAAACTCTTGGCACATATGGTGTCAAAAAGCAATAGGCTAAGCCGCCCTCGCCTCCATATCTTCCTCGGATAGCAATATCATCTTGGACACCCGGATCGGTGTGCTGAAGCCCGGGAAGCAGACGACGCAATACTTCCCGTTCGATTGCTCGACCACGCCCGACATGCCAGCGAACCCGCCATTGGTGATCTTCACGGTTTCCCCATCAGCAAATGATCGCATGGGCTTGCCCTCTTTCAGGCGCCGCAAATACCGCTCCTCACCTCGGCGCAGATATTCGAGGCTAGCATCGGCAATCAGGGGTATGCGGCCATCCCAGCGGAAAATCGAGAATGCCGGGTGCTGAGTGGTCGGGTTGGATGATTCCGCCATAAGGTCGAGCAGATGACCGGCGCTGGCGAACACATAGGTCGGCATCACCGGAACCTGTACCTCTTTGCGGACTTGCGACCTGGGGCGCTTCGATGATCCACCAATCGGCGTCCATACCTGATACCCTGCCCTACCCAGTGATTCCGCCACAGCCAGCGTCCGCGGTCCTGCCATGCGTAGGATGCACCATTGGTCGGTCATGCGAAGTTCCTCATGGCTTTAATCAACGCGTCAAACTGCTGACGAATCTCAGCCCGTCCCGGAATGTTGTCCATATCAGGCCAGAATTCTGCGATGGTCGCGTCTGGCAAAGGATGCGGCACAACAGCGTACCCTGCCTCTGTTATGGCGGTGAGAGCGGCTTGGGCGAGCGCAACATGGTCCTGCCAGTTTACGTCAACGGCTCTCGGTAGCATGGCCTCCAGTTTAGCCGGGTCCGTGCCCAGCGGCGGACCTCGCGAATATGCTGCTCGCACTGCGCCCGCGCGATTGCTTCGATCAGTGGGGTGGTCATGTGTCGTACTCCGCATCGTCAGTTTTCGTCCGTCGATGCTTGTGGTGCTCAAGGTCGTTGATCGCCGCGATGACGTGGGCGACTGTGTCCCCATACTTGTCCTCAAGCCACTCGACGACGCATCCGCGCTCAAATGTGCGCGCCTCGTATGCCCTTTTCTGAGCCTTCTCGATCTCTAGGTCACTTGCCCTTTTGCGGGGCAGCGGGAGAACGCATCCGACAGCCGAAGCGCGCCGCTCGATTGCCTTGACTTTCTTTTTCGTCCCGATCAGAGCGCCCCCCACTCGACGCTCCCATTCGTCATCGCGAGATGCTGTAAGTTTGTTGGTTTCGATTTGTGCGATTAGGTCGTCGGCCAAGTCCACCGCGTCGAGATACCAGTCGAGAAGGGTTTCGTGATCCTCGCAAGCGTCGATCTCCTCACGGGTCAGACCGAGAATGTAGCCGTCGTCATCGTCGGCATCCTCAAACATCACTAAAGCGCTCATGCTCTCACCTTCCCTGCGTTGATTGCTGCGTTCACACAAAATACGATGTCGGCGTCCTTCACCTTCCACGTCGGGTAGAGCGCCCTCAATTGGTCCACGGTGTATCTCCCCATGCGGTAGTCGATCAGGTCGTTGGTCATCTTTTGGAAGGTCATCGATCGGAGTACGGGACGCGCAGATTGCTGGCAGCGCGGCGAACAGGGCCGTTGGGGCTATCGTCACCGTCGAACATCTTGCGGCTATCCAGGACGTGCAGGATCTCACCGTCTGGCGTCGTGCGCGTGGCGACGAACCAGTGATTGCCTTGGGCTATCGTGAAGTTCATCCGGTTGAGGCGGGTAGCGTACTGCTCCAGAGATTCACGGGTGACCTTTGCGCCCCCGCCGTCTCCACCGCCTTGGCGGCGAACCATGATTGCATTGTCAGCCATATGCGCCCTCCAGAAGTTTCGTGAATGATTTGGTTTGCAGGAAGAAATCGAAATCTGCCTTGAAGTCCGGCTTCACCTCGCCCCGGCAGAATGGCGAGCGTTCCACAGCGTCCAACGCCGTGGCGAAGTCGTCGGGAGGGTGCTGCGCGATCATCGTCTTGAGCCGCTTGCGGCGTTGGTCGGTCAGGAACTTGGCAATCGACAAGCCGTTCTTCACCGCCATGTCGTTCCAAGCATCCAAAACATCCTGAGGACGAATGGCTGGGGGCGTATCAGCGTTAGCTGATACAGGGGGAAGTGGGTTCAAGGAGGGTTTGGGTAAAGGAGGTTGACCCCTCCCGTCATCGTCGTTGACCGGTAAAGGAGGTTGACCGGTAAAGGAGGTTGACCCCCTAGCCTCGGCATCCTTGTGGCACTTCACCAGTTCAATCGCGCGTAGGCCGGTGACGTTGATCGCGTAGCAATTGGTATAGCCGGTGGCGGATTTGCGCTGCCCTGTTTCGATCAGCAACCCCTCTTCGAGAAAGCCCTTGATCGTCGTGATGACGGCCTGCTTCGAGCAGCACAACTCATCCGCCATTGTCTGCTTGGACGCCCATATGCCGGAACCGTCGTCGCTCGCCTTATCGGCAAGCAGTACCATCACCGCCTTGCGCATGGGGGTGCGAAGGTCTGCCTTGTAGGCAGCGGTGATGAGGTGGTTGCTCATGCCCAACCCCATCCCTGCAAAGTCTCTGCAACGTCCTCAATCGACCGGCAGACGCTGACCTTGTGGCCAAGGACGATCAGCCATTCGTGGGAGGCCTTTTGCTCAGGTGAGACGCGCCCACCCTCTGACTTGACCTCGATAAAACCGATTTTGCCTTGCGGGGCGAACAGGAGCAGATCGGGGAAGCCGAGCTTTAGTCCAGCGTTCTTGAGCGCACCCATCTGCCGACCACGCGCTTTTGCATCGCCAGCAAGCACAGCCCCATTGGGAATGTGGATGCTCTCGATACCGCGGGCGGCGAGATATGCGCGTATCATGCGCTGGACACCGGCTTCTTTGATCACCCCGCCCTCCGCAGTCCGTGTAGGATCGTGGTGTGGTCGCGGTTGAGAATGCGACCGATGGACGAGAGCGAGCGCCCCTTGTCCCGTAGTGCCTTCATTGCGCGCCAGCGGACGATGCAAACCGAACGGACCTTTGACGGGCCGATCAGGTCAGCCGCGGTCAGCCCATGCGTCCGCGCGATCTGTGCGACCAGCTCAATGGGGGTTGACGCCATATAGGCGGGCGGGGTGTACCAGGAGGGGATCACAGGCGCCCCCTATGCGATAAGCCAGCCACAGCGCAGCGCGAGCGGGTTTTGAGCTTGCGGGATATTTGGGTGAACGACAGGCCACGCGAGCGCATTTCCTGCGCGCGTTCGATCTCGTCGTCAGTCCAGCGGGTGCGGGGTGCTATTTCCATCCGAACGCTCCCTTGACCTGCTCGACGGTAAAGCCGCGCGTCGTGGCGATGTTCGCAATGAAGGCGTCGATCTTGCGACCGAGTGTCCCGTCATCCACCAAGCCGGTGTGAGGCGTGTACGGGCCAACGGCGGTGTCCTTCGCCGTGCCGATGCGCCGGGGTGCCGACATGCTACGCTGTATGCGGATGATGTCGCGGTCCGTGATGTTGGGGCAGATCATCGTGCGCGCCCACTGACCGACCTTGGGAACGGTCATGTAGCCTAGCGCGCGGCGGATCATGTGGTCTGAGCCGTTGGGGATCATGGCCGCAG
This sequence comes from uncultured Aquabacterium sp., assembly GCA_964373965.1. GTDB lineage: Bacteria > Pseudomonadota > Gammaproteobacteria > Burkholderiales > Burkholderiaceae_C > Aquabacterium. The sequence goes on along the minus strand of CAYJXE010000033.1, from coordinate 27,768 downwards.
CACCTTTGGAACAGGCTTGCCCTGATCGCGGTACATCTGTCTCGCCTTGGCGCGGTAAGCCTCTCTGGGGTCTTTGCGCTGGCTGGAGAGGATGTGGGAGGCCCAGCGGCTCAGCAGGCGGGCGATCATGCGGGCGCCCCTTCACACCATGCACCGCACTCGCTGTCAGCGGCGTCGGCTTCGATGTCATCTAGCGGGAGAAGCGGACTCGCCTTTGCTTGGGCGAGGATTTGCGCGAAGCTTTCATACCCGAACGAAAAGCTTTTTGCAGCCTCGTGCTCTGCCCAATAGGCGCAACCAGCCGGGTCGCGGCGGGCGCGGATGATGCGCGATTTGGTTTGCAGGAAGGGGCAGTGATCGCAGTTTCCTTCGCCGCGTTTTAGCTGGAGATCGAAATCGGACGCTTCCCAATGGGCGAGAACGTCACCCTTACGAATACCCGCATCGGCAAGGGGAAAGGCCAGCGAGCGGTCAGCATTACGGGGCTTGCGAGGGAGTTCGATTACCCGGTCGCGCTCATCGGCGCGAAAGCCAATGACCTCGGTATAGGTGCCGCGCGGATAGCCTTGCGCTTCCATGAAATCATGCAGGACGCCGACCTTGCAAAATTCGGTGCACCAACGACCAGTGATCGTTGAAAAAAGCGCCTGCTTCCTCGCTATGAGCCTATCTAGAGGTTCACCTTTCCGACTGGCGCTGTTATAACCAACCTCGACGAAACGGGCGGCAGCACCGGGGCGGCGTAGGTCCGTGACGAATTCCAGCCACCGGATGCGGACACCTAATCTGCTCCCGCACTCGTGAACGAAGCGTAGCGTCTCCTCTCGCTCCTTCCCGGTGTTGGCGAAGCAGACGTAGATGTCATCCGGCAACTCGCCGCCGTGGGCCTCGACAATGCGCTTCAACATCAGCCCGCTGGTTCGCCCACCGGAGAAACTGACGAGCGCGGGGCCGGTGATGAGGAAAGGGTTGAACATCAGCCCTGCTCCCCGTCCAAAATCAGCGCGACATCACCCTTGCGGATAGTCCGGGGCGTATCGAGTAGGTCACGGATTGCGGATAGCTTGCGCTGGGTTGTTCCGAGAGCGTCGGCGCAGCGGGTGTGGGCGTCCTGTGTCTCAACCAGTTCAAGCGCGACCGCAACGCCCCGGCGGGTCATCACCTCAAGCATTTCTTCGTTCGCCGTGCCGTCAGCCACTTTGGCCATCGTAAGCACGGCGCACGTTCCAAAGCCGATGATGCCGCCAATACCTGCGGCTGCGATAAGGTCGATCATGCTGCCCTCGCGGCTTGGCGAAGGCGGCGGGCAATCTCGCGAGCGCCTTGGTGGGGCATGTATTTCGAGCGCGACTTGCCATAACCACAGGTGCGGCGAGTGCGGCCCATGTGATGCGGGGCAGTCAGCTTCGGCATGACCTGCAAAAGGCCAAGCGAGGATGCTCCCAAAAGTGCGGCTGTTTTCAAAAGTCTCATGCTGCGGCCTTTCCGAGATGAATGATTTTTGCGTCCAGCGCGGCGCGCTCGCACGGCGCAATATCGACGCCAGCGGGGCTATCAGCCTTGTGAGCGGCGGCTTTTGCGGTAAGATAATCCGCCGCCAAGTCGCTGATTGCGTCGTGGTCCAGATCGTCGGGTAGCTGGACAATCTGGCGCCCCTCGGGGAGCAGCATTGACAGCAGATCGTCGGGGATGACGCCGACCAGTTTGAACAGGCTGCCGATCGACATCAACGCCTCGCCACGCGCGTATGACTGGACGGTCGTGTAACCAAGCCCGCTGTCGAGCGCGATCACCTTGAGCGTCGATCCGCGGTTGGCAGCTTCACGAAAGATCGTCTGTTGGACGCGCTTCTGGCGCACCCCGATGTTGTCATCGTGCGACATGATGGTGTTTCTCCTGTTGGCTATCAGGCTGGGCATGGAAGGAACGAAAATCGATGAAGCGAGCCGTAATGGCCCCGCGAATGCCCCCGATGGCGATGGGGATGACGAGCGTGTCAGACTGATCGGGGAGCTGGTGGTCTCGCTGATCGACGGGCTTGATGCGAAGCGGGCGGCGGGTCATCTGGAACGCTCCAAATGACCGTCAGCGATCAGTTTCTTGCTGAGTTCCCACGCGGTGCATGGGTGGACCCCAACCCGCTTCGCAGCCTCTGGATTTGGGACGCCCTGCAAGATCAATTCGGCAAGCTTCCGGCGGATTTCGCGCTGTGCATTTCGGAGGCCAAAAACGGGATAAAGCTTCTCTTTCGGCGCGGCGACGGTGGCACGGTCGGGGAAGTTCAGAGTTGCAAACTCGCCATGATAATGCAGCGCCATGTCATCGTAGCACCGCGCGGCTTCTTCTCGGGTTTCGAACCCGCAAACACGCCGAAACCTTCCGTCAACCATAAGGTTGGCCGCGAAGCGATCTTCGCCAGAAACACCTCTGAACCTGCGGCTCCTTCCGTCTCTGGTCCGGTTGCGGGCGTTTTCCGCCAGTGTGCAGATGCGCAAATTCGAGCGTCGGTTATCCCAAGGCTTCCGGTTGATGTGATCGACACAATACCCCGGCGGCGGGCGCATGATTTCATTCGCCATGCCAATTCGGGTCTTCTTCTCGCCACGAGAAACGAGGCCATTTCGCGCCGCGCGACCGTTAGGATATGCCTGCCAATGAAACTGAATGAGGTAGTCGTAATCCACAGCATCAACGAGCGCGTGAAAGCCGCGCGACGTCGGGATGTAGCGGACTGGATCGCCACGCTGGGTGAGGACCAAGCCTTCACCAGTGGTGGCGTCGTGATAATTGACGGGAGCGTAGTCGGACGCTCCCGTCGCCTGCGCGGAGAGGCGTCGCGCTGGATTGAATGTCATTGCGCTGCGCCTTGGCCAGCCAGCCATGCGAGCGTTTCAGGCGGGACGGTGAGCTTGCGGCGGTTGAGCGCGGCCAGCACATCGGCGCGGCGCCACGCAGGGATGTTCGGTTTGCCAGCGGCGTTCTTGCGCCAGCTACAGACGGTCTGGATCGGCAGACCAACCTCATCAGCCAGCACTTTGACTTTGCCGAAGGCGTCGAATACGTGATGTACATGGTCCATAATCTGGACGATATCCGATTTTCAGATACGCCGCAAACGTTTTGTTATCCGAATTGCGTTATGCCCCGACCGATCCCTTCATGGCATAATTCGGATATGTCCGAATCTGCTTTCGATATCGAGCGCGTGAAGGCCGCGATGGCCGAGCAAGGCGTCACCCAAGCCCAGATCGCAAAGCGTCTTGGGCTAACCTCTCAATCCGCAATGTCGAATATCTTCAATGGCAAGCGCGCGGTAAAGGTTGACGAGGCGGCGCGCATCTATGCGTATCTTGGTATCTCTAGCCCGCAGTCGCCACCTGAAATTGTGTCCGTGCCGATCATCGGGATAACCAACGCCGGGGCTTGGCGAGAGGCTATCGCTATGCCATTAGGGCATATGCCTTTACCTACAAGAGTGGCCGGTAAGCGCAGTTTCGCGCTCGAAGTGTCCGGCGACAGTATGGACTTGCTGATCGAGGACGGCGGCTTTGTCGTGGTCGATCCCGACCGCAAGGAGCTGACACCAGGCGCTTGCTACCTGTTGCAGAACGGCGAGCATGAAGCGACGGTAAAGCTATACCAGCGCGACCCCGCCCGCTTCGAGCCTTGCTCGTCCAATCCGTCTCACACCAGCTTCCTTGTGGCGGACACGGATTTCAGTGTCCTTGGTCGCATCGTCTGGAAAGGCGCGCCACTCTAGGCGTTTAGCCTTATCCGAAAAAAAGATAATGGTCGCTTGACTTCCTAATCCGATTATCGGATAACAATCCCAGCAACAACGCTGAGGATTGACCCGATGACCACCGCGACCGACACCGACACTTTCACAGTCGTCGAAGATCATGACATCAGCGCCCACGGTGGCTGGCATGATGACGAGCGCGAGATCACGCAAAGCGTAACCCTGTCGTCCCCCGATGGGCGCATCGCGATAATCGTTGCCGAGATCAATTACCCCAACCAGTGGGATGACGAACTGCTCGACGCGGCTATTGCCAAAATCGCAGGCCTAGCGCTGTGAACCGCCCCGCTCTCAACATCGCCCACAAGCTATCCGCCCACAACGCGCAGACAGCGCGCTTCAAAGCTGACCAGCGCCTCACCTTCACGCACCTGAACAGCCATGGCAGCGTCGCTGGTCCAGATGGATGCGATGTATGCGGTAACACCGTTGTCGTCCGCGGTTACGACTGCATTGCTTGCGAAACGGCGTTCAACAGTGACGTTGCCGATCCCGCTGGGTTTGCCGTGAAGCTGGCCGACGTGCTGGTGGCGCATGTTCGGGGAGCGCGGGCATGAGCGGAAACGTCCCCATCCGCCGAAAGGACTTTGACGTTCAGGGCTTCGTCTCTTGGCTCGCGGAAAGCGGCTGCGAGATTGGTATGCCGACAAACGCTTACGAGGTCGTTCGCTACCTGTCCCACCGTGAAGGCCACAAGAAGCCTGTAACCCATATCATCTACGCCAAGGAGAACGGGCTGCTCACCTACATGCCGGGGACGCGCGAGCATTACGCTGCGTTCCTTGGGATCGATGGAGACGGCACCCCGACCAAGCGCGCCCGCCCCGCGTCGGCTGCCATGCGCCGCTTTCGCAAGCAGGTGATCGAGCGCGACGGCAACGAGTGCTGGTTCTGCGGCACCGCGACAACCGAAGGCGATAGCAGCGTCGAGCATCTTGTCGCTCGCGCCCACGGCGGGCCTGACACGTTGGCGAATTTCGTCATCGCCCACCCCGCCTGCAACCACAAGGCTGGCAGCATTTCGCTTGGCGAGAAGATCTCTCTGCGCGCTGCGATGAGGAAGGAACGGGCATGACCAGCCGCACCGCCCAACTCGCGCGCGTCTATGCCTCGCTAGACGCCGAGCCGACCCATGATCGCATGTGGGAAAACATGTCGTTCGAGGAAGCAATGAGCCTTCCCGTCGTCGATCCGGTCGTTGTCGAGGCGGGTGCGAAGGCCCGAGCTTACGGTGAACTGTTGAAGGCCAGCCTCGCGCGCACTGACGCAATGATGGCGCCCTGCGCTTGCGGCTGCCCGTCAGTGTTTTGCCTAGCGGATATTGGGCAATGTCACCTGCGCGCAGAGATGGCGCTGAAATATGGGGAGGATGGGCTGTGAAGATCGCATGTCGCATCGGCTGGCACGAATGGAAGGCCACCGGGAATATTCAAAGTGTGTTCGACCACTTTGTGAGCCGCGACCTCCCGACCCATCAAAAACAGGTGTTCAAATGCGAACATTGTGGGCGCCTCAGCGCGAGGACAATCCGATGACCCGCGTCCACAACCGACACGCCCGGATGACGCACCGCGAGATGCAGCTTGCCCCGGCAGAAACGCATCCACCCGTCGAGATCGTCGGCAGCCACGCTTGGACCGTTATCCCGTTGGCCTTGGTGCTGACCTTTGTTTTGACTGTGATTTGGGCTTGGCAATGACGTGCGCGAGCATCGGATATACTCGGACGGCGGCGACTTTACGGGAGGCGGGCAGCCTATCGATTGGCTCGATGATGGATATTACAAAATCCGTCTGCACGGCGGCGGGCCTTGGGTTCCGTGCCGCGTCACCCTGGAGGACGGCGAGCGCGATCCCGACACTTGGGAATTGCTCAGCGACCAGTGGCTTTCGGCCATTTGGCATCCGCGCACCGATAGCCCGCAAAGCTATTCTATCAATCCGCGCCGCCTTTTCAATAGGGCGCGGCGCATCACAAGAGAGGAATACCAATGGCTGATTGCGCTACGCAATATCCCCCGAACGTCGCAGGTGCCGTGATAAAGGTCATGCGCTCGCTCGGCACACTCGCCAAGGCCAACGACAATAAGTTCGACAAGTACCAGTACGCCAGCATCGACGACTTTATCCAGTTCGTGCGCGGGCATTGCGCCGACGCGGGCCTGTTCATTGAGCCGAACGAAGCGGGAGAGGCGAAGCTGGTCGATGTCGCCAAAAAGGACGGCAAGCCAATGGCAATGTGGTGGGCGCGCTTTGCCTTCTACCTTGTCCACGAAAGCGGCGAGCGGTTCGGGCCGATCTATAAAACCGTCATGGTTCAAGCCAACGGGGCGCAAGCTGCCGGTTCGGCGCAGTCCTATGCGATCAAGCAGTTCATGCGCGGGCACTTCCTGATCCCGACCGGCGATGCAGACGACCCCGACAAGGTGAGCGTTGACATTAGCGCGCACGGCCAATCCGAAACGGACCTCCAGCGGCAAGCGGGGCGCATCCGCCGCGCGATGTTGACCGCGCAAGATCTGAACGAATTAGGCCTCGCATGGTCAGACAACAGCGTCACCATCGACCACGTAAAGCGGGTTTCTGAAACCGCCTACGACTTCCTGCTTTCGGAATACAACAAGCGCAAAGTGGCGCTGGAGAACGGACAATGAGTGGCAGCGTCAACAAGGTAATTTTGATCGGCAATCTGGGCGCTGATCCCGAAATCAAGTCGTTCCAGAATGGCGGCAAGGTCGCGAACATCCGCATCGCGACCTCCGAACAGTGGAAGGACCGGATGACCGGCGAGCGCAAGGAGCGCACCGAATGGCATAATGTCGTCATCAACGGCGACGGGCTGATCGGTGTCGTGGAACGCTACCTCAAAAAAAGCAGCAAGGTTTACGTCGAAGGCTCGCTCCGCACCCGCAAATGGCAGGACCGCGACGGCAACGACAAATATACCACCGAAGTGGTGATTGCGGGGATGGGCGGCACGCTGACCATGCTCGACGGCGCCGGTGGCGAGAAGTCGGGCTGTCAATCCGGTGGCGGGTTTAGTGGCAGCCCGCCGAAGGGTGCCGAGCGTCCTCCTTTTGATGACGGTCTGGACGACGTCGTTCCGTTCGTCACCGCCAACCCCGCGCTTGAAGGCCGCTGCGGCTAATGCGCCACGAAGCCTTCCCTTACAAGCGCACGGTTGCCGTTACAGCCGCGCAGAAGCGATACCATGATTGGATCGCCAAGCAGCCGTGCGTCGTGACCGGACGCTACGACGTGACCAAACATCACGTTAGCGCCGGTCGCGATGGGGGACGGTTCACGCGGTCGCACTGGATCGTCGTGCCGCTGGTGCGCGAATTGCACCAACATGACCACGGCAAGGATTCGGTCGAGCGTCTGAACCACGGCGGCTTCTTTGAAGCGCATGGCGTGGATCTGGAAATTGCGGCCCTGCACACACTGGTCCGCTATCTGGAGACTGAACGTGGCTGATCGCGCGCCCCTCTACTTTACCGCCCGCCTGGGGATGCTCGCACCAGCGAACGCTGCCGCCGAGGAAGCGATGAAAGACATCACCGGCACCGTGAAGGCTGTGCTGACAGGCGGCAAGGCGAACCAGCGGAGACGGTCACTCTATTGGGTGCTGGTGTCCATCGTGACGCCGATCCTCAACGACATGCACGGCATGACGCTGACCGATGACGACCTTCACGACATCATGCGGGACAAGCTGGGCATGTTTGACGAGATGACGCTGCCGTCTGGCGAGGTTCACCGCAAACGCCACTCGACCAGCAACCGCGCGATGAACGAAGCCGACCGCGCCGACTACCTGAACAAGTGCATCGAGATTTGGTCGAAATGGACCGGGATCGATCCGACGACGTTGACCGACGAAGGCCAGCGCGCCGCCTAACATCAACCGCCACCGTGCAGGCAAATAACGCCCGCGAGCGTCGCACGACGAAGCCCCCAATTTGGCGCTCGCGGGGAGGGATTAGAGAGATGACGAGCGTTCAGACCAAGTTTTTCACCGTTGGGCAGAACAACAGCGGCGGCATTTTTGATCACGATCACGATAAGGGCGTGGGCTACAAAATCTGCGTCGAAGCGGTTGACGAAACCCACGCCAAAGCGCGGCTTCGGGAAATCATCGAAAGCTATCCTGCAAGCTATGACTGTCCCTGCTGCGGCGATCGCTGGTCGCTCTGGTTCGACGATGATGACGGCACCGAGGAACCCGAAGCTTACGGGAAACCTCTGACTGGGGGATGGGGGACGCCCGCCTATGTCCATTATCTGGACGGACGGATTGAGGCTCGCCCTGAAATCCGGAAGGAGTCCACAGCATGACCATTCTATCAAAGCTAGGCCTCATGCGAGTGTCAGAGCATCTGAGTGTGCTCGACAGGGCCGACCGCTATCTGAACGACAAGGATCGCGAAATCCGCGACCTGACCGACAAATACAAGCGCGCCGTCACCGACCTCGCCGCATCGCGCGAACAAGCCGCCGAGTTGCTGCCCGACGCTCTTGCCATGCGGGCAAAGCGTAAGCGGGACAGGGACATGAAGGCTGCCAAGAGGTTGGCGTCGTGAGCGACCTGACCAAACAAGCGCGCCGCTTTGCCGAAATAAACTGGACCAGCGGGATAACTTCCGGCGAATGGCTGGATAGCGCAGGGCAGCCGGTGACAGGTCACCCAAACACTTGGGTCAAACTGCGCTATCGCTTCGACAACGGGCGGCAAGTCACCTTGGAGCAGGTTGATCGCGACTGCTTGGCGGACAATGGCATCGAGCCGCGCTGGTACCACGACGCCGCAACCGGACAGTCCGTCGTCCAGTCGGGTAATGGGGGTGGGGTGTGAGCGCCGCCGAGCAGTCGGTGAACGACATTCCCGACAACGAACTGCTGGGCCGCGCCGTTCGCGCCGCGCGGGGCAGGACCGGACGCATCAATCCGAGATGGGTTGGCGTTGCTGACAGCTTTGGGCTTGGCAGCACCTATTCACGCCAGCTTTGCCGACGTTTCGGCGTCGATCCAGACGAGAAGGTAAAGCGATGACCCGCCCAGAACCATCACCCCCACCCTACGTTGTAGAGAGCGCGTTCGGTCGCTTTGTGCATCGCGAGTTCCCGGTGCAGATCGCGCGCATCCGACAGGCGAAGAAGCAGTGCGAACGGTGGGCTGTCCGATGAGCGAGAGCCACAACTATGAATCTGCTGGCCCGCGCTGCCCATATTGCGACTGGTTGCACTCTCCTGACGAGCCTTTCTATTGGGACGAGGACACCAGCGAAATGGAATGCGAACGCTGCGACAAGGAGTTTGATTTGCAGGTCCACACGACGACGTGCTGGACCTCGCATCGCAAGGAGTCTATCCGATGAGCGGGGATAAGCTGACCGCCTGCCCGTTTTGCGGTGGCGAAGCGGAAATGTCATACTACGCGAAAGGCTCTTCGCCAGACGTAGCGGGGCATTATGTCGAATGCTCGTCATGTTCAGCCGGGGGTGAGCCTTTCGACATTCAGGGCGAAATGCCCGACCGCGTGGAATACACGAAAGCTAAAGCCACCGCCGCATGGAACACCCGCACCAACACCACCACCGAACTGGTAGAGGCGTTGCGGGCGTTGCTCGCTCGGGACGTGCACAACACCTGCCATCACGAAAACACCCACCGAGGCGGTGCGATTTGGGAGATTTGCGACGAATGCGGCGCGAAATGGGCCGATGACGAAGGTGGCCGTCCAGAATGGCAAGACCCGCCCGAATGGATTGCCGCCCGCAAAGCCCTTACCCTTCACGATAGGGGGGAGACGAAATGAACGCGAGCGCGCCATTTTGGCCAGCAATGATGCTGCGTAAGACGGCGGCGGCATATTGCGAGCTGTCAGAGGCGGCGTTTGAGCGCGAGGTGTCGAGCGGCACCCTGCCTATGCCCGTCATCCTTGGCGGCAAGCCCCACTGGCACCGCGAGCAGATCGACGCCATGTTGGCCGACCTTTCCGGCGCTGGTGACTGGCGCTCACAGAGCAACCTCTATGCGGCATAATCTCAAGTATATCAAGCGTGTGAAGGCGCGGGGCCGGGAATACCTCTACTTTGACACCGGCACCGAAAAGGACGGCAAGGCAATCTATAAGCGCCTGCCCGATCCCAAGTCCCGCGAGTTTGGCGGCGCCTATGCGGCCCTGCTGGGACACCGCAACCGCCGCGCCGGGATCAAGGCACAGCTAACCGTCAAGGCGCTGATCAAGCTATACCAGAACAGCCCAGAGTATCGCAGGCTGGCGAAGAACTCGCAGCGCCTCTACTCGCATCATCTGGCCAAGGTCGAGCATGAGATGGGAAGCGCGCCCGCCGCCAAGGTGGAATCGCGCGACGTGGCGCTTATGATGGCGAAGCTAGGCGACAAGCCCGCCACCGCCAATCTGGTGCTGGCCGTGGTCGGCGCGGTCTATTCATGGGCGCGCGATGCTACCCGCCAGTTTGTTCCTGGCACCTGCAATCCAACGTGCGACGTGAAGCAGATGGAGGTAGGCGAGCATAAGCCTTGGCCTGAACATATCCTGTTGGCCGCGCTGGAAAGCGACAACGACCGCGTTAGGCTCGCCACGCACCTGCTCTACTACACGGCGCAGCGCATTGGCGACGTGGTCAACATGCGCTGGTCAGATATTCGCGACGGCGTTCTGTATATCCGCCAGCAAAAGACCGGCAAGGATCTGCGGATTCATATCCATAGCAAACTGGCTGCCGAACTGGCGAAGGCTCCCAAGCGGGCGATTACGATCCTGACCACCGTCGAGGGGCATAGCATCGGCGCCCAGCCTATCCGCATCGCGCTCAAGAAGCATTGCGCGGCGATGGGGCTGGACCTTGTGCCGCATGGGCTGCGCAAGAACGCCGTTATCGCTTTGTTGGAAGCTGGCTGCTCGGTGGCCGAAACCGCGTCCATATCGGGGCAGTCATTCCAGATGGTCGAATATTACGCCAAACTGCGCGACCAAGGAAAGCTGTCTGCGGCGGCGGTTCTTAAGTGGGAGAACGTAGCGTGACTCTTGAAAACATCTGCAAAGCGCCTCTGAAAGCCCCGTGTTTTAATCGTTGCGTTCAACTGTCGGTTAATGTAAAATTCAACAATCGCGAGGTTTCAAGCGGGTTACGGCGGAAAAACACCGTCAACAACGCCAAATACTTACGTGGTGACTGGAAAAACCAAAACGGGCCGAAACGCTGCGCTAACAGCATCCCGGCCCTACCAAACGATGAGGTGACATCGCATGGCTGCTGACTTAATTGGACGCTCAGACTCCGCCTTGCAAGGGCGCCCCCGCCTGCTTGATCTTTATTGCGGCGCTGGCGGAGCCGCCAAAGGCTACCAGAGGGCGGGCTTTGAAGTTGTCGGTGTCGATATAAACCGCCAGCCAAATTATTGTGGTGAGCAGTTCATCCAAGCGGACTGCCTCGACCTAGACCCGTCATTCGTCCGCTCGTTCGACGCGATCCATGCCAGCCCGCCATGCCAAGCCTATACGCGCAAGGCCGCGAATTGGGGTCGCAAGCGCGTCAATCATATCGAGCATCCAGACTTGCTAGGCCCGACACGCGACAAGCTGGCAGCAACCGGCATCCCCTACGTCATTGAGAACGTCATCGGCGCACCGATGCGCGCAGACCTGGTTTTGTGCGGGACCATGTTCGGCCTGCGGATTATCAAGCACCGCCAGTTTGAATGCAGCTTCCCGGTTTTTTCGCTCCTGCCCGATTGCGATCATTCGGACGTTTACAATCCGTGGTCAGGCAAGGGGCGCAGCGCAGTCGAGCATCGCGCGGCGCAGGACACGCCATGGATACCGCAATGCGGCGGGGCTTCGAGAAAGGCCGGCGTTACCGGCGACCTGAACAACGCGATCCCGCCAGCGTTCACGCGATACATTGGTGAGCAATTGATGGCGCACCTGCAATCGAGAAAGGCCGCAGCATGACCAACCCCATGACTAATTCAGATGCCGATACCGTGGGAGGGTGGCGGGAGCCTGTCTGCTACCACGGCACCCCGCTGACCCCGCGCGCGGCGTTTGACGCGATCATGCCGGGTCGCGCGGCTTGCGTTTCATTCTACCGTCCCGACAATTTGGAGGCGGTGACGGCTGTTTGTCCGCAGGCCATGTTTCGACCATGGGGCGTTCAGCTTCTGGATGGCTGCGTTGCGCGCCGGGAAGGAATGGGACGAGGCCGACCGTCAAGTCTGGTGGCAGGCCTATTACGATTGGCTGGAGCCTGTTCTATTCACGCCGGGGCGATGGGCGATCATGCCCGACAGTCCAGCAGCACCGTCCCAGCTCAACGACGGGCTACTGAACGATTGGCCGTTCGGGGATCGGGGAGCGCCAGTCTGGCATATGGACGGGCCGATAGAGCGACTGGCGCGACTGTGCGACCGATATTCGCGGGTCTGCATCGGATGGATCGGCGACCCGAAAAAGGAGCCGGTTGGCTGCGAGGCGTATTTTCGCAGAATGGAGGAGGTTGCCAAGTTGATGGGCAATACGTGGCACCCACTGCATATGCTGCGCGGGACGCTGGTTGCGCGGCAATTCCCCTTCATCAGCGTGGACAGCACCAGCCTAGCGCAGAACGGACATCGCTATGACGAGGAAGGCGACAACTATGCAGGCCGCGCCCGATACGCTGACCGGCTTGAAGCCGGTAATTTCACCCACCGACTTTGCCGAAAGATGCAGCGCAATCGTTGGGCAGCACAGCGGCCACCGCGCGCACCAGTTGCTCGACCAGTTGGTTACAGAGACCCTGTCCAGCTTGGGCTACTCTGAGGGCATGGCGATCTTTCTCGCCCATGTTGGCGATTATCACACCCAGGAGCCAACCCCATGACTAATTCAGATCCCCGCCCCGATACCGTGGGAGGGTGGCGGTGAGCCATTGGGAAACAGTCGGCAAGTCCGATCACTGGTACACGCCGAAGCATGTTTTCGATGCGTTGGGCAATCCGCGCTTCGACATGGACGTCGCCGCACCGATGCTAATCCCGGCCCACATCAACGCGCGGCAGTGGCTTTGGAAGGGGTCGCTCGAAACCGAGTGGACGGGCTTCGTCTGGATGAATCCGCCGTTCGGTGGGCGCAACAGCCTCGCACCGTGGCTGGACAAGTTTTTCGCGCATGGCGACGGCATTGCGCTGACACCGGATCGGACATCGGCGCCGTGGTTCCGCTCGGCATGGCCGCGGACTGACATCGCGATGTTCACGCCGAAGATCCGCTTCCTCCGCCCCGATGGCAGCGAAGGCAAGATGCCGTCGAACGGGACGTGTCTTTGGGCGGTCGGTGAGCGTGGCGTTGCGGCCCTGCATCGCGCCGCTTCGAACGGTCTCGGTATTCTGGCTACCCCCACCAACACCAAAGGAGACCAACATGGATAACCGTCAAGAGAGCGGGCCTGTGCAGGAGGCGCGCATATACGACAAGAACGGTCGGCAGATCATGCTTGGCGACATCGTGAAGGTCTATCACTTCACGGCAGCCCTGCGGCGCAAGCGGCACTATATGTACAAGCAGGCCGTCCGCACCCGCACGTTCAAGGATGGGTGCCACGCGATGTTCTTTAGCCACCTCGACATGACCGATGGTGGCTATCATCAGATGCTCGATGGCAGGCACCTTGCCGACTATGAGATTGTGCAAAGCGTGTGCGCTCGTTTCGACGAACGACCCCGCGCCCTCAAAGGACCATCCCAATGAACGACAACATCCGGGGGCTGATCGGGCGGATGCGCGTCAAGTGCAGCGGGAGCGGCGAAATTGAAGTGTGCTGCCACCCCGACGTCGATGACACGCCCGTCGGCCACAATGATCGCAGGTGCGTTCTAGACACCGGCGAAGGCGCGCCGGGGTGCGACATCGCCACGGATGAAAAACTGCGCCGCAAGACAGACTGCCCTTACTGGAAGCCACGGCCAATGATCGCGCCAGTGAGCAGACCCCCTCACAGGTCAAGGTGACGCAGGGAGATAGACTTGCAGCAGACGTGCATGTCGGAGCCATGCTTCAAGGCGACGGGCGCGAGCGGCTATTGTCGGGAAAGATGGACAGCCTTAGTCTCGTCCAAGCCTTCGCCTCCCACCGGGAAGCGGCAGAGCGTCGGGTGGTGGAGTGGCTGCGGGATCACGAGCGTTGCCCGTTCGGCAAGTCGCCGCTGTTCTACGCGGAAGCAATCGAGCGCGGCGACCACATTCAGGAGAACAGCAATGGCGAGTGACCTGATCGAACGGCTGCGGTTTGAACTGCGCGATTGGGATGGAAAGAGCCGTCTACACTTCCCAGAAATCAACGCGCTTACAATCTCCCAAGCCGCCGACCACATTGCCAGCCTTGAGGCGGAAGTGGCTGCGTTGCGGACCGGACTTGAGCAAATCAGGATGTCCGGCATTCACCGCGATACCGAGTGGTTCGGGATGACCGCTGCGGATATTGCCAGCGCCCTGCTCAGCCGGGGTGATGGCAATGGATGAGCTGCGACAGGTGATCGAACAGGAACTGCGCGATTGCGTTGATGGGCCACCACGCCCCGGTAGTTCAGGCAACGCCGAGCGGGTCGCCAACGCCGTCCGCGCTTACCTTGCCAGCGATGGTGTGATTGAGGCGGCAGCGCGCGCGATCTACCGGCAATCTGACCTCGACCCTGATACGCTGTACGAGCATCACGAATGGGAGAAGTGGCCAGTCGATGAGCGGCGGGAATATGTGGACGTGCTGTCTGGCGAGCCGCGTGTATCGCTGATGCACCGTGGCTGGCGGAAACGCACCGCACATGCCCGCGCCGCCCTTACCGCTGCCACGAAGGGAGATGGTGAAACATGAACCGCTACATCCGCCACGGCACCCGCATATCCTATGCCATGATAGCCGTAGCGGTTGTTGGTGGGGTGGTGGCGGTCTTGATGGCGCTTGGGGTGATCAGGTGAGGCGGCGAGCCGACCGGGAACCCCCTGTCCTAACTCGCCGCCGTGCGCGGGTTTCCGTAATCGGGACGCTTGTGGCGCCACCAGCCGCCTCGCTGGCTACTTTCGCCCGACTAACCGGCTCACGCGGCATTAGTGCGCCACCGGCTCTTGCTTACGGGGAATGCTCGCCCCGCCGCGCCCTCACTTCATGCCACAAAACACACGGAATCGCTAGCCCCAAACGCAAATAGGCGCGGCAGCCCATAGACCACCGCGCCCCATGCGCCCCAGCGATGTTCGGTTGGTCAGTCGGGTAGAGCGTCAGCCCAGCTTTTGACCCCGGCGATTTTGGCACTGCAATCGCCCCAAGCGGCGCGAAACGCCAGCAGCCAGTCGCCAACAATCCGGTCGCGCTCGATACCGGGCGGCGGTAGGATCGGCGCCAGCGGCTCGCCAGCACAGGTCAACAGCGCGGACGGCGGCTTAACGGCTACCGCTATCACCTTCTTCTCGCAACCGGCGAGCGATGGCGTCGAGAGGATCAGAACTGCCAGCAGCGGCAGCTTTCGCGCGTTCATTCCCATCGTCGATTTGTCCTTTCGTGGTCGCAGCCGTTTCGAGTGCGACGGTATCGGCTTCCGCATCGGCTTCGATGACCTTGGCGCTCGCGGCTTCCCATCGGGCGCGCTCGTCATGCCTCCCATTGCTGTAGGCGTGATTGTAGGCCCACCAGAGCGCCAGAGCAGCCACCAGCAGCATGATCGCCCACGCCCCTGCCTTCGCCAGCTTTGGGCCTAGGTTGGCGCGGGTCATGAGCAGGGTGGCTAGGATGCTGATCATCACAACTTCCCTTCGTCGATAGTCGGAACAGGATCGTTCGGCGGGTTGGTCACGCGGACGTCTGCGGGGCGTTCGTCGCCGCGCGCCGTGCTGCCGAAATAATAGCCGAACGCATCCTTGGAGAGGCCCAGGACAATGCCCAGCGCCAGCATAAGCGCGTCCCGGTTCGTCACCTTGATCTCATTACCCATGAGCATGTGCATGGCGTACTGAGCCATTGCGAGAGCTATCAGGGCGAGAACAAAGCGCGCTGTCTGTGGTGACAAGATGCGGACCCAGAAGGCTTGCCACTTGGTCATCGCATCGACTCCGCTAACTTGCGGTCATAACCCTTCTGTCCCGCCCCATTATAAAATCTGGCGAACGGCGTATTGTGCTGCCAGATGGTCGAGAGGGCACGGAACTTGGACACGCCGCCGTTGACCTCAATGAAACTGGCGAGCGCGTCATAGTGCGCCCGCTCCGACCGGCTCAATGCCCAGACGAACTCGATAGCGTTGGCATAGCCGAGCGACTTGGCATGGGCGCCCATTATCTGGAAACGCCCCCATGACGCGCTTTCAAAAGCAGCGACCGGCGAGCGCATGGCAAGGTCTGCCACCTTCTCCCAGCTATCGTTCACGCCATCCCGGTCAGCGTCCACGGTGTAGCCGCCCGGTGTCGGGTTCGACAGGAACGGAATGACGACCTGCAACCGGCGCCAAGCGTAGTGGCGCTCGAACAGGCATTTCAGCCGACCGGCATCATCCCAGCCACCGCCCGCGCTTTCGACCTTGGCGACCGCAGCGACTTGCCGGGGCGTTCCGCCGAGCCGCGCCGCGATCTGGTTGATGTCGGCAGAGGTGACAGCGGGCGCGTCTTTGTTGACGAACACGTTGAGGATTGCCGAGCGGGTGGCAGGGCCGGGACGCCCGTCAACGACAAGGCTGGCGCCGTGGGCGTTGAGCCATAGCTGTAGATCGCGCAGGTTCATGCTACCTCCTAATCAGGGACGTTGATCGGCGCGTAAATCGTCCGACACTCGGGGGTGCTGTGGCACAGGAAATTAAGCTGGTTGCTGGCGTCGTTGACCCACCGGCCACGGCCTTTAAGCATTGCATGATGTTCGTTTACCAAGTCCTCGACACGGACCAGACGGTTATCAAGCTGCTCGGCAGACTTCGCGCTGCCAGTCGTCCGGTCAATCACCGTCATCGTGGCCGACCCCGCGCTGATCGCCAGCGTCACGCCTAGAGCCAAGTCTCTTTTCCACTCGCCCTTCTTCGTCTCCTCCGTCATCGAGGATCTCTGGCACCAGATGCGCTATGAGCATCACTGCGAAGCCAATCAGCAATATGCTTACCAACCAATCCACCGCAGAATCCCCCGAGCGTAACAATCATCAGTGCGTCGATTGCTGCCGACGAAAACCAGTGCAGCGCCACTATGGAAGGCGTCTGCTCAACAAGGGAAAACAGCGCGTTCATCAGGGCAGACCCCAGGAACATGCCCGCGACAATTCGCTGTAATTTGGGCGGCGGCGCAGGCGGGCGGATCAACAGCGGCACAGCGCAAAGCCCGTTGACCAGAACCATGCTGATCAGGTGCGCCCGCGGCGTCGATTCAATCCCCATCGTTCCAGCCGAAGCGGCGAGGCTCAGCAATACGAGCTGGCATGTGACCATGACCATGCCCACCCGCCTTGTCCCGTCGCGGTTGACGATATACCCCAAGACCCCGACAGCGATCGTCGCCGTCAAGAGAACCGGGTATAGTAGCGCCGCGATTGCATAAGCCTCGCCGTTCATCAGCCGCCTCCGATGGGATCATCATTCTGGGGCGGCGGAGGGGGTGGGGGCGGCGGGCCAGTGCCTTCGTCGCGCGTCTGCGGTTGGGCGTTGAACCAGTCCCAATAGTTGCGCCATTCCAGCGCGTCGGCAATCCGGTCCAGAGAATCTCTTTTCTTCATGGTCTTTGCCTTTCTTGGATGTCCGAAGGGTCGCCCATCATCCGATGCTCCGCCAGTTATCCCACCGCAGCCAGCCATAGACGAGCAGCCCACCCAGACCGGGGACGCCCACGCACCAGAACAGGGCTTCGGCGATTTGTTGACCGGTCACCAAGCCGTCCCCGCGCTATGATCGAACAGAACCGCCCACTTGGTCACGCCGCCAGCCTTAGACGCGATCATCACATCCCCGTCGTCGCCCTTGCCGGTTCCGTCGCCCATCCAGACGATGCAATTGCCCTCGGTCGGCTCGTCAGGATCAGCCGAGCGTTCGAGCAGCCTAACCCGGTCGTGGAAGAAGCGCCCGCCGATGTTGATCTGGTTGTTGATGGTGTTGCTGTCGGCCTGCCGGTCCTTGCCGATGACGATATTCTCGTCGCCGGTCGTCAGATTGGACCCGGCGCCGCTGCCGATGAGCGTATTTCCAGCGCCGTCGGTGACGTTATAGCCAGCGCGGTAGCCGACCGCGGTATTGTCATCGGCCCCGTCTATGACGCCAAGACGCATCGCCTCGACGCCGACCGCGGTGATGCGGCTTGCGTCGTAATAGGTCGGTCCTGCGCCGACATCTTCACCCCGTCCGGCGCGGTAACCGGCAAAGAGGTTGTCGTTGCCCAATTTCTGCCGATAGCCGGCGTTGAAACCGATGCCGGTATTGCGACTGCCCTCATTCGCATCGAGGGAATACGCTCCGAACGCGCTATTCTCGCTGCCGGTCACATTGGCGACGAGTGATTCGATGCCCATCGCGGTATTGAGTTGACCCGTCGTCGTTGCCGCACCCGCATTGTGTCCGATGCCGGTAAAGCCCGCGCCGCTTGTCAGGCTGAAACCGGCACTAAACCCGATGGCTGTGACACCAAGCAGGCCCGTTGCTGCCCGAAGCGCAGAATCCCCGATCGCTACGCAGCTAGTGAGGCCTGTAGCAGTCTCCATCGCGTTCGGACCGATAGCGACATTTTTTGATGTGGTGGTGATGCCATCGCCCGCGGCGGGACCAAGGAAGACGTTAAAGTTGCCAGAGGTAATGAAGCGACCGGCATACCCAGCGACTAGATTATATTGACCCGTGGTAATGCGTTCGCCTGAGTTCTTTCCGACCGCGACATTGCGAAGACCGGTTGTTAGCGCAAGGAGTGTGCTGTCCCCGATCCCGATGTTGTCCGAACCTGTTGTTGACGGATTGACCGCGAGATAGCCGAAGCGATGATTGCCGTCGGAATCGCGTCCGACCGAGCCGACCCCGAGAACGATGTCCTGCGAAAAGCTCTGGATGCCGGTCCATGTGTGATCGAAGGTATGGTAATCGACGATCTGGGCGGCGGCTTCTTCGGCGGCGGCTGCATATGCCGCAGCGGCTTCGGTGTTCTCGCCAAAGCGAACTTCGACAGGCGGACGCCCGATAATCGCTGTCATGTCCGCCATGTCTATGCCCCTTGCAAATTAAACGGACCGGCGAAGTGGGTCGCCTTTGACCCGCCCGACGGTGTGCATTTGATGTTGTGGAAAAGCTGTTCGATCGCCCCCGCGTCTGCACCATTGCGCAAGGCTTCAATGTTCGCTTCGGTGATCGAGAAAGTGACCAGTGTATCGGCCCCGACCAGCGCCGGTGTCCCGAAGGTAAAGACCCGGAGGACCGTGCTGGATTCTTCGAACGCGGCTCGAACCCCGCCCTCGAAAGTCGCAGCAGTCAGGTTGACGTTCTTGTATGTGATCGTCCGGCTAAAGGGCTCATCATTGTTGACCGTGATTTCCCAATATGCGCCGCCCGCCGCCTCGACGAAGCGGCGCCAGTCCGAAGGAACTGCCATTCATTTATCCTTTGATCTTAGGGGATTGGTCCGTCGTTGTTCCATCCGGGAGGTGTGCCCCCCCCGCCGCCAGTGTCCGCGCCGCCGTCGGTCGCGGTGGTAACGAAGCCCACAAAGTGCCGATCAGGGTTGCTGTCGCTCGCCGCGGCAACCAGCGGGTCAGTCGTGGCAACGAATGTCACGGCACCGCCTGCGCGATCGGGGTCGTCATAATAGACATAGTAACCCGTCCCGAAGGCGAAGGTCGTTCCAACGGTAGCGCCAGTCACGGCCACCGTCTTGTCGGGGTAAACGCGATCATGCGAGGCCGCGACGATATTTGCTGTCGTGCCGACATCGGACGAGGTCAGCGTGACGCCCGCAACGCCCGAAATATAGCTCGTCTGGATCAGGGTCAGGTTATAGCCGGGGGGCGAGTTGTTCACGCCCGCCACATCGTCGCGGTCGGCAGGATCCAGCAGAGTCGGCGTCGGCGGGGCGGTGCCGGTCTGCCCCAATGCGAAATCATGCTTGTCCGTCGTTTCCGACATAAGCACCCACCGGACGGCCAGCGTCTGCGGATCGATCGACCGGCGCACGATGACGCAATCCTGTTCGTTCAAGCCGCCCTCAGGGTCGTCGATCGTCACCATGTCGCCGGGGCGATAGAAGCGAAACTCGGGTTTCAGGTTGCGCTCGATCGGGAACATCTCGCGCCCGTTGACCAGCTTATAGGTCGCCAGTTGCGCGGCCTGGTCTTTATCCTGGCAAAGGTCGATCTGATAGGTGTCGATCTTTTCCTCGCCGTCCTCGGTCAGATAACCGGCATCGGTGACGGCATCGCTTTCGACATATTCCCACTTGTGATCAGCCGAGCGGTATTTCGGGACGATCGTGTTGATGCGGTCGCGCCACGTCTGCATCCCCTTGGTGCGATAGGCGCCGTCAGAATAGTCGTCGGGCGTGATCGTCACCAGCGACACGCGCGGCGCGTCATATTTGACCGACAGGACGCCACCCGCAAAGATGGGTTCAGCCGAACCCGCAGCCATGATGCGCTTCAGGTTGGCCCACCGATCGCCCGGTTCAAAGATGACGCCGCCGACCTTCCATCCGTTCGCTTCGCAGACGTTGCCCCACGCGGTGAAGGCTGCGATGTCGATTGCATCCTCGGCCAATCCGATGCCGAACACCTTCTTGCCGGCGACATAGCGCCCATAGATGTAGCTCAGCGCGTGGTCGCGGGGGTTTTCGCTATACTCCCACGTCGATTCGTCGTCGATGCGATGCGAACCCGATCCACCGGGACGGGTGCTGTCCTGCGTCGGGTCATAGGCCATGACGCCATCCCACACGGCGCCGAGCTGTGGGACGCCCGCAGTGAATATCTTGCCATCTTTATCAAAGCGCAAACCCCAGAGGATCGCCGCTTTCCCAGATAGTTTGTACGACGACCCCCATCCCGGCATCGATCCCCATTGCGGGGAGAGCGCGGACGATTCCGGCGACGCGCCGACCTGACTGTCGGCATACATGAAGCCCGCGTAATAGCCGGTCGCTGCACCGCCAGAGAATGACACCGGCAGGAAGTCGGCATATTGCGCGACCAAGGCCTGCACGATGCCGATCGAATAGACGATGACCATTGAGCGGTACGGATTTTGGACTTTTCCGACCTTGCCGCCATAGCCAACGTCATGGCGCAGGACGCCGCCGAAATATGACCGGCCAAGGATGCAGGGGGTCGCGGAGTTCGTGTCGATGGTGATCTGGGTAACAGAGCCTTGAGCGGGCGGTCGTTTCGCAAGCGCCTGAGCGCCAGCCATTGCGATAGCTGAAACGGCGCCAGCTGCGGCTGCTACAGTCGTCGCGCCCGCAGCCGAGAGGCCAAGCGCCGTTCCTACACCGGGGATAGCGAGACTGATCGCGACGACGCCCGCAATCGTGCCAACAACCTTCAGCACCCTGCTCATACGCGGAACGCCGCTTTGATGTGGGGCATGACGTCCATCATCATCTGAAGCCCCTCGCTCGCACCGTGCCAGCCCATGAATTTTCCATTGCCCGCCGACACGACGATCGCATCGAACACGCCGTCGTCACCGGGTAGAACAGCCAGATCGCCGACCAGCATCTTGGCGGGCGCGATTTCCATCAGCCCGAGGCCGTTGAGCAGGCCCACCAGATCGTCGGCGCCCATTTCCTTCAGTGCTCGCTTTGCCCCGACGGCCGACCGAAACGCGGGCATCTTTGGCGGCTTGTGTTTCATGTTCCGCAGATGCGTCCGCAGCAGGTGCGCGCACGACGCATCTTTCCACGCGAACGGCTTGCCCTTGAATTTGTCGAAGGTTTTTTGTGTCGCTGCCGCCCGCTCAGCGAGGTTCATTTCATCATCTCGTTATTCAAGAACCGGCCACCCCCGCCGCCGCCTCCATCACCGCTGCCGCCGTAACCGGGGCCATAGGTCTGAGCGGGCAACGCGGTTCCCCATGCGACACCGACGCCAACCCCGATCGCATTGTCCTGACCGAGCTCGCCGGGATAGAGCGACTTGTGAAAGCGCGGCGAAAGGGTGTTTCCCTCGTTGATCAGGAACAGGCGCTCGGCAGCCGAGACGATGTCCATTTCGAGTTCGCGTGTGCCGCGGTCGATCACAAGGTCGGTGGTATCGACTTGGCCGTCAAATTCTAGACTGGGGTCGCCGACGACTTCGTAGTTGTCGATGTCCACCTCGGCGATCCACATGCGAACCCGGCATCCCTGATATTCTGGCTTCGAAAGTTCAGCCGCGGCTGCCGTCGAGTTGGGCAGGAAGTTCATTCGCAGCGCCGGGATTTCATCGCCCACGCCTTCGTCGACCGGCTCCATGCTGCCGATCGTGCCAAAGTCGGGATCGCTCGCCGTGAAGGTTTCGCTACCCCAAATGACGAACGCGCCGTCGCATAGGCGCAGGGTGACGTCGGGCAGTTCGATCTTAACCAGTCCGGCCAGCGTCACGATGTCCATCAGGCCGCTTCCTCGATATCAAAGCTGATGCCGACGTGATGCGCGAGGCTATATTCCCACGCCCATTCGTCGCCCATCACCAAACCTTCGATCATCGGTTTCTGCAAATGGACCGGGCTGTTATCGGCGGGCGAGACGCGAAGGGGCGGGGTAAGCGTCAATGTCGCTTCCCCCGATCCGTCCGCGGCGCCCGATGCCGCGACGTTGTGGAGGTAGTGCTGGCCACTGACGGCGATCGACAGCCAGAAGCCCTCGCTGAACCCGTAGCCCAGCCGGAACCCATCGCAGTGCAACGACGTGCCAGCCTGCCCTGCACCCTTGACCAGCGGCGCACCCGGTGACCCCTGTTCGATGCCGACCAGCTGCCATTCGATGCGGATGCCCTCGGTCTTGGCGCGCAGGAGCCGAGAGACGACCACGCGGCCCAGATCGCGGTTCAGGATAGGGGGAAGGCCCACCGACACCCTGAAGCGGTTCCCCAGCCGGTTGACGCGCTGCAACGGTCCACCAAGCGGCGGGCGCTGAACGCTGCCAAAGTCGATCAGCGCGGGCTGCACCGAATTGGGGACGATTCCCTCGGGGAGTTCAATCATGCGACGCGCCGCTGGCCAGAACGGCGCATCTGAGCGAGGCCGCCCGATGCGCCAGCGGATGCGATGCCGGGGGCTGCGCGCATGACACGGCCATCAACCACGACGTCGAAGTATGGGGACGGGACGATCTGGGCGATGCCGCCCATGCCGCCGAGTTCATTGTTCGGCGTGACCCGCGAGCCGCGCGGCAAGTTCACCAGTTCAGGCCCGCGCTCGCCCACCAGCGCCAGCCCGCCCGGTGCGAAGCTGGTGCCGTTAGCGAACGCCGGGACGCGATTGATGTTGGCCGCGACCTTCTTGCCGAACAGCCCCGCGCCGCCGAGTTGCAGGCCAAGTCCGACCACGCCAGTCAGGATGTCGAGGAAGCCGCCGCCGCGGATCGAGTTCGAAAGCTGGTTCAGCGAGCCCAGCACGTCCTGCGCCATGTCGTTGAAGGTGCGCGCGATACGGACCGTCGTCGTTTCACTGACGCGGGTCGCATCGTTCGCGGCCTGCATATATTTGCCAAAGCCCTTCGACAGCCCTTCGACAGCCGGGGTGCTCATAATCCATTCGTTGCGCAGGCGCTTTTCGGCCTCGGCAAGTTTGGCAGCGTTCTCAGCGGTGCCGCCATATTGCAGTTTCAGGATCGCAAGGTCGTCGATGTACTGGCGGGTGCGCGCTTCGTCGGGGAACAGGCGATCGATAATGTTCTGGGCAGAGCGGGCGATCTGGTCCGCATCAATCGCAGCGTCGCGGAAGTTGGCGACCATGCGGACGCCAGTCTGCAACGCCATGCGCGTCATTAGCGTGTCGATCGTCGCGACCGGCTTGGCCATGTCGTTGGCCGCGGCGGCCATACGCATCCAGCCGGACGTGCCTTGACCGGGGTCGAAGTTTCCGAACCCGCCGCCGAAAGCGTTGGCGCCGACGGCTTTTTGCTTTCCGCCGAGCATGAATTGTTGCGCCCATGGCGACATCTGAGGATTGCTCGCCTCGCCGCCCTTGATCGATCGACCGACATTGCCACCCACTAACGTCCCTGCGACCCACTCGGCGGGCAGGAGGGGAGCAATGGCGTCAGACCGCTGCCGACGAAGTGCTCGGTTGCGAGAGCGCGAGAGAGCGGCTTTCTGTGTGCTGCCGTCCATCATCCCCATCTGACGATCGACTGACGCCGAGTCGCTCATACGGGATTGCAGGCTGGCGCTGCCAAGCGGCTGCGTCCAAATATCAACCTTCTGCATTTGCAGTTGCAGATAACGCCACTGATCGGCGACCCTGCTTATGGCCGACACCAGATCAATCAGGTCGTTCGCCAGCTTGCCAATCGCTGCCGAGTTTTGCGCGACCGTGCTGGTGAATTTCATGCTGATGAAATTTTCGAGCTTGGTGATCGTGTCTGATGCTTCATCAGCGTTTTTGATCATCGCCTCGTCGATGACCAAGCCGAGCTGATTTGCTTCCTCGCGATAGGCTGCGATGCCCTTCGCGCCCTCGGCTAAAAGCGGGTTGAGCTTCTGGCCGAGTTTGCTCCCAAACACCTCGGCGGAAAGGGCCGACTGTTCGGCGGCGCTGCCAAGCTTGGTGTAGGCGTCGGCAATTTCTGGCAGGATGTCGCCAGCCGCACGGACGTTGCCATTGGAATCGCGGATCGAAATTCCGAGACGGTCGAACATGGCGGCAGCTTTTTCATTTCCGCCCGCCGCTTCGCCGATGGTCCGCGATAATTTCGCGAGACCCTTTTCCATCTCGCTTTGCTCAATCCCGGTCTGGGTCGCGGCAAAACGATACTCTTGCAATTCGCGTGTCGTCAGACCTAATTGGGTCGCCACCTCCCCAAGCGATGCCGCGAAGTCTAGGGACCGCTTTGCCGCTCCGATGATCTGGTCAACCGCGAATGCGCCAAGCAATGCGGTGAACGCCGAACCGACAGCTTTGGAAGCCCGAGACATGTTCTTTTCGAAGGCGGACATCTCCTTCGTTGCGCGGCGCGTCCCCTTTTCAAACGCGGCTGTTTCGAGGTTAAGCGACACAGAAAGTCTAGCAATAACATCGCTTAGAGCCACGCGCGCCTCCTCTATGTTCGATTATGTTGGGGGATGGAATTGGTGGGGACGCCATTCCCACGGCATCTTGTTGCTTTTGGTCAGGTTGCAGGTCGGGCAGGCCAGAACGAGATTGCCGCGCTCGTGCGCGCCGCCCCGGCTGACAGGGATAACGTGGTCAACGTGATAATCTGAAAGGTTGACGTCGCACCAATGGCAGCGGCCATTTTGCTCGATCATCATAGCATCGATGATGGCGGGACTGACATAGCCAGAAGCCCCGCGCATATTCGCTTGCCGGTTTAGTTTGATCGACCTGCGCTTCCTGCGCTGGTCGGGTCGCTTATTGAGAACATTCGCATAGGCTCGGGAGCACGGCTTGCACCAAGGGGAAAGCCCGCCCGTCCTCTGCGTCTCGATATAGAAGAATGCTGGTGTTGCTGGCTTGCGGATCATGCACCGCGGGCAGCGAAATCTTGTCTTGCCTCCCTTTGGGGTTTTTCGCTTGAATTTCGTGGGAGGCGCATTTTCGCGTCTCTTCTTTTGCTGCTGGTCGATGGTGCAAACCCGGCACTCTGGCCTCACACCCAACCGGCACTCGCGAGCGGGAAAAAATTCCGCAACGGGCTTAAGGGCGCGGCAATCGCGGCACCTTTTCTCTCCCTCAGGCACCGCCTCCCTTGCCTGCTCGCGCGGCGCTACAATATTCTCGGCATACCTTTTGCGGCTGTAGGCTTTCCGGCACTCTTTGCATGTCGGTATGAAACCAGAATTTCGATAGTCCCTGAAAAAGAACTCGGTCGTTTCCGGTAAATGTTCCCCGCACTTGGCGCACAGTTTGGTCGCGTGTATTGGCGCGGTAGCCATTGCGATGTCACCTCATCGTCGTGGTCAGGATCGGACGGTGTTTCCAGCACCGTTCGATCCGCTTAAGTTAGCGAATCCCCGCTTTCTTGCAATGAAGGATTGGCGATGCTCTCACTTTTAATGGCAATGGCGCTGGCCGCCGAACCCAAGGCGGCCTTCACGCCAAAGCCAATCTCTGCCGCAGACAAGGCTGAGATCGTCCGCCAAGCCGACGTTGTTCTTCTTGACGGCCCATCGGCTCGTTGGCGCTGGGAGCAGCAACGGCTCGACGCCAACGTCTATTGCAGCTTTGTAAACTCAAAAAACAGCATGGGCGGCTACGTCGGATGGCGGCCGTTCTATTTCTTCCAAGGCAAGCTGCGGATAATCGGGCCGCGCGATAGCGTTATCGTTTATGAAACCCTGTGCTCGGGGTCAGGCTACATCCCGGAACCTGAATGGCTTAAAGGGAAGTAGCCTTAACCTTCTGTCGTTGCATGCGGCCGCTGATCATCGCGCGAAGATCCTGCGCGCCTGTCTCGACGCGCACCGGCTCAGGAACGGGCGCCTTCAGATGATCCGAAAGCTGCTTCATGTTCTTGCCCTCGCGTCGGAACCGTTCGGTTTGCCAGCCGATCGAGAGCGCCTGATCGAATGAAGCTTTGAGCCTTGCCCCGACGATCAGTTTGAACGTGCGCGGGGTAGCTTTCCAAAATGCGGCAGGCTCTAGTCCTGCTTCGCACCATTGCTGCCAGAGTTCTTCCCACGACGGGGGCGGGCCGCTGGTGCCTTTCCCGATTCCTTATCCTCCGC
>CAYJXE010000033.1:0-1007 GCA_964373965.1 uncultured Aquabacterium sp. | reverse complement strand
ATGCCGACGTGATGCGCGAGGCTATATTCCCACGCCCATTCGTCGCCCATCACCAGCCCTTCGATCATCGGCTTGGCCAGATGGACAGGGCTGTTATCGGCGGGCGAGACGCGCAAGGGCGGGGTCAGGGTGAGCGTCGCTTCCCCCGTTCCGTCCGCTGCGCCGGACGCGGCGACGTTGTGGAGGTAGTGCTGACCGCTGACGGCGATCGATAGCCAGAACCCCTCGCTGAAGCCGTAGCCCAGACGGAAGCCATCGCAGAGCAGCGACGTGCCAGCCTGACCAGCGCCCTTGACCAATGGCGACCCCGGCGATCCCTGTTCGATGCCGACCAGCTGCCATTCGATGCGGATGCCCTCAGTCTTGGCCCGTAGCAGCCGAGAGACGACGACACGGCCTAGATCGCGGTTCAGGATAGGGGGAAGGCTCACCGACACCCTAAAACGGTTCCCCAGCCGGTTGACGCGCTGCAACGGCCCACCAAGCGGCGGGCGCTGGACGCTGCCGAAGTCGATCAGCGCGGGCTGCACCGAATTGGGGACGACGCCCTCGGGAAGTTCGATCATGCGGCGCGTCGCTGGCCAGAACGGCGCATTTGAGCGAGGCCGCCCGATGCGCCGGCGGATGCGATGCCGGGGGCTGCGCGCATGACGCGGCCATCGACCACGACGTCGAAGTATGGCGAGGGGACGATCTGCGCGATGCCGCCCATTCCGCCGAGTTCATTGTTCGGCGTGACCCGCGAGCCGCGCGGCAAGTTCACCAGCTCAGGCCCACGCTCGCCAACCAGCGCCAGTCCACCCGGTGCGAAGTTCGTGCCGTTCGCGAACGCCGGGACGCGGTTGATATTGGCTGCAACTTTCTTGCCAAACAGTCCCGCGCCGCCGAGTTGCAGACCAAGACCGACGACGCCGGTCAGGATGTCGAGGAAGCCGCCGCCGCGGATCGAGTTCGAAAGCTGGTTCAGAGAGCCGAGGACATCCTGCGCCATGTCGTTGAAGGTCTTG
>CAYJXE010000032.1:0-47730 GCA_964373965.1 uncultured Aquabacterium sp. | reverse complement strand
TCATGCGCTTTATCCAGGAGATGCTGATGGCGAAGACCGTTGCTGTCGTGATGAAGTTGGTGAAGGACAACGACGTCAAGTTCGTTGACTTCCGTTTCACTGACACCCGTGGCAAGGAACAGCACGTCTCCGTGCCTGTTTCGCACTTCGATGAAGACAAGTTTGAGTCCGGCCACGCGTTCGACGGTTCGTCCATCGCTGGCTGGAAGGGCATCGAAGCCTCCGACATGCTGCTCATGCCGGACCCCAACACCGCCAACGTCGACCCCTTCTTCGAAGAGCCGACCCTGCTGCTGACCTGTGACGTCATCGACCCGACCGACCACAAGCCCTACGAGCGCGATCCCCGCTCGCTGGCCAAGCGCGCCGAAGCCTACCTGAAGTCCTCGGGCCTGGGCGACACCGCTTTCTTCGGTCCGGAACCCGAGTTCTTCGTGTTCGACGGCATCCGCTGGGGCAACGACATGTCCGGCTGCTTCTTCGAAATCCAAGCCGAAGAAGGCGCCTGGAACACCGGCACCAAGTACGAGCACGGCAACACCGGCTACCGTCCCACCGTCAAGGGCGGCTACTTCCCCGTGCCCCCGGTCGACTCCGGCCAGGACATGCGCTCGGAGATGTGCCTGATCCTCGAATCGATGGGCATCCCCGTGGAAGTGCACCACCACGAAGTGGCCAACGCCGGCCAGATGGAAATCGGCACCAAGTTCGCCACGCTGACCCAGCGCGCTGACTGGCTGCAACTGCAAAAGTACATCATCACCAACGTGGCTCACGCCTACGGCAAGACCGCCACGTTCATGCCCAAGCCCCTGGTTGGTGACAACGGCTCCGGCATGCACGTTCACCAGTCCATCTGGAAGGACGGCAAGAACCTGTTCGCTGGCGACGGCTACGCCGGCCTGAGCGAGTTCGCCCTGTACTACATCGGCGGCATCATCAAGCACGCCCGTGCCCTGAACGCCATCACCAACCCCGGCACGAACTCGTACAAGCGCCTGGTGCCTGGCTTCGAAGCCCCGGTGAAGCTGGCCTACTCGGCCAAGAACCGCTCCGCTTCGATCCGCATCCCGTTCGTGTCGAACCCCAAGGGTCGCCGCATCGAGGCTCGCTTCCCCGATCCCTCGGCCAACCCCTACCTGGCCTTCTCGGCCCTGATGATGGCCGGTCTGGACGGCGTGGAAAACAAGATCCATCCGGGCGAAGCCGCCACGAAGGACCTGTACCACCTGCCGCCCGAAGAGGACAAGCTGATCCCGACCGTCTGCCACAGCCTGGATCAGGCCCTGGACGCCCTGGACGCCGACCGCGCGTTCCTGACCAAGGGTGGTGTGTTCACTGATTCCTACATCGACGCCTACATCGACCTGAAGATGCAGGAAGTCACCCGCTTCCGCATGGCCGTTCACCCGGTCGAGTACGACATGTACTACGCACTGTGATCCGCGCAAGCGGTTCGCAAACAGAGAGCGGCTTCGGCCGCTCTTTTTTTGCTCGCTTGTTCCTCGCTCCTTGCCCATGTTGTGGCGACGTGCCTTTCGTTTCGTTTGTGCCGGCCTTGTCTGCCATGGGGCGCCGCTTGCGGGCATACTGCAAGGCATCCGGCTTGCACGCCGACTGACTGCATGACGATGACGAATCCGCTGCACGTGTCTCTCAAGCTGATCTCCCTGGTCTGCGCCCTGAGCGCTGGTGCCGCCGTGTGGGCCCAGGAAAAGCCCGTCTACCGATGCCCGGGCAACCTCTACACCGACTCGCTGAGCGCCAAAGAGGCCCGCGACAAGGGCTGCAAAACCCTGGAAGGTGCACCGATCACGGTGATCCAGTCCCAGGCTCCGCGTGGCAATGCTGCTCGGCCGGCCGGCGCTTCGTCCGGCCAAGGTGAAAAGGTCGGCGCCGACGACCAAAAGGCCCGCGACAGCGATGCCAAGCGCATCCTCGAAGCCGAGCTCAAGAAAGAAGAAGACGCCCTGGCCGCGCTGCGCAAGGAGTTCAACGATGGCCAGCCCGAGCGCCGCGGTGACGAGCGCAACTACCAGAAGTACCTCGATCGCATCGAGGAGATGAAGGCCGCGCTCACCCGCAAGGAGGCGGACGTTGCGGCCTTGCGGCGCGAGCTGGGCAAGTTCGGCCAGCGCTGATGCGAGCCACCAGACAAGGCATTTCCCGATGACTGCTGTTCCCCTCTCGCCTGCCGACGTCGTGCAGGCGGTGTCCCGCGTTGATCCGGTGGTGCCCGGTGGCCTGGAGGCATTCGACCACCTGGGCACGATGGTGTGCGTGGTGGTTCCTGATGGCCGCTGCCTCTACGCCAACTCCGCCTTTGAAGAGGGCCTGGGCCTGTCTCGCAAGTCCATGCTGCGTGAATCCATTTACGACTGGGTGGTCTCGCCCGGCCTGCTGCGCGACGTGGTTTCCGCGGTGGCTCGCAACGAGTTCGCCACCAGCCGCCTGCAAACCGACCTTCGACGCCACCTGCACGGCCATGGCGAGCCCCTGCCGGTGCAGGTCATCGTCACGCGATTGGGTCAGGGCAGCCTGGTGCTGGTCGAGCTCGTCGAAGTCGAGCAGCAGACCCGCCAGGATCGCGAAGAGCGCGCCCTCGATCAGGTGCAGGCTAACAAGGAGCTCATCCGCAACCTGGCCCACGAGATCAAAAACCCGCTGGGCGGCATCCGGGGCGCGGCGCAGCTGCTGCAGATGGAGCTCGAGAGCAAATCGCTGACCGAGTACACCCAGGTCATCATCCACGAGGCCGACCGCCTGCAATCGCTGGTTGACCGGCTCCTGGCCCCGCATCGCCGCCCGCACGTGGTGGGTGACGTCAACATCCACGAGGTCTGCGAGCGGGTGCGCTCGCTCATCCTGGCCGAGTTCCCCAAAGGCCTGAAGGTCCAGCGCGATTACGACACCTCGCTGCCCGACTTCCGGGGTGATCGCGAGCAGTTGATCCAGGCCGTGTTGAACATCGCGCACAACGCAGCGCAAGCCTTGATCGATCGCATCGCGCAGGGCGATGCGCGCATCGTGTTGCGCACGCGCGTGGTCAGGCGTGTCACCATCAACCGCGCCTTGCACCGACTGGCACTGGTCTTGCATATCGAGGACAACGGCCCGGGCATCCCGGAATCCATCCGCGATCGCGTCTTCTACCCTTTGGTGTCGGGACGTGACGGCGGATCCGGACTGGGCCTGACCTTGGCACAAACCTTCGTTCAACAGCATCAGGGCACCATCGAATGCGAAAGCGAACCCGGTCGCACGGTGTTCAGGATCCTCATCCCCTTGCCATGATCCTTGGCCCGGTGGACGGATCGCCCGATGATGCAGACAACCACAGGCCAGCATGAAACCCATCTGGATCGTTGACGACGACCAATCCATCCGCTTTGTGCTTGAAAAGGCACTGGCCCGCGAGGAGCTGCCGGTGCGCAGCTTCACCAACCCCCGCGACGTGCTCGCGGCCCTGGAGGTCGATGAGCCCCAGGTGCTGGTCTCCGACATCCGCATGCCGGGTGGCTCCGGCATCGATTTGCTGAGCAAGGTCAAGGCCCGTCACCCGGGGCTGCCGGTCATCATCATGACCGCTTACTCCGATCTGGACAGCGCCGTCTCGGCCTTCCAGGGCGGCGCCTTCGAGTACCTGCCCAAGCCGTTTGACCTGCCCAAGGCGGTCGAACTCATCCGTCGTGCGGTGGACGAGAGCGTGCGCGAAGAGGTGCTCGACGACCGCGTCACGCAGATGCCCGAGATGCTCGGTCAGGCGCCCGCGATGCAGGACGTCTTCCGCGCCATCGGCCGCCTCAGCCAGAGCAACGTCACGGTGCTGATCACTGGTGAGTCCGGCTCCGGCAAGGAGTTGGTCGCTCGGGCCCTGCACAAGCACAGCCCGCGTGCCAACGGGCCGTTCGTGGCCATCAACACGGCTGCCATCCCGAAGGACCTGCTGGAGTCCGAGCTGTTCGGTCATGAGCGCGGTGCCTTCACCGGCGCGCAAACCATGCGCCGTGGTCGCTTCGAGCAAGCCGACGGTGGCACCCTGTTCCTCGACGAAATCGGCGACATGCCGTTCGACCTGCAGACCCGCCTGCTGCGCGTGTTGTCGGATGGACAGTTTTACCGCGTGGGTGGCCACCAGCCGCTCAAGAGCAACGTGCGCGTCATCGCTGCGACCCACCAGAACCTCGAAGAGCGCGTGCGCTTGGGTGGTTTCCGGGAAGACCTCTTCCACCGACTGAACGTGATCCGCTTGCGCTTGCCCGCGCTGCGCGAGCGCCGCGAAGACATCCCCACGCTGGGACGTTTCTTCTTGCAGAAAAGCGCCAAGGACCTGGGCGTCGAGGCCAAGCGCATCTCCGAGCCTGCGCTGGCCAAGCTGGCGACCTTCGACTTTCCCGGCAACGTGCGCCAGCTGGAGAACATCTGCCACTGGCTGACGGTGATGGCGCCCGCCCAGGTCATCGAGACCAAGGACCTGCCGCCTGAGTTGCTCGAGGGGGGGGTGACAGGCGTTCATGAGCAAGTCACCGCTGCGGTGTCAGATTGGGCGCCCGTGGCTGCCCCTGCACCTGCGCCTGTGTCCTTGTCTGCGCCGGCATCGCCGCCGGCTTTCACCGATGCTGCTCGCTCGCATGCCGACGTTGCGCCGGCGACAGCGTCGGGCCTGGGTGGCTTTGGCGACGTGATCGCCACGGAGACCCTGGTTGCATCGCACTCGGGCGCGAGCTGGCTTGCTGATCTGCAGCGTGAGGCCCGCGAGCGGCTCAATGCGGGTCAGACCGATGTCTGGGACGCTTTGACCCGACAGTTCGAGGCCCAACTCATCCACACGGCACTGGAGTTGACGCGTGGGCGCCGCATTGAGGCCGCGCAGAAACTGGGCATCGGGCGCAACACCATCACGCGCAAGATCCAGGAACTCGGCATCGACGACTGAGGCTTGTCTCGGGTGTTTTACGTTGGGAAACGCGCCTGTCAACGGCGCGTGGAGGTGCTGCGCTAAAGTAGATCGATCCAACCCAGGTTTTGATCATGCGCTTCGCTTTCCGCTTCCTTTCCTCGCGTTCAACCCGTCCGGTGTTTGCCTTGGCTGGCGCATGCCTGGCCCTGGGCTTGACCGCCTGTTCCACCACCAGCCCTGATGTCATCAAGCCAGGCTATGCCCAAAGGCTTTCGCAGGTCTCCGACGCCGTCGTGCTCGGGGTGCGGCCGGTGACGGTGGAGGGGTCTCAAAGCGGCATCGGTGCCGCAGCGGGCGCCGTTGTTGGCGGCATCGGCGGCAGCATGGCCAGCAGCCACAACCCGACTTCCGCCGCCGTGGGCGTGGTGGGGGCCGTGGTGGGTGGCGTGGTGGGCAACGCGGTCGAGCGCTTGGGCACCCGCGAGTCCGCCCTGGAGATCCTGCTGCAGATGCCCAGCGGTGAGCGACGGGCCATCGTCCAAGCTGCGGGCAGCGAGAGCTTTCAGCCCGGGGATGCCGTCATCCTGGTCACCACCGGCGGCAAGACCCGCGTGATGCTCGCGCCGAAAACGACGCCGGTCGCACCCGCTGCGCCCGCGGTGCCGGCTTCCAACGTGCGTTGAGCGCTCTGCCATCGCCATGCGGTCCTTGATCGGTCGGTCGCTGCGGCGGCCTGCTTTGGCCCTGGCTTTTGCCAGCCTCTCAACCTGTTTGCTGCTGGGGGTGGCTGTCGCCAAACCGGCTGCAGCGGGCCCTCGCGCGGCATCGGCCCACGTCACCAATGCGGGCAAGGCTGCCGATTCCTGGTTGCCCGTGACCCAGGCAGAAGGCATCAGCGAATGGCGCCTGCCCAATGGCCTGCAGGTGCTCCTGATCCCGGATGCTGCGCGGCCCACCACCACCGTGAACCTGACCTACCGAGTGGGCTCGCGCCACGAGGGCCTGGGTGAAACCGGCATGGCTCACCTGCTTGAGCACCTGCTGTTCAAGGGCTCGCCCAAACACCCCAAGGTGTGGGCCGAGTTCACCCATCGCGGCCTCAGTGCCAACGGCAGCACCTGGCTGGACCGCACCAACTACTACGCCAGCTTCGCCGCCAACGAGGACAACCTTCGCTGGTACCTCAACTGGCAGGCCGACGCGATGGTCAACAGCTTCATCGCGCGCAAGGACCTCGACAGCGAGATGACCGTTGTGCGCAACGAGATGGAGATGGGTGAGAACAGCCCGGGCCGCGTCCTGCTAGAAAAGACGCTGGCGACGATGTACCAGTGGCACAACTACGGCAAGTCCACCATCGGCGCACGCACCGACGTCGAGGGCGTGGACATCGCACAGCTGCAGGCCTTTTATCGCCGCCATTACCGCCCTGACAAAGCCACCTTGATCGTGTCCGGTCGCTTCGATGTGCCTCGCACATTGGCCTGGATCCGAGAGGCTTTTGCCCCCATCGCCAGGCCCAAGGCGCCCTTGCGCGAGCCGTACACGCTGGACCCCGTCCAGGATGGCGAGCGCAGTGTCACCGTGCGGCGCAGCGGGGGCGTGCCCCTTCTTTACGCGGGTTACCACGTGATGCCTGGCGCCCACGCCGATCACGCGGCGGTTGCCTTGCTGTCGTTGATCTTGGGAGACACCCCGTCGGGTCGTTTGCACAAGCAGCTGACCGAGCGTCGGCTGGCTGCCTCGACCTTTGCGTTTTCTCAAGGGCTGGCCGATCCAGGGTTCTTCATCGCCGGCGTTCAGCTGGGGCTGGAACAGGAGGTCGGCCCTGCTCGCGAGGCGTTGCTCAAGGCCGTTGAATCGTTCTCTTCCCAGCCCGTGACCGAAGCAGAGTTGGCCCGAGCCAAGGCCCGTTGGTTGAAAGACTGGCAAGCCTTGTTTGCCGATCCGCAGCACGTCGGGGTGGCGCTGTCCGAGTCGGTGGCGCAGGGCGACTGGCGGCTTTTTTTCCTGACCCGCGACCGCGTGCGCGACATCAAGCTGGCCGATGTGCAGCGTGTGGCGGCGGCTTACTTGGTGCAAGCCAATCGAACCCTGGGTGAGTACGTGCCAACGGCGCAGCCGGTGCGCGCACCTGCGCCCGCGCGGGTTGACCTGGCCGAGGTGCTCAAGGATTTCAAGCCGCAGGCTGCGGCCGATGACGTGGCACCTTTCGACGCCACCCCAGCCAACATCGATGCCCGCACGCAGCGCTTCGACCTGCCGCCAGGCATGAAGGTGGCCCTGCTGCCCAAACCCACGCGCTCACAGGCTGTGCAGGCCACCTTGGTCTTTCACCATGGCACGGCCGAATCGCTGGCCAACTGGGGTGAGGCGCCTGCCGCCCTGGCCGAACTGCTGGATCAGGGCACGCAGACCATGTCCAGGCAAGCCCTGCAGGACCGGCTGGACGCACTGCAGACCGAGGTCAGCGTTCACGCTTCGGCAGGGCAGTTGGCCGTGACCTTGTCGTCCAGGCGGGAGCACTTGCTGGCGGCCATTGCCGTGGTGGCCGACATGCTGCGACGCCCCTTGCTGCCGGCCGAGGGCTTGGAGGAGGTTCGCCGGCAAGCGTTGTCGGCGATCGAGGCTCAACGCAAGGAACCCTCAGCCGTGCTCGCCGAGGCGCTGTCCCGCCACGGTGACCCTTATCTGGCGGGCGATGTGCGCCACGCTCGCTCCTTCGATGAGATGGCTGCCGATTGGCGCGGTGTGAACCTGGCGCAGGTGCAGGCCTTCCATCGGCGCTTCCTGTCGGCTTCGCACGCGCGTGTGGGCATCGTTGGTGACTTCGATGTGCAGCAGGTGCGCCAGGCGTTGATCCAGGCTTTTGGTGATTGGGGCTCACACGAGGCTCGCGCACCCATTGCGGTGCCGCTTTTGTCTGTGCCTGCGGTCAGCTTGAGTCTGCAAACGCCGGACAAACAAAACGCCACCATGGTGGTGCGCCTGGGCATGCCCGTGAACGACAGCCATCCCGATTACCCGGCGCTGATGATGGCCAATCACCTCATGGGTGGAGGTGGCGATGCCAGGTTGTGGCGCCGCATCCGCGAGCAAGAGGGCTTGTCGTACAGCGTTTACAGCGCCATCGAGTGGGGGCAACGTGACTTGAACTCGCAATGGGTGGCCAGTGCGATTTTCGCACCGCAAAATCGATTGAAAGTCGAAAAAGCGTTCCAGGAGGAATTGGACCGCTCGCTCAAAGACGGTTTCACGCAAGCCGAGTTGAGCGCTGCCCAGGGCAGCTTGCTGAGTTTCAGGCAGCTCGGGCGTGCCAATGACGGCCGGTTGGCGACCGCCTGGGCCAGTAACCTTGAGTTGGGTCGGGATTTTTCGGTGTCTGCCAGGGTGGATGCAGCCCTGAGTTCGCTCACGCTGGAACAGGTCAACGAGGCCTGGCGGCGTCACATTCGGCCGGAGGCTTTTGTCAGGGGCGTGGCCGGAGACTTTGCTTCTGCGCCCTGAGCCAGATGGGCTGCGTGAGTTGGTGTCAGCGCCAAGCGTGGTTTGGGTGACAAAAGAAAAGGGCCGGATGATTCCGGCCCTGTGGGTTCATTCGGATTTGAGGCTGTTCAAATCGCGAAATCTTCCAGTTTCTTGCCCGACGCGATGGCAGCCTGAATCCACTTGGGCTGCAGGCCACGGCCTGTCCAGGTTTCACCGGTGGCCTGGTTGCGGTACTTGGGGGCGACCTTCTTGCCGGCGGTGGAGCCAGAAGCTGCAGGTTTGCCGGGCTTGATCCCCAGGTCGGCAACGGTCAGACCGTGCTCGGCCAGCATGGACTTGATCTGGTTGATCACGGAGGAGCGCTCTGCGCGACGGGCCTCTTGAAGTTGCTTTTCGAGGTCGGCGGCTTGTTTTTCGAGAGCTGCCTTCTGCGCGAGGAGTTCCTGATAGTTGCTCATGTGCTTCCTTTGTTGCCCGATGCCCAGGCTTGGATACTTAATCGAGGATCAGTCCGGATCTGCGGCGGTGGATAAAGAGGGGCGCAGCAGATTACCGAATTCTATACCCAGGTTTTTGCCGCTGCCAATCCACATGGCAAGCAAGTGTGAATCAAGGTAAATCTCTTATTGATTGCCGCGCTTCGGTGGGCTGGAAATCGCCTGCCCGAGTTCAATCACCGCCAGCGCGTAATAGCTGGACTGGTTGTATCTCGTGATGGCGTAGAAATTACGGGTGCCAGCGATGATGGTGGGTGGCTTGCCGGCGTTGTGCAACAACACCATGGCCAGAGGACCGGGGTGATCCATCGCGGTTTTTGGGAGCTTGGCTCCGAGCTCCTGCATTTGGCTCGCGGTGAATGTGGGGCGTATATCCGGCGCCAACAGGGTGTCGAGTTGTGGCCCGCTGCTGGGCGCTTGCACGGGGAAATGGGTGGGCCACTGCGCCTGCCAGCCGTGCGCGGCCAGGAAATTCGCGACGCTGCCGATCGCATCGCTGGGGCTGCTCATCAGATCGATGTGTCCGTCACCGTCGAAATCCACGCCATGGCGACGAATGGAACTTGGCATGAACTGTGGCCAACCAATGGCGCCGGCGAACGAGCCCAGCACCTGGCTCGGCTCCAATCCCTGCTCGCGGCACATCGTCAGGAACTCACCGAGTTCCTGTCGAAAAAAACCGCTGCGATCGCTTCGCCCTTTTGGGAAGTCGAGCGAAAGCGTCGTCAGAGCGTCGAGCACGCGGAAGCGACCGGTGTCCCGTCCGTAAAGGGTCTCCACGCCAATCACGCCGGCGATGATGTGCGCCGGCACGCCGTAGCGTGCTTCGGCGCGCTGCAGCTCGGCGGCATGCGACTGCCAGAAGCGCTGTCCGGCACGCAGGCGTTGGGGCTCGACGAACCGGCTGCGGTAAGCCGCCCAGTTTTTGGCACCTGGGTTGGCCGCCGGCATGATCAGTTTGCCCACGACCTCGCGGTAGCGAGCCTGGGCGATGGCTTCTCGCACCCACGGCGCGGGCAGGTCATGGCGGCGGGCCAGCTCGTCGGCGAGCTGCGTTGCATCGCCGCGATCCGCGTAGCTGGCCAGGTCTGCCGGCAATGGCCTGGGCTGCTCGCTTTGCGCGGTCGACGTGGCGATGGGGGTTGTCACCAGCGCGGGTGAGGGTGCTGCAGGAACTGGGGCCGAAGGCGTGGGCTGCTGGAGCGGCTGCTCGAGCGCACGGGGCGCTGCGGGGATGGCGGCTCCTGTGTCAGGGGCGGTGCTGGGCGACGAGCCACAGGCCGCAACGCCCAAGGCCAGGAACACAGAGGTCAAGGAGCTGAGCGGCCTGGTGTGACGGGGCGATGCGGGCAGGGCTCGAATGGGGCGGTCGGACATGGGGGCGAGAAAGGGGCGGAGCATGTTGCGTGAGCATGGGCGCGTGCAGTGGCACGCGCGAGGGGGCAGTGTGCCAAATGCTGTGGCGCTCAGCCACGTGGGCGCATTGCGGCCGTGGTGCGGGGGCTACCTGACTGACTGGCCCATTGCGCTGCCAGCTTCGTGACCTCTTTGACCAGGGTCTGCCGTTGTTGGCGCGCGCGGGCTTGCTCGGGGGCGTAGCGCAATGCGTCCAGGCGTTGGAGCCGTTCGATGAGCGCCAGCGCGAGCTCTGGGCGATGGTGGCTCGGTGCTTGCCGCTTGATGGCGCTGGCCCAACTCAACGCTGGCGCCGGGGCTGGGCAATCCGGTGGGGCCGTCAGTCCGGCGGCCAACAATGCACGGTGCACTTTCATCAGCGGGGCATGCCAGGGAGATCGGCTCTTCCTGGGGCGTTGCAACCAAAGCCACAACAGCCCCGCGATGGCGAGCGCGCCGACGATGCCTGCGCACATCCGCACCAGCGTGACCCAGTCTGGGGACTCGAAGCCCCAGTCGCGAAGCAGGGACATCTGTTGCTGCCTTGAATACTGCAGCACCCAGACGTTCCATCGGTGGTTCGCGGCGTCCGTGTAGGCTCGCAGGCCGCTCCAGAATGCCGGGTCAAGCCCTCGCAGGGCCGGTGGCAGTTGCTCGGGGTAGCGGATCGGTGGGCGAGGGCGGTCGATTCGATTCGGCGCGACCGCGGCAGTCGGGTCGATGCGCACCCAGCCTCGCTCCGCCGACCAATACTCCGCCCAGGCGTGGGCGTCGCTGTTGCGCACCACGTGCAGCCCGTCGACCGGGTTGACCTCGGCACCCTGGAAGCCGGTGACGACTCGCGCGGGCACGTTCATCGCCCGCAAAATCACGACGAAGGCGGTGGCGTAGTGTTCGCAAAAGCCGGTCTTGCGATCCAGCCAGAAGCGGTCGATGGGATGCGGGCGGGGCTCCGAGCCATCCCCTGGGCCATCATCCGGCGCGAGGGTGTAGCTGAAGCCGCCCTGGCGAATGTGGCTGAGCAGGGACTGCGCCAGCGCGTCAGCGTCGGCTTCCTTCGGGTTGCCTTCCTCCCGCCATTGGGCCGCCCAGGCCAGGGTGCGGGGGTTGTGGCCCAGAGGCAATGCAAGGTTCGGATTGCCCAGTCCAGTCTCGCGGCGGCGCGGGTCCAGCGTGTCCCGGGTGCCCATCCACGCGCTTGCGTCGACCTGGGTTCGCTCGGTCAAAGGGGCGCGCGCTTGCCAGCTCAGCCCGTCTCGCTGCAGCGTTGTGGTCGAGCCGTTGCCAGCCGGCTTGGCGACCAGCGTGCCATCCAGCAAGGGCACGGTGCGAAGGCGATTGGGCTCCAGCGTCAACTGGTAGTTGATTTGTCGGCCCAAGGCTTCGGGTGCCTCGGTTTGAGATGTCGTCGTGGCCGTTGCGCCTGTTGGGGATGGTTGGCGAAGCGCCGCGCTGCTGGTCCAGTGTTTGCCATCGAAACGGTCGAGCACCGGGCCCCGAAAGTACATCTCGTGGTGCAGTGGCGTTGCCCCCAGGAAGCGAACGCGCATGGCCACGCTGTCGTCGAGGGCCAGCTCCGACATCTCTCCCAGCTCGATCCTGTCGGACAGGCCGGTGCGCGGACCGCTGTCCGAGGGTGCGCTCCACAGCGGTCCGAACCGGGGGAACAGCAGGTACAGCGCGAGCATGACTGGCACGCCCATCACCATGCACCGGGCGGCAGCGCCCACGGCCGCGGTGATGGGCGGGCGACCTTGCTGCCGCTGCGCCAGCACCAGCGAACTGAGCAGGCCCAGCGTGGCCACCAGCATCAGTGCAGCCAGGCCAATGGCCTGAGAGTGCAGGAACTGTGTCAGCACCAGGAAAAAGCCCAGCGATGTCACCACGAAGGCATCGCGCCTGGCTCGCAGCTCCAGGGTCTTGAGAGCCGTCAGCAAGGTCACGAGCGTGACACCGGCTTGCCGCCCAAAAATGGACTGGTGGGTGAGCAGGGTCAGGCCCGTGGCAGCGATCAAGGCCAACACCAGCACCCAGCGCGGCGGCAGCGGGGCGTCGCGCCAGGCGAGCCACGCGCGCCAGGCGATGGCCAGGCCCGTGCCCACGCTGCACCAAAGCGGCAGGCGACCGAGGTGAGGCAGGATGCAAACCGTGATCACGGTCAGCAACCACAATGTGTCGCGACCGTCTCGGCTCAGGCTGGTGCGGGGGCGGCTCAAGGGTGGCGACCTCCGCGGGCAGACCCGGCAACGCCTGGCCAGGTGGCGAGGGTGTCCAGACAATGCCTGAGGTGCGCGGGCCCCTGGCCGCAGGCGACCACTTGTCCCGGCAGCCTCAGGCCGTAAGCGCGCCCCATTGCCGCCGACTCCTGTTCGGCCATCAACAGCCACGAGGTCAGCCGAGACAGCCGTTCTTCGGTGTCCATGTTCGCCAGCCCTGGGCTGCGCTCGAAGTCCAGCCAGCGATCGGGTGCCCTGCTCGACGCAGGCTCGCGGGTGACCAGGCCGGCGCCGGTGGCCAGCGTCAGGCTGGATTTTTTCCAGGCGATCCAGCGCACCGGATCGCCCCTGCGGTAGTCACGCAAGCCTTCGGGCAGGTCCTGTCCCTGACGGCTTTGGTGGGCGGTGGCCAGCTTGGGGTCGACGCTGTCGCTGTCAGGCAGTTGCGGGGCAAGGGTGTCCAGTGCGGGCCACACCAGCACCTGCGAGCGCGGGCGCCAGTACGACCAGGCCCTGAACAGCCCCAGCGGGTACCGTGTCTCGATGACCAGGCGAGGCAGGGCTTGCTGGCCGCGCTGCTGCGCCGGGATGTCGATCAGCAAACAGGTGTCCTGCCCGGGGGGCAGGTCGGCGAACTGGACAGCGCCTGCCAACCTGGGCTCAGGGCCCGAAGCCGATACCGCCAACGCGCAGCGCCACAGCCGTTTGTGCTGGTTGGTGATCGTGACGGGCAGTTGCACGATGTGCCCGGCATGGACGCTGGGTGGGCTGCCCAGGCTCAGGCTGATGCCTTGCAGGTTGCCATGGGTTTGATAGAGCGCAGCCAGACCGGCGCCGCCCAGCAAGAAGGCCAGGGCGTAGCCCAAGTTGATCTGCTCGTTGATGGAGGCCAGCAGCAACACGCTCACCACCGCTGCAAATCCCCAGCCCGCGCGCGTGGGCAGGATGTACAGGTTGCGCTGTGTGAGCCGCAACTCGTCCTGGCGGGGTAACCTGGCCTCCCACCAATCCGACCAGCGTTGCCTCAAGCGCGACGTCACGGCGGCCATCATGGCACCGGCGTCGCCTCCAGCAGGGCTCGCGCCTGGGCTGCGGCGCCGCGCCCTGACTGGTTCAGTGCTTGCAACCGGTGGGCCACACCGGGCACCCACAGCACCTGGATGTCTTCCGGTGAGGCGTGTTGCCTGCCCATGACCAAGGCCCGCGCACGGGCCAGCCTCAGCAGCGACAGGCCGGCACGCGGGCTCAGGCCCTGCGCGAACCAGCGTCCGTCCCGGGTGGCATGGATGAGCGCCAGAACGTAGTCAAGCAGGCTGTCCGACACGTGCACGCTGTCGACCTGTTTCTGGCAGGCCAGCCAGGACTCGGGCGACATCACCGGCTGCAGCGACTGCAGGGCTTGGCGCCTGTCCGAGCCCTGAAGCAGCGATCGCTCGGCGATGGCATCGGGGTAACCCAGCGACAGTCGCATCGCGAAGCGATCGAGTTGCGACTCTGGCAGCGGGTGCGTGCCCAGTTGCTCGCCCGGGTTTTGCGTGGCGATCACAAAGAAGGGGCTTGGCAAAGGCAAGGTCTGCCCGTCCACGGAAACCTGCCGCTCCTCCATGGCCTCGAGCAGCGCACTTTGGGTGCGGGGCCCGGCCCGGTTGATTTCGTCGGCCAGCAGCACCTGAGCGAACACCGGCCCGGGATGAAAGACAAACGATTCTTTCTGGCGCTCGTAGATGCTCACGCCAATCAGGTCAGAGGGCAGCAGGTCGGCGGTGAACTGCACGCGAGCGCAACTCAGCCCCAGCGACCTGGCCAAGGCCTGCGACAGCGTGGTTTTGCCGACCCCTGGCACGTCCTCGACCAGCAGGTGCCCGCTGGCCAGCAGGCAGATCACGCTGAGCGAGATCTGCTCCTTCTTGCCCACGATGATCGTGCTAACCTGATCGATGAGCGACGTGAGGTGCGTGGCCTTGGCCGCAGGCAGACCCGATGGCAGGCTGGCGGGCATGGATGCGTGCGAATCGTTGCGAAGCATGGCAA
Organism: uncultured Aquabacterium sp.; assembly: GCA_964373965.1. Classification (GTDB taxonomy): domain Bacteria; phylum Pseudomonadota; class Gammaproteobacteria; order Burkholderiales; family Burkholderiaceae_C; genus Aquabacterium. Next base: position 33,202 of record CAYJXE010000032.1, on the reverse strand, counting down.
GACCTTAACCGATTCCCGGGAGCGCCGAAGCGCTTTCTGAACCATGACCACCGGCTATTTCTCTCACCCGGACTGCCTTGCTCACGACATGGGCAAGGGGCACCCGGAGTGCCCGGCCCGGCTGCACGCCATCGACGATCACCTGCGTGCCGTGGGCCTGGACGTGCTCATGCTGCCCCAGGACGTGCCCATGGCGTCCAACCAGGACCTGGCGCTGGCGCACGACTTGAACTACGTGCTCACGCTGGATGACTTCCTGCAGCAGCTCGAGGCCACGGGGGACACCCGCGCGCTGGACCCTGACACCTGGGGGTGCCCAGGAACCCGATCGGCGGCTTGGCGTGCCGCAGGGGCGGCGGTGGCCGCGACGGATGCGGTCATCGACGGCAAGCTGGCCAATGCGTTCTGCGCCGTGCGCCCGCCAGGGCACCATGCGACGCACGACCACACCATGGGCTTTTGCTTCTTCAACAACGTGGCCGTGGCGGCTCGCCACGCCTTGGATGTGCGCGGCCTGCAGCGCGTGGCCGTCGTCGACTTTGACGTTCACCATGGCAACGGCACCGAGGACATCCTGGCCAACGACGACCGGGTGCTGATGGTCGGGCTGTTCCAGCACCCGTTCTACCCGTTCAGCGGCGCCGAGAGCCGCGCTGGCAACATGGTCAACGTGCCGGTGCCGGCGCGCAGCGACGGCAAGGTGGTCCGCGACGTCATCGAGAGCTACTGGCTCTACCGACTGGAAGACTTCAAGCCCGAGATGATCTTCATTTCGGCAGGCTTTGACGCTCACCGCGAGGACGACATGGGCGGCCTGGGCCTGGTCGAGGCCGACTACGCCTGGATCACCCAGCGCGTCATGGACATCGCCCGCGTGCACGCCAAGGGCCGCATCGTCTCCTGCCTGGAGGGCGGCTACAACCTCAGCGCCCTGGCGCGAAGCGTCGCCGCACATGTGCGCACGCTGATCGAATACTGACCCTTCTTCTGCCTGTGACCTCCCTTGCCTCCTTTGCTGCATCGTCGGCCTCCTCGTCGGCTGATTTCGCCGGCGCCCACACCCGTCCCCTGACCGCCGCCGAGCTGGAGCAGCTGCTGTCCATGCTGCAACAGCCCACGGCCCTGATCGAGCTGGGCGTGGTCATCGGCTGCCTGGGCCTGGCCTGGCTGCTCATCCGATTCCTGCGTGGCAAACAGCCTGATCCGAGCTCCATCTGGTTCGGCCACCACGTCATCGACGGCATCCTGTTTCCGGTGCTGGCGCTGCTGCTGGCGCTCATCGCCCGGCGTGTGCTGCAGGAGGCGATCCCGCTGGCGGTGTTTCGCGTTGCCATCCCGGTGCTCTCGTCCCTGGCGGTGATCCGACTGACGGTCAAGGTGCTGGGCGCTGCTTTCCCGGCATCCAGCGCCCTGAGGGTGGTCGAGCGCACGGTGTCCTGGGGTGCCTGGCTGGCCACGGTGCTCTGGATCACCGGCTTGCTGCCCATCATCCTGATGGAACTCGATGAGATCACCTGGAAGATCGGCTCCAGTCGCGTCAGCCTGCGCAACCTGATCGAGGGCACCTTGAGCGCGGTCCTGGTGATGATCCTGTCGCTGTCGCTTTCCTCTGCGCTGGAGGCCAGGTTGCTCAAGGGGGCCACGGACAACCTCTCGCTGCGCAAGATGGCAGCCAACATCCTGCGTGCGTTGCTGCTGGTGGCCGGGCTGATGCTGGCGCTGTCCGCTGTGGGCATTGACCTGACGGCGCTGTCGGTGTTCGGTGGCGCCCTGGGCGTGGGCGTCGGCATGGGCCTGCAGAAGTTGGCGGCCAACTACGTCAGCGGCTTCGTCATCCTGGCCGAGCGCAGCCTGCGAATCGGTGACCTGGTGCGGGTGGACAACTTCGAGGGCGTCATCACCGACATCAACACCCGCTTCACGGTGATCCGGGCCACGAACGGGCGGGAGTCCATCGTGCCCAACGAGGTGCTCATCACTCAGAGGGTCGAGAACGCCTCGCTGGCTGACCGACGCGTGTCGGTCACGACGGTGGTTCAGGTGGCTTATGGCACCGACCTGCAGTCGGTGATGCCTCGCTTGCAGGCCGCCGTCGCCCAGGTGCCCCGTGTTGTCCAGGATCCGCAGCCGTCGGTTTTGTTGACCCAGTTTGCGGCCGACGGCCTGGAGTTGACCGTGTCGTTCTGGATCATGGATCCGGAAATCGGCCAGTTGGGCGTGCGCTCGGCCGTCAACCTGGCGCTTTTGGCCGAACTGGAGCGGCTGGGTGTTGAAATTCCTTTTCCGCAGCGGGTGCTGCGCCAGGCCAGTCTCCCCACGGCGCCCCAGGCGGGCGGGGTGGTATCCTCGCCCGCACCATGATGTCCATCCTGCAGTTGTTCACCCGGACCCATCGCCCACTCACTTTGGGCCTGCTGCTGGCAGCCGTGCTCCTGGCCTTCCTGGTCAGCGACGCCTGGGGCCTGCTGGCGCTCGCCTTGTCAGCCTTCTGGCTGGCGCTCAGCCGGCGAGACGCCCCCCGCCCTGTGCCCAGCCAGGCGGGTGCTGTGCTGTGCCCCGCTGACGGGCGCGTGGTGCGCATCGAAAAGGCGCGTGACCCCTACGCCGACCGCGAGGCCCTGCGCATCAGCGTGTTCATGAACGTGTTCGACACCCACGCCAACCGCGCCAGCGTCGATGGCGTGATCCGTGACGTCAAATACTTCCCGGGCGCCGCCATCAACACCGACCTGGACACCGCCTCGCCGCGCAACGAACGCAATGCCGTGGTCATCGAGTCCAATGGTCAATTGGTGACCCTGGTTCAGGTGGCCGGCCTGATCGCTCGCCGCATCCTCTGCCACGTCAAGCCCGGTGACACGCTCACCCGAGGTCAGCGCTACGGCCTGATCCGCTTCGGCTCGCGCGTGGACATTTACCTGCCGCCACACGCCGTGCCCAAGGTCGCCCCTGGCGAGCGTGTGTCCGCCACCACCACCGTCCTGGCGACCCTGGTGCCCGCATGAACCTTCCTGATCCTCAATCGGGTGCCGACGAGGCCGTTGACGCCTGCGCCGAAACCCCGTCCGAGCCGCCCCGTCCGCGCCGCAAGGGCATCTACATCCTGCCCAACCTGTTCACCCTGGCCGCGCTGTTCGGCGGGTTCTACGCCATCGTCATGGCCATGAACGACCGCTTCGACCAGGCGGCCGTCGGCATCTTCTGCGCCATGGTGCTCGACAGCCTTGACGGCCGCGTCGCGCGCATGACCAACACCCAGAGTGCCTTTGGCGAGCAGATGGACAGCCTCTCGGACATGGTGTCCTTCGGCGCTGCGCCGGCCCTGATCGTCTACGAATGGGCGCTCAAGGGCATGGGCAAGTGGGGCTGGATCGCCGCCTTCGTGTACTGCTCCTGCGCTGCGTTGCGCCTGGCGCGCTTCAACACCAACATCGCCGTGGTGGACAAGCGCTTCTTCCAGGGGCTGCCCAGCCCGGCCGCCGCGGCCCTCGTCGTGGGCCTGATCTGGGTCGTGACCGATGCTGGCTATGTGCCGCAAGATGCCATTTGGCTGACCTGGCTGGCCTTTGCCTTCACGTTGTATGCGGGGCTGACCATGGTCACCAACATCCCGTTCTACAGCTTCAAGGACGTCAACTTCCGCAAGACCGTGCCCTTCATCGTGATCGTCGCGATCGCGTTGGGCATCGCCGTCATCACCATCCACCCGCCGATCGTGCTGTTCGGTGTCTTCGTGGTGTATGGCCTGTCGGGCTACGGTGTGTACGCCTGGAAGCTGAGCCAGGGCAAGCGCGTGAGCGTGATTTCCACCTCCACGGACGAGCCCGAAGAAGCTGGCTTGCACCGCTGAGGCGCTAAGCTGACAGACGCTGATTGACTCGGGGTGCAGACCCGCGCCCCTGCTTGCCCTGCCACCGGGCGAGGAGACCCCCATGACCGACAAGCTCATCATTTTCGACACCACCTTGCGCGATGGCGAACAGTCGCCGGGCGCCTCCATGACCCGCGACGAAAAGCTGCGCATCGCCCGCCAGCTCGAGCGCATGAAGGTGGACGTGATGGAAGCCGGTTTCGCGGCTTCGTCCAACGGTGACTTCGAGGCCATCAAGGCCATCGCCGACGTCATCAAAGACTCCACTGTGTGCTCGCTGGCCCGCGCCAACGACCGCGACATCGCCCGCGCGGCCGAGGCGCTGAAGGGCGCCAACGCCTGGCGCATCCACACCTTCATCGCGACCAGCCCGCTGCACATGGAAAAAAAGCTGCGGATGTCGCCCGAGCAGGTGCTCGAGCAGGCCCGCAACTCGGTGCGCTTTGCCCGCAACCTGACTTCCGACGTCGAGTTCTCCGCCGAAGACGGCTACCGCTCTGAAATCGACTTCCTGGCCCGCGTTTGCGAAGCCGTGATCGCCGAAGGCGCGACCACGATCAACATCCCCGACACGGTGGGCTACGCCATTCCCGAGCTTTACGGCAATTTCATCCGCGAGCTGCGCGAGAAGGTGCCCAACTCCGACAAGGCCATCTGGTCGGTGCATTGCCACAACGACCTGGGCATGGCCGTGGCCAATTCGCTGGCTGGTGTGAAGATCGGCGGGGCCCGCCAGGTCGAGTGCACCATCAACGGCCTGGGTGAGCGCGCTGGCAACTGCGCCATGGAAGAAATCGTCATGGCGATCAAGACCCGCCGCGACTACTTCGGGCTCGAAGTTGGCGTCGACACCCGCCAGATCATGCCGGCTTCGCGCCTGGTCTCGCAGACCACCGGTTTCGTCGTGCAGCCCAACAAGGCCGTGGTGGGCGCCAATGCCTTCGCGCACGCCTCCGGCATCCACCAGGACGGCGTGCTCAAGGCCCGCGACACCTACGAAATCATGCGCGCCGAAGATGTCGGCCTGTCGGCCAACAAGATCGTGCTGGGCAAGCTCTCGGGCCGCAACGCCTTCAAGCAGCGCCTGCAGGAACTCGGCATCGAGTTGGACTCCGAGGCCGAGATCAATGCGGCGTTTGCCAAGTTCAAGGAACTGGCCGATCGCAAGAGCGAGATCTTCGACGAGGACATCATCGCCCTGGTGGGCGACGAAAGCGTCACCAGCGAGCAGGAGCACTATCGCCTGGTCGCTCTGTCGCAGCAGTCCGAAATGGGCGAGCGCCCGCACGCCAAGGTGGTTTTCGCCGCGGGTGGCGAGGAGCACCGCAGCGAGTCCGATGGCAATGGGCCGGTTGACGCCAGCGTCAAGGCCATCGAGGCTGTCGTGAAAAGTGGCGCGGAAATCCTCCTGTACTCCGTCAATGCCATCACGTCCGGCAGCACAGAATCGCAAGGTGAGGTGACAGTCCGTCTGCAGCATGGCGGTCGCGTCGTCAACGGGGTCGGAGCCGACCCGGACATCGTCGTGGCGTCCGCCAAAGCCTACCTGGCAGCCCTCAACAAGCTGCACAGCAAGGCCGATCGGGTGGCCGCTCAGGGGTGAAAACCCTGGCGTCGATGGCTTGATGCTCCAGGCCGCTTGATGAGTGACGCGTAAGTCCTTGATTTACGCGTCATTTTCATTACACTCCCTGTGTGGACGAAAGGGCTGTAACGTGGTGGACAGGAAATTAAAGGCAAGCCGCTGGTTGTTGATGGCACTGATGGCTTTCGTGGCAGGCTTTTCTCAGCCCCAGGTGGCCGAGGCCAAGTCGACCCCGCGTGAGGCCAAGTCCCAAGCCACCAAAAAGGTCAAGGTCGTCAGGCAGGTCAAATCAGCCAAGGCAGCCAAAGAGTCCAAGGTGGCCTCTCGCAAACAGGCCGGCAAACGCACGGGCGCTGCCCAGGCTCGCCAACGCAAGGTGGTCGCCTCCCGCGGCGAGTCGCGGGTTGCAGCCACGCGCACAACGGGCAAGCGCTCCGCCGCGTCGGCGCGCGCCCAAGCCGCCAGCGTCGCCCGCGCCTCAGAAGTCCCCGCGTTCTCGCGCATCGCGGTGAGTTCGCCCAACGCTTTGTCCCGTCCCACGGCCAGCCTGGTTGCTGCGTCTGGCGCCAAGGGCGCGTCCTTTGGGCAACTGTACGGCTTGCACCAGACGCAAGACCCGCTCGAACTCAAGTCCAGCGTCGCCCTCGTCATGGATCAGGACACCAACGAGGTCATGCTCTCGAAGAACCCCGAGGCGGTGCTGCCGATCGCGTCCCTGACCAAGCTCATGACGGCGGTGGTTGTCGTTGAGGCACACCTGCCCCTGGATGACTCGATCACCATCACCAGCGACGACGTTGACACCGAAAAAAACAGCAGCTCTCGCTTGGCCGTGGGCTCCAGCCTCAGCCGAGGCGAACTCCTGCACCTGGCGCTGATGTCGTCCGAGAACCGCGCCGCCCATGCCCTGGGCAGAACCTACCCGGGCGGGATGCCTGCCTTCGTCAGCGCCATGAACGCCAAGGCCCGCCTGCTGGGCATGCACGACACCCGCTATGTTGACCCAACGGGTCTGAACAGCGGCAACCAGGCCACCGCGCGAGACCTGGCCATGCTGGTCAAGGCCGCTTACCAGCAGCCTCTGATCCGTGAACTGTCGGTGTCGCCTGAACACGCGGTTCGCCTGGGCAATCGCCAGCTCCAGTTCCGCAACACCAACAGCCTGGTGCGCAGCCCCTCCTGGGACATCGGTCTTCAAAAGACGGGCTACATCGTCGAGGCCGGGCGCTGCCTGGTCATGCAAGCGAGCATGGCCGGTCGCAAGTTCATCATGGTGTTCCTGGATTCGGCGGGCAAGTATTCTCGCCAGGCAGATGCCGAGCGCGTGCGCCGCTGGATCGAGAACGCCGCACAAAAGGGTGCTTTGAGCACCCATGCCTCGGCCAAGGTCACTTCCTGAAGAGTGCCTGGGTCGGGGGCAACCCGGCAGCCTCATCTGTGAAACGGGCCCCTGAGGGTCCGTTTTGCTTTTCCGTTGGAGTGCGGGACACCCGCCGGTTCATGTCGCCGATGGGTCCTGCCAGCCCAGGGCCAGCGAGATGCGCTGGGCGCAGCCCTTGAGTGCTTCTTGCCACTCTGCGGGCAGCCCACGAGCATGGCCGATGTTCAGCGCCAGGCTGGCGGCGACACCGCCCAGGTCATCGTGGATGGGCGCGACCACCGTTTGAGAGCCCGGCTCTCCCGGCTCCACATCGATGGCCATGCCAGCCTGTCTGATCTGGCTGAGTTCGGCCTGCAGGTTTTCGGTGCGCAAGTTGGCAGACTGGCTCAGTGCGTTGAGCACCAGGCCCGATTCGTTGACCAGCAGGACCTTGCCGGCGGCGCACCCGGTGATCGGCAAGCGCAAGCCCATGACCCGCGTCACCTGCACGCCACTGCGCTCTGACACCGTGCGCTCCACGCACAGCGCTTCGTCATCGTGGCGCACGAACAGCGACACCGATTGACCGGTGACGCGATGGAGTTCCTGCATCGGACGCACCGCGAGGTCGCGCACGTCCAGCCTGGCTTTGACCAGGTTGCCCAGGGCCAGCAGGCGGATGCCCAGGCGGTAGGCGCCAGGGCCCGAGCGCTCAACCAGGCCACCGGAGGCCAGGTCGTTGAGGATGCGGTGGGCGGTCGAGGGGTGCAGGCCGGTCTGCTCGCTGATGGACTTCAACGACATGGCCTCGTTGCCGTGGGCCAGGGTGTCGAGCAGGGAGAACATCCTGCCCAGCACCTGGATCGACGTGCCGTCTGGTCTGGAATCGCTCATCGGGTTTTCCTTCGGCGCAATGGCCTTTTGGGACGTGGGATGAAGCATCAATCGGCGAAACTGGCGGTTCCTTGAGTGCAGTTCCACTTTTCCCATGTGCCTTTTTTGGCATCTGATACGGCCATGCACAGGTTTGGTTCTTCATTGCCCCGCGCCGCCGTGTTGGCGTCCGCTTTCCTGGTCCTGATTTGCGCGATGGCGTCCACGTCTGCGCGGGCTCAATCGGCCACGCAGCCAGCCGCATCTCGCGCGGCCGAGGCATCCGACGAGGGCGCTGGTGCCAACGCCGTTGGCCGCCAATGGATCAGGGTGCCTAGGGTGTGGGGGCGGATCACAGCAGAAGAACTCGGCGTGGTCATCAACGTGGACGACCCTTACTCCGTCGAGGTGGGCGAGCACTACATCCGCGCGCGCAAGATCTCGCCCAGCCAGGTGCTGAGGTTGCGCCTGCCTGTCAGGCCCACCCTGGATCGCCAGGAGTTCCAGGCTTTCAGGCGCCAGGTCGATGGCTTTTTCGGCGTGCGAACCCAGGGCCTGGCCCTGGCTTGGCGCCAGCCGCACGCGGTCGAGTGCCACAGCATCACCGGGGCGCTGGCCCTGGGGTTCGATCCGGCACTTTGTGAAAAGACCTGCGCGCCCAGCAAGCCATCGCGGTACTTCGGCTCCTCCAGCACCCACCCGATGCGTGACTTGGGCGTTCGCCTGAGCATGTTGCTGGCCGCACCCGACGTGGCCCAGGCCAAGGCCCTCATCAACCGCGGGGTGGCTTCGGACGGCACGCTGGGCGAGCGTGGGGCGCAGCCTGCGAACGTGCACTTCGTTGCCACGTCCGACGCCCTGCGCAGCGTGCGTCGTCAACTGTTTCCGCCGGCCGGTCCGGTGCCGGCTTTTGGCATCGATGTTCGCCTCGACCAGACCGACGCCTTGCGTCAGGTCGACCGCGTGTTGATGTACCTGACCGGTCGCACGCACGTGGACGGCCTCGAGAGCGTCAACTTCCTGCCAGGCGCCTTGGCCGATCACCTGACCTCGTTCGGAGGTGTCCTCGACAAGCCCAACAGCCAGATGACGGTGATGTCCTGGATACAGGCTGGCGCCACGGCCAGCCATGGCACGGTGAGCGAGCCTTGCGCACACCTGCAGAAGTTCCCGCATCCACAGTTGCTGCTGCTGTTCTATGCACAGGGGGCCTCGGCCATGGAGGCTTACTGGAAAAGCGTGGCGTGGCCCCGTCAGAGCCTGTTCGTGGGTGAGCCCCTGGCCGCACCCTTCGGCCGCTGAGGTTCAGCGCATCCAGCCCCAGGCCACGCGTTGAGCGATCCAGGCCTTGCGCCAGGGCGTCAGCAGCAGGCGCTGATGCAGCACGGCGTCGCCCGCGTTGGCCACCACCTCGACCTGGGCGAGAGCCAGGTGCGCCAGCAGCACCAGCGGTCGCAGGGCCTTGGACTGATCTTTGGGCAGGCGCCGAATCTGCCCCAGGGATTCATGCAGTGGCGTGCGAGCGCGTTGTGCTAGGTCTGCCAGCAGCTGCGGCCAGCCTGGCGGCGCCTGCTCAGGAACCGGCTTGACCAGTTGGTGCGCCTTGACGTCGTGGGTCTGCAACAAATCGATGCCCACCATGACCCAGCCTGCGCGTGCGTCCTGGCCCAGGCGCCCCAGTCTGTGGCTCAGCCGCAAGCCGGTGCCTAGCAACACGGCGGCCGCGCGCGCCTCATCGCTCGCGGCCCCCAGCAGGCGTGCAGCGCCCTCGCAGGCCAGCCCGGTGGTCTGCTGCGCGTGGCGCACGAAGTGGGCCTCGTCCATCCAGCGGTTCTGATGCACCAGCTGGGTCAGCCCCTCGATCTGGGCGAGGCACACGGCGGTTTCTGGCCAACTGGCCCCCTCGGGCAGGTGCAAGCTGTTTCTCTCGCGCGTCAGAGGGTGGTTGGGCTCACCCCGCTCGGTCGCCTGCAGCTCGTTGGCCCACCAGCGCAGCTTGGTTTCGGCCACGCCCGGATCCTGGACGTCCAAAGGGATGCGGGCCGTTTCGTGCCACCAATTCAGCCAGCAGAGCAGGGCGGGTGCGTGCGCCGCCTTGCTCAGGCGCATAGCGTGAGCCAGGCTGCTGCCAGGGCGAGGAAAATCTGGCGACAAGGGGTGAGGGGTCTCGGACATGGTGGTGTGACAGTTCGGGTTTGCCCGCAACAAACAACAAGGGGCGGACAAAGAGGTCGCCATTGTCTCAACAGCTGAATTGACATGGGCAGGCGCGCGTGCCTACATTACTGACCCGCGGGTCAGTTGCTGCGCCACCAGGTTGGCATGGGTGATCCGACCCGACCCGACCGCGACGGCGGTAGTCCTCCTTGCATCCGAACCCCTGCACACCATGCGCTGGCCCCTGGCAACACCTGCTCCCTCTGTGTCTCGTTTTGCGCCTTCTGCGGCGCCCCTGGTCGCGATCCTCGTGGTTTCGGCAGCTCTGTTGTCTGCCTGTGGCAAGCAGGCCGAGCAAGTGGCCCCAACTCGGGCGGTGCGCACCATGGTGCTGACCGATGGCGGCGCTTCGTTGCAGCGCGAGTTTTCTGCCGACATCCGAGCCCGCACGGAATCTCGCTTGTCCTTTCGTGTGGGGGGCAAGGTGACCCAGCGTGCCGTGGAGCTGGGGCAACGGGTCAAGGCTGGCCAGTTGTTAGCCCAGGTCGATCCGCAGGACCTGAGGCTGGGCGCTGATGCCGCCAAAGCTGCCTTGTCTGCGGCCGAGGCTCAGGCAGGGCAGGCCAGCGCCGACCTGGCGCGCTTCAAAGAGCTGCGTTCGCAAGGTTTCATCAGCGAAGCCGAGCTCGAGCGCCACAGCACGGCCGAGCGCGCGGCGCAGGCCAGCCTTCGCCAGGCTCGTGCGCAGGCCGGCGTCCAGCTCAATCAGGCGGGCTACGCGTCGCTGACGGCGGGTGCTGCGGGCGTGATCACTTCGGTTGATGTCGAGCCCGGGCAGGTCGTGGGGGCAGGGCAGCCCGTGTTGACGCTGGCCCAGGACGGCCCCCGAGATGTTGTTTTCGCCGTGCCGGAAGACATGGGCCCCGCGGTGCGCGCGCTGATTGGCAAACCCGCAGGCATCCAGGTGCGCCGTTGGGGCGCGACGGAATGGTCTGCGGCCAAGGTGCGTGAGGTGGCAGGCGCCACCGACAGCCTCACCCGCACCCTGCTGGTCAAAGCCGACATCGGCGAACTCCAGGCCGAGCTTGGCCAGACGGCTGCCGTGCTCGTGCGCACCCCCACGCGCATCAAGGGCGGGATCCAGCTGCCCCTGCACGCCTTGGCGCAGCGCGAGGGCCGCTCGGTGGTCTGGGTGCTGGATGACCAGTCCATGACCGTCAAGCCGCAGCCTGTTGTCACCGGCGACATCGTTGGCAACGTGGTCCTGATTGCCGACGGGCTCAAGCCTGGCCAGGAGGTGGTGACCGCTGGTGTGCACGTCCTCAACCCCGGGCAGAAGGTCAAGCGCTACGTCGAGCCCGGCTTGGGTGAGCGCCCGGCCGTGCCGCCTGCTGCGGCGTCTTCGGCGTCGGCCACGATGCCATCTCGTTCCTGATCCCCGCGCGGATCTTCGAGCAACCGATCCGATCAGGAGCTGGTGGTGAGTCACCCCGAACACGACAAGGCTGAGCCCCAGGCTCAGCGCTTCAACATTTCCCGTTGGGCGCTGGAGCACCGCGCCCTCACGCGCTACCTCATGGTGGTGCTGATGTTGCTGGGCTTTGCTGCCTACTTTCAGCTGGGGCAGGACGAGGACCCGCCGTTTGCCTTTCGCGTGATGGTGGTGCGCGCCTACTGGCCCGGCACCACGGCTCAGCAGATGGCCGAGCAAGTCACCGACAAGATCGAGCGCACCCTGCAGGAGGTGCCCTATGCCGACCGCATCCAGTCCTACACCAAGCCGGGCGAGTCGTTCACGCTGATGGTGGTCAAGGACTCGTCGCCGCCCAAGGAGATCTCCAACCTCTGGTACCAGGTGCGCAAGAAGGTCGGTGACATGCGGGGCACGTTGCCCCAGGGCGTCATCGGTCCTTTCTTCAACGATGAGTTCGGCGACGTCTACGGCAGCATCTATGCGCTGTCGGCGGATGGCTTCACGGAAGAGGAGCTGCGGCAATTCGCCGAGCGAGCTCGCTCGGACATGCTGCGCGTGCCAGGGGTCGCCAAGGTCGAGTTGTTCGGTGTTCAGCCTGAGAAGGTCTTTGTCGAGATCCCCCAGCAAAAGCTGGCCCAGTTGGGCATCGACATGAATCACGTGGTGTCGGAGCTCAACGCGCAAAACGCCATCGAGAGCGGCGGCGTCTACACCGGCGAGCGCCTGACGGTGCAAATGCGCGTCAACGGCGCATTCCAGAACATCGATCAATTGCGCCAGGTGCCCATTCGCGTCACCAACCCGGCCACCGGGCAGTCGCGCAACCTCAAGCTCGGTGACATCGCCCAGATCCGCCGCGGCTACCAGGACCCGGCCACCGTCAAGGTGCGTCACCAGGGCAAACAGGTCATCGCCCTGGGTATTTCGATGGCCAAGGGGGGCGACATCATCGCCCTGGGCAAGGACTTGAAGACGGCCTCAGAGCGCATCCGCGCCAGCCTGCCGGTGGGCATCGAGCTGGACCAGCTCCAGGACCAGCCGCAGGCAGTGTCTTCTTCGGTGGGCGAGTTCGTCAAGGTGCTCATCGAGGCCGTTGTCGTGGTGTTGGCCGTGAGCTTCATCAGCCTGGGCCTGCACACCAAGCCGCTGCGCCTGGACGTCTGGCCCGGCCTGGTGGTGGCCATCACCATCCCGCTGGTGCTGGCGATGACGTTCCTGGTCATGTACTACGCCAACGTCGGTCTGCACAAGATCTCGCTGGGCGCGCTCATCATCGCGCTGGGCCTGCTGGTCGACGACGCCATCATCGCCGTCGAGATGATGGTCCACAAGCTGGAAGAGGGCTACGACAAGGTGCGCGCAGCCACGGCCGCCTACGACATCACGGCCATCCCCATGCTGACCGGCACGCTGATCACCGCGGCTGGCTTCCTGCCCATCGGCATGGCCAAGTCGGCCGTGGGTGAGTACACCTTCGCCATCTTCGCGGTCACCGCTGCGGCGCTGCTGCTGTCTTGGTTGGTGTCGGTGTACTTTGTGCCCTACTTGGGGCTGCTGTTGCTCAAGACGCGCCCCAAGGTGGCCGAAGGCAACAGCCACGATCTTTACGACACACCGTTCTACAGCCGCTTCAAGCGCCTGGTGAACTGGTGCGTCGAGCACCGTTGGGCCACCATTGGCCTGACCATCGCCGCGTTGGTGCTGGGCGTGATGGGCATGGGCAAGGTTCAACAGCAGTTTTTCCCGGACTCCAGCCGCCCCGAGCTCATCGTCGACCTGTGGCTGGAGGAGGGCGCCAGCGTCCGCGCCTCTGAAGACGTTGCCCGGCGCTTTGAGGCCCGCATGCTCAAGGAGCCGGGCGTCAAGACCGTCAGCACCTGGATCGGCAGTGGCTTGCCACGCTTTTACCTGCCGATGGATCAGATCTTCCCGCAGAGCAACATCAGCGAGGTCGTGCTGATCCCCGAAACCCCCAAGGAGCGCGAACGCCTGCGCCGCGCGTTGCCCGAAATCCTGGCCACCGAGTTCCCAGAGGTGCGCGGCCGAGTGCGCCTGCTGCCCAACGGCCCGCCCGTGCCTTACCCAGTGCAGTTCCGCATCGTGGGAGAAGACATCACCATCCTGCGCGGCATCGCCGACCGCGCCAAGGACGTGCTGCGCACCAGCCCCGACCTGCACGGTGTCAACGACAATTGGAACGAGTCGGTCAAGGCCATCAGGTTGTCTGTGGACCAGGACAAGGCCCGCGCCCTGGGCGTGAGCTCTCAATCCATCGCCCAGGCCAGCCGCATCCTGACATCGGGCGCCACGCTGGCGCAGTACCGCGAGGGCGATCGCCTCATCGACATCGAATTCCGCGTGCCGCAATCCGAGCGCCTGACCCTCGAAGCCCTGGACAACGCCTACGTGCCCAGCGCCACGGGACGCATGATCCCGGTGCTGCAGGTGGCCAAGCCCAAGCTGGTCTGGGAGCCGGGTGTGCTGTGGCGCGAAGGCCGCCACTTCGCCATCACCGTGCAAGCCGATGTGCGCGACGGCGTGCAGGGGCCGACGGTGAGCATGGCCTTGTGGCCCCAGCTTCAGGCCATGCAGGCCGAGCTGCCGCCGGGCTACCGCATCGAGCTGGCCGGCACCGCCGAAGAAAGCTCGAAGGGGCAGGGCTCCATCTTTGCCAACATGCCGGTGATGCTGTTCATCATCTTCACCTTGCTGATGCTGCAGCTGCAGAGCTTCTCGCGTGCCATGCTGGTTTTCCTGACGGGTCCGATGGGCATCGCCGGGGTGGCCATGGCCCTGCTGGCCCTGAACAGGCCGTTCGGCTTCGTCGCGCTGTTGGGTGTCATCGCCTTGATGGGCATGATCATGCGCAATTCCGTCATCCTGATCGACCAGATCGAGCAGGACCGCGCCCGCGGCGTGCCTGACTGGGACGCGGTCGTCGGCGCGGCCGTGCGGCGCTTCCGCCCCATCGTGCTGACGGCGGCGGCCGCCGTGCTGGCCATGATCCCGCTCAGCCGCAGCGTCTTCTGGGGCCCCATGGCCGTGGCCATCATGGGCGGGCTGATCGTGGCCACCTTGCTGACCCTGCTGGCCCTGCCGGCCATGTACGCGGCCTGGTTCAGGGTGCGCCGTCCCGAGGAGGCCGCCACCTGAGGGCTGAGGCTGCGCGTTTTCCTTTGGCCCGTCACGGGCGAAACGGGGGCCGCACCGCAGTAGAATCCCAGGTTCCGACCGAATCACCTGGTTCGCCGGCAGGCGCTCCTGGAATTTCCAGGGGTGTGCCGACGAACTTTCCGCTGTCTGTGCGCGGGTGGCGAAATTGGTAGACGCACCAGGTTTAGGTCCTGACGCCAGCAATGGTGTGGGGGTTCGAGTCCCCCCCCGCGCACCACAGACAACCCTTTTCTTTTTACCTTTTGCAGAGAGTTCAAATCATGGCGATCACCGTGGAGACCCTCGACAAGCTGGAGCGCCGCATCACGCTGTCGCTGGCAGCCGATGCCCTCAAGAGCGAAGTCGATGCCCGCCTCAAGAAGCTGGCTCGCACCACCAAGGCCGACGGCTTCCGCCCCGGCAAGGTGCCGATGAACGTCGTGGCCCAGCGCTACGGCTACTCCGTCCAGTACGAAGTCATCAACGACCAACTCGGCGAAGCCTTCGCCAAGGCCGCCCAGGAAGCGCAGCTGCGCGTGGCCGGCCAGCCCCGCATCGCCGAAAAGGAAGGCGGCCCCGTTGAAGGCCAGCTCCAGTTCGACGCCACCTTCGAGGTCTACCCCGAAGTCACCATCGGCGACCTGACCGCAGCCGAAGTCGAGCGCGTGAGCTCCGAAGTCAACGACGCTGCCATCGACCGCACCGTCGAGATCCTGCGCAAGCAACGCCGCACCTTCGCCCAGCGTCCGGCTGCCGAAGGCGCCGCCGACGGCGACCGCGTGACCATCGACTTCGAAGGCAAGATCGACGGCGTGCCCTTTGACGGCGGCAAGGCCGAGGGCTTCCAGTTCCTGGTCGGCGAAGGCCAGATGCTCGAAGCCTTCGAGAAGGCTGTTCGCGGCATGAAGACCGGCGACTCCAAGACCTTCCCCCTGGCCTTCCCCGAGGACTACCACGGCAAGGACGTGGCCGGCAAGGAAGCCGACTTCCTGGTGACCCTCAAGAAGGTCGAGCAGCAGAACCTGCCCGAGCTGACCGAGGATTTCATCAAGACCCTGGGTCTGGCCGAAGGCACCATCGAAGCCCTGCGCGCCGACGTCAAGCGCAACCTGGAGCGTGAAGTCAAGTTCCGCGTCCTGGCTCGCAACAAGGCCTCCGTCATGGAAGCCCTGCTGAAGGTTGTCGATTTCGACCTGCCCCAGTCCCTGGTGGCCGCCGAAACCGACCGCATGGTCGAAGCAGCCCGTGCCGACCTGAAGTCGCGCGGCATCCCCGACGCCGACAAGGCCCCGATCCCGGCCGAGATGTTCACGCCCCAGGCCGAGCGCCGCGTGCGCCTGGGCCTGACCGTGGCCGAGCTGGTCAAGGCCAACAACCTGCAGGCCAAGCCCGAGCAGCTGCAAGCGCACATCCAGGAACTGGCCCAGAGCTACGAGCAGCCCGCCCAAGTGGTGGCTTGGTACATGAGCGACCGCCAGCGCATGGCCGAAGTCGAAGCCGTCGTCATCGAAGGCAACGTGGCTGAATTCGTGCTGTCCAAGGCCAAGGTGACCGACAAGGCCCTGGGCTTCGAAGAGCTGATGGGCCAGCAAGGCGCCTGATCGCCTGACTGAAACCCGCCCTGGCGGGCTTTCAGTTGCGGCCCAGCCCGAGGCACCGGCAATCCTGAGTGATTGCCGGTGCCTTTTGTTTTGTGCAACCTTCTCGGAAGGGATCTGAGGATTTCGTCACGGGAAATTCCCTGAGGCTGACAGGCCACGGCGGTGTTTTTCCGCGCTGTTTGCGCGCAACGGAAAAACGACGTCAAGGTAGCGACGCCTTTTCCGGCCTTCGAGGCACCCGCATCGCACGTCATAATGATTTCAACCGAGGTCGATTTCCCCCGGCGGGGGCCTCGCTACCTACGCGTACAAGGAAGCACATGAGCGCACTGGACATTCAAAACCTGGGCATGGTGCCCATGGTCATCGAACAATCGGGTCGCGGTGAGCGCGCCTACGACATCTACAGCCGCCTGCTGCGCGAGCGCGTGATCTTCCTGGTCGGCCCCGTCAACGACGCCACGGCCAACCTGGTGGTTGCCCAGATGCTGTTCCTCGAGAGCGAGAATCCCGACAAGGACATCTCGTTCTACATCAACTCGCCCGGTGGCTCCGTCAGCGCAGGCATGTCGATCTTCGACACGATGAATTTCATCAAGCCCGACGTGTCCACCCTGTGCATGGGCATGGCAGCTTCCATGGGCGCTTTCCTGCTGTCGGCTGGCGCCAAGGGCAAGCGTTTCGCGCTGCCGAACAGCAAAATCATGATCCACCAGCCGCTGGGCGGCACCCAGGGCCAGGCCACCGACATCGAGATCCATGCCCGCGAGATCCTGAAAACCCGCGAGCAGCTCAACAAAATCCTGGCCGAGCGTTCCGGCCAGCCTCTGGAGAAAATCCAGAACGACACCGAACGCGACTACTACATGACGGCCGAAGAGGCCGCCACCTACGGACTCATCGACAAGGTGCTGGAAAAGCGCGGCTGAGCACCACCTCTCCGCAATCCTCTTTTCCGGCCCTTGCCGACACCTGACAGGCCTGCACCATGGCAGACAAAAAAGGCTCTTCCAGCGAAAAAATCCTCTACTGCTCCTTCTGCGGGAAGAGTCAGCACGAGGTCAAGAAACTCATCGCCGGACCGTCGGTCTTCATCTGCGACGAGTGCATCGACCTGTGCAACGACATCATCCGCGACGAAGTGGCGGCGGAGTCCGAGCAGACCAGGCCCTCGCGCGGTGATTTGCCCACCCCCGGCGAAATCAAGGCCAGCCTCGACCAGTATGTGATCGGTCAGGACACGGCCAAGCGCACGCTGTCGGTGGCGGTCTACAACCACTACAAGCGGCTCAAGCACATGGGCTCGGGCGACGGCAAGAAGCCCGACATCGAGCTCAACAAGAGCAACATCCTGCTGATCGGCCCGACCGGTTCCGGCAAGACGCTGCTGGCCCAAACCCTGGCCCGCCTGCTCAACGTGCCCTTCGTGATCGCCGACGCCACCACGCTGACCGAAGCCGGTTACGTGGGTGAAGACGTCGAGAACATCATCCAGAAGCTGCTGCAGAACTGCAATTATGAGGTGGACAAGGCCCAGCGCGGCATCGTCTACATCGACGAGATCGACAAGATCTCGCGCAAGTCCGACAACCCGTCCATCACGCGTGACGTGTCGGGCGAGGGCGTGCAGCAGGCCCTGCTCAAGCTGATCGAAGGCACGATGGCTTCGGTGCCCCCGCAAGGCGGCCGCAAGCACCCCAACCAGGATTTCCTGCAGATCGACACCACGAACATCCTGTTCATCTGCGGTGGCGCTTTCGACGGCCTGGAAAAGGTCATCCAGAACCGCTCGGTCAAATCCGGCATCGGCTTTGGCGCTGCGGTGCAGAGCAAGGACGACCGCAAGGCCGGCGAGGTCTTCCGCGAGGTCGAGCCCGAGGACATCATCAAGTTCGGTCTCATCCCCGAGTTGGTGGGCCGCCTCCCGGTGGTGGCCACCCTGGGCGAGCTGACCGAAGATGCCCTGGTCAGGATCCTGACCGAACCCAAAAACGCGCTGGTCAAGCAGTACCAGCAGCTGCTGAACATGGACGGTGTCGAGCTGGAAATCCGGCCCGCCGCCCTGGCTGCCATCGCCCGCAAGGCGTTGGCGCGCAAGACCGGTGCCCGTGGCCTGCGTTCCATCCTGGAACAATCGTTGCTGGACACCATGTTCGAACTTCCCACACAGGAGGGCGTGCAAAAAGTTGTGCTGGATGAATCCACCATTGAGGAAAACGCCAAGCCATTGCTGGTGTATCGGGAACAGGCCAAGGCCAGTGCCTGAGCGCGATTGAATGCGCTCCGTGGGGCACCGCTGAGAACCTCTTCCAAACGGGTTTTCGCGGTGCCCTTGTGTTTAGCCACTGAGGCCCCAAGTGGGCTTCAGAGAAAGTGAGCCCATCATGTCTGGACACCCCATTCTTCCTTCCGATCCCATCTCGCTGCCGCTGCTGCCGTTGCGCGACGTCGTGGTCTTCCCGCACATGGTGATCCCGCTCTTCGTGGGTCGCCCCAAGTCCATCAAGGCCCTCGAGTCGGCCATGGAGTCCGGCCGGCAAATCATGCTGGTGGCCCAGAAGGCCGCCGGCAAGGACGAGCCCAAGGCCGACGACATGTTCGATGTCGGTTGTGTCTCCAGCATCCTGCAGATGCTCAAGCTGCCCGACGGCACCGTGAAAGTGCTGGTCGAGGGCGTCCAGCGCGCCAACACGGAGTCCATCGACGACAGCGGTGAGTTCTTCACCTCGGTGGTCGTGCCCGTGCCTCCCGAGCCTCAGGTCACGCCGGAGGTCGAAGCCTTGCGTCGCGCCGTGACGCAGCAGTTCGACCAGTACGTCAAGCTCAACAAGAAGATCCCGCCCGAGATCCTCACCTCGATCTCCGGCATCGACGACGCTGGCCGCCTGGCCGACACCATCGCCGCCCACCTGCCGCTCAAGCTCGAAGCCAAGCAGTCGGTGCTGGACCTGGTGACCGTGTCCGCCCGCCTGGAAAAGCTGCTCGAGTTGCTCGAGCACGAAGTCGACATCCTGCAGGTCGAAAAGCGCATCCGTGGCCGCGTCAAGCGCCAGATGGAGAAGTCGCAGCGCGAGTACTACCTCAACGAGCAGGTCAAGGCCATCCAGAAGGAGCTCGGTGAAGGCGAGGAGGGCGCTGACCTCGAAGAGATCGCCAAGAAGATCGAGTCTGCCCGCATGCCCAAGGAGGCACGCAAGAAGGTCGATGCCGAGTTCAAGAAGCTCAAGCTGATGTCGCCCATGTCGGCCGAGGCCACGGTGGTGCGCAACTACATCGAGACCCTGGTCAACCTGCCCTGGAGCAAGAAGTCCAAGGTCAAGCACGACCTGACGCTGGCCGAGACCGTGCTCAACGAAGAGCACTACGGCCTCGACAAGGTCAAGGAACGCATCCTCGAATACCTCGCAGTCCAACAGCGCGTCGACAAGGTCAAGGCTCCCATCCTGTGCCTGGTCGGTCCCCCTGGCGTGGGCAAGACCTCGCTGGGCCAGTCCATCGCCCGTGCCACCGGACGCAAGTTCGTGCGCATGGCCCTGGGCGGCGTGCGCGACGAGGCCGAGATCCGTGGCCACCGCCGCACCTACATCGGCTCCATGCCGGGCAAGGTGCTGCAGAGCCTGTCCAAGGTCGGCGTGCGCAACCCGCTGTTCCTGCTCGACGAAATCGACAAGCTGGGCATGGACTTCCGTGGCGATCCGTCTTCGGCGCTGCTGGAAGTGCTCGACCCCGAGCAGAACCACACCTTCGGTGACCACTACATCGAGGTCGACTTCGACCTGTCCGATGTGATGTTCGTGGCCACCTCGAACTCGCTGAACATCCCGCCGGCGCTGCTGGACCGGATGGAGGTGATCCGCCTGGCCGGCTACACCGAAGACGAGAAGGTCCACATCGTGCAGACCTACCTGCTGCCCAAGCAGATCAAGAACAACGGTGTGAAGGACGGCGAGCTGGAGGTGGCTGAAAGCGCCATCCGCGGCATCATTCGCTACTACACCCGCGAAGCCGGCGTGCGCTCGCTGGAACGCGAGGTCTCCAAGATCTGCCGCAAGGTGATCAAGGGCTTCGCGCTCAAGCAGCACACCGAGAAGGTCGTCGTCACCGACGAGAACCTCAACGACTTTCTGGGCGTGCGCAAGTACAGCTACGGCGAGGCCACCAAGGAAAACCAGGTCGGCCAAGTGGTCGGTCTGGCCTGGACGGAAGTCGGTGGCGACCTGCTCACCATCGAAGCCGCGATCATGCCGGGCAAGGGCAACATCATCCGCACCGGTCAGCTGGGCGACGTGATGAAGGAGTCGGTCGAGGCCGCTCGCTCGGTGGTGCGCTCGCGTGCCCGCCGACTGGGCATCACGGACGACCTCTTCGAGAAGCGCGACATCCACATCCACGTGCCCGATGGCGCCACGCCCAAGGACGGCCCGTCCGCCGGTGCGGCCATGACCACGGCCTTCGTGTCGGCGCTCACCGGCATCCCGGTGCGTGCGGACGTCGCCATGACGGGTGAAATCACCCTGCGTGGTGAGGTCACGGCCATCGGTGGCTTGAAGGAAAAGCTCCTGGCGGCTCACCGTGGTGGCATCAAGACGGTGCTGATCCCGGAAGAGAACGTCAAGGACTTGGCCGAGATCCCCGAGAACGTGAAGAGCCAGATCGAGATCGTGCCGGTCAAGTGGATCGACAAGGTGCTCGAGGTGGCCCTGGAGCGTCAGCCCACGCCGCTGCCGGAAGAAGAAGCCAAGGTGGTGGAAGCCAAACCGGAAGCCGCGGCGTCGCCCGTCAGCAACGAGTTGCTCAAACACTGAAAATTTTGAGAGCACGTTGACGAAGGCGCTAAAAACGCGCTATAGTTCAGGTCTTCGCTGATCACGCGCCAAACGCGATCAACGCAAGCGAAGACGGCAGGCTGAAAGAGCAATCTGAAGCCTGCGAAATGCGGGATTAGCTCAGTTGGTAGAGCGATACCTTGCCAAGGTATAGGTCGAGAGTTCGAGTCTCTTATCCCGCTCCACATTCCGAAGGGAAGCCTGAAAAGGCTTCCCTTTTTCTCTGGTGAAGCCGGTCAGTGCACATTCGCCGCCGGTTTTGCTGGATACTCTCAACACCCTGGCGCGGTAGCAAAGCGGTTATGCACCGGATTGCAAATCCGTCCAGCCCGGTTCGACTCCGGGCCGCGCCTCCAGAAAAACGAAGCCCCACTCGCTCACGCTGGTGGGGCTTTTTGTTTGGGCACCTTTGTGCCATGGGCGTGTTGGTGCCCCGAGCCGGGGTCGAACCGGCACGCTGCCTTTCAGCAAGCGGCGGATTTTAAGTCCGCTGTGTCTACCGATTTCACCATCGGGGCCTGGGCGGCAAGTGTAAGCCGGCCAAGCGCACACCCGCGTGCAGGACTTGGTGGCCCACCACAGGCGGGGTGTCGCTTCGCCACAGCGATGAAAACTTGCAACACCTTGCCAAGGCTTTGAATTTCGATGTATAGTTGCGTTCTTCGCTGATCGCGACACCAGACGCGATCAAGGCAAAACTAAAAAGTTCAGCCAAGCGAGCGTTGCAGAGGCTGTTGGCTGCTGCAACACATGCGGGATTAGCTCAGTTGGTAGAGCGATACCTTGCCAAGGTATAGGTCGAGAGTTCGAGTCTCTTATCCCGCTCCAAATTCAAAGGGAAGCCCGGTTTGACTTGGCTTCCCTTTTTTCAAGCTCTGGCGCGGTAGCAAAGCGGTTATGCACCGGATTGCAAATCCGTCTAGCCCGGTTCGACTCCGGGCCGCGCCTCCAGAACCAACAAAGCCCCACTCGCTCACGCTGGTGGGGCTTTTTTGTTGGCTGACGCAAGAATTGGCCGCCTCCAGCCGCTGTAATCCGGCTCAAGCCCCCACAGCCCTTTGCCTAGCATAGACACATCCCCCATGGCGCCTGCCAAGGGGGCAGAACAGGACGTGTGTCGATGGACCGAAGCCGAGACGATCAGTTGATGCGCCAGGGGGCAGGGCAGCCGCCATTGGCAGCCAGTGCGTTCGAGCAGGCGCTGGCGCAAGCCCGCTCGGGGCAGATGCCCTTGATGACTTTGCTGGAGGTCGCGCAGCGCCCCGAGGTGGTGGCGCGCGCCGAGCTCGTGCGCGGTCTTTACGAGGCCTGGCTGGCCAACACCCAGTCGCCGCAACGCCACATCGCGCTGTTCAACCACGGCACGGTGCTGGGCGGCATGGGCGAGCACGTGGCCGCCGAGGCCGCTTACCGCGAGGCCTTGCAGCTGGCGCCAGGCTTCATGCAGGCGCACCTGAACCTGGGCCACCAACTGGAGCACCAGGGCCGCCACGACGAGGCCCTGGCGGCCTGGGACATGGTGCTGCAGCTCTCGGCGCAGCAAGGCCAGGCAGGCCAGCAGGTGGACCTGGAGCTGCCGCTGCACGCCCTGAACAATTCCGCGCGCATGCTCGAGCAGCAGCGCCGCTATGACGAATCTGAAGCGGCGATGAAGCGCAGCTTGCTGCTGCAGCCCGACCAGTCGCGCGTCATCCAGCACCTGGTGCACATCCGCCAGAAGCAGTGCGAATGGCCGGTGTACGCGCCCGTGCCGGGGGTGACGCCTTGCGCGCTGCAGCTCGGCACCTCGCCGCTGGCCATGCTGGGCGCCAGCGACGACCCGGCCATGCAGCTGCTGGCCGCGCGCACCTTCGTGCACGAGCGCGTCAAGCCCGTGACCACGAAACTGGCCGCGCCGGTTCGCCAGCGCCCTGGCAAGCTGCGCCTGGCCTTCCTCTCGGGTGACCTGTGCCTGCACGCCGTTGGGTTGCTGACGGTCGAGCTCATCGAGTTGATCGACCGCAGCCGCTTCGAGACCTTTGCCTATTGCTGGAGCCGCGAGGACGGCACTGCGCTGCAGGCCCGCATCCGTGGATCGCTCGATCACCACGTGCCTGTGGCCAGCATGAGCGACGAGGCCGTGGCGCGCCGCATCGCTGCCGACGACATCGACGTGCTGATCGACCTGCAGGGCCTGACCTCGGGGGCGCGCGCCGACATCCTGAGCTGGCGTCCTGCGCGGCATCAGCTGACCTACCTGGGCTTTCCGGGCACCACGGGCCTGCCGGCCATCGACCGCGTCATCGCCGATCGCTTCGTGATGCCGCCCGAGTTGCTGCCTTACATGACCGAGCGGCCGCTCTACCTGAGCAAGTGCTTCCAGTCGAGCGACCGCCAGCGCGTGGCCTCCGAGCCGCCCACGCGGGCACAGTGCGGCCTGCCCGAAGAGGGCTTCGTCTACTGCTCGTTCAACAACAACTTCAAGATGGGCCAGGCGCTGTTCCAGCTGTGGATGCGCGTGCTGGCGCAGGTGCCGGGCAGCGTGCTGTGGCTGCTGGCCGACAACCGCTGGGCCGAGGCCAACATGCGCGCCGAGGCGAGCGCCCATGGCGTGGACCCGGCTCGCCTGGTCTTTGCGCCGCGCGTGGCGCCGGCTGACTACCTGGCTCGCTTCACGGCGGCCGACCTGATCCTCGACACCTTCCCCTACAACGCTGGCACCACGGCCAACGACGTGTTGTTCATGGGCGTGCCCATCCTGACGTGTTCGGGTCGCACCTTCGTGTCGCGCATGGCGGGCAGCCTGTTGCACGCGGTGGGCTTGCCCGACCTGGTGACCGACAGCCCCGAGGCCTACGAGCGCATGGCGATCACGCTGGGCCGCGAGCCGGCGCGCGTGGCCAGCCACCGCCGCTACCTGGCCGAGCACCGTTTCCAGACCCCGCTGTTCGACACGCCGGGCCTGGTGCGCGATCTTGAAAACCAACTCGAGGCCCTTGTGGCCGGCACCCTGAGCGAGGCCTGAGGCCCCACAGCGACGACGTGACGCGACGGAGTTCTACTTGACGCAGCAGGACAGCGCCCCCCCCACCGAGCTGCCGGCCGACACCACGGTGCCGCCTGGCAACACCGAGCCCGCGCCGGGCACGGCGGCGGACGCGCGCGCGGAAGACCCCCTGCTGGACGCGCTGCTGTGGCTGTGCCGTCACCATGGGCGCGAGCGCACGGCGGCTTCGCTGCTGGGCGAAACCGGTTTCACCTCGCCGCTGATGCCGACCAACGCCGTGCGCGTGATGCGCGACGCGGGGTTCCAGGCTGCCATCGTCAAGCGCGAGCCGCACCAGATCCTGGGGCTGCTGTTCCCGGTGGTGCTGTTGCTGCGTGGTGGCGAGGTCTGCATCCTGGTGCGCCGCATCGAGTCGGATGCCGCATCGCCCGGGCAGGAACGTTATGAGGTGGTGATGCCGGTGGAAGGCATCACCATGGAGGCGGCCGCGGCCGACCTGTTGGTCGAGTACACGGGTTTTGCGCTGATGGCCTCGCCCACGGCCAGCGAGACGGTGCACCGCGACGGCGAGTTCACCGAGCCCGATGGCCACTGGCTGTGGCACACGCTCAAGCGTTTCATGCCGTACTACCGCTCGGCGATGATCGCGGCGCTGCTGACCAACGTGCTGATGCTGGTCACCGGTCTGTTCTCGTCGGTGGTGTTCGACCGCGTGATCCCGCACCAGGCGCTGGTGACGCTGTGGTCGCTGGCGGCCGGTGTGTTCGTGGCCCTGGTCTTCGACCTGCTGGCGCGCCAGTTGCGCAGCCACCTGCTCGACCTGGCCGGCAAGAAGGCCGACCTGATGCTGGGCAACATCCTGTTCAAGAAGGCGTTGAGCCTGCGGCTGGAGAACCGGCCTGATTCGTCGGGCAGCTTCACGCACCAGCTCACGCAGATCGAGACGGTGCGCGACTTCAGCGCCTCGGCCACGCTGTCGACGCTGACCGACCTGCCGTTCGTGTTCCTGTTCATCGCCATGACCTTCATCACGGCGGGCCCCTTGGGCTGGGTGCTGGTGATCGCGGTGCCGGTGCTGCTGGGGCTGTCGTGGCTGATCCAGGGTGTGCTGGCCAAGCTGCTCAACGCCAACGTCAAGCAGCACGCGGACATGCAGGGCGTGATGGTCGAGGCCGTGGAAGGCATCGAAGACATCCGCGCCGCGGGTGCCGCCGGGCACTTCCTGCGCCGCTACGAAGAGGCCAACGCCGCCGCGTCGCAGTCGAGCGTGCGGGCCAGGGCGCTTTCGAGCTGGGTCAACAACGCCTCGACGGTGTCGCAGCAGCTCATCACGGTGGTGATGCTGGTGTGGGGCGTGCACCTGGTGCACGACGGCGTCATCACCGGTGGCGCGCTGATCGGCTCGGTGATGTTCGCCGGGCGGGCGGTGGCGCCGCTGGGCAGCGTCATCAGCCTGGCCACGCGCTACCAGGGCGCGCGCGCGGCCTTGCGCATGCTCGACCGCATCATGGGCCTGCCTTCGGAGCGCGTGCCCGATCGGCCCTACCTGCCCATGCCCAAGCTGCGCGGGCAGCTGGCTTTGCGCGAGGTGTCGTTCGCCTACCCCAAGGGCACGCACGACCACGCGCAGTCGGTGCTCAAGGATCTGAACGTCAACATCCTGCCGGGTCAGCGCGTGGCCATCCTGGGCAAGATGGGAAGTGGCAAGTCCACGGTGCTGCGTTTGCTGGCGGGCTTGTACCAGCCGACCGACGGCATGGTCGAGGTCGATGGCCTGGACCTGCGGCAGGTGGACCCGACCGATTACCGCGCCCACGTGGGCTTCGTGGCGCAGGAGCCGCGCCTGTTCTCGGGCACGCTGCGCGACAACATCTTGCTGGGGCGCGCGCACGCCGACCCGCGCCTGCTGGCTTCGGTGCTGCAGATGACGGGCCTGGACAAGGTGGTGGCCAACCACCCCATGGGCCTGGACATGCAGGTGGGCGAGGGCGGTTGCATGCTCTCGGGTGGCCAGCGCCAGCTGGTGGCCCTGGCGCGCTGCCTGATCACCAAGCCCGCGGTGCTGCTGATGGACGAGCCGACCAGCGCGATGGACGCGCAGGCCGAGGTGGACTTCGTGCGGCGCCTGTCGGGCATCTTGCCCAAGCGCACGCTGGTGGTGGTCACGCACCGGCCGGCGCTGCTGGAGCTGGTGGACCACGTCATCGTGGTGGACTCGGGCCGCGTGGTGGCCAGCGGGCCAAAGGCCCAGGTGATGGCGGCGCTCTCGGGGCGTCAGCCGGTCTCGCCGGTGGCCAGCCCGCAGGGTGGGGCGCCAGCGGCTGCGACGGCGACCACGGCGGTGGCCGCAGGCGCCACCCAGGCGGCCCCCACCGCGCCACGACCGCAAACCGTGGCCGCAGCGGCGCAAGCGCAGCCCACGCCGCCACCAGGTCCGCCCGATCAAGCAGATGCGTCCTTCGTCGACTTGTCTGACCCACCGTACCGGGTGCCATCATGAAGATGAGGCTGCCCGGTTTCGGTCGCAAAAACCGTTCGCCGTCCTCGGGGCGTTTCTTCCCCGGGGACGAGCAGTTCCTGTCGGGCGTGAGCCAGGCCCGCATGGCCGAGGGCACGCCACGCGCCAACTGGGTGCTGTGGCTGATGGCCGGCTTCGTGGCGCTGACGGTGTTCTGGGCCGCGACCGCGCGCGTGGACATGATCACGCGGGCCGAGGCCAAGGTCGTGCCCGATGGGCGCGAGCAGGTCATCTCCAGCCTGGAAGGCGGCATCCTGCGTGAGCTCAAGGTGCGCGAGGGCATGGTCGTCGACAAGGGCCAGGAGCTGGCGCAGCTCGACCCGACGCGCGTGGAGGCCGCCCAGCAAGAAGGCCAGGCCAAGCGCCTGGCGCTCAAAGCCATGATCGCGCGGCTGAGCGCCGAGGCCACCGGGCGGCCTTTGAAGTTCCCGGCCGATGTCGCCAAGGACGAAACCCTGGTCGAAGGCGAGCGCGATGCTTTTGATGCGCGGCGCTTCTCGCTGGACGAGGCCGTGGCCGTGAACCGGCGCAACCTGGGCCTGCTGCAGCGCGAGCTGCGCATGTCCGAGACCCTGGCGAGCCGGGGCTTGCTGTCGGACGTCGAGGTGATGCGCCTGCGCCGCCAGGTCAACGACCTGATGCTGCAGATCCAGGACCGCACCAACCGCTTCCGGCAGGACGCCAGCAGCGACCTGGTCAAGGCCCGCACCGAGCTGGCCCAGATCGAAGAGCAGATGGTGGTCAAGCAGGACGTGCTGCAACGCACCTCGCTCAAATCCCCCATCCGAGGCGTGATCAAGCACATCAAGGTGGCGACGATCGGCGGCGTGGTGCAGGCGGGCGCGCCCATCATGGAGATCGCACCGGTGGGCGCGCAGCTGCTGGTCGAAGCGCGGGTCAAGCCGGCGGACATCGGTTTCGTGCGCCTGGGCCTGTCGACCCTGGTCAAGCTCAGCGCCTACGACTACTACACCTACGGTGGCCTGCAGGGGCGCATCGACTACATCAGCCCGGACGCGCTGACCGAAGAGGGCAAGGCTGCGTCGGGTGACAACAGCTACTACCGGGCGCTCATCCGCACCGAGCTGTCGACCCTTCAACAGCACGGCAAGCCCCTGCCGATCATCCCCGGCATGACGGCGAGCGTTGAAATACGCACCGGAGAACAGTCGGTTCTCCGCTATTTGCTCAAACCCATGCTGCGATACAACGAAGCCTTCACAGAGAGGTGAAGGCCATGCGCGCTCATCGACGTTCCCCGCAGCTGTTGTCCATGCTGGCCGCCGGCCTGTGCCTGTGCTCGGGCCTGGCGCTGGCCCAGTCAGGTGGCCGCTGCAACGACCTGTCCAACCCGGAGCCACGCGGCATCCGCGAGCCCGTGCCCCTGAACCAGGGCGAGGCCGCGCCGCTGGACCCGCAAAGCAGCCTGCAACTGCTGGTGCGCGAGGCCGTGCGCCGCAGCCAGGAGGTGGGCGCTTCGCGCTTGCTGGCCGAGGCCGCCGGGTTCGATCTCGACGAGATCCGCGCCGGTCGCTTGCCGCAGGTCAGCCTCAATGGCTTCGTGGGCGCCGGTGGCACCTATGGCGACGGCGTGAGCAAGTCGGCCAATGGCGGGCGCGCCACCTTGGGCGTAAACGTGTCCGCGCCCCTGTACGACTTCGGCCGGCTGCAGTCCCTGATCGACTGGCGCACGCGCCTGGCCGATGCCGCCAAGCTGGGCGAGAACGTCAGCCAGGAACGCGTGGCGCTGGAGGTGGTCAACACCGCGCTGGAGCGCCAGCGCTACCGCCTGCAATCTCAGGTCTACCAACAACAGGTGCGCAAGATGGGCTGCCTGGTGGACGCGCTGGAACAAATCGTCGCCGCCGACAAGGGCCGAACCAGCGAGCTGGTGCAGGCGCGCAAGTCGCTGCAGCAGGCCGAGCTCTCGCGTGATCAGTCGGTGGCGCTGGTGCGCCAGGTCGAGTTCACGCTGCGCAAGTTCGTGGGCGAGCAGATTTCGCTCAACGACAGCTTCGTGGGCGCCTTGATGGCCACGCCCGACCTCGGCGAGGTCAACCGCCTGATCGAGCGCCACCCCGAGGTGCTGCGCGCGCGCCAGGAAGCCGAGGCGCTGGACAGCTACGCCGAGGCCGTCAAGGCCGGCCAGAAGCCCCAGCTGAACTGGCAGTTCTCCGGCAACGGCGGGCGCAGTGGCGAGCAGACCGTGCGCGGCTGGAGCGCTGGCGTGTCGGTCAACGTGTCGCTGTTCAACGGTGGCGCGCAGGAAGCGGCTTCGATGGCGGCCTACAAACGCGCCCAGTCGGCGCGCGCCGGTTTGGGCCAGACCGTGCTGGACCGCCAGACCCGCGCCGCCCAGCTGCACGACGCCGCGCAGACCTCGATGGAGCGCGCGCGCCGCTACGTGGCCTTGCTGCGTGACACCGAGAAGGTGCGCCTGGCCACCTTCCAGCAATGGTCCCAACTGGGCCGCCGCTCGCTGTTCGACGTGATGTCGGCCGAGACGGACCACTTCTCGCAGCGCGTGGCCTACGTCAACGCGCTGATGGACAGCGCCCAGTCCAACGCCAGCTTGCGCTCGGTGGGCGAAGGCCTGATGAGCTGGGCCCGCCCATGACGCAAAAACACCTCCTGGTCGAAGGCTGGCGCGGCGTCAACCACTCCATCGCCCTGGTCAACCAGCACCAGTTGCTGGAGCTGGTCAGGCGGCCTTCGCTGCGCCTGTCGCACCGCGACCGGCCCTTTGCCATCGCGAGCTGGAACCGCCAGGCCAACGCCAGCGGCTTCACGCCCGAGGACATGGCCCGCATCGACGCCATCCCCGAGCCGGGCGACGAGCGGCCCGACGTGGTGCTGAGCTTGTCGTCGCCCATTGCGCCGGTGCGCCAGGACGGCGTGCGGCAGCTGACCTTCATGGTCACCGAGCTGGGCCTGGGCGAGAAAAGCTTCGAGGGCGGTGCGCCCGACCGCTCGGCCTACACCGCAGGCGGCAACCGCATCGTCACGCCCACGAACTGGTCGCGTGACCGGCTGGTGGACTTCGGCTTCGACGCCGCCGGCATCGAGGTGATCAGCCACGGCGTGCGCATGGCCACCTTTCACCCGCTCAGCCGCGAAGAGCGCGCCACCAACCGCGCCAACCTGGGCTTGCGCGACGACGAGTTCGTCTTTTTGAACCTGGGCGTGGCCACCTGGAACAAGGGCCTGGACCTGCTGCTGATCGGCTTTGCGCGTGCGCGCCAGCGCCACGGCCACCTGCGCCTGATCCTCAAAGACCAGCGAGACCTCTACGGCCTGTCCATCGAGCCGGTGATCAAGGACGTGGTGCAGCGCCACCCCGCGCTGTTCACCGACAGCGTGCTCAACGCCATCATGGTGGTGCCGGGCAACCTCAACCCCGCCGAGCTGCGCCTGCTCTACGGCGTGGCCGACTGCTACGCCTCGCCCTATCGTGGCGAGGGCTTCAACCTGCCGGTGCTCGAAGCCATTGCCTGCGGCACGCCCGTGGTGGTGACCGACGGCGGCGCCACCGACGACTTCGTCAGCGACGAGGTGGCCACACGCGTGGCCAGCCGCCCCGGCGACCAGCTCGACGCGCAAGGCCGCGTGGCCGGCCGCTACCGCGAGGTCGACGACGAAGCCTTTGTGCAGGCCTTGCTGGCGCACGTCGATGGCTGGCGCAGCGCCCGCCCGCGCCTGCAGGACCACTGCATGGACCTGGCGCAACGGTTTTCCTGGGCCCGCGCCGTGGACCGGCTCGAAACCCTCATTGGCCGCGACGACTGAGCGCGACCTTCACCCAACCGCAGTTTTCTCCCACCGGAGCCCATGATGAACATGAACGAGATCCGACCGCTGACCCAGCAAGACGTGCTGGAAGCCCTGGACCTGCTGCGGCCCTGGGCCACGCGGCGCACGCCCAAGGTGCGAGTGGGCAACGACTACGACGGCGGCTACGTGCTGCCGGCCGTGGCGCTGCAATGCGACGTGGTGCTGTCCATCGGGGTGGGGCACGACGTGAGCTTTGACCACGTGATGGCCGAGCGCGGCGCGCGCATCCTGCAGTTCGACCACACGGTGGAAGGCCCGCCAACGCCGCACGCCAACTTCATCTTCGACAAGAAGGGCTGGGCCTCGGAGACGATCGGCGACTTCGTGAGCTTTGCGGAGATGGTGCGGCGCATGGACGCGCTGCAGCCCAAGCGCGCGTTGCTGAAGTTCGACGTCGAGGGGGCGGAGTACGAGGCCTTGCCGACGGTGGCCGATGCCGACCTGAAGCGCTTTGACGTGATCGCTTGCGAGCTGCACGATTTGGGCAAGTTGGCGGAGCCGGCTTTCCATGCGCGGTTCAGGCAGACGATGGAGAAGATGCTGGTGAGCCATGTGCCGGTGCACCTGCATGCCAACAACTACGCGGGGGTGGTGCTGGTGGAGGGCGTGCCGATGCCGTCGGTGATCGAGCTGAGCTTTTTGCGGCGTGACCTGGACAGCTTCCCTTGCCGCTCGAACGAGCCGATTCCGGGGCCGCTGGACCGGCCGAACCACCCGGGGCGGGCGGACATTGTGATGAACCCGTTCTGATGGGTTTGGATGCTGGCGAGGGCTGTTGGGCCTTCGCGAGGTGAGGGGGCCCTGCCTGGTTGGTGGGGCTTTTTTGTTTTTGGGTTTTTTTATGGCGTGCGTGGGGTGGGGCGCTTTGTCGCGGCAGCGCGGGGCGCGCTGCGCCGGCATCGGCTCGGGCGCCAAGCGGGTGGTCATGCCTTTGGCATGACTGCCCTGCGGTGCTCGCGGCAAGGTGGGGCCTTCGAACTCGCTGCGCGCCCTTTGGGCGCTCCGCTCAAACAACTCAGGCCAGTCAGATCACGAAGCGCGCTGCGCGCGCCCACCTTGCCGCTGCGCTCCTCGGCACCCGCAAGGCGCCCGAGCCGATGCCGGCTTCGCGCTTTGTGCCCCGCTGTGGGCTTGCGGGGGAGGTGTGGCGCGTGGGGGACTCCACATTTTGGTTGGGGTGGTTTAGGCTATGTTGTATCAAATCTGAATTGCAACGCCCGGATATGAAAGAATTTTTTCGCAAAACTCTTGAGACCGTCAGTGAGCGCATCAATAGCCCAATGCTCTCTTCGACCGCGTTGGCGTGGGCAGCCATTAACTATAAGTTCTTGCTGGTTGCCCTGAGTGCGGAGGACTTTAAGCGAAAATTCGAATACATCGATAATGTTCTATATCCAACACCAGAGGTGAAGATCAAATTCGGTGTTATTTTTCCAATTTTAATTGGGATTTTTTACACGATCGCCTATCCTCTAATTGATATATGTCTTGTGGCGATTCGCGAGGCTATTGATAACCTAAAGGAGCGTGCAATAATATTCGTTAGGCGGAAAAGGCCGATTGACAGGGATTTTGCAAATGAGTATTTTGCAAAATTCGACGCTCAACTCGAATCCAAGCAAAAATACCTTCAGAGCATTCTTGAAGCACGCGATTCTGAGCGAAAGTTGTCAATGGCAAAGATTGCAGGACTCAAGCTAAGGCTCAAGCGGCAAGCTCGGCTTGCGCTTTGTGGTTCCACCTACCTCACGCCAGTAAATGTTGATTTTCCGTTGACTCAAGGCGAGAGCTCATTTACTGAAATTTGGGATCACAAAGCGATAGCTGATGGATTTAAAAAGATAAGGCTTTCAAGGGAGTTGTTTGCTGCGCTGCAGGTGTTCGATAACATACCAGACGATATATACGGTCGGCGTATCGTTAGTCGAAGTCACTTTCAAAGCCCTATGGGCGGGCCGGATGATCAAGTAAGGGATGATTTGATTGAAATGCTCCTTGCTCTTGATATTATGGCTGAGGTTGAGGATGCAGTCGATACTTTTGATGCCTCAAACGGTTCTGAGCGAATTGGTCGTCTGAGGGGGCTTGTTTCTCAAGCCTGATAAATTCGATGCCTTAGGGTGCTGTGTTGGATCGCAGATTGATAAGTGGATCGCAACAACTCCAATGCGCGATAGTCCGCTAGTTGAAGCGATCTGAATCCCAATATTATTTTGAGTCTAATCAGGTGTGAGCCGCTTCTCCGCATTCAGCCTCAGGGGCTTTTCTCGTGCGCTTCTGAGAAATCCGGCGCCGTGTTCGATTTAAGTTTGCACTTGAGCCCTGTGTCCTCATGTGTCAAGGGGTTGCATGTGGCGCCCGAGCCAATTTATGACTCGCTCCGAGCGTCAAGGTCCGCACACCAGTCTTTTCCGGATACGATCCTAGTAATTTCAGACAAACGCCGAGCTCCAACACCCGCGCACGCCCCATCGAGGTGCATTCACCGAGCTCCGAGCTCGGCGCCCCGAGCAAATAGCTCGGCGTGCCACCCCAAGAGCTCGGTTCACCGAGCCAAACACTCGGCGCGCCACCCAAAAAGCGCCATGCGCCACTGAAAAAGCTCGGCGCCCCACCCAAACAGCTCGGCGCACACCCGTCAATCGGCCAACCGCCGCGCCACACCCGCCCCCCACCGGCAGCAGTCAACCACCGGCCACCAAAGCCCAACCCCACGCACGACCCAAACCAACGCACGCCACCAGCGAGGCGGAAGAGGGCGCAGGCGCTGTGCGGGCGGGCGCCTGGGTGGTGCCGAGGAGCGCAGTGGCGAGGTGGGCACGCGCAGCGTGCTTCGTCATCTGACTGGCCTGAGTTGTTTGAGCGGAGCGCCCACAGGGCGCGCAGCGAGTTCGAAGGCCCCACCTCGCCGCGAGATTGGTATGGACGCCTCCCACCCTCGCTAACCGCCACTGAGTTGTGCTGACA
>CAYJXE010000031.1:0-52493 GCA_964373965.1 uncultured Aquabacterium sp. | reverse complement strand
CAGCGCGGCTTTGCGGGGCAGCCATTCCTTCTTGTGGCCGAGCTCGTGGCTCATGTTCATCACCAGGCCCAGCATGAAGCCGTTGATGATGACGGTGGTGACCACGCCATACCAGGGCACCGCGTGCGTGCTCAGGAACCACACGTTGAACAGCGTGGTGGCCCAGCCCACGGGGATGGCCAGGTAGATCATCCAGCGGTAGAAGGCGCGGCGCTCGAGGTCGGGCGCGGCGGCTTCAGGCGGGTTGCTGGTGTCGTCGCCGATCAGCCAGTCCAGGATGGGCACCAGCATGAACAGCACCAAAAAGGGCAGGACGTACCAGGCGGCGTGGTCCTGGCCCGTCAGGTGGGCGACGGGGCCCGTGGCGACGATGGCGGGGATCAGGGCTGGCAGCAGCCACAGCGGTTTCTTCGGGTCCCGGTAGGACGTGGCCAATGGGTCGGGTAGCACGGCGCTCATGTTGTTGTCTCCTCGGTGTGTCTCGGTGTGTCTCGGTGTGAAACCGTGAAATGGGGTGATGCGATCTTGCGAGGGCAGGGCGAAATGGGGTACCGTCGGCGCTGGCAACTTATCGTCATTTGGTGACAACCCCCGTGAGCCCCCGAACCCTTCCCGCGCAAGCGGCCGACTGGCTGGCGCCCGCGCTGCACCCCATCTACGCCCGGCTGATCTGCGCCGAGATGCGCCGCCGTGGCTTCGACGAGGCGCAGATCCTGGCTGGCACGCGGCTGAACTGGGCCGCGCTGCACGAGGGCAATCGCTACCTGAGCTTTGACGAGGTGACCCGGCTGATCCGGCGCGCGGTGGCGCTGACGCAAGAGCCCTGGCTGGGCATCACGGTGGGTTGGGGCACGCAGTTGTCGGCGCACGGGCCGGTGGGCGTGGCGGCCATGTCTTGCGACAACGTGGGGCAGGCGCTGGCCCTGATCCAGCGGCACGCGGGCTTGCGACAAAGCCTGATCTCGCTGGAGGTGGCAACACAAGGCGAGGAGGTGACCTTGTGGATGCGCGAGCACCTGCAGGCGCCCGACGTGCGCGAGTACATCATGGGCCACCTGATGGGCGCGGGCCTGCGCCTGCTCGACACCCTCACGGGGCTGGACATGACCCGCGTGGCGTGCGTGGAGTTCGCCTTTGCGGAGCCGCCTTGGGCCGATGCCTACCGGCGCTGGTGGCCCTCGGTGAAGTTCGGCGTGGAGCGCTCGGCCATGGTGTTGCCGGCTTCCTTGCTCAGCCACCCGGGACTGGCCCCGGACCCGCAGACCCACCGCATGGCCCTGCGCGAGTGCGAGCGCCTGTGGTCACAGCAGAACGACCCGCGCGACCGACTGGGGCCCGTGGGCGATCGCGTCTTGCGCCAGTTGCTGGCCTGCGATGGCCGCTACCCGACACTGATCGAGCTGGCCGAGCGCGAGCACGTCTCCAGCCGCACGCTGATCCGCAAGCTGCGCGACGAGGGCCTGACCTACCAGCAACTGCTGGACCGCGTGCGCGAGGACCTGGCCTGCTGGTGGCTGCTCAACTCCGACCTGACGGTCGAGGTCATCGCCGACCGGCTGGGCTACCAGGACACGTCCAACTTCAGCCGCACGTTTCGACGCTGGGTGGGCATGCCCCCGAGCGATTTCAGGCGATCGGCCGGTGCTCAGACCTTGAACACGGCCACCGACTGAACCAGCTCGGCGGCCTGGTGCTGCAGGCTCTCGGAGGCCGAGGCCGACTCTTCCACCAAGGCCGCGTTCTGCTGCGTGCCGTGGTCCATTTGCTGGATGGCCTGACCGACCACCGACACACCGGCTTGCTGCTCGGCGCTGGCCGTGCTGATCTCGGCCACGATGGTGTTGACGCGACCGATGGCGTCCACGATCTGGACCATGGTGTCGCCCGCCTGGTTGACCAGCGTGCTGCCACGCTCGACGCGCTCGGCACTGGCCGTGATGAGGTGCTTGATCTCGCGGGCGGCGCCAGCGCTGCGCTGCGCCAGCGAACGCACCTCGGCAGCCACCACCGCGAAGCCTCGGCCTTGTTCACCCGCGCGGGCGGCCTCCACCGCCGCGTTCAGCGCCAGGATGTTGGTCTGGAAGGCGATGCCGTCGATCACCGAGATGATGTCGGAGATCTTGCGCGAGGCCTCGTTGATGCCCTGCATCGTCTCGACCACTTCGCGCACGACCCCGCCGCCTTCTTCTGCGACCTTGGCCGCTTCCTGTGCCATGGTGGTGGCCTGCAGCGCGTTCTCCGCGTTGCGCTGCACCGTGTGCCCCAGGTCCGACATCGTGGAGGCGGTTTGCTGCAACGAGCCGGCTTGTTGCTCGGTGCGCTGGGACAGGTCCTGGCTGCCTTGGGAAATCTGCGCGCTGGCCGTGGCCACAGCTTCAGCGTTGCCGCGCACCCTCGTGACCACCTGGGTCAGGCTGCTTTGCATGTCGCACAGCGCCTCCAGCAAAGGGGTGAACTCGTCGCGGTGGTCCTCCTGGATGGTGGTGCGCAGGTCGCCGTCGCGCACGCGTTCGGCCACCTCCCGAGACCTGTCCACCCGCCGCTTCAAGGTGCGACCGATCCACCAGGACAGCGTCACCATGGCGCCACCGATGAAGACGAACACCCCCATGAGCACCAGCAGCGTCTGCTCGATGCTGGACTGGATGTGTGCGATGTCCTGCTCGGCGCTGTCGCGCTGGTAGCTCACGGTTTCTGCGAGCTCTTTGAGCAGCGCGTTGCGAGCGGGGATGGTGTGATCGACCAGGTAGGCGAAGGCCTCGTCCTTGCGGCCTTCGGTGATGAGTTTGACGTTGGCCTCCCCCTGCGCCCAAAAGGCCTGCACGGCTGGCGGGATGGCCTCGAAGCGTTGCTTGCCTGCCTGGGTGAACAGCTGTTGCTCGTAGGTTTTGAGCAGCTGCTCGATCAGCTCGCGCTTGGCTTGGACGTCCTGCAGGGCGGCATCGCGTTCGGCGGGCGTGCGCGCCAGCATGGCGTGGCGCAGTTGCAGCGAAGCCCGGGTGACGTTGAGCTCAACCTGGGCGATCCCGGCCAGTTGAGGGATGCGGTTCATGGCCGTCAGCCCGCTGGTGGCCGAGACGTCCTGCAGTCGCCACACCGTGAAGATGGCGGCCCCGATCAGCCCGGCGCACACCAGCACCGAAGCCAGGGCGATGCGGGCAGCCAGCCCGCGCTCACGGAAAAACGACATGTCGTGCTCCTTTTTGCATTCATCGTCGTTGTCGGCATGGCACCTGAGGACTGAATGCTTGAGCCGCTCATTCGGTCGCAAATTGATACATCCTGCACAACTGAACCCGCGAATTTGAAAAATCCGCCCAAGGCGTCGGGGGCAGGGCGCAGGGCGCTGGCTTCTTACAATGGCTTCATGCCTTTCGTTCACCTCCGCGCCCACACCGAGTTCTCCGTCGTCGACGGCACCGTCCGCATCGACGACCTGGTCAAGCTTGCAGCCAAGGACAACCAGCCCGCCGTGGCGGTGACCGACCTGTCCAACCTGTTCGGTGCGGTCAAGCTGTATTCCGCTGCGCGGAAAAAAGGCGTGCAGCCCATCATCGGCGCCGACATCTGGCTGGAGCCAGAAGAGGCTGGCCGCGCGCCCTTGCGCTTGCTGCTGCTGATCCAGAACCGCGCCGGCTACCTGCGCCTGTGCGAGTTGCTGGGCGAGGCCTGGACGGCCCCGGGCCAGCGCACGCACGCCTGGGTGAGCTGGGCTTCGCTGACCGAGCGCAACGAGGGCCTGATCTGCCTGTCTGGCGCCGAGCTGGGGCCGGTGGGCCAGGCCATCCTGATGGGAGATGTGGCCAAGGCCGAAGCCTGGTCGAAGAAGCTGGCCGAGGCCTTCCCGGGGCGCTTCTACATCGAGCTGCAGCGCGGCGGTCACCCCACCAACGAGCCACACATTCGCGCCGCCGTGCCGCTGGCCGCCAGGCTCAAGCTGCCGGTGGTGGCCACGCACCCCATCCAGTTCCTCGCGCCCGATGACTTCGAGGCCCACGAGGCGCGCGTGTGCATCGCCGAGGGCGAGGCCCTGGGCAACCCCAAACGCATCAAGCGCTTCACCAAGGAGCAGCACTTCAAGACCACGGCCGAGATGCAGGCGCTGTTCGCCGACATCCCCTCGGCCATCGCCAACACGGTGGCGATCGCGCGGCGCTGCTCGCTGACGCTGGTGCTGGGCAAGCCGCAGTTGCCCGACTTCCCGACGCCGATCATGCCGGACGGCAAGCCGCAGCCGATGGACGCGTTCTTCCGCGAGCTGTCGCACCAGGGCCTGGAAGAGCGGCTCTTGCACCTGTTCCCAGATGAAGCCGAGCGCAACGCCGAACGCCCGCGCTACGTCGAGCGCCTGGAGTTCGAGATCAACACGATCCTGAAGATGGGCTTTCCGGGTTACTTCCTGATCGTGCAGGACTTCATCAACTGGGCCAAGAACAACGGCTGCCCCGTGGGGCCGGGCCGGGGCTCGGGCGCCGGCTCGCTGGTGGCCTACGCGCTCAAGATCACCGACCTGGACCCGCTCAAGTACAACCTGCTGTTCGAGCGCTTCCTGAACCCCGAGCGGGTCTCGATGCCCGACTTCGACATCGACTTCTGCCAGGGCAACCGCGACCGCGTCATCGACTACGTGAAAGACCGCTACGGTCGCGCTGCTGTTTCGCAGATCGCCACCTTCGGCACCATGGCAGCCAAGGCCGCGCTGCGCGACGTGGGCCGGGTGTTGGGCATGGGCTACGGCCACGTCGACAGCATCGCCAAGCTGATACCCGCGCCACCGGGCAAGACGGTGACGCTGGCCAAGCTGCCGCCGGACTTCGACCCCGAGAAGGCGAAGGTGATCTACGCCCGCCACGAGGCGCCCGAGATCAACGAGCGCGAGAAGGCCGAAGAAGAAGTGGCCGCGCTGCTCGAACTCGCCGAGAACGTCGAAGGCCTGGTGCGCAACATCGGCATGCACGCCGGTGGCGTGCTGATCGCGCCGGGCAAGATCACCGACTTCTGCCCGCTCTACCAACAGCCTGGCAGCGACTCGGCCGTGAGCCAGTACGACAAGGACGACGTCGAGGCCATCGGCCTGGTCAAGTTCGACTTCCTGGGCCTGGCCACGCTGACCATCCTGGAGACGGCCAAAGAGTTCATCATGGCCCGCCACCCGGACCAGAAGGACTTCGACTTCGCCAAGATCCCGCTCGACGACGCGCCGACCTACCGGCTGCTGTCGGAAGGCAAGACCGTGGCCGTGTTCCAGCTCGAATCACGCGGCATGCAAGGCATGCTGCGCGACGCCAAGCCCAGCGTCTTCGAGGACATCATCGCGCTGGTGGCGCTGTACCGACCAGGCCCGATGGACCTGATCCCTTCTTTCTGCGCGCGCAAGCACGGCAAGGAGGCGGTCGAGTACCCGCACCCCCTGATGAGCCAGGTGCTGGAAGAGACCTACGGGATCATGGTCTACCAGGAGCAGGTGATGCAGGTGGCCCAGATCGTGGGCGGCTACTCGCTCGGTGGCGCCGACCTGTTGCGCCGCGCCATGGGCAAGAAGAAGGTCGAGGAGATGCAGCACCACCGCGGCCTGTTCGCGGAAGGGGCGGCCAAGAACGGCATCAGCACCGAGCTCGCCAACGAGATCTTCGACCTGATGGAGAAGTTCGCGGGCTACGGCTTCAACAAGTCGCACGCGGCCGCTTACGCCTTGCTGGCCTATCACACGGCCTGGCTCAAGCACCACTACACGTCCGAATTCTTCGCAGGCAACATGACGATCGCCAGCGACGACACGGACAAGCTCAAGATCTTCCACGACGACGCCGTCGGCAACTTCGGCATCACCTTCTCGCCGCCCAACGTCAACGAAGGCGAGTGGCGTTTCATCCCCACGGGCGACAAGTCCATCTGCTACGCGCTGGGCGCGGTCAAGGGCACGGGGCAGGGCGCCATCGAGGCCATCGTGGCCGAGCGCAATGCCAACGGCCCCTTCAAGAGCTTCTTCGACTTCTGCACGCGCGTGGACCGCAAGCTGGTCAACAAGCGCGTGGTCGAGGCGCTGATCAAGGCCGGGGCCTTCGACACACTCGCCGACAACCGCGCCGCCCTGCTGGCCAGCGTGTCGCTCGCCTTTGAATACGCCGACACGCTGGCGGCCAACGCCGACCAGGGTGGCCTGTTCGACTTCGGCGACAGCCACGCCGCGTCCACCAACGAGCCCGAGCTGGTGCCCACCGACCCGTGGGCGCTCAAGGAGCAGCTGGGGCTGGAGAAGACCGCCATCGGCTTCTTCCTCACAGGCCACCTGTTCGACCAGGCCGAGGGAGAGATCCGGCGCTTTTGCAAGCAGCGCATCGCCGACCTGCGCGACAGCCGCGACCCGCAACTGGTGGCCGGCATCGTCAGCGAGATGCGCGTCATCAACGGCGCGCGCGGGCGCGTGGGCTTGTTCAAGCTCGACGACAAGAGCGACGCCATCGAGGCCGTGGCCAACCAGGACACGCTCGACGCCAACAAGGACGTGCTCAAGGAAGACGAGCTCGTCATCATCCAGGGCAAGGTGCAGAACGACCGCTTCTCGGGTGGCCTGCGCCTGAACGTGCAGCAGGTCTTCAGCCTGGCGCAGGCGCGTTGCCGTTTTGCGCGCTTCGTGCGGGTGCACGCGCCGGGGCAGCAACTGCCGGTGGGAGAGTGGTTGCGCGAGTTCCCGGGGCGGCGTGTGGCGGCGCCTCAGCCCGACCTGCCCGACACCGTGCAGGGCCTGCCGGTGCGCGTGGTGATCGAGCGCCACACCGATGGGTTGTCGGCGCGAGGCGAGGTGGAGCTGGGCGAGGCCTCGCGCGTGTTCCCGAGCGACGAGGCCATGGTGCGCATGCGCGAGCTGATGCCGCAGGCGCAGCCGCAGGTGGTGTACGGGGAGGGGTGAGCCTCACTGGATCAGGACCGGCTTGCTGCTTTCGACCTTGATCAGTTGCACCCGCACGAGACCCAGGTCCACGCCGAAAAGACGCAGGACAGGGTCAACCAGCACATTGGCGATGGTCTGGAAGATAGGCTCCAAAAGGTCCTGGACCCAACTGAGGTTGATCGGGATGCCCAACACCCTGAAGATCATCTTGAAATCCTCGCCCAGGAGGCCCGCCACGGTGCCTGTGCCCACGCCTTGGGTGGAGAGGGATTTTGGCAGGTCCGCAGACGATGTGATCGAGAAAGGCGCCTGACCACCTTTCGCATCCAGCAGTGGAACGTCCAGTTCCGCCGTGACCAGGGGCAGGAACGGCAGACCCGCAAGGGTTGCAGGTTTGCTGCCGTCGGCGGTGGTGTTGTCGCCCAGTCGAAGGTTCACGATCGTGCTGCCGACATCGATGATTCCTCGGGTGTTACCCGGGGCGATGGTCATTTCACGCAGGTTGCCGCGTGTCCTGAGAAGGTCAACGTACAGTGCCATGTTGACCACACCCAGCCCCAGTGGGTTGATGCCGACCTTGAGCGAAAACTGCGCCGAATTGGCCTCGGTGCACCATGCACCGCCCAGGGACTTGCCCGCCGGTCCGACGGCGATCCTCGGTGGGTTCAACAGGTTCAGGCTCACGCCGCCCACCAGGGGTATGTTCAATCCCAGGTTGATCAAACCTTTGCCTTTGCCCACCAGCAAGCTCGTCTGGATCAGGTCCAGCAGGTTGATGTCGACGGTTGCCGAGGCCTGGCTGGCCGGGATTTGGATGCTGAGCACATCGCGCAAGCGCACTTTGATGCCGGAGTTCAATGACGCGGACCCCAGCTGACTGAGCGCCGCTTTCGCCGCCGCACTGGACGGGGATGCCGTGACCAGCCATTGCAGCAGTTGGCTGAGCGGCACCTCTTGATTGAGAAGGTCATCGATGGTCGCTGCGCCTGCAGCCGCCTGCAATGCAAGCAGGTTGATCGACGTACCGGCCAGGTCCGTCAATGCCGCCACGCCGAGGTTCAGGCTGTTGTTGCCCAGGATGCCCCTGAAGAGGGCTGTGACGAAGTCGGCTTGGTTCTGAGTGATGCTGGAGAAGCTGGCGATAGAGAAGGAGGCCACCGGCGGCCCACCTTTGGCTGTGGCTGTGGCACGCAAGGTGGTGTTGCCCTCGCCCATGAGGCTGGCCGCGATGCTGGAAGGCACGGTCTGGGTCACCTGCAC
Source organism: uncultured Aquabacterium sp. (assembly GCA_964373965.1). Lineage (GTDB taxonomy): Bacteria > Pseudomonadota > Gammaproteobacteria > Burkholderiales > Burkholderiaceae_C > Aquabacterium. The sequence goes on along the minus strand of CAYJXE010000031.1, from coordinate 44,341 downwards.
ACGTGCGGCGTTACTCGACTCGCTGTCCTGCACGGTGAAAGTGCGCAAGCCAGACGTGTTCACGCCATGCACGCCGCGCTGCATCGTCAGCGTGCCGTTGCTGCCTGTTCCGCTGACCTTGAGCCCATTGAGCGTGGCGGCATTGGTGGCGGCAAGCAATGCCTGAGCCGACGAACTGCCGCAGCCGGTGTAGCGGGCGGCGGCCAGCGCGGCCATGTCGGCGGTGCGTTGCACCTGGCGTTTGGTCATCCACAGCCGTGCGGTGTCCACCGACAGCACCGAGAGCATCACAGCCAGCAGAAGCGTGAACGCGCCCAGCAGGCTGATGACGCCGCTTTGCGCATGGCGTGAACGGCGCTGATGGGCTGGGGGGATCATGGTGTTGAAACTCGGTGAGGTGCTGGCAGCGAGATCACTTGCTGCTGCGGCTGGTGGGTCTGTCGTCGGCCAGCCTTTCGGGGATGGGCTGCTCAAAGCTCTTGACGTAGCGTTCGTGCACGCGACGCATCACCGGGCCCGACAGCGTGGGCGGTGTTGCCGATGCCTGCTCGCGTGAGCCTTGGGCCTGCAGCCAGCTCCGACTCACGGCGCCGACTTCGACCTTGGTGCGGGTTGGGGCCTCGGATGTTGTGGCGTTGGAGTCTGTCTCCTGTGCGGAGATGGGCAACACGCTCAGGCCTGCGATCAGGGCCAGCAAAGAAAGGCGGGCTCGGGTGGATGGGATCATGGCTGGGCGGTTGGTTTGTCGGTTGATGGAGGCTGTGACACCGATGCAAGGGGTTCTGCCTGGGTGGCCTGCAACGCCAGGCGGTCGATGCTCGCCGCATCGAGGCCGAGCCGCCTGCCCAGTTCGCGCGCTTTCTCGTCCTGACCTTGCCTGAAGGTCAGCAGCACCAGGTTGCGTGCAGCCCTGGGTTCTTTCTCGCTCAGGTCAAGCACCGTGAGAAATTCGAAGCGGGCTTCATCCCACTGATCGGACAGCAGCAGGGCATAACCCAGGTCATTACGCACGCGAAGATCCATGGGCAGGACCTGTCTGGCTTGTCGCAGGTGCCGTACGCTGTCGGTCAGGCGACCTTGTTGAGCCGCCACCAAACCGAGGCCATGTTGCGCACGGCCTTCAAGGCAATGGCTGCCTTGCGCCAGCGACAGGTACAAAGCGTTGGCCTCGTCCAGCCGATCGATGCGACGCAGCGCATCGGCTCGCGCCAGCTTGACGCCGGGCGCCTCCGATTTGAGCGAGTCGAGCTGGGCCAGTGCTGCGTAGGACTTGCCGTCGCGAATCAACTGTTCGATGCCAGCCAGGCGTGTGTTGTCGGCAGGGGTGAGTCCTCCTGTCGAACAGTTTGTCAGGTCGGCGGCCGCGCCAGCTTGAGGTGGCAACGGTGCGCAGCCAGTCAGCCAAACCGAGGCGATCAGGCACGCCAGCCCTGGCAGGGGTCGTGAGGACGAGTGTGAGCTGGGCGGGCGTGGCATGTGGACTCAGAAGCTGGTCAGGGCTTTGCCCAGAGATATGACGGCGGGGCCACCAAGGTAGAGCATCAGCGCCGGGAACATGAAGACCATCATCACCAGGCTCATCTGGGCCGACATCTTGCCGACCTTGTCGCGCAGGGTGGTCAGGCGGCGGTCTTCCATCAGCTTGATGTAGCGCATCAGCGAGTCGCGCAGGTTGCCGCCATAGCGCGCAGCTTGTTTGAGGATGGCGACGGTTTCGCTGAGTTCGGGCACGTCCAGGCGTTTGGCCATGTCCTCCATGGCGTCGCCACGCTCTTGGCCGTGCTGGATGCGTGTCAGCACCCAGCTGAATTCGGTGGACAGGTTGGGTGCAATCGGGCGTGCCTGTTCGCTGATCGCCTTGAGTGTGTGTTCAAGCGAGAGCCCGGCATCGAACAGCAAGCGCATCAGGTTGAGCACGATGGGCATCTCGTCGCGGATGGCGCGACGCCGGCGCTCAGCCAGCCAGCGCAACACCTTGCGCGAGCCAATGAAGCCAATGACGATGCCGCCAAACCCCATTTGAACGACATTTGTGTCCTGGAGCACCGCCGCGAGCACACCCAGTGCTCCCAGCAGCATCGGCGCCAGCCACAGCGACGTGTAGACGCGAGCGCGTGTGCGCTCGTCCACCAGTGCCGCCTGGCGCATCAGCACCTCGATTTCCTGCATGTCGGTGCCGGGGGTGCGTTCCAGCAAGCGCTTGAAGCGTTGCGTCAGCGAGGCGGTTCGGCTTAGGCGACGTTGGCTGAGCCAGGCCGCATCCTCAGGGGTCTCAAGCACCTCATTGAAGCGCTTTTCGGCTTCGACCTCAGGCATGCCTGCGTCGTCGCGCGACAGCATCAACAGCAAGCCGGCCAAGGCCAACAGGATGAGAGCGAGCAACAACCAAATCAGCATGTGGTGCTCCTCATAGGCTCTTGATCATGCGCCACATGATCAATGCACCCGCTGCCTGCATGGTGCCTGCGACGACCATGATCACACGCCCCATGTCGTCGTTCCACATGGCGCCGATGTAATCAGGGCTCGTCCAGAACATGTAGGCCAGAAGCAGGGTGGGCAGGCTGCCCAACACCCAGGCCGTTACGCGCGTTTCTCCGGTCATGGCACGCAGCTCGCGGCGCATTTGTTCACGTTGCCGGATCAGGTTGACCACACTTTCCAGCATTTCGCGCGGGCTTCCGCCATACACGCGCGAGCCGTGAATGGCCAGGGCCACCATGTGCAGCTCCTTGATGTCATGGAACTGTGCGGCCTCCTTGAGCGCATCACCCAGGTCGGCACCGAGTTCGACGTTCTTGTGTGCTCGGGCGATCAGGCTCAGCAAGGGCTCCTGGAGGTCCTCGGTGGCCAGTTTGATGGCGCCTTCCACGTTGCGGCCCGTGACCAGTCCGCGCACCACCTGGTCGATGAACAGCGGGATCTGTTCAATGATTTTTCCGACCTTCTGGCGGTATCTGATCTGCGGCACCAGCACGATGACGGTGCCCGCCACCAGCCACCATGCCAGCGCCATCAGCGTGCCAAAGGCCTGGCCCAGCGCCACGCCGATCAGCGCTGCCGAAGCCAGCACCACGAGGGCCATGGCAGGCGAAAGGTGGATGCCCACTCGGTGTAGCCAAAGGCCCAACTGGTCGTACAGGCTGCCTTTCTTGATGGGGTTGACCAGCGCCTCTCTAGGCAGGAATGCCACGGCCATCAGCCGCTCGTTGATGCGAGCGATCTGCTCCTGGCGACGAGCCCGCAACACCGACAGCACTGCTGCCAGCATCATCAGGATCGCCACGAGGAAGAAGATGGCACTCACCATGATTTATGGAACTTCGTTGCCTGCTCATCGTCTTGCAGGCGCAGCTTGTTGTTGGCGGCGCTCAGGCCGGTGGATTCAAATCGCTTGAGTTCGGGTTGGTACACGAACAGCTCGTTGGTCACGATGCGCTCGTCCTGCACGCCCAACACCTCGCTGATGGCCAGTATTCGCCGACGGCCGTCGGACAGCCGGCCCACCTGCACGATCAGATCGAGCGCGGTGGCAATCATGTGTTTGAGCGTGACCTCTTGACCTTGAAAGCCTGCAAAACCCGCCAGCATCTCCAGGCGTAGCAAAGCGTCGCGTGGGCTGTTGGCGTGCACCGTGCTCATGCAGCCATCGTGGCCCGTGTTCATCGCTTGCAGCATGTCCAGCACTTCGTGGCTGCGCACCTCGCCCAGCAACACTCGGTCGGGGCGCATCCGCAGGGCGTTGCGCATCAGGTCGCGCGCGGTGACCTCGCCTCGGCCATCGACGTTGGGGGGGCGAGTTTCCAGTCGCACCACATGGTCGTGACCGAGTTGCAGTTCTGCCGCGTCTTCGATGCTGACCAGTCGCTCATGGGGTGAGATGTTGCGGCTGAGCACGTTCAGCAGCGTTGTCTTGCCTGCACCCGTGCCGCCGCTGATGAGGACGTTGCAGCGCTTGCGCACTGCCAGCTCAAGGAATGCAAGCATGTCCTCGTTGAGCGTTCCGGATGCGAGCAAATCGCTGGACTGCAGCGGATCTTTGCGAAACTTGCGGATCGACAGGCAAGGTCCGTCGAGCGCCAGCGGCGGGATGATGGCGTTGACCCGGCTGCCATCGGGCAGGCGAGCATCTACCATTGGACTGGACTCATCGATGCGGCGGCCCAGGGGGGCCAGGATGCGGCGAATGACACGCAGCACGTGCTCGTCGTCGATGAACCGAAGATCGGTGCGGCTCAGCACGCCGCCACGTTCCACGTAGATGTTGCGGGTGCCGTTGACCAGGATGTCGTTGATGCGGTCGTCGCGGATCAATTCTTCGAGCGGGCCATATCCGGTCAGCTCATCGACCATTTCGCGACTGAGGTTCTCCATTTCGTGGCGGCTCACCGGCAGTCGGTGCTCGGCCACGTAGTGCGCCACTTTGCTGAGAACGAAGTCCGACAATTCGGTGCGTCCCATGTCCGAGACAGACACGCGCTCGATGTCGATGCGATCAATCAGGTAGTGGTGCAGGCGTAGCTTGACATCCTGATAGCTGTCGCTGCTTTTCAGGCTGTAGTCCACACCGAGAGGGCGAAAGTCCATGGTTTTGGGCCTCGTTCTCAGCTGGGCTTGAAGCGGCTGGTGATTGCTTCAAGCCAGCCGACGTTGCTGACGGCCACGGGTCTGATCAGACCAGACGGGTCGAGATCCAGTCCATGGGCGATCTTGCGGATGGCCACCGTGTAGGGGTCTCTCGGCGCAGAGGTGAACAGGCTCTCTCCTGAGTTCATCATCGTCAGTCGGGCCATGCCGGACGATGGCAAGGTGCTCAGCAGTGGGATGCCAAAGCCTTTGGCAATGGTCTCAGCGTCTGGCGGCACGCTGGGCAGGTAACGATCCACCACCAGGCTGACCTGGCCAATGCCGACTTTGTTGTCTCGCAGCTTTTGCAGCAGCGTGCGGTTTTGCTTGCAACTGGGCACGCTTTGCTCTACGAGCAGCAAGGTTCGATCGGCGCGACCCAGGAGCACATACAGAAAATCCGATGCGGGCACACCACCCAGGTTGACGACGATTTGTTGGAAATGACGCTTGAGCGCGCTGATCAACACATACAGGTCGGCCGACGTGATGCGACCCACGTCCAGGGCATCGTCTGGCATGGCCAGGATCCGCATACCGCTGTCGTGCTTGGGGAAGGCGGTGTTGATCAAGGTGTCGTCGAGACGGCGCAAGCTGCGAACTGCATCCACGAATGTGTAGGTGGGCTCGATGCCCAGGTACTGCAGGCTGTCGCCGGCTGGCACACCCAGGTCCAGCAAAAGCACCTCATCCTTGGGGCTTTGCTCCTGCAATGCCAGGGCCAGGTGCAGCGCGAACATGGTGGCATCGCCACCCGGGCGTGCACTCGCCACGGCTGTCATGCTGCCCTCCGAGCCCGAGCCTGCTCGCTGTTTGTCTGCAACCTCGCGTGTGATGACTCGGCGCACCAGGCTCACCACCTCGCCGGGCCGCATGTCGGGCGAGATGAAGTCACGCGCGCCGGCCCGCAAGGCTGTGAGCACCGATTGTCGGTCGGGGGTCTCGGCCAGGGCGACCACGGGTAGCAAGGGTTTGGCTGCGGTCAGGCCTTCCATGAAGCCGGCGTCTTGCGCCAGTTGGCTGGGGCTCAGCTCGCAAAAAACGGCACGCGCCTGCACAGCATCGACCAACTGCAGCACACGCTCCAGGTTGGTGGCATCGACCTGCACGACTTCACCTTCGTCGTGTAGAACGGTCTGCATCCAGTGGTTGATGTCCTTGCTGGACGTGATGAGCAGGTAATGTGATCGGTTGTTCATGCGTGCTGCCTTCAACGCGAAAAGCCGGTGTCACCGTGGTCAAACCGGCCGTTTTCCAGCAGCAGCATGCGCAGGTAACCCGGGTCGTATTGGCGCAGGCTTTCCCCAGGCATTTCAGGCAGCTTGGCCTCACGGGCGAACGGGCGCACCAGCCGTGGGGTCACGATCATCAACAGCTCCTTGTCCTCGCGGTCGATGCGGTTGGAGCGAAAGAACGCGCCCAGCACAGGGATGTCTCCCAGCACGGGGAACTTGTCGATGCTGGCCGTGGATTGCCTGCTGATGAGCCCGCTTATCACAAAGGTCTCGCCATCTCCCATGGCCACGGTGGTTTCAGTGCGACGAACGCGCAGCCCGGGGATGTCGAAGCCGCCAGCTTGCACCGACAGGCTCGTGTCGATTTCGCTGACCTCGGGGGACACCTTCAAGGCAATGCGCTGTTGGTCCAGCACCGTGGGTGCCAGGCCCAATCTGATGCCGAACTCCTTGAACTGCACGCTCACGGAGCTGTCGGCGCCGCTGCCGCTGCGCATGGGAATCGGCAACTCTCCACCGGCCAGGAAGCTCGCTGTTTGACCGCTCAGTGCGCTCAAGCTGGGCTCGGCCAGTGTGTAGGCGAAACCGTTGGCCTCCAGGGCACTGAACACCGACAGCGTGTTGGCGCCCCAACTGAAGATGTTGAAGGCATCGGGCCTTGGAATGAAACCACTGCTGGAATAGAGCGTGCGCACCCCGTCGGTTGTTTCCAGCGATGAAAGGTTGTTCGGGCCGGACAGGCCCTGGATGCGACCATCGCGGATGTTGCGCAGGTAGAACCCGGACGACATCAGCTTGCTGCGGCTGACCTCGACGATCTTCACGTCGATCTGCACCTGCACATCGAATTTCGAGGTGCTCTGGTCGATCAGGTTGTTGGCGGGCTTGTCGGTGGTTTCGGCGGCAGCAGCATCGATGGCTGCGTGTTTCTCGAGCGATGCAAACTGTCCACTCAGGCGCAGTTTCGTGCCCTCGCTGGCCAGTTGCGCGCCGCTGTCCTTCAGGCCTGCTGGCACCACATCGACGCGGAACTGGGCTGCAGGCTCGCCCTTGCTGCCCGACTCCCACACCGACACCATGGCCGAGCCGGGCTTTTTGGCTGTGAGGATGACCCCGTTGGGTGCAGCGACGTTGATGCCAACGATGTCATCGTTGGCTGTGGCGGCACGTTTGATGGCGCGGCTTTGGCTCCAGGTCTTTTGCTGACCGGGTTCCAACTGGATGATGGTGGGGCTTGCGTGAACCTGCGTGATGCAGGAGCCGGCAAAGATGGCAGCAACGAGGCGGGCGCCGAAAAGGTTGAAGGGCGCGGTCATGGCTGGGGTGCGGGTTCGTTGCGAGCCAGGCGGCGCTCTTTGCTGCCTTCCTGGATGATGACGGGCTCGGTTGTCGGGTTGGCTGAAGCCTTGGGCTGAGGTTTGGCTGGCGAGAGATCTGCCAGACGGGTGCTCAACCTCGATGCAGTTGTGTTGTCTTCGCTCGACGCGTCTGCCTGTTCGCTCTTGGGGCGCAGGGCCAAGCGCAACTGGCCTGTGTTGGCTGCCAACATCAGGCGGGTGGCATCTGCCTCACGCACCCCCAACACGGCCGAGCGCAGGTTCAGGCGCCGCTCCCGGGCTTGCACCGCCGCTTGTGCACCAGATTCTTTCATGGCGTCCTGGGTGGCGTCATTCGCAGGGGGGGGCGTGCGCGATGACGAGTCCATCTGAGAAGCCTCGCCAAAAGTCAGGATGCGTGCGTTGTGGACCACCACTTGGGAGAAAGTGGTGTCTCCGGTTTCGCGGTTGGCACCGGTGAACTGCAACACGTCAACGTGGTCGCCAGGGCGGGCAAAGCCGCCGACGCCCACCACCTCATCGACTTGCACGGCAATCGCGCGCTCTCCCGGCCGCAGCAGCGCTGACAAGGAGTCGGGTGCCACCATGCTCATGAGGACCGGAGTGCCCTTGGGTATGGCCTGAGCGCTGACCTGGCCAACGGCTTGCTGAGGCTGCTGCAGCGCCCCGGGTGGCACCGAGGCGACGGGCAACTGCTGCACTTCCAGATCGGCCGCGCTCAGCACTTGGCCCAAGGCGACGGCGTGTGCAGCCACCAGCACATCTTGGCGTTGTTCGGCCAAAGTGGGCGCGGCGGGCGCTGTCTCGGGCTTGCCGCTCAGGCGCAATCCGATGATGGCGACGATCACAGCGCCGAGGGCCAGCACGCCGGCGATCACTTTGAGGACGTTGTTGTTCATGGGGCGCGGTGAAGTGGCTCAGGGCTGGATCACAGCCTTGCCCAGCAGGTCGGTTGGCAGTGACGGGATCTGACCCAAGCCAGGCAGGGTCAGGGCAGGGATGACGGGCGCGCTGGCGTAGTCCGCATACTTCACGGTCACGCTGATGCCGCCTTGTGCCGTGCGTTCTACGGCGATGCCAGCTGCCGTGTCGACCTTTGTGCGAACGTCTGCGGAAGTCCAGCTCAACGAGTCCAGGACCCGCGTTCGCGCTGCAGTCCGAGCCGCAGTCATGTAGGCAGCTTCTGTCTTGAACGCCACTGGATCGACTTGCACAACCGCTCGGGCTCCCTCTGCTGCGGCTTGGGTGAATGCCTGCTGCAGCAGGATGGCCAGGCTGTAGCTGACGATGGCGTAGAAGATGCCAAAAAAAAGGATGAAGAGCGGCGCAAACTCCAGTGCCAGGGCGCCTTGCTGATGGCCTGGTTGCGACCGGCGCTTCAGGCTCCCAAGCCTGAGAACAGGGCGGCCAGCAGTCCGATGGACAGGCAAGTTCCGAAGGGCACGTGGCGCTCGGATGTTTCCTGTGTTGCCCAGTTCATGATGCGAGACCCCGGGCGACGAATCGCCGAAGGGAAGGACATGACCAGACCGATTCGGTGGCGGCTGACCAATGCCCAGGTCGCGCCCAAAAGGGCCCCGGTGGCGAAACAGATCAGGGTCAGCGGCCATGAGGTCAACAATCCAATGCCCACGAGGAACTTCACGTCGCCTGCACCGAGTTGTCGCAGGGCGTACCCGGGCAGTGTCACCAACAAGGCGAAACCGGCAGCCAGCCATGCCGAAGAGGCCGTCTCGCCCAGTAGACTGTGTCGCCAGATGAGCAGGTGCCCTGCACCGATCACCCAAGCCCCGAGGGACAGGACATTCGGAATGCGCCGGTGACGCAGATCACCGACCGCAATGGCCAAGGACCAAACGACGATCAGCCCGGTCGCCAGGAGCGGGGTGACAGCGCTCATTCAACGAGGTTCGCGTTCGGGCGAAAGCAAGACGGACGCAACCCCCGTCTTCATGTTGAATCAGGCTGCAGCCTTGGTCAGCGCTTCGGTGATCTTGGTGAAGATGTTCTTGACCTGCGTGCCGACGCCAGGCAACGTGCTGACGATGACCAGTGCGATGAACGCAGCCAGCAGCGCGTACTCGATGGCGGAAGCGCCTTCTTCGTCCTTCAGGAAAGCCTTGACGTGCGAAACGATGTTCATGGGGTCTCCAATCTGGCCTTGAGGCCGAGTCGATCAAGGGCGCGTCACAAATGACGCAACCCGCCAACAAAATCTAACTCAAAGTGACGGGTATGCGAGGCGTGGAACGACCCCTGATCAGGGGAGGGGCAATCCCGCCCGAAGCCCATTCAAAACCACCCGCCGCACTCCATTTGCTGTATAAAAACACAGCATGCATGACGATCCTTGGCAGCCCCTGCCTGACCCTCGCCAGCGGGCCGCCCCGATCAAAGGGCGCGGCACCGCCACCCGATTGGCCCATCGTTTCGCTTCAACCGACAAGGGGCGAGAAGGCGACGGTTGGCCTGAAAGCGACGCCGACACCTCGACCCAGGCGAGCGTGCCGACCGAGGTCACGCCTGAACGCGCCCGCAGCATCCTGGCGCGCAACGACTCGCCCGACATCCCCTTCACGTGGTCGCTCAACCCGTACCGGGGCTGCGAGCACGGCTGCATTTACTGCTACGCCCGGCCCACCCACAGCTACCTCAACCTCTCGCCCGGGCTGGACTTCGAAACCCGCCTGGTGGCCAAGGTCAACGCGGCAGAGTTGCTGGCGGCTGAGCTGCAAAGGCCTTCGCACACCTGCTCGCCCATCAACATCGGTTCCGCCACCGATGCCTGGCAGCCTGTCGAGCGCGAATGGCGCATCACGCGTGGCCTGCTGGAGGTGCTCGACACCTGCCGTCACCCGTTCACAGCGGTCACCAAGTCAGCGGGCATCGAGCGCGACATCGACCTGCTGGCGCGCGCCGCTCAGCGTCGACAGGCCTACGTCATGGTCAGCCTGACCACCCTGGACAGCGAGCTGTGTCGCAAGCTGGAGCCAAGGGCGGCTGCCCCCTGGCGGCGCCTGCAAACCGTGCGCCGATTGCGCGATGCGGGGGTGCCGGTGGGGGTCAACGTGGCGCCCATCATCCCCTTTGTCAACGAACCCGAGATCGAGCGCCTGGTGGATGCGGCGGCCGATGCGGGGGCCTGCGCCATCCACTACACCATCGTGCGTTTGCCCTGGGAGGTGCTGCCGCTGTTCCAGGGCTGGCTGGCCGACCACCTGCCGGATCGTGCCGAGCGGGTCATGGCACGCATCCGCGAGATGCGGGGCGGACGAGACTACGACGCGAACTTCAGCCTGCGCATGAAGGGGCAGGGCGTCTGGGCTGACCTCATCCGCCAGCGTGTCAGGGGTGCGGCGGCGAGGCGGGGCATCGGCCATGGCGGCCCGGTGCTCGATGGCTCGGCGTTCGACCCCGGTTTGCTGGGTGAGCCGCCGGCCCAGTCGAGCCTGTTCTGAACGCTGGTCAACCGGCGAGGGGCTGCGCATGGCCGGGCAGCAGCCGCGCTGCCGGACTTGGGGCCCGCCTCAGCCGACGATCGGGTTGAAGGCCGAGCGCTTGACTTCGGCCATCGGCACCTCGTCACCGATGCACAGCGGGATCGCAGGACCCGGCAAGCCCAGTTGGTGGATCAGCTGCTGGCACAGGCCAGCGCGCTGAGCGTTGTTCAGATCGGGCACATCCACGAAGAGCAGGTAGGCGCGTCGGTCGCTGTGCTCGGGCAGGCGCCGGCGGCACAACCACGCTTGGCGAATGGCGGGGTGCCAGCCCAGCACTTCGCGCGTGTCTTCGACTTGCACCTCGTCCAGGTCGTGGCGCTGCAACTGGGTGAACCAGGGCGGCTCGGTCAGGGCCTCCCACACAGCGTCGTCGGCCGCCTGCGCGTCTTTCACGCGTTGGCGCCAGTGTTTGAGGGCGATGGCGTCGGGCTCGGTGCCTCGTGGTGGCCGCTCCAGCCAGGTCACTGCCTTGCGTGCCGCGAAGTGGCGGTGGTCGGGCGAGCGCGACCACAGCTGATCGAGCCAGCTCAGGCGCAAAACCAGTGGCGCGTCCGCGCAGGCTTGCACCAGGCCCAGCAGGGCATCGGCGTGGGCCGGGTTGCGCTCCAGGGCTTGTTGGTACAGCTTGACGACGTCGATGTCGCTGTGCAGGCGGCGCTCGCAGCGCGCCCACAGCACCAGCTCGTCGGTGCCCAGGCTTTCGGCGCGGGCACGCCAGCCTTCGACACGCTGCTTGAGTGCCTGCTGACGCTGGTGCTGGGCCTTCCAGGCCTTCGCCTGGTCCTTGCACCAGGCCTGGTCGAAGCGCTGAACCCACGCCTCGGCTTCTGTGCCCAGCAGCGCCAGGGCGCCCTTGCTGGACCAATCGGGCAGGTTGGCAGGCACCTTCAGGGCACCCAGGCGCTCTTTGAGCACCGGGTGGGTGTCGTCGATGTTCGAGACCTCTTTGAGCGAGCGGCGCAGGGCCTCGCGAGCGAAGCCTTCTTCTGGCGGGCTCAGCAGCAGGTGACGCAAGGCCTTGAAGGGGCCGACGGGCAGGGCGTGGTCGGTGGCGCCTTGCCAGTGCTGGCGCCAGAAGTGCTCGCCCATCCAGGCACCCTTGATGTCGATTTCGACCAGCGCCGCACCCGCCGTGGCCGCGCCCACCAGCCGCGCCGAAATGCGGTCGGCCTCGTACTCGTCCTGGCGGGCCAGGGCAAAGCTGCGCGCCAGGAAACGCGGCACATACCAGCTCATGAAGCGCGCGTTCAACCAGCCGCTGATGCTGTCGTCTTCGCCCAGGCGCTCGTTCATGCGCAACCAGCTCAGTCGGGTGCGGTAGATCCAGGCGGCGAAGCGGCCATGGTTGCCGCGCAGGTGGCCGTACTCGTGGGCCAGCACGGCGCTCAGCCGAGGCACGTCCAGCGCCATCAACAGCGGCAGGCCGATGGTCAGGCGGTTGACGGGGCGGCCCAGCAGGCCAAAGCGCGGCACCTGCGAGATGCTGGCGTTGAAGCGATCGTCCAGCCAGATCTCGTCCAGCCTGGGGCCCTTGACCTTGCGCCTGACCTGGCTGATGAGCTTGAACAGCGCCGGGGCTTGCTGCTTGGTGAGCCGATGGCCTTCGGGCTTGGCATCCAGGCGAACCCACAGCGACCGCAGGCTGGTCCAGGCCAGGCCCGCCGCACCGATCAGCAAGAAGATCGCGCCCACTCGGGCACGGCCGCTCATGAGGTGCCCGATGGCCCAAGTGGCCAGCCAGATGGACACCAGCAGGCAGCCGCCGATCCAGGCGTAGCCCAGTCCTGCGAACCACGCCACGCGACGCCGGTAAGCGCCGGGGTCTTCGGCGCTGAGGTATTCGTTGACGCGGACGTGGTGGACGAAGTCGGCCTGCTCCATGCGGCTTCTCCCGGGTTTCGGTGTTCTGCCCGACATTCAAGCATGGGTCAAGCAGGCCGCTGGCGTCTAGAATCCGATGTTTCGTTCTTCTTTTTGCCTGACCATGTCCAAATCCACGAAGGCCACCCCATCCACCAAGGCCGCCAAGCCCGTGAAGGCTGCCGCCGCTCCTGTCACCGCCGCCGCTGCCCCTGCTGTGGCCAAGAAGGCTGCTTCTGGCGTCAAGAAGGTCGTGCTGGCCTACTCCGGTGGTCTGGACACCTCCATCATCCTGAAGTGGCTGCAAGATGAGTACGGCTGCGAAGTCGTTACCTTCACGGCTGACATCGGCCAGGGCGAAGAGATCGAACCCGCGCGCGCCAAGGCCCTGAAGATGGGCATCAAGCCCGAGAACATCTTCATCGAAGACCTGCGCGAAGAGTTCGTGCGCGACTTCGTGTTCCCCATGTTCCGCGCCAATGCGTTGTACGAGGGGGAGTACCTGCTGGGCACCTCCATCGCCCGCCCCCTGATCGCCAAGCGCCTGATCGAAATCGCCAAGAAGACCAAGGGCGACGCCATCAGCCACGGCGCCACCGGCAAGGGCAACGACCAGGTCCGTTTCGAGCTGGGCGCCTACGCGCTGCTGCCGGGCGTGAAGGTGATTGCCCCGTGGCGCGAGTGGGACCTGCTGAGCCGCGAAAAGCTGCTGGCCTACGCCGACAAGCATGGCATCCCGGTCGACTTCAAGAAGCGCAAGGGCGGCGCCCCTTACTCGATGGACGCCAACCTGCTGCACATCAGCTATGAAGGTGGCGTGCTTGAAGACCCGAACTTCGAGCCCGAAGCCAACATGTGGCGCCTGACCAATTCGCCCGAGAAGGCCCCGAGCAAGGCCCAGGTCATCGAGCTGACCTACGCCAAGGGTGACGTGGTCGCCATCGACGGCGTCAAGATGTCGCCCGCCACCGTGCTGACCAAGCTCAACGAGATCGGCGGCAAGCACGGCATCGGTCGCCTGGACAAGGTCGAGAACCGCTACGTGGGCATGAAGAGCCGCGGCTGCTACGAAACCCCTGGCGGCACCATCTTGCTGAGCGGCCACCGCGCCATCGAATCCATCACCCTGGACCGCGAAGTCCTGGCGCTGAAGGACGACCTGATGCCGCGTTATGCCCGCATGATCTACAACGGCTACTGGTTCAGCCCCGAGCGTGAGTTGCTGCAAGGCCTGATCGACAAGAGCCAGGAAACCGTCAACGGCACCGTCAAGCTCAAGCTGTACAAGGGCACCATCCTGGTCGTGGGCCGCGAGTCCAAGACCGACAGCTTGTTCGACGCCAAGATCTCGACCTTCGACGACGACGGCGGCGCCTACAACCAGGCCGACGCAGCTGGCTTCATCAAGCTCAACGCCCTGCGCCTGCGCATTGGCGCCAACGTGCAGGCTGCACGCGGGGCATCGGCCAAGCCTGCCCGCAAGGCAGCTGGCAAGACCGCAGGCAAGGCCGCTGCCAAGCCCGCTGCCAAGGCCGCTCGCCCGGCCGCCAAGAAGGCCGCCAAGTAAGCCGAGCGCTCAACCTGAGGCCGTGGCGGGTGCTGCGGCCTTGTTTGTTCTGAAAGACCTCACCATGACCACCACCACCCTGGCTGGCACCGTTGCCACGCAAGCCAATGTGTACTTCGACGGCAAGTGCGTCTCGCACACCGTCACCCTGGCCGATGGCACCCGCAAGTCCGTCGGCGTGATCCTGCCCGCCACGCTGACCTTCAACACCGGCGCGCCTGAAATCATGGAAACCGTCGCAGGCAAGGCCACCATCAAGCTGGCTGGATCTTCCGAGTGGAAGACGTATGGCGCCGGTGAAAGCTTCGATGTGCCGGGCAATTCGTCTTTCGAGATCAAGGTCGAAGGCGAGCCTTACCACTACATCTGCCACTTCGGTTGATGCCAGTCAGTCCGGTCATTTCGGTGATCGGGGCATGAAAAAAAGCCGCTGAATCCTCAGCGGCTTTTTTGTGGGCCCAAGTCGGCGTTCTCGGGCTTTTTGGCGTTCGTGGCGACCTCATCGGGCGGCCAGAGCCATGCTCAGAGCTTGGGCTCGGGCAACTCGTCCGGGTCGACCTTCTCACACGTCATCTGCATGGTGCCGATGAGGTCGTCGTTGAAGTCGAGCAGCTCGCCTTCGAGTTCACCTTCCTGTCGGTCGATGGCCAGCCGGATGGTGGCCAAGCGCTTGAGGTTGGGCTGCCAGACCACCCAGGTGCCGTTCAACCAGTCATGGTAGTAATGCGTGCCGGGCTGACGCAGCTTGTAGACCATGGTGTAGTCGGTCGGCGTCTGCGTGTAGACCAGGCGCTCGCCCTTGGGCAGCACGTTCGAGCGCTGGATCAACGCCGTCGTGTTGTTGTCCCGCAGTGCGAGGTCGAGGTGAGCAGGCTTGGACTTGCCCGAGGCCGACAGCGTTCCTTTGCACTTGACGTACAGGTGGAACTCGGCGGCTTGGGCGGTCGTGGCATGGGCCCCCAGAACAAGCAGGGCGCAGGCCACGGCCTTCCGAAGGGGTGTCGGTTGGGTCATGGCGGTGCGAGGCAAGGGCATCACTTCTTGGTGGTGGACTTGGTGGCTGGCTTGGTCGTGGCCTTGGGCTTGGCGTCCAGCTCCTTGGAGGCGGCGGTTTCGCCACCTTGCACACCCAGTCGGCCGCCGGTGCCCAGGCCGCCCTTGACCTGCTGCGCCTTGTAGTTGCGCAGCGCCTTGACCATCTGGTTGAACGAATCCGCGAAGGCAGCGGTGATGACCTTGCCTTGCGGGGTCTTGGCGTAACCGCCACCACCACCGCCCAGGCCACCACCGAAGGCCGCGCCGAAGATGCCGAAGTCGTAGTTGCCGGCGGTGCCCTCTGCAGCCGAGATCTGAACGCCCGAGCGGTTGTCGATCAGCAGCAGCGTGGTCGAAGCTTCGTTCTTGCTGACGCTGCCGGCCACCAGGCCCAGGATGCCGCCACCGAAGCCGCCCAGACCGCCACCACCACCACCGGTCTTGCCGGAGAACTGGATGGAGGGGCTCATGGTGTAGTCGGCTGCGACCATCTGGCCCTTCTGGAAGTTGCTGCCGGCACGGCTTTCGTCACCACGGGCGAATTCGCGCTCGCGCATCATGTTGTTCATGGCCTTGCCGCGCTCGACGATGACGAAGCAGTTGGACTGCTGGATCATCAGGCGCAGCACCGGCACGGTCGAGCCGAGTTGGTACTCGCGCAGGGTGATGTACCAGGGGGCGTTGGTGTCCTCGTCGATGGCCAGGGTGCCCAGGGTTTCGTCGCACTTCTCGAGCTGGCTGTTGTTGTTCTCGGCGGTGGAGCCACCGGCGGCGCCGCTGACGGTGCCCTTGTTTTCACCCATGGTGGGCGCGGTGGCCAGGCACCCCGACAGCAAGGTGGCGCAGGCGGCGGTGATGGCCAGCAGGCCCAGGCGGCCGGCGGTGGAGATGTTGCTGACAGCAAACGACATGGAAGCTCCCTCGGTGCAAATGCGTGACTCGACAAAGCGAGGGCCAGCCAGGCCCCCGTCATGAACGACGGGAAGTTTAGCCCGATCAAACCGGCGTCGGGAGCCCCCCCCTAGATCACCACCGGCTCTGGCTCCAGTCGGATGCCGAAACGCCCATAAACGCTCTCCTGGATGGCTCGCGCGAGCGTCACCACTTCGGCGCCTCGGGCGTCGCCCCGATTGACCAGCACCAGCGCCTGCCTCTCGTACACGCCGGCCTGCCCCACGGTCTTGCCTTTCCAGCCACAGGCGTCGATCATCCAGCCGGCGGCCAGCTTGAAGCTGCCGTCGGGCATGGGGTAGTGCACGATTTCCGGGTCGCGCTGGATGATGTCGCGGCACTGCTCGGGCGTGACCACCGGGTTCTTGAAGAAGCTGCCGGCGTTGCCGATAACGGCGGGGTCGGGCAGCTTGGCGCGGCGCACGGCCACGATCCAGTCGAAGATCTGGCGGGCGCTGGGGGTGGTGATGCCAGTCTCCTGCACCTTGCGTTCGAGCTCGGCATAGCCCAGCATGGGCACCCAGGGGCGGGGCAGGCGAAGCCTCACCGTGGTGATCACGCTGCGGCCAGCCAGGGCCTGCTTGAAGATGCTGTCGCGGTAGTCGAACTGGCATTGCTCTCGGTTGAACGTCACCGTGCGGCCGGTCATCAGGTCAACGGCGTCGAGCGACTCGAACCGGTCTTTGAGCTCCAGGCCATAGGCGCCGATGTTCTGCACCGGCGCCGCGCCCACCGTGCCAGGGATCAGGGCCATGCTCTCCAGGCTGGGCAGGTCGTGGTCCAGGCACCAGCTGACGAGGTCATGCCAGGCCACGCCCGCGCCGGCCTCGACGACCCAGGCGTCGTCGCGTGTTTCGAGCAGGCGGATGCCTGGGATCTCGACCTTGAGCACCACCGCCTTGATGTCCTGCGTGAACACCAGGTTGCTGCCGCCACCCAGGATGAACTTGCGCGCCAGGCCCAGTTCGGGGTCATTGACCACGCGTTTGACGTCGGCCTCCGAGCGGATGCGCACCAGCGTCTGCGCCACGCAGGGCAGACCAAAGGTGTTGTAAGGCTTGAGGTTGACGCCGTTTTCCACGGCCAGGGCGGTGTGCATGCGAGAATTTTCGCAGACAAAGGAGAACAACCATGCCCAGTTTTGACGCCAAGCTCGACCCGAACCTCGAATCCGTCGGCAATGCCGTGGACACCACCGCCAAGGAAATCGGCACCCGATTCGACTTCAAGGGCACCAGCGCCGCCGTCGAATTCAAGAAGAAGGAAAAGGAAGTCATCGTCTTCGGTGACAGCGATTTCCAGATCGACCAGGTCCGCGATGTGCTGTTCAACAAGCTGACCAAGCAAAAGGTCGACATCCGGTTCATGGATGTTGGCAAGGTCGAGAAGATCGGTGGTGACAAGGTCAAGCAGGTGATCAAGGTCAAGGCCGGCATCGAGGCCGAGCTGGCCAAGAAGATCACCAAGCTGATCAAGGACAGCAAGATCAAGGTCAACGCCAGCATCCAGGGCGAAGAAGTGCGCATCCAGGGCAACAAGCGCGACGACCTGCAGGCGGCCCAGGCCCTGCTGAAAAAAGAAATCACCGACGTGCCGCTGGATTTCGGCAACTACCGAGATTGATCGGTTGACGCGGACGAGGTGTCCGCGATCGGCAGCCAGCGCGCAAAGCAGGAACAAACAGGGGGAACGGGCTGTGAAACAAGATCGATCGATGACAACCTGGGTGCGCTGGGCGCTGGCCAGTGCCTGGCTGGCCAGCGTGGCCTTGCCCGCGGCGGCCCAGAGCGTGGCCATGACCGGCAGCATGGGCAGCAAGGCCTTGCTGGTGGTCGATGGCGGCGCGCCCAAGGCCCTGGCCGCTGGTGAAACCCACCGGGGCGTCAAGGTGGTGGCCGTGCGCGCCGACCAGGTCACGGTGGAGGTGGGCGGCAAGCGCCAGACCATCGACCTGGGCGGAGCGCCCGTGAGCATCGGCGGGGGCGGTGGTGGCTCTGGCGGCACGCAGATCGTGCTGACGGCCAGCTCAGGCGGGCACTTCGTCACCAGCGGCAGCATCAATGGCCGCGCCACCCAGTTCATGGTGGACACCGGGGCCACCAGCGTCGCCCTGAGCGCCGAGGAGGCGCGTCGCATGGGCATCAACTACGAGCAAGGCGAGCGAGGGCAGGGCAGCACGGCCAACGGCGTGATCCCGATCTGGCGTGTCACGCTCAAGTCGCTGCGCATCCAGGATGTCGAGGTCTACGGCGTCGAGGCGGTGGTGGTGCCTTCGGGCATGCCGCACGTGCTGCTGGGCAACAGCTTCTTGACGCGCTTTCAGATGAAGCGTGAAAACGACATGCTCACACTGACGCGGCGGTTCTGAGGCGGCAAGGGCCGGACAAGGATGCGGCGGGCGGGCACTGCCGCCCCTGGGCCTGCTGGCCGCACCTGCCTGTGTTTCAGGCGACGTGCTCGGTCGGGCGCGCGGGCAGGCGGTGGTCGCGCGTGCGCATGTTCGACAGCTCGACCGGGTCGTGGGCACTGAACAGCGTCACCTCGTTGCCATGGGCCTGCTTGAGCTCGCGCAGGCGCTTCTGGTTGGCGATGCGGCTGGGGCCGTGCATCTGCAGCAGGCTCTGGAACAGGCTCAGGCCGATGGGGCAGTGTGGCTCGGGCTCCATCTCGCCGTGGAAGAAGTAGGCGTCGCCGCAATGCAGCAGCCAGCCCCGGTTGGTGCGCACGGCCACACCGCAGTGGCCCCGTGTGTGACCGGTCAGGGGCACCAGCAGCACCTCTTCGTCGGTGTCGGGCAGGGCGCGCACGGCGTCGAAGCCGAACCAGCTCTCGCCCGTCACCTCGCGCGGCGACCACTTCGGGCCATGGGCCCACTGTGCCGGGATGTAGCGGTCGCGTTCGCGGAAGTTGCTGCGCGCCATGGCCGCATCGAGTTCGGTTTGGTAGACGTGCACCTGCGCGCCAGGGAAATCACCCAGGCCACCTGCGTGGTCAAGGTCCAGGTGCGTGGGCACGATGTGGCGCACGTCGCGCGGGTCCAGACCCAGGTCGCGGATCTGCTGGATGGCCGTCTCCTGCATCAGCAGGCGCGGGCGCACCACGTTCACAAAGGGCATGCCCAGGCGCCGAGGGTCGGTCACGTCGCCGGTGCCCAGGCCGGTGTCGACCAGGGTCAGGCCGTTGCGGCCTTCGATGAGCAGGCAGTGGCAGCACATGTGCGCCGACGCCAGCCAGCCGCCTTCGCCGTTGATCAATCGCTTGCCGATCGGGCACATGGAGCCGCAGTTGAGGTGGTGGATGCGCATGGTTTGCTGCTTCGGGAGACGGTGCGTGCGCATCATGGCAGCACAATGTCGGCTTGACCAGCGCCGTCGCGCCGTCCCTTGTCGCGTCATCTTTTTTGCCAAACCGCCTGTCCCATGTCCCGCCGAACCCGCCTGCCTGCCGGCCACCAGCACCTTGCCGACATCCTCTTTGACCAGGGCTTTGGCGAGCGCCGGGTGTGTGACGGCCTGATCCTCAAGGGCCTGGTGCAGGTCGAAGGCGAGACGGTGGACGACCCGGACGCCGCCTACCCGGCTGACCGCCTGAACCTCGTGGTCGATGGTCAGCCCTGGGTGACCCACATTCAGGCCCTGGTGATGCTGCACAAGCCGACCGGCTACGAATGTTCGCTCAAGCCAGGTGCCTGGCCTGGTGTGCACAACCTGCTGCCCGTGCCACTGCGTCGACGTGGCCTGCAGCCTGTGGGCCGGCTCGACCAGGACACCACCGGCTTGCTGCTGCTGACCGACGATGGTCCGCTGCTGCACAAGCTGACTTCGCCCAAGAAGAACGTGCCCAAGGTTTACGAAGTCACCTGCAAGCACCCCGTCACCCAGGCCATGTGCGACAAGCTGCTCAAGGGCGTGGTGCTGGACGATGACCCGGCCCCGGTGGCGGCGCACGCGGCCGAGCGGGTGCTGCCTGATGGCGCCCCGGCCGATGCCGCCACCGAGACCCTGCACCTGCGCCTGACCCTGCTGCAGGGCAAATACCACCAGGTCAAGCGCATGGTGGCGGCCGTTGGCAACCGGGTCGAAGGCCTGCACCGCAGCAGCATCGGGCGCCTGGCGTTGCCCGCCGACCTGGCCCCTGGGCAGTGGCGCTGGGTCGAAGACCCGGCCATCGTGCTGCCCTGAGCCGATAATCTGCCCCCATGCAAGTCTTTCGCGGTTTCCACCATGCGGCAATGGCGCCGGCCTGTGCCCTGACGATCGGCAATTTCGACGGCGTCCACCGTGGGCACCAGGCCATGCTGGCCCTGCTGCGCAGCGAGGCCCAGCACCGCGGTCTGCCCGCCACCGTGCTGACCTTCGAGCCGCACCCGCGCGACTACTTCGCCGAGCTGTCGGGCAAGCCGGAGTTGGCCCCGGCGCGCATCGCCACCCTGCGCGACAAGCTCTCCGAGCTGGAGCGCTGCGGCGTCGATCAGGTCGTGATCGTGCCTTTCGATGCGCGGCTGGTGGCGCTGAGCCCGGGGGACTTCATCCAGCAAGTGATCGTGGACGGGTTGCACGCACGCTATGTGCTGGTGGGAGACGATTTCCGCTTTGGCGCCAAGCGCGCCGGTGACTACGCCACGCTGGACGCCGCAGGCGTGGCCCACGGCTTCGACGTCGCCCGGATGATGAGCTACGAGGTGCACGGCCTGCGTGTGTCGTCCTCGGTGGTGCGCGAGGCGCTCACCGCCGGCGACATGGCCCGCGTGGCCACGCTGCTGGGGCGCCCCTACACCGTCAGTGGCCACGTCGTCCACGGCCAAAAGCTCGGCCGCAGCCTCGATTGCCGCACGCTCAACGTTCGCTTCGGCCATGAAAAGCCGGCCACCACCGGCATTTTCGTGGTCCGCACCCACGGCCTGGCGGAGCACGCGCTGGAAGGCGTGGCCAGCCTGGGCGTGCGCCCCACCGTGACCGAGACCGGGCGCGTGCTGCTGGAGGTGCATTGCTTCGATTGGCCTGCCGACCTGGGCCTCGAAGGGGGCTACGGTAAAATCGTGCGCGTGGAACTGCTGCACAAACTCCGAGACGAAGCCCGCTACGACGGGCTGGACGCGTTGCAGGCGGCCATCCACAAGGACATCGCTGACGCCAAGGGCTTTTTCCAGGCCCAGGGCCGCCAGACCACCCGCGACCGAATTTGACGCGGGCGGCCCCGTCCGCGAGCTGCCTGGCCCCAGGCCGACAGTGCTCGGACGGTGTGCAGGTCTCGCCCGCCTGCCGTCGCCTTCGCATCGGCCTGCCTGGCAGGTCGCTGCACCCGAATCCCCCATGACCGTGGCAACCGGGGTGCGTTCAACCTGACGCACGCCTGGGCCGCAGTCGGACCCAAGAGATCGCCATGAGCCAAGACCACAGCGCCAAGCCCGCCAAGGGCCAACCAGATGCCAAGAAGGGTGGCGCCAAGCCTGCCGATGCGGTGCCCGAGTCGAAGTACCGTGCCACGCTGAACATGCCCGACACCCCCTTCCCGATGCGGGGTGACTTGCCCAAACGCGAGCCGGGCTGGGTGGCCGAGTGGGAAAAGAACGACCTCTACGGCAAGCTGCGCGCCGCACGCCAGGGCGCGCCCAAGTTCGTGCTGCACGACGGCCCGCCCTACGCCAACGGCAACATCCACATCGGGCACGCCGTCAACAAGGTGCTCAAGGACATGATCGTCAAGGCACGCCAGTTGGCCGGCTTCGACGCCAGCTACATCCCTGGCTGGGATTGCCACGGCCTGCCCATCGAGAACCAGATTGAGAAGACCTTCGGGCGCAACCTCAGCCGCGATGACGTGCAGGCCAAGGCTAGAGCCTACGCCGGCGAGCAGATCGACGGCCAGCGCACCGACTTCAAGCGCCTGGGCGTGCTGGGCGACTGGGCCCACCCCTACCTGACGATGAACTTCGGCAACGAGGCCAACGAGATCCGGGCCCTCAAGAAGATCATGGACCGAGGCTACGTGTACCGGGGCCTCAAGCCCGTGTACTGGTGCTTCGACTGCGGCTCCTCGCTGGCCGAGTTCGAGATCGAGTACGCCGACAAGAAGTCGCAGACGCTGGACGTGGCCTTTCTGAGCGCCGAGCCTGAAAAGCTCGCCGCGGCCTTTGGCCTGCCTGCGCTGAGGAAAGAAGCCTTCGCCGTGATCTGGACCACCACCGCGTGGACCATCCCGGCCAACCAGGCGCTCAACGTGCACGCAGAGCTGAGCTACGCCCTGGTCGACACGCCCAAGGGCTTGCTGGTGCTGGCCGAGTCGCTGGTTGAGAAGGCTTGCGAGCGCCACGGTTTCGCGGCCGATGACTGCAAGGTGGTCGCCACCACCGCTGGCGCCAAGCTCGAAGGCCTGAAGTTCAAGCACCCGCTTGCCCACGTGCACGCGGGTTACGACCGTGAAAGCCCGGTCTACCTGGCCGAGTACGTCAGCGCCGAAGATGGCACGGGCATCGTGCATGCCGCACCTGCCTATGGCGTGGACGACTTCAACAGCTGCGTGGCCCACGGCATGAAGTTCGACGACATCCTCAACCCCGTGCAGGGCAACGGTGTCTACGAAGCCGAGCTGCCGCTGTTCGGCGGCCAGCACATCTGGAAGGCCGCACCCGTGGTGCTCGAGACCCTGCGCGAGCACGGTCGCCTGCTTGCCAGCAAGGACATCGTCCACAGCTACCCGCACTGCTGGCGCCACAAGACGCCGGTGATCTTCCGCGCGGCCGCGCAGTGGTTCGTGCGCATGGACGATGGCGAAGGCGTCTTCACCGCCGACAAGGCGCCCAAGACCCTGCGCCAGACCGCGCTCGACGCCATCGACCAGACCACCTTCTACCCGGAGAACGGCCGCGCCCGCCTGCGCGACATGATCGCCAACCGGCCCGACTGGTGCATCAGCCGCCAGCGCAACTGGGGTGTGCCGCTGCCTTTCTTCCTGCACAAGGTCACGGGCGAGCTGCACCCCGACACGCCCGCGCTGATGGAGCGCGCCGCACAGCTGGTGGAGCAGGGCGGCGTCGAGGCCTGGTCCAAGCTCGATCCGGCCGAGTGGCTGGGTGCTGAACAGGCCGCCGAGTACAGCAAGTCCACCGACATCCTCGACGTGTGGTTCGACTCGGGCACGACCTTCTTCCACGTGCTCAACGGCGAGCGTGGCAGCCACCCCCTGAATGGCCACGTCAGCGGCCCCGAGGCCGACCTCTACCTCGAAGGCCACGACCAGCACCGCGGCTGGTTCCACAGCTCGCTGCTGGCCGCTTGCGCCATCTACGGCCGCGCGCCTTACAAGGGCCTGCTGACCCACGGCTTCACCGTCGACGGCCAGGGCCGCAAGATGTCGAAGTCGGTGGGCAACACCGTCGCGCCGCAAGAGATCAGCAGCAAGATGGGCGCCGAGATCATCCGCCTGTGGGCCGCTTCGACCGACTACTCGGGTGACCTGGGCATCGACGACAAGATCCTCGCCCGCGTGGTGGACGGCTATCGCCGCATCCGCAACACGCTGCGCTTCCTGCTGGCCAACACGTCGGACTTCAACCCGGACACCGACGCCGTGCCGCTCACCGAGCTGCTCGAGATCGACCGCTACGCGCTGGCCCGTGCCTCGCAGCTGCAGGAAGACATCCTGGCCCACTACGAGCGCTACGAGTTCCACCCCGTGGTGGCCAAGCTGCAGGTCTACTGCTCGGAAGACCTGGGCGCCTTCTACCTGGACGTGCTCAAGGACCGGCTCTACACCAGCGCCGCCAAGAGCCACGCCCGCCGCGCCGCTCAGACCGCGCTGTGGCACATCACGAACGGCATGCTGCGCTGGATGGCGCCCTTCCTGAGCTTCACGGCCGAAGAGGCCTGGCAGGTCTTCAAGGGCCCGAACAACCCCAGCATCAGCCTGTTCACCGAGACCTACTGGGACTTCCACGAGGCCGACAAGGACGGCGAGCTGCTGGCCAAGTGGTCGCGCATCCGCGCGCTGCGCGAAGAAGCCAACCGCCGCATCGAAGACGTGCGCACGCGCGGTGAGGTCGGCGCGTCGCTGCAGGCCAAGCTGTTCATCACCATCGGCACGCAGGACGAGCAGGGCGCGCGCCTGCTGGCCGACCTGCGCAGCCTGGGCGAGGACCTGAAGTTCGTGTTGATCGTCTCCGAGGTGGAGCTGGCTGAAGGGCACTCGACGCAAATCGAGGTCAACCCTTCTCATGCGGTCAAGTGCGAGCGCTGCTGGCACTACCGAGACGACGTGGGCGTCAACCCCGAGCACCCGACGATCTGCGGCCGTTGCGACAGCAACCTGCATGGCGCCGGCGAACACCGCGAGCACGCCTGACCATGGCCAAGACCTCCAGCAACTCCCTGTGGCCCTGGCTGGGCATCGCCGCGATCATCATCCTGGCCGACCAGTTCACCAAGGTGCTGGTCATCGGGGCGTTCGAGCTCGGCCACAGCCAGGCGGTGACGTCCTTCTTCAACCTCGTGCGGGTGCACAACACGGGCGCGGCGTTCTCCTTCCTGGCCAACGCGGGGGGCTGGCAGCGCTGGTTCTTCGTGGGCCTGGGCGCGGTGGCCACGGGCTTCATCGTCTACATGCTGCGCCAGCATGGTGGACAAAAGCTTTTCGCCTGGGCGCTGACGCTGATCCTGGGCGGCGCCATCGGCAACGTCATCGACCGGCTCATCCACGGCTACGTCGTCGACTTCCTGGACTTCCACTGGGACTTCCTGTCGCCGATGTTCCCGGGCGGGCACTTCCCGGCCTTCAACATCGCGGACTGCGGCATCACCATCGGGGCGATGCTGTTGATCCTGGACGAGTTGCGCCGCGTGCGGCGGGGCTGACCCAATGCATGGCCAAGAAGGGCGCTTGCGTGATGACATGCAAGCGCCCTTTGCGCATGCCTTTACGCGATCTTTGCATGGCCCTGCGCCTGGCAAACCTTCCGCAGACCTTTACGATCAGGTGCCACTTGCTGCCTGATCAACCATGTCTGTCCTGACCTCTCGAAGCTGGATCGCCGGCGGCGTCCTCATCATCTGCGGCGCTGCCGCCCTCGTGCTTTGGCCGCACCGTTCCTCGGTGGCGCAGAACCCAAGGGCCGATGCCGGCAAGCCCGCGCCCCCGGTGCCCGTGCGCGTGGCCCAGGCCGTGGTGCAGGACCAGCCCCTGGCCATCAGCGCTGTCGGGCAGGTGCAGGCGGCGCGCCAGGCGGTGGTGCGCGCGCGCATCGAAGGGCTGTTGACCGAGGTGAACTTCGCTGAAGGGCAACCCGTCAGGCAAGGCCAGGTGCTGGCCCGCCTCGACGACCGCAGCCTGCAGGCCCAGGTGGCCCAGGCCGAAGCCGAGCTCAAGCGCCTGCAGGCCCAACTGCAGCTGGCCGAGCTCGACCTCAAGCGCTACCAGGGCCTGGCCGAGCAATCGGCCGTGTCCCCGCAGCAGCGCGACCAGCAGCAGGCCCAGGTGGCCCAATTGCACGCTCAGGTGCAATCGCAGCAGGCCAGCCTCAGCCAGGTGCGCACCCAGTTGTCCTACACCGTCATCACGGCGCCGTTCAGTGGTCGGGCAGGCCTGCGACTTGTGGACGTGGGCAACATCGTGCGGCCCTCCGACGCGCAAGGCATCTTGACCCTGGCGCAGACCGAGCCGCTGAGCGTGGTCTTCAACCTGCCCCAGGCCCGCCTGGCCGATGTGCGCAGTGCGCTGGCGCAACCCAAAGGCGCGGTGATCAGCGTTTCCGAGCGCGAAGGGGGCGCGAGCCTGGCGCAAGGTCGCCTGCGCTCGGCCGACAACGCGGTGGACGCGGGTTCCGGCACGCTCAAGCTCAAGGCCGAGCTGGACCCGGCGGGTGATCGCCTTTGGCCTGGTCAGTTCGTGACGGTGAGCCTCAACACCGGTGCTTTGCCCGGTGCCCTGACGGTGCCCGCCAAGGCAGTCCAGCGAGGGCTCAAGGGCTCATTCGTTTGGCGCGTGGTGCAAGGCGAGGCGCAGATGGTGAGCGTGCAGCCGGCCTGGCAGTCCGATGTGGTGGTGGTCGTCAAGCCGGTGGCCGATGGGCTGCAGGCAGGCGACCGGGTCGTGGTGGACGGACAGTCGCGCCTCAAGCCAAAGGCCCGCGTCAAGCTGGTGGGTGAGGGCGCGGCGGCGGTCGCCGAAGGCGCCTCCGCCGGCAAGCCTTGAGTCGGGTTCAGCACCGGAATCCACCATGACCCAGGACGTTTCTTCTTCCTCCGCTGCAAACGCCGCGACGTCGTTGGGCCGCGGCCTGTCGGCTTGGTGCATCGCGCACCCCGTTGCCACCACGCTGCTGACCCTGGCGCTCGTGCTGCTGGGCCTGTTCGCCTTTCCACGCCTGCCGGTGGCCCCGTTGCCACAGGCGGAGTTTCCCACCATCCAGATCAGCGCGCGCCTGCCCGGCGCCAGCCCGGAGACCATGGCCTCGGCCGTGGCCACGCCGCTGGAAGTGGGGCTCAGCGGCATCCCTGGCGTCACCGAGATGTCGTCGACCAGCTCGCTGGGCAGCACCTCGATCACGCTGCAGTTCACGCTCAGCAAAGACATCAACGAGGCCGCGCAGGAGGTCCAGTCGGCCCTCAACGCCACCGTGGGCAAGTTGCCTGATGACATGCCCTCGCCGCCGACGTGGCGCAAGGTCAACCCGGCCGACGGCCCGGTCCTCATCCTCAAGATGCAGTCCGAGGTGCTCAGCCTGATAGAGCTCAGCGACCTGGCCGAGACCGTGCTGGCGCGGCGCCTGAGCCAGATCGATGGCGTGTCCGAAGTCGCCCTCTCCGGGCAACGCAAACCCGCCATCCGCATCCAGGCCTCGCCCGCGGCCCTGGCGGCGCACGGTCTGAGCCTGGCAGACATCCGTGCGGCGGTGCAAAAGGCCAGCGTCAACCAGCCCAAGGGCGTTCTGCTGGGGGCCGACCGCACCAGCACCTTGGCCACGAATGACCAGCTCTTCGATGCTGCTGACTACGAACAGCTCACCATCGTCGACCGCAGTGGCGCGCCCGTGCGCATCGGTGACGTGGCCAAGGTCATCGACGGCGCCGAGAACGACTTCGTCGGAGCCTGGCAGAACGGTCAACCGGGCCTGGGCATCATCATCCGCCGCCAGCCCGGGGCCAACATCGTCGCCACGGCCGACCGCATCCAGGCGGCGCTGCCGGAGCTGGCCGCGCGCCTGCCGGCCAGCGTCACGGTCGAAGTGCTCAACGACCGCACGCGCACGATTCGCTCTTCATTGCACGAAGTCGAGCTCACCCTGGCGCTGACCTTCGTGCTCGTCGTGGTGGTGATGGGTGCATTCTTGCGCCAGGTGTCGGCCACCGTCATCGTCACGGCGGTGCTGGGTGTGTCCATGATCGCCACGGTCGCTGCCATGGACGTGCTCGGCTTCAGCCTCAACAACCTGACGCTGGTGGCACTGATCATCGCCATGGGTTTTGTGGTGGACGACGCCATCGTGGTGGTCGAGAACATCCACCGCCACCTCGAGGATGGCCTGCCCATGCGTGAGGCCGCGCTCAAGGGCTCCAGTGAGATCGGTTTCACGGTGCTGTCCATCAGCGTCTCGCTGGTGGCGGCCTTCATCCCGCTGTTGTTCATGGGCGGGGTGGTGGGGCGCTTGTTCAGCGAGTTCGCGGTCACCGTCACGGCGGCGATCGCGGTCTCTGTGATCACCTCGCTCACGCTGGCGCCCATGCTCGCCTCGCGCTGGATGTCGCGCGCGCCGGCCCACCACGAGGGCGGCTGGGTGCAGAGGCTGATCGATGCCTATGGCCACAGCGTGGGCTGGGCGCTCGACCACAACCGGCTGATGCTGGGTCTGTTCTTCACCACCATGGGCCTGGCCGTGGCGGCCTACACGCTCATTCCCAAAGGGTTCTTCCCCCTCCAGGACACGGCCTTCGTGCTGGGCACCACGGTGGCGGCACAGGACGAGTCCTACGAGAACATGGTCGAGAAGCACGCTGCACTCGCTCGCATCCTCGACGAAGACCCGGCGGTGCTGGGCTACAACCAGACGGTGGGGGGCTCCAGCGGCAGCGTCTCCGGCGGCCGATTCTTCATCGTCCTGAAAGATCGCTCCAAGCGCGACGTCTCGGCGCAGGGCTTCATCGACCGCGTGCGGGCCAAGACCTCGCAAGTGCCCGGCATCACCCTGTTCATGCGCGCCGCGCAAGACATCAACCTGGGCACCGGCTCGCCGCGCACCCAGTACCAGTACGCCTTGCTGGGTGATGACAGCGCCAGCCTGGGCCAATGGGCCGAAAAGCTGACCGAACGCCTCGCGCGCCAGCCCCAGTTCCGCGACGTCTCCAACGACCTGCAGCTTGGCGCCGGCATCACCCGCCTGACCATCGACCGCGCCGCCGCGGCCCGCCATGGCCTGAGCGTCGACGACATCAACCAGGTGCTCTACAGCGCCTACGGCCAGCGCCAGATCGCCGAGACGCAAACCGAGCAGAACCAGTACCAGGTCATCCTCGAAATCGACCCCGCCTTGCGCGGCCAGACCGACAGCCTGAACTGGCTGCACCTGCGTTCGGCCAGGACCGGTCAGATGGTGCCCTTGGCCGAGGTCGCGCGCCTGGAGCCGCCCGAGACCGGTGCCGTCAGCATCGCGCGACTGGCCATGTCGCCGGCCGTCAACCTGTCGTTCAACCTCGCGCCGGGTGTGGCCCTCGGTGATGCCGTCAAGCTGATCGACGACGTGCGCCAGGAACTGCAGGTGCCCGACAGCATCAGTGGCCGATTCCAGGGCGCGGCCCAGGCCTTCCAGGACTCGCTGGCCACCCAACCCTTCCTGATCCTGGCGGCGCTGTTGGCGGTCTACATCATCCTGGGCGTGCTTTACGAGAGCTTCGTGCACCCACTGACCATCCTCTCGACGCTGCCCTCGGCCGGCATTGGCGCGGTCGCGGCCTTGTGGCTCAGCGGTCAGGACTTCTCCATCATGGCGCTCATCGGCGTGGTGCTGCTGATCGGCATCGTCAAGAAGAACGGGATCATGATGGTGGACTTCGCCCTGCAGGCCCAGCGCGAGCAAGGCCTGAGCCCGCGCGAGGCCATCCAGCAGGCGTGCGTGGTGCGCTTTCGGCCGATCATGATGACCACGCTGGCAGCCTTGCTGGCGGCCATCCCGTTGATGCTGGGCTTCGGCACGGGCGCGGAGCTGCGCCAGCCACTGGGCTACGCCGTGGTCGGCGGGCTGTTGCTCAGCCAGGTGCTCACGCTGTACACGACGCCGGTGGTCTACCTCGCGCTCGACCGCCTGTTCCACCAGCGGGCGAGGGCTGCGTCGCCACAAGACGTGCCAGCATGACAAGGCACAACCAGGAGGGACAAGGGATAGCCTGACGCGTGCCTGTCAGGCTGCTGTGCTACGCTGATTTCAATCATTTGACTGCACACGCCATCCCATGTCCGGCCTGCTTCCCAACATCGATCCCGACGGTCTGCTCGAGTTCTCGGTCGTCTACACCGACCGCGCGCTCAACCACATGTCCAAGCGCTTCCAAGGCGTCATGACCGACATCTCGGCCATGCTCAAGCGCGTCTACAACGCCCCATCGGCGGTGCTGGTGCCCGGCAGCGGCACCTTCGGCATGGAGTCGGTGGCGCGCCAGTTCGCTCAGGGCAAGCACGTGCTGGTCATCCGCAACGGTTGGTTCAGCTACCGCTGGACGCAGATCTTCGAGATGGGCTCGATCCCGGCCAGCCACACCGTGCTCAAGGCCCGCCGCATCGCCGACGGCCCGCAGGCCGCCTGGGCCCCCGCACCCATCGACGAAGTGGTTGCCACCATCCGTCGCGAGAAGCCCGCCCTTGTCTTCGCCCCCCACGTTGAAACCGCGGCCGGCATGATCCTGCCCGATGGCTACCTACAGGCCGTGGCAGACGCTGCTCATGAAGTCGGTGGCCTGTTCGTGCTCGACTGCATCGCCTCGGGCGCCATGTGGGTCGACATGAAGGCCACCGGTGTCGACATCCTGATCAGCGCACCGCAAAAGGGCTGGAGCAGCTCGCCTTGCTGCGCCATGGTCATGCTCAGCGAGCGCGCCCGCGCGGCCATCGAGGCCACGCAAAGCACCACCTTCGCCATGGACCTCAAGAAGTGGCTGCAGATCATGGAGACCTACGAAGGCGGTGGCCACGCCTACCACTCCACGCTGCCCACCGATGCCTTGCTGCGCCTGCGCGACGCCATGGCTGAAACCGAGGCCTATGGCTACGAGAAGGTGCGCCAGGAGCAAATCGCCCTGGGCCGCCAGGTGCGCGAGTTGATGGTGCGTCACGGCTACCCCAGCGTCGCGGCCGAAGGTTTCCAGGCACCGGGCGTGGTGGTCAGCTACACCACCGACCCCGACATCCAGAACAGCAAGAAATTCCTGGCCCTCGGTCTGCAGACCGCCGCCGGCGTGCCCCTTCAGTGCGACGAGCCGGCCGATTTCCGCACCTTCCGCGTCGGCCTGTTCGGGCTGGAGAAATGGCACAACGTCGGCCGCTCGGTGACGCACCTGGCGAACGCGCTGGAGGCCATCGCAGCCACCCGTTGAACCCGACCGCTGGCTTTCACCGATGACGTGAGCGTCAAGCCGCCTTAACTTGGGGGCTCCTCATCTCGATGGAGGGGTCTTCATGGGCACGGTCAGCCGCTTGTCGCAGCACCACGTGGTTTCTCGTCGCCGAACGACGCGCCGCAAGGCCGTCCTCAGGCGTCACCTCTCCTGGCCTCCAGCCGATGGCCTGTCGTCTTCCGGTGACGGGGCGATGGCGTCGTCGGTGACGGCCGCGCAGCCCAACGCCGACGGCCTGGCGCCGCTGGGTTTTGACACCCGCCCCGAGCCCAGCGCCCTCGACCTGCCGCTCAACACCTTGCCCTGGTCCGCGCCATTCGCCTGGCTGAAAGCGGGCTGGCGCGACTTCACCCGTGCACCGGCCATCGGCCTGTTTTACGGGCTGTGCTTCGTGCTCATGGGTTGGGCCCTGGTGGGCACCTTCCAGCGCGCGCCAGAATACACCCTGGCGTTGTCAGCCGGTTTCCTGCTGCTGGGCCCGTTCCTGTGCCTGGGCCTGTACCACGCCAGCCGTGAGCTGGAGCAGGGGCGTCAGCCAAGCCTGCTGCGCTCGCTGACAGCCTGGCGCATCAGCAGCGCGCAACTGGCCATCTTCGCGGCCGTGTTGCTGGTGCTGGAGATGCTGTGGGGCCGCGCCGCCATGATCGTCTTCGCCATCAGCTTCGAGGGGGTGCCTGACTTCAATGGCCCGCTCTCGAGCTTCCTCACCGAAGAGTTCATCACCTTCGGGGTCGTTTACACGGCCGTGGGCGCCATCTTCGCCGGGCTGATTTTCGCCATCAGCGTGGTCAGCATGCCCATGATCCTCGACCGCTCGGTTGACGCGGTCTCGGCGGGCTTGCTGAGCATGCGCCTGGTGGCCACCCAGCCTGGCGTGATGTGGCTGTGGGCGGCACTCATCGGGCTGCTCAGCCTGGTGGCGATGCTGCCAGGCTTTGCGGGCTTGCTGCTGGTGGCGCCGGTGCTGGGCCACGCCTCGTGGCACGCCTACCGCGCGGCCCTGGCCCAGGGGCCAAACAGCCCACCCTGAACAGGGGGGTGAATCCGCGTGAGCGGGTGCATCTGTCCCTGGACCCCGGCCCGTAGTGGGGGTGCGCGCATCGGAAAGGTCTGCTGCGCGAACCACAAACTACCCGGAGTCCAGCCATGTTCAAGCCTTCCATCCTGGCCCTGGCGGCCATCTTCTCTGTGTCCGTTGCGCAAGCCGAAGCCCTTTACGGCCTGACCACCGACAACCGCCTGATCACCTTCGACACCGCCGCACCGAGCATGGGCTCGGCCGTCGGCTTGAGCGGCCTGGCCGCCTCCGAGAAGCTGCTCGGGCTCGACACGCGCCCCACCAACGGTCAGCTCTACACCCTGAGCAACCTGGGCAACGTCTACACCCTCGACGCCAGCACCGGCGCTGCCACGTTCGTGACCGCGCTCAAGGCGCCCATCAACGGCAGCCTCCTGGGTTTTGACTTCAACCCCAACGCCGACGTCAGCGGCGCGGCCTCCCTGCGTGTCCTCACCGCCGCAGGCGACAACTACGCCGTCAACGTCAACCCAGGCGCCAACCTGGGCGCCGTCGCCAAGCAAACCAACGTCAGCTCGGCCAGCGGCTCACTCAAGCTCACCGGCGCGGCTTACAGCAACAACGACACCAACCCCGCCACGCCGACGGTGCTGTTCGCCATCGACACCGTCAGCAGCAGCCTGTTCTCGACCTCGGCGCCAGCTGGTGGCGTCTACACCCGCGTGGGCAGCCTGGGCGCCAGCTCCCTCAACGTCTTCGGCTTCGACATCTCCGGCGCGGGCGTCGCTTACGCCGGGCTGACCGGTGACGACAGCTACTCCAGCCTGTACACCATCAACCTGCAGACTGGCGCGGCCAGCCTGATCGGCGCTTTCGGCATCCAGGGCAACACCGCGCTGCCCACCATCGTCGGCCTGGCCGTGGCCCCTGCCGTGCCCGAGCCCTCGACCGTCGGTCTGATGCTGGCAGGTCTTGGTGCCGTCGGCTTCGGTTTGCGCCGCGGCCGCGCTCGCGCTCAGGCCTGAAGCCTCTCAAGTGAACAAGGGGGCGAATGGCTTGCCCCCGAGAGGGGGCTCGGTCGGCCTGCTCTAATGCAGGTTCTTTGCAGAACGCTGCCAACAGCAGACCAAGAATAGGCAGACCGAGCCTTGTCACTTGCTTCATCCCTGTCCTGGCGAACGGCCTGGCTGCTCGTGTTGCCGCCCATGCTCTGGGCTGGCAACGCCGTGGTCGGCCGCATGCTGGTCGGCAGCATGCCGCCCGTGGCGATGAACGGACTGCGCTGGCTGCTTGTCGCTATCTTGCTCGCGCCCTTGGGCTGGCGCGTCCTGCAAGAGCCGTCGGCCATCTTCCAGCGCTGGCGGCACCTGGCCTTGATCGGCTCATTGGGCGTGGGCACCTACAACGCCCTGCAGTACCTTGCGCTGCAAACCTCGTCACCCATCAACGTCACGCTCATCGGCGCCAGCATCCCGGTGTGGATGATGGTCGTGGGCAGCTTGTGCTTTGGCCAGCCGCTGCTGCGGCGGCAGTTGTTTGGCGCTGCCCTGTCGGTGGCGGGCGTCTTGCTGGTGATGTCCCAAGGTCAATGGGCCACCCTGGCCAAACTGCGCCTGGTGCCGGGCGACCTGCTCATGCTGCTGGCCAGCCTGGCCTGGGCTTTCTACAGCTGGTTGTTGGCCCGCCCGCCCGCGTCGATGCAAGGCCAGGCCCGACCTGACTGGGACTGGGCCGGTTTCTTGTGGATCCAGGTGGGGTTCGGTCTGTTGTGGGCGACCCTGTGCGCGGGCGCGGAAGCCGCCTGGACCCCAGGCTGGAGCCAGGGCTGGCGCCTCGATGTCGGCACGCTGCTGGGCCTGCTGTTCATCGCCATCGGCCCATCGATCCTGGCTTACCGATGCTGGGGCCTGGGCGTGCAGGCCGTGGGCCCGACGGTGGCAGGCTTTTTCAGCAATCTGACGCCGGTTTTCGCGGCCACCTGGTCCACCTTGTTGCTGGGGCAGGGGCCACGCTGGTACCACCCGCTGGCGCTGCTGCTCATCGCTGCGGGCATCGTCGTGTCATCGGGCTGGCGACCACGCCTCAAAAGCGCCGGCGGGGGCCGCCGCGATTGAACGGCGGCTGGCCGCGCCAGTAGCGCAGCATCAACCAGCCACCCAGCATGCCGCCCAAGTGAGCAAAGTGAGCCACCCCCGAAGACGTGCCCGTCACACCCAGGAACAACTCGATGCCGCCGTACACGGCCACGAACACCTTGGCCTTCATCGGGATGGGCGGGAACAGCGGCATGATCGTGCGCTCAGGGAACATCATCCCGAACGCCAGCAGCAGGCCGAACAGCCCGCCCGAGGCGCCCACCGTGGGGTTGTGGTAGCCCGCCAACATCGAAATCAGCAGTTGCGTGGCCGCTGCGGTCAGCACGCTGGCGCCCAGGAACTCGATGTATCGGCGCTGGCCCCAGATGCGCTCGAGCTCGCTGCCGAACATCCACAGGCCCAGCATGTTGAAGAAGATGTGGCCGATCGAGCCGTGCAGGAAGGCGTAGGTCAGCACCTGCCACGGGTAGAAGAAGCCGCTCTCGAGTGGCCACAGGGCCATGTACATGGACAACGCCCCCCCCAGGAGGTCGTCCAGGAAATACATGGCCACGTTGATCAGGATGAGCGCCTGGGTGATGGGGGGCATCGGTGGCATGGGGCAACAGCGGATGTGTGGTTGACCCCGGATCATAGATGCAAGCGCCCCTGTGCTATCCTTGCGGCCTTCCTGCACCAGGGCCCTGGTGGTGAAATTGGTAGACGCGCCGGATTCAAAATCCGGTTCCGCAAGGAGTGTCGGTTCGAGTCCGACCCGGGGCACCAAGCAGCTTGCACAAGCCTGCACACAGAGCCGGCACATGCCGTGAGCGATGGCCGCGTGAAGTCATGACCTACCCGACTCTCGAAGACGCCATCGGCAAGACCCCGCTGGTTCGCCTGCAACGCGTGCCCGGTGCCGACAACGATGCCCGCGGCAACGTCATCCTCGCCAAGCTCGAGGGCAACAACCCGGCCGGCTCGGTCAAGGACCGCCCCGCCATCAACATGATCCGTCGCGCCGAAGAGCGTGGCCAGATCAAGCCCGGCGACACCCTCATCGAAGCCACCTCCGGCAACACCGGCATCGCCCTGGCCATGGCGGCCGCCATCCGGGGCTACCGCATGGTGCTGATCATGCCGGAGGACCTCTCCATCGAGCGCGCCCAGACCATGAAGGCCTTCGGCGCCGAGCTCATCCTCACGCCCAAGAGCGGCGGCATGGAATACGCCCGCGACCTCGCCGACCAGATGGTGCGCGAAGGCAAGGGCGTGGTGCTCGACCAGTTTGCCAACCCAGACAACCCGGCGGTGCACTACGACACCACGGGCCCCGAGATCTGGCTGGACACGCAAGGCCGCATCACCCACTTCGTGAGCGCCATGGGCACCACGGGCACCATCACCGGTGTCTCGAAGTTCCTCAAGGAAAAGAGCCCCGAGGTGCGCATCGTCGGCGCTCAGCCGCAAGAAGGCTCGCGCATCCCCGGCATCCGCAAGTGGCCCGAGGCCTACCTGCCCAAGATCTACGAGCCCGGCCGCGTCGATGACATCATCCACGTCAGCCAGGCCGATGCCGAAGACATGGCTCGCCGCCTGGCGCGCGAAGAAGGCCTGTTCTGCGGCATCTCGGCCGCAGGCGCCTGCTGGGCGGCCCTGGAGCTGGCCAAGCAAGTCAGCAACGCCACCATCGTCTTCATCGTCTGCGACCGGGGCGACCGCTACCTGTCGACCGGCGTCTTCCCCGCCTGACCAACGGCCCAACCCGGACCGCAACCTTCGCAGCCTCAGCCATGGACCTGATCCACAAGGAACTCGACGCCCGCGGCCTGCTGTGCCCGCTGCCCATCCTCAAGGCCAAAAAAGCCCTGTCGGACATGCACAGCGGTGAAATCCTGCGCGTGCTGGCCACCGACCCAGGCTCTGTGCGCGACTTCCAGGCTTTTGCCCGCCAGACCGGCAACGACCTGGTCGATCAACAGGCCCGGGAAGTGGACGGCAAAGAGGAATACACGCACCTGCTGCGTCGGCGCTGAGAGGCGCCCGGACACGCGCCAGGGCAGCCCCCGGGGCTGTCGTGCCGCCTTGGCGTGTCCAGCACGCCGCGGCGCTGGTCTCGGCTCAGGCTCAGGCGCTCAGCCTTCGTCCAGCAAGTTGCCGCCCTGAGGCGCGATCAGCCCCAGGTGCCTGAAGGCGGCCGACGTCGCCACCCGCCCGCGCGGCGTGCGCTGCAGGAAGCCTTGCTGGATCAGATAAGGCTCGATCACGTCCTCGATCGTGTCCCGCTCTTCGCCAATGGCCGCCGCCACGTTGTCCAGGCCCACCGGGCCACCATCGAAGCGGTGGATGATGGCCTCGAGCAGCTTGCGGTCCATCACGTCAAAGCCGATCGGGTCGACGTCCAGCATGGCCAGGGCCTTGTCTGCGATCTCTTTGGTGATGTGCCCTGTGCCCTTGACGTCGGCGTAGTCGCGCACCCGGCGCAGCAGCCGGTTGGCGATGCGGGGCGTGCCGCGCGATCGACGCGCCACCTCCAGCGCGCCCTCGGCGTCGATCGGCGCGCCCAGCAAGCCTGCCGAGCGCGTGACGATGCGCTGCAACTCAGCCGCCGTGTAGAACTCCAGCCGCGCCACGATGCCGAATCGGTCACGCAGCGGGTTGGTCAGCATGCCGGCCCGCGTGGTGGCGCCCACCAGCGTGAAGGGCTGCAGGTCCAGCTTGATCGAGCGCGCCGCCGGCCCCTCGCCAATCATGATGTCGATCTGGTAGTCCTCCAGCGCGGGGTAGAGGATCTCTTCGACCACCGGGCTGAGGCGGTGGATTTCGTCGATGAACAGGACGTCGTTGCGCTCCAGGTTGGTCAGGATGGCCGCCAGGTCCTTGGGCTTTTCAAGCACGGGCCCCGAGGTTTGGCGCAAGTTGACGCCCAGTTCGGTGGCGATGATGTGGCTCAGCGTGGTTTTGCCCAGGCCGGGCGGGCCGAACAGCAGCACGTGGTCGAGTGCCTCGCTGCGTTTTTTGGCAGCGCCGATGAAGATTTCGAGCTGCTCGCGCGCCTTGGCCTGGCCGATGTACTCGTCAAGGTCTTTCGGGCGCAGCGCACGCTCCAGCGCGTCCTCCTGGGGGGAGCTGACGCCAGCCTCCACCACACGCCCCGTGGGCGCGCTCTCGGGGGCGCCGCCCTGGCGAGATGGGCGCTCGGGCCTGCTGCGGCCGGAGCCGAAATCGTCGGTCTGGATGCTCATGGTGTGATTATCCGGCCCAGGGCGGTGTTGCATCAGGGCAACGATGAGCCGCATGGAGCATCGTTATGACAACCTTGTCATCAAGCAACTTTGAAAAATCTGGTGCAATCCCCAACAGTTCCAGCGCTCGAACGGCGTGGCGGGGTCACCCAAGTGACTTGCAGACACGCGCCGGCGAAGCTGGAGCCTCTGGTTCAAACTTTGGAGAACTCCATGAAAAAGACTGTGCTGGCTCTGGCCGCCATCGCTGCCTCCTCGGCTGCTTTCGCTCAATCCTCCGTCACCCTGTACGGTGTGGTCGACGCTTCTGTTGAGTCCGTCAAGGGCGACAAGACCGTCACCCGCGTGTCCTCCGACAACCTGGCTTCTTCGCGCATCGCCTTCAAGGGCGTGGAAGACCTGGGCGGCGGCCTGAAGGCCACCTTCCTGCTGGACGCCAGCGCCAAGGTTGATACCGGTGCCGCTGACTCGGCTCTGTTCAGCCGTTCCGCTTACGTCGGTCTGACCGGTGGTTTCGGTGAAGTTCGCCTGGGCCGCCAAGACTCCCTGATCGGCGCTCAACTGTTCGGCGTGACCGGCACCCAAGCCTACGACGAAGGCAAGATCTCCGGCGTGCTGGCTGGCAACGACCTGCGTCGCCTGGACAACGCCATCACCTACATCGCCCCGACCCTGGTTCCCGGCCTGACCCTGGCTGCCCAGTTCTCGACCGGTTACAGCGCTTCTGTCACCACCGAAGACACCGGCAATGACGGCCGCACCTATGGCTTCAGCGCAGCTTACGCCAACGGCCCCCTGTCGGCTGGCTTGAGCTACATCAAGGCCAACACCGACGTGCCTGGTGACGTCGAAAACACCGGCGTGCTGGTGTACGGTGCCTACGACTTCGGCGTGGCCAAGCTGACTGCCTATTACAACACCGACGACCGCGACACCGCTTCTGGTCAACAGTACGACGATCGCAACCTGTACGGCTTCAAGGTTGCTGTGCCTGTGGCCACCGGCGTGACCCTGACCGGCGGCTACGCCCAGGTTCGCGGCGCCAAGGGCGACGCCACCTCGTCGACTGGCAACTTCAACGCCAAGAGCACCCAGGACGACAAGGCCAGCATCCTGACCTTCCGCGCTCAGTACGACCTGAGCAAGCGCACCGCCCTGTACGCCCTGTTCACGCAAGTGCGCAACGACAAGAACACCGACCTGTCGGTGTCCGGCGTCACCACCGCCAACGACAAGTCGTCGCGCGGTCTGGCCGTCGGCGTTCGCCACAGCTTCTGATCGGTTTCCAACCGACTCAGCTAAAAGGGGGCTTCGGCCCCCTTTTCTCATGGTCCTTTCGGCCTGATGTCTGTCCCCTTGTGTTTGATCCATGTCCGCTTTGGTGTGGGCGCCTGTGTCCCAGGCGCAACAACCTAGCGGAAACCTGAGTGTCGTGTCCGAACCCCTCAGCAACAATCAGTGACGCCCCCCGTTCCAGGGGGACCATCAGGAGATACACATGCAAAAGCGCGTTCTGTCCTCGGCCATCGCTCTGGCCCTGACCGCCCTGGCCTCGGGCACCGCACTGGCCCAGTCCAGCGTCACCATTTACGGCAACATCGATGCTTCGGTCGATCGTGTCAAGAAGGATGCGGGTACCCGCTTGCTGCCCGCGTCGAGCGGCTTTGGTCCTGCCGGCGATGCGCTTTATTCGGCCCTGAACAATGGCCTGAGCAACAAGGCCAGCTTCAGCCGCGTCGGGCCTGATCTGAGCTCGCAGTCCGCGCTGGGCTTTCGAGGTGTGGAGGACCTGGGCGGTGGTTACAAAGGCAACTTTGTTCTTGAGGGGCAAATGGGTGTCGACAACGGTGCGCTGCTCCGTGACAGCCGCATGTTTGGTCGGCAAGCATATGTCGGCCTGACGACGCCCTTTGGCGAGATTCGACTGGGTCGTCAGTACGCTCCGATTTTCTTCTCCAGTGCCGTGCTCACCACCGAGCGTTTTGGTGGAACTGACCAGTTCGTGGAAGGTGGTCTGTCCAACACGCTGAACATTCGCTGGGACAACGCCATCACTTACTCCGCCCAACTCGGTGGCTTCCGTGGTCAGTTGGGCTTCTCGCCCAACGCGGGTGTGGCTGACAGCGTGAACGGTAACCGCACCACCACGGCTGTGGCTGGCGGTGACTCGAATGGCTCGATCCTGGGTGGCAACAACAGCGGCGCTTCCGGTGAGAAAACCTCTGGCCGGGGGCGCAGCTGGGGTGCTTTCGGTGCCTACACGGTCAGTGACCTGACGGTTAGCGCTGGTTACGGGGCGACGGCATTCAAGAACGTTCCGGTTTACATCGGCACCACAAGCGCGGCATCGCCGACCCCATCGGCGCTGGCTTTGCTGGGCAACTTCGATGACTACAGCGTTTGGAACCTCGGGGCAAAGTACGTTCTGAAAGACTTGGGTTTGACTTTCAACGGCGCCTTCGGTCGTGGCACCTACGACGTGACGTCGGTTGGTAACATGGCTCAGTTCTTCGGTATCGAGGCAGGCAAGCTCAAGGTCAGCTCGTTGGTCTTGGGTACACGCTATGAAATTGGCGCGGTCGCTTTCTTGGCTCAATGGTCCGAAACCAAGTTCCGCAACGAAAGCCGTGGTAAGAATCGTGCATTCACCCTGGGGGCTGAGTACTCTCTCTCCAAGCGCACCACCGTGTACACCCGTTTCGAACAGATCTCCGACAAGGGTGTCGGTCCTGCTGTGACGCTGGCGGCAGCGGGCATTCGCGAGGTTCCCACCATCGCGGGTGCTGGCCTGACCCCTGACGGCAAGACTTCGATCATGGCCCTGGGCGTGCGCCACAACTTCTGATCGAGGCTCCGCCTCTTCAGCCAAAGCCGCCTTCGGGCGGCTTTTTTCTTGCGACATCCGCAGCCGGCAATCGACGCCTCTGGCGTGGGCGGCGCTGAAAAAAACGGACCCCAAGGGGCCCGTTGCGCTGACCGAGGCAGGGGCGTCGCCCTGCACGGTGTCAGTTCCCGATCAAACGCTCATTGGCCAGCAACTGCTGCACCGTCTCGCGCTCGCGGATCACCCAGGTCTGCGCGCCGTCCACCATCACCTCGGCCGCGCGGCCACGGGTGTTGTAGTTGCTGGCCATCGTCATGCCGTAAGCGCCGGCCGACAGCACGGCCAGCACGTCACCCGGCTGCACAGCCAGCGAGCGGTCGCGGCCCAGCCAGTCGCCCGACTCGCACACCGGCCCCACGACGTCCCAGGTCAGGGCAGGGCTGCCCTCGCGCTGGTGCGTGTTGACGATGCCCATCCAGGCTTCGTAGAGGGCAGGGCGCATCAGGTCGTTCATGGCCGCGTCGACCACGCAGAAGTTCTTCTGCTCGCCTTCCTTGAGGAAGAGCACGTCGGTCAGCAGCACGCCGGCGTTGCCCACCAGCGAGCGGCCCGGCTCGAACATCACCTCGCGTTGGCCATGGCCGCGCGCGTCGATCTTGGCCAGCAGCTTGGCGATCAGCTCGTCCGCCTTGGGCGGGGTCTCGTCGGTGTAGGTGATCCCCAGCCCGCCGCCCAGGTCCAGGTGGTGGATGGGGATGCCGGCGGCTTCGATGGCCTCGACCAGGTCGAGCACGCGGTCGAGCGCGTCGAGGTAGGGCGAGACGTCGGTGATCTGCGAGCCGATGTGGCAGTCGATGCCGACGACCTGGATGCCGGGCAGGGCGGCGGCGCGGCGGTAGGTGGCCAGTGCCACCTCGTGCGCCACGCCGAACTTGTTGCCCTTCAGGCCCGTGGAGATGTAGGGGTGCGTGCCGGCGTCCACGTCGGGGTTGACACGCAGGCTCACGCGAGCCGTCAGCCCCAGGCCCGATGCCACTTGCGACAGCACCTCGAGCTCGGCCGTGCTTTCCACGTTGAAGCACTTCACGCCCGCTTGCAGGGCCTCGGCCATTTCGGCGCGGGTTTTGCCCACGCCCGAGAACACCACCTTGGCAGCGTCGCCACCGGCGGCCAGCACGCGGGCCAGCTCACCCGACGAGACGATGTCGAAGCCGCAGCCCGCCTGGGCAAAGGTTTGCAGCACCGCCAGGTTGGAGTTGGCCTTGATGGCGTAGCAGACCAGGTGCTTGCGGCCTTGCAGGGCGCGTTGGTAGGGTGCGAGCGCGGCCAGCATGGCGCGGCGCGAGTAGACGTACAGCGGGGTGCCGTGCTGGCGGGCCAGGTCGGCCAGGCGCACGTCGTCCAGGTACAGGTCCGGGCCGCGCCAGGACAGGAAGGGGGAGCCGGGGAGGGTCATTGCGAGGCTGCGGGGGCGGGTTGAGGGGCGGCCTGGGCCGTGGCGGGCAGGTACAGCGGGCCCTTGAGGCCACAGCCGCTCAGCAGCAAAGAGGCCCCAAGTGCGACGGCGGCTGCCAGTCTGCCTAGAATTCGGATGTTGTGTTCCATGCCCCCGATTCTAAGGAAACCGCCATGTCCACCCCCGGCGCCCCCCAAGCCCTGACCGATGCCCAGTACAACGAGGTCATTTCTGCCACCTTGGCGCGCATCGAAAAGACGGTCGACACCTGGCTCGAAGAAGACGTCATCGACATCGACGCGGCCCGCACGGGCGGCATGCTGACGCTGAGCCTGCCCGATCGCAGCCAGCTCATCGTCAACGCCCAGCCGCCGCTGCAGGAGTTGTGGCTGGCGGCGCGGCGTGGCGGCTTTCACTTCAAGCTTGACGATGAGGGTGTGTGGCGCGACACGCGTTCCGGCGAAGAGTTCTTTGCCTTGCTTTCTGCCTGCGCAGGCGAGCAGGCTCGCAAAACCCTGAAGTTCTGATCACTCAGGCTTGGGGCCGCCGAAGAGATCGAGGATGCCCTTTTTCTCTTCCTGGCTGGCTGGGCTCGGCGCCGGCTGAGCCGGGTTCTCGCCTTCGCCTTCGTGCGCAAGCTCCTTCACGCCGGTCGACGGGGTGTACTCCTCGTAGAACCACTCGCCACCGATGTTGACCACGCCCTCGGGCGGTACCGGTTCGGCCACCGGCACGTTGCGCAGGGCGGTTGACATGAAGTCGATCCACACCGGCAGGGCCAGGCCGCCGCCGGTTTCCTTGTCGCCCAGCTTGCGTGGCTGGTCGTAGCCGATCCACACCACGGCCACGTTGTTGGGCTGGTAGCCGGCGAACCAGGCGTCCATCGAATCGTTGGTGGTGCCGGTTTTGCCGTACAGGTCGGGCCGCTTGAGCGTGGCCTGCGCGCGTGCGGCGGTGCCCGAGCGGGTGATCTCCTGCAACAGGCTGCCCATCACGAAGGCGTTGCGAGCGTCGATGGCGCGCATGCTTTCGTCGAGCACGGCGGGGCGGTACTGGGCCAGCACGGCACCCCGGTTGTCCGTCACCCGCGTGACCAGCAAGGGGTTGACGCGGTAGCCACCGTTGGCGAAGACCGCGTAGCCGTCTGCCATCTGCAGCGGGGTCACAGAGCCGGCGCCGAGGGCCATGGTCAGGTAAGCCGGGTGCTTGTCGGCCTCGAAGCCGAAGCGCGTCACCCATTCCTGGGCTGTTTTGGCGCCCACCGAGCGCAGCACGCGGATCGACACCATGTTCTTGGACTTGGCCAGCGCCCGGCGAACGGTCATCGGGCCTTCGAACTTGCCGTCGTAGTTCTTGGGCTCCCAGGGCTGGCTGCCCGTGGTGCCGGCGTCGAAGAACAGCGGTGCGTCGTTGACCACGGTGGCCGGCGTGAAGCCACGCTCCAGGGCTGCGGAGTAGATGAAGGGCTTGAAGCTCGATCCTGGCTGACGCCAGGCCTGCGTCACGTGGTTGAACTTGTTGTGCGTGAAGTCGAAGCCACCCACCATCGCTCGGATCAGGCCGGTGCGCGGGTCCATCGACACGAACGCGCCTTGCACCTCGGGGAACTGCATGACCACCCAGCGCTCCTGCTTGGTGTCCTTGCTGACGCGGATGACGGCGCCCCGGCGGATCTGCTGCTTGGGCGTGGCCTTTTCGTTGAGCGCGTTGCCCACGGCCTTCAGCCCTTCGGG
Organism: uncultured Aquabacterium sp.; assembly: GCA_964373965.1. GTDB lineage: Bacteria > Pseudomonadota > Gammaproteobacteria > Burkholderiales > Burkholderiaceae_C > Aquabacterium. The sequence continues at coordinate 1,285 of CAYJXE010000031.1, read as the reverse complement.
GCCCACCTCGACCTGCTCGCCCGATTGCAGCGCTGCCACGATCTTGCGGGGCTCGGCCACCAGCACCACGGCGGCGCGCATGTCTTCGCTGTCGGGGTGGTCTTCCAGGGCTTCGGCGATGCGCACATCGACCAGCTTGGGGTCTTGCGGCAGGTCGATGTAGCCCTCGGGGCCGCGCCAGGCCTGGCGGCGGTCGAAGTCCAGCAGGCCTTTGCGCATGGCCTTGTTGGCCGCTTCCTGCTCGACCATGTTGATCGAGGTGTAGACGTTCAGGCCACGGGTGTAAGCGTCGGGGCCGTACTGCTCGTGCATGAGCAGGCGCGCGGCCTCGGCGGCGTACTCGGCGTGCAGCGGGATCGGTGCCTTGTTGCGGTACTTGAGCTTTTCGGCCTTGGCCTCGTCGCGCTGCTCTTCGGTGATGAAGCCGTTCTCGAGCATCCGGTCGATGATGTACTGCTGACGGATGGTGGCACGACGGGGGTTGCGCACGGGGTTGTACGCCGATGGCGCCTTGGGCAGGCCCGCCAGCATGGCCGCTTCCGCGATGGTGACGTCCTTGATGGGCTTGCCGAAGTAGGTCTCGCACGCCGCAGCGAAACCATAGGCTCTTTGACCCAGGTAGATCTGGTTCATGTAGAGCTCCAGGATCTGGTCCTTGGTCAGCAGGCTCTCGATCTTGAGCGCCAGCAAGATCTCGTAGATCTTGCGGGTCATCGTCTTTTCGGTCGGCAGGTAGAAGTTGCGAGCCACCTGCATCGTGATGGTCGAGGCGCCCTGGCTGCGGGACTCGCCGAAGTTGGCCAGGCCGGCTCGCAGCACGCCCAGGTAGTCGACGCCCCCGTGGCGGTAAAAGCGCGCGTCCTCGATGGCCAGCACGGCATCGCGCATCACCTTCGGGATCTCTGCGATGCGCATGAAATTGCGCTTTTCTTCCCCGAATTCGCCGATCAGGATGTTGTCGGCCGAGAAAACCCGCAGGGGCATCTTCGGTCGGTAATCGGTCAGGCCCTTGACGTCTGGCAGGTTCGGGTAGGCCACCGACAGGCCGATGCCCACCAGCAGGACGCCAGAGAGCACGGCTGCGATCACCAAGCCGCTGAGCACCAGGATGGGTCTCATGACCCAGCGCTGCCACCAGGGGCCTCGGCTGACCGAGGAAGTGGCGCTGTCGCCGCGGGAGTCTGAATCGCTCATGGGGAGGTGCTCGAGGAGGTGCCGAATTATAGAAACCCTGGGCAATCAGGTTGGGTGGCGTGTCGCGTTACCCTCGATATTCGGCAAGTTG
>CAYJXE010000030.1:0-53437 GCA_964373965.1 uncultured Aquabacterium sp. | reverse complement strand
CGCACCTCACAGAACCAAACACCCACGCTTATCGGCTGTTGATTTTTAAAGAACGATCGCTTGACTTGTTTGACTCAACCGCCGCAGCTGTTTGCTGCGTTGTTTTGTCTGCGTCATCAGCGAAGAATGCAATTATGGCACCCTTTTGACACCCTTTGCAAGTCCCTGCGCGAAAAATCTTCAACTTTCTGCATTCAGGGCCCCTCGGATGGGTCGCAAACGCTTGCGAAGGGGTGTGCCAACGCACCACCCGAGGAGAGCGCGCCAAGGCGCGAGATGATACAGCGACTGTTGCGTGGTGGATGCACCACGTGGCGGACAATGCAACAAAGCTGCCACAAAGAAGTTGTGTCGGTCGGATGCATCGCTCTGTGAGAGCCGCCGGAGCGCTGGTGATTGATCGCGACAGCTCCTTTTTTTGCTTCTCCATCAGGGCTGGCGGCTCCTGCAGTGCGCCCGGCTCACCGGTTGCGCGCCAAGGGGCGCAGGCGGGCACGATGACAAGTGGCGTCCGCAGGGAGGCTTCAGGAGCTGGGCCGGCTTGCGGCATCGGCCGAGCCGTCCGCCCCATGCATTTGGCTCAGGCGGCTCAATCATGTCCATATCAATACCGCGCCTGTGGCGCAGGAGAAGCAGAACGTGTCGATGGGTCCTCGCTTGCATGTGGAAGAAGGGATGCTGGATGTCAGCGGGGCGGTGTTCGCCCTGGGTGAAGGGCCCTCTCGGCATGTGCAGGTGTTGCGCATGCAGCCGGGAGAGGGCCTGAGGGTGTTCGACGGACAGGGGGCGGAGTGGCAGGCCGAGGTCACAGAGATGGGGCGAAAGGTCGTGCGGGTGCGGGTGCTGCACCGCATCCAACACGACCGCGAGCTGCCCGTGCGGGTGACGCTGGCCGTCGGGATGACCGCCAACGACCGGATGGACACATTGGTGGAGAAAGCGACGGAGCTCGGGGTGCATGCGATCCAGCCCCTTTTGTGCACGCGTTCGGTGTTGCGCCTGGATGGGGAGCGTGCGGCCAAGAAGGTGGCGCATTGGCAATCGGTGGCGGTGGCGGCGAGCGAGCAATGCGGGCGGGCGGTGGTGCCGCGGTTGCTGCCAGTGGCGCCTTCGCTGGCCTGGCTGCAACAAGCAGCTCAGGCGAAAGCGCCGGATGGAAGTTGGCATGCGCGCGGGGTGCTGAGCCTGCGTGATGCGGCGCCTGTGGGGCGCTGGTTGGAAGGGCTGCTGGGCGAGCAGGGGATGCGGCCTGCCCTGGGCGATGCGCAGACCTCAGCGCGAGAAGCCGAGAGCTGGTGCTTCTTCAGTGGGCCGGAAGGCGGGCTGACGCCCGAGGAGGAGGGCCTGGCCTTGTCGTGCGGGTGGCAGGCGGTGAGCCTGGGGCGGCGCGTTCTGCGAGCCGACACCGCGCCGCTGGCGGTGCTGAGTGTGATCGCGGCAGCGCTGGAGGCCTGAGCGGCCACCATCTTCGCCATCGATGGATGGCGCTTCGGGCGTGCGGCCAGCCTGGGCGATCAAAGCGGCACTTGGTGCAAGCGATCTGCTCAGCCTTGATCTGAGGCCGTTGGGTCTGCCGGGCGATCGGAGGACGTCGCGCGAGGCTTGTTGCTGCCGGCCACCAGGTCGAATCGAAACAGACGGCACTCGATGGGGCCGTTGAACATGACGACACGGCGGCTTTCTTTCAGGCGCATGGCGCTGGGCAGCTTCATGTCGGGGCTGAGGATCCAGGCGGTCCAGCCGGTGTAGTTTTTCTTCCAGTGCGAGGACAGGCGCTGGAAGAAGGTGGCGGCGGCTTCGTCTTCCTGGAAGTTTTCGCGGGCAACGCGCACGCCCGGGCGAGCCCTGTCGTCGGGCTCATCGGCATCGATGGCGTAGCGGTCGCCATGCTGGGCAGCGCGCTGACCGTAGGCGTCGCGGACCGAGCCCTTGGTGTCGATGCGCTCGCCATAGGGCGGGTTGAACATCAGCACGCCTTTTTCGCAGGGCACGGGGCGCTGCAGGGCGTCAGCCGTCTTGAACTCGATGGCGTGGCTCACGCCCGCGCGCTCGGCATTGCGGGTGGCGAAGTCGGTCATGCGGAAGGCGACGTCGCCAGCGTAGATGGCCACTTGCGGTGCGCGCTGGCGGGCGCGGGCGGCTTGCTTGAGCTGTTGCCAGGCGCCCTGGTGGGGGCGAAAGGGCAGCAGTCGCTCGAAGGCGAAGCGGCGCTGCAGACCCGGGGCGATGTCGCAGGCGATCTGGGCCGCTTCGATGGGGATGGTGCCGGCGCCGCAGCAGGGGTCAAGCAGGGCACCGTCTTCGGGGCGGCCTTGCCAGCCGGCGGCAGCCAGCATGGCGGCGGCCAGGGTTTCTTTCAGCGGGGCCTCGCCGGTGTCTTCGCGCCAGCCGCGCTTGAAGAGGGCCTCGCCGGAGGTGTCGACATAGAGGATGGCGTCCATGTCGTCGAGGTAGAGCACCAGGCCGAGGTCGGGGTGGCGGGTGTCGACGCTGGGGCGCTCGCCGGTGCGCTCGCGCAAGTCGTCGCAAACGGCGTCTTTGGTGCGCAGGCCGGCGAAGTTGAGGCTGCGCAGGTGGCTGCGGCGCGAGGTGACGTCAACGCGCAGGGTCTGCTCGGGGGTGATCCAGTCCGACCAGTTGACGGTGCGGCCCAAGGCGTAGATGTCGTCTTCGTGGCGGTAGACGCGGGTGGCGACGCGCCAGAGCACGCGCTGGGCCAGGCGGCTTTCCAGATTCAGGCGCATGGCGCTGTCGATGAGGACAGCCTGGCGCTCGGCAGGCGTGCGCAAGGAGGGCGCTGGCTGCACCTCGATGCCGCCGCGCGAGGCCTGGATGAAGGGCGCGGGGCCGAGGATGCGGCGGGCCTCTTCGAGCAGCAGCTCTTCGACGCCGGCGGGGCAGCTCAGGTAGAGGGCAACAGGGCGGTCGGACGCGAGGACGGGGCCGGCGGGTTGCGGGCGCGGGCCGGTCGAAGCAGGCGAGCGCGTCGGTGCGCGGGAGCGGTCGGCAGGGCCGCCGCGATGGGGCGGCTCACCGCGCCCGGCATGGGGCGACTGCGGGCGTTGCTGCGTCGGCGATCGGCCAGGGCCGGAGGGGCGCTGCGAATGCGCATCCCGCCGCTCGCCATGGTCGCCACGCGCAGGCGCACCGGCTTCATCTGAAGGGCGGCCGGTGGCGGCGGAAACACGGGGGCGACGGATCGGTTTGATCGGCATGGGGCGGGTGGACGGGGGCAGCGAAGCGGGTGACGGAAGGGTCAGGCGCGCAGGACGGCCAGCACGTCGGATCGGAATTCGCGACGATACAGCACCCACAGCACGGCAAGGGTGGCGACGGCGAACGAGGTCGGGGAAATGAACCAGCCGATCACGGCGAAAGACATGTAATAGGCACGCAGGCCATCGGCGAAGCTCTCGGCGGCCATGCCCATGAGCTTGCCGGCGCGCTCGGCGAAGGCTTCGCGGTCTGCTTCACCCGAGTCGAAGACCTCGACGTTGGGCGCCGCACCCACCAGGATGGCGCCGAACGAGTACACCCGCATCGACCAGGTGAAGCGGAAGAAGGCGTAGACGAAGACGCAGAGCATCACCACGATCTTGATGTCGAAGACCAGCATGGTGGTGGTGGCAGCGAAAGGCAGGTCCTTGACCAGCTCGGTGGCTTTTTCGGAGGTGCCCAGCACGGCGAGCAGACCGCCGAGCACCAGGATGGTGGTCGAAGCCCAGAAGCTGGGGCTGCTGGCGAGGTTCTGCGTGACGGCGGCGTCGACGATGCGCTGGTCTCGGTAAGTGACCTGCTTCATCCAGAGCATGCGAAAGTGATTGGTGCTGGCCAACAAGGTGCGCTCGACCTTGGCGCGATGGCTGGCGAATTGCGCATAGCCCACCCAGCCGAAAAAGAACAGCGCCAGCGCGGCCCAGTCTTGCCAGGGCAGGACGGCGAGGATCTGGGTGACGGTGACGGAGGGGTTGATGAGGGCCATGGTCTGACTCGGTCAACAGGCGATCGGTGGCTGGCGGGAGGCGCTCGGCCGGTCGACCGCTGTCGATGCCGGCGCCATCGGTGTGACGCTCAGAGCGCCTTGCGCAGGTTGGCTGGCGCGATCTTGAGGGCTTCGCGGTACTTGGCCACGGTGCGGCGCGCAACCTGGATGCCCTGCTCTTCGAGCATGCTGGCGAGTTGGCTGTCGGACAGCGGCTTCTTGGCGTCTTCGGCGGTGACCAGCTGCTTGATGAGCGCGCGCACGGCGGTGCTCGATGCGTTGCCGCCGGCCTCGGTGTTCAGCGACGAGCCGAAGAAGTACTTGAGCTCGAAGGTGCCGAAGGGCGTGTTCATGTACTTGGCCGTGGTCACACGCGAGATGGTGGACTCGTGCAGGCCGAGTTCGTCTGCGATCTCGCGCAGCACCAGGGGCTTCATCGCGATTTCGCCATGGGTGAAGAAGTTCTTCTGGCGGTCGACGATGGCCTGCGAGACGCGCAGGATGGTGTCGAAGCGCTGCTGGATGTTCTTGACGAACCAGCGCGCCTCTTGCAGGCGCGAGCTCAGCGCGGTGTGGCTTTCGCTGGCTGCAGTGCCACGGGGCGAGCGCGATGCGCGCAGGGCTTGCGCGTACAGGTCGTTGATGCGCAGCTTGGGCATCACGTCGGGATTGAGCACGACCTTCCAGCCCCGGCCCGACTTCTGGATGATGACGTCGGGGATGATGATGTTGGCCTCGGCGCGCGTGAAGGCGCGACCCGGCTTGGGCTCGAGCTGCACGATCACGCCCTGCGCCTGCTTGACCTCGCCTTCGCTGGCGCCGGTGGCGGCCATGAGCTTCTTGGTGTCGCGGCGGGCGAGCAGCTCGAGGTGGTGCTGGCAGATGTCGATGGCGACGTCGCGGATGCGGCCCTGGGACTGCGTGCGCAACTGCAGCACCAGGCATTCGTTGAGGTTGGCCGCGCCCACGCCCACGGGCTCCATGTGCTGCAGCCAGCCCAGGGCGCACTTCAGGCGCGAGAGGACCTCGTCGCGCGTGTCTTCGTCGGCATCTTCGGGCAACAGGCTGTCGGCGATTTCTTCGAGCGAATCGGCGAGGTAGCCGTCTTCGTTGAGCGACTCGATGAGCACCTCGACGGCGGCCATGTCTTCGGCGCCCAGGCGCATGCCCAGCAGCTGCTGCTTGAGGTGGTCCTGCAGGCTGATGCCGGCGGTGTTGCGCGACATCGGGTCGAAGTCGTCGTCGGCATCGTTGTTGCGCGAAGGCGCTTCGCTGATGCCGTCGAAATCGTCGCGCTCGGTGCCGTTTTCCCAGTCGTCGCGCTCGGTGGTGCCCAGCTCGGCGGTGTCGATGCCGCCCGTGTCACTGTCGGACGTGGCGGACTCGGATGCGGCCGAGGCGGTCTCTTCGGTGTTGTTGCGGTCGTTGCGCTGACGCTCGTACTCGGCGGCGGCGGCCAGGTCGAGCGCGGGCAGGTCGTCTTCCGGTTCCAGGAAGGGGTTCTGCTCGAGCATTTGCTCGATTTCCTGGTTGAGCTCGAGCGTCGACAGCTGCAACAGGCGGATGGACTGCTGCAGCTGTGGCGTGAGCGCCATGTGCTGCGAGAGCCGGAACTGCAGTGAGGGCTTCATGGAATGCTCCGGCGCCTCACATGCGGAAGTGTTCGCCGAGGTAGACCTTGCGGACGTCGGCGTTTTCGATGATGTCAGCGGGGCGGCCTTCGGCCAGCACCCGGCCCTCGCTGATGATGTAAGCGCGGTCGCAGATGCCCAGGGTTTCGCGCACGTTGTGGTCGGTGATGAGCACCCCGATGCCGCGGGCCTTGAGGAAGCTGATGATGCGCTGGATCTCGATGACGGCGATCGGGTCGACGCCGGCGAAGGGCTCGTCGAGCAGGATGAAGCGCGGCTGCGTGGCCAGGGCGCGGGCGATCTCGACGCGGCGGCGCTCGCCACCGGAGAGCGCCATCGACGGGCTGGTGCGCAGCTTCTCGATGCTGAGGTCCTTGAGCAGCGCGGTCAGGCGTTGCTCGATGACGGCGGACTTGAGGCGCTTGCCTTGCTCATCGAGTTGCAGCTCGAGCACGGCGCGGATGTTGTCCTCGACGTTGAGCTGACGAAAGATGGAGGCCTCTTGCGGCAGGTAGCTCAGGCCCATGCGCGAGCGCTCGTGCATGGGCAGGCGCTCGATGCGCTGGCCATCGATCTCGATGGCGCCGGCGTCGGCGCGCACCAGGCCCACGATCATGTAGAAGCTGGTGGTCTTGCCTGCGCCATTGGGGCCGAGCAGGCCGACGACCTCGCCGGCCGAAACAGCGACGTGCACGTCTTGTACGACGGTGCGCGCGCCGTAGCGCTTTTTCAGGCTCTGGGCCTGCAGGCGGCTGACCGAGGTTGCCGCGCTGGCGACAGCGGGTGCGGACGTCATGTCAGCGGCCGCCTGCTGGTGCGGCCGAGGCCGTGGGCACAGCGGAGCTGGCCGGGGTGGGCGACGGCGCGGCAGCACCAGTGGCGCCACCCCGCGGCGAAATCACCCCACGCACCCGCCCGGAGGAGGTGCCACCCAAGGGTCCGCCACCCATCACCTGATAGACGCCGGTCTTGTTGTCATAGCGAATCGCCTGCCCATTGACCTCATCGGAAGCCACGCCCGCCACGATGCGGCGCATGACCGCGCGGCCGGTGAAATGAACCGTGTCGTCGCGGCCGTCGTAGAAGATCTTCTCGGCTTCGCCTTCGATCAGTTCTTCGACGCCATCACGCTTTTGTTTGAAGTAGCTGCGCCCGCCTTGCCCGCCCGTGGCAGTGGCCGATTGCGCGCCATCCGGGGTCTGCCGGATTTCGACCCGGTCAGCGCGAATGGCCATGGTGCCCTTGGTGATGTCGACGTTGCCGGTGAGCACGTTCAAGCGCTGACCTTCTTCGACGCGGGCACTGTCTGCCGCAAAATGCAGCGGCTGAGTGCGGTCGGCCTTCTCGGCCTGGGCCACCGGCGCCGAGACCACGCCAGCGACCACCAGCGACGCAACCAAGGCGCGAGCAAGCGGGCGCGCGAGCGCGGTGACGGAAGCGGATGTGAGCATGTGTGACGCCTTCGGCATGAATTTTGCTTGATTCTAGCTCATGGCGTCGTGCCCGCGCCCCTGTTTCACACAACACACAGTGCCGTGGCGGGGCATTTGGTCACAGCTGGTGCGCCATGGCGGCGCACCAGGCGCAAGGATCAGCCCTTGCGCAGGCGATCGATCAGGAAGTCGACCGTGGCCAGCGTGCGCGAGGCATTGCCGTTGAGGGACACCGAGGTGGTGAACTGGCCGCCAATGCCCAGGGTGGGCACGCCATCGATGCGATAGGCCTCGGCCAGCGAGCGGGCCTGGCGGACCTTGGTCTGCACCGCGAACGATTCGTAAACCGAGCGGAACTTGTCCTTGTCGACCCCTTGCGTGGCCAGGAAAGCACCGATCTGGTCGAGGTTGGCCGTCGCGCCCTGCAATGCCCCGCCTGGCTGGTGCATGGCGCTGAACACTTTTTCGTGCAGCGCACCGACCAGGCCCATGGCTTCGAGGGCGTAGAACAGGCGCTGGTGCACACCGAAAGGGTTCTCGCGGTAGGCCCAGGGCACGCGGCGGAAGGACACGTGAGACGGCAGCCGCGCAACCCACGCGGCCAGCGAGGGCTCGAAGTGGTAGCAGTGAGGACAGCCGTACCAGAAGAATTCGACGACTTCGACCTTGCCCGCCGGGGCCGACACAGGCGCGGCCTGGGCCAGGCGCGTGTAGTTCTGCCCCTCGACCGGGCCACCCTGGGCCGAAGCCATGAGCGGAGCGCCAGCCAGGCCCAGGCCCAGGGCCGAAGCGGCTTGCATCGAGAATTCGCGGCGGTTCATCAGGACAGTCCTTTCGGGTAATCGGTCAATTCGCGGTCACTTCTGGATGCGCACCAGGGCGGAGTCGATGCCGGCGCCTTGCAGCTTGACGCGGACCTCGTCAGCCTGCTCCTTGGCCGAGTAAGGCCCCAGGCGCACGCGGTACATGGTGCGGCCGTTGACTTCGCGCTCGGCGATGCGGGCCTCCAAGCCCATCATGGCCAGCTTGGCTTTTTGCTGCTCGGCCTCGGCCTGGCTGGCGTAGGCACCGGCCTGCACCTGGTAGCTCAACGCGTCGGACGTGCCGCCGGTGGACACAGGCTCGCCCGAGAGGATGGCGGCCGGGTTGCGCGCGGGCGCACTGGCGGATGCCTTGGCAGACGGCGCGGCGGCCGAAGCGGCAGGCGCTGTCGACGCGGCCGGGGCCGTGACAGGAGGCGCCACGACAGGCACCTCGACCACCGGGGCCTCGCCACCTGCGGAGGCGGCGGGGGCCGACGGCTCCACCTGCACCGGCTTGGGCTTGGCGGGGTTCTTGCCGTAGAGCGGGCTGTTGGGGTCCCAGTTCTTGTTCTTTTCGGCCTCGGCCGCGTCCTGCTCGGCGGTGCGCTGGGGCACCTTGTCGATGAAGGGCAGGGGCACCTTGGTGATGTAGAGCGCCACGCCCAGGGCAATGGCCAGCCCGATCAACATGCCGACGATCACGCCCAGGAAGAAGCCGCCGCGTTGGGATTTCATCAGGTCAAGTCCTTGGTGTTTTTCACATCTTGTCTGGCGCGCTCACGCCCAGAAGCGCCAGGCCACTGCGCAGCACCTGGGCGGTGGCTGCCAGCAGCGCGACGCGGGCGCGGGTCAGTTCGACATCATCCACCAGGAATCGTTCCGCGGCGTAGTAGCTGTGGAAGGCACCGGCCAGGTCGCGCAGGTAGAAGGCGACGTCGTGCGGGGCCAGGCCAGCGGCAGCCTGGGTGAGCATGTCGGGGTATTCGGCCAGCTTGCTCATCAGGGTGAGCTCGCTTGGCGCGGCCAGCAGGGTCAGCTGGGCCTGGGGCAGACCGGCCAGGTCACCACCGCGCTCGGCGGCCCAGTCGCGCATGACCTTGCTCATGCGGGCGTGGGCGTACTGGACGTAGAACACCGGGTTCTCGTCGTTGGTCTTGAGCGCCAGGTCGACGTCGAAGACGAACTCGGTGTCGGCCTTGCGGCTGATCAGGAAGAAGCGCACCGCGTCCTTGCTGGTCCACTCGATGAGGTCGCGCAGGGTGACGTAGGAGCCGGCGCGCTTGGAGATCTTGACCTCCTCGCCGTTCTTCATCACGGTGACCATCTTGTGCAGGACGTAGTCGGGCCAGCCCTGGGGGATGCCGACGCCGGCGGCTTGCAGGCCGGCGCGCACGCGGGCGATGGTGCCGTGGTGGTCGGAGCCCTGGATGTTGACGACCTGCCCGAAGCCGCGCTCCCACTTGGCGATGTGATAGGCCACGTCGGGCACGAAGTAGGTGTAGCCGCCGTCGGACTTGCGCATGACGCGGTCCTTGTCGTCACCGTAGTCGGTGCTGCGCAACCACAGGGCGCCGCCTTCTTCGAAGGTCTTGCCGGCGTCCTTGAGCTTTTGCACGGCTGCTTCGACCCGGCCCGAGGTGTAGAGGCTGGACTCGAGGTAGTAGTTGTCAAAGCGCACGCCGAAGGCCTTGAGGTCCAGGTCCTGCTCGTGACGCAGGTAGGCCACGGCGAACTGGCGGATGCCGTCGAGGTCGCTCATGTCACCGCTCGCGGTGAACTCGCGGTCGTCGGCCTTGACGGTCTTTTTGGCCAGGAAGTCGGCCGCGATGTCGGCGATGTAGTCGCCGTTGTAGAACTTCTTGCTCTCCGGGTTCTCAGGATCTGTCGGCCAGCAGTCGTCGCCCGGCTTGAAGCCCTGGATGCGCAGGTGCGTGCTGTGGGTCAGCGTGTCGATCTGCACGCCGGCGTCGTTGTAATAGAACTCGCGGGTGACCTGCTGGCCTTGGGTCTCGAACAGGTTGCACAGCGCATCGCCCAGGGCGCCCTGGCGGCCATGGCCGACGTGCAGCGGGCCGGTGGGGTTGGCCGAGACGAATTCGACGAGCACCTTCTTGCCCGTGGCGGACTGCCAGCCGAACCGGTCGCCAGCGGTCAGCACGTCGGTGATGGTGCTTTGCTTGGCTTCGGGCTTGAGGCGCAGGTTGATGAAACCCGGGCCGGCGATTTCGATGGGCAACTGCACCCATTGCTGCACGGCAGGCTGGGCTTCGAGCGCGGCGACCAGGGCGGCGGCCAACTCGCGGGGGTTCTTCTTGAGGGGCTTGGCCAGCTGCATGGCGGCCGTGACGGCGAGGTCGCCGTGGGCGGCCTGCTTGGGCGCCTCGAAAACGGGCGCTGGCGGGGTGGCGGCGTCTGGGGCCACCTGCGAAAGGACTTGCGACAGGGCCTGGCCCAGGGCCGAAAGGAGGTCACGCTTGGCTTGGATCATGGGCGGGATTCTACGAGGCGGGCGCGACTGCCGTCGCCCACCCCGGTTGACGCGACCCGTACCCCCCGGATCGGCGCCGCCCAACCAGAGGGTTAACCCGTTGTGGTTAATTAATTTGATGGGACAGTTACAAAAATCCGCATCACCCCTTGACTGGACCCCTCATGGACCGCCGCGCCTTCCTGAACACCACCCTGGCCACCGCTGCATCCGCGAGCGTGGGCACCGCCCATGCCGCCAGCGGCGACGCGAGCATGCCCACCACGCCTTTGCTCAGCGCCCTGTACTACCGCAGCCTGGTGCCGGAGGTCTTCGCCAACGCAGCGGCCCCACGTGCACACAGCCGCAACCTGGTGATCGGCAGCGGGTTCGGAGGGGCGATCTCGGCCTTGCGCCTGGCTCAGGCGGGTGAGCCCGTGACCATGCTGGAGCGAGGCTTTCAGTGGCCCAAATCGGACACCCGAGCGATCTTCTCGAACGACACCGCGCCCGATGGCCGGGCCTTCTGGTTCAAGAACCGGGTGCGCATGCTCACCGGCTTCGAGGCCTGGATGGCCCCCTTCGGCGGCGTGATGGACGCGACCGAGTACGACAACATGACCGTCTGGCGCGGGGCCTGCGTGGGAGGCGGCTCGGTGATATTCACCGGCGTGATGATCCAGCCCGAGCGCCGCTACTTCGACAACATCTTCCAGGGCGCCGTGAACTTCGATGAGATGGACGCCGTGTACTACCCGCGCGTTCGCCGCATGCTCAACCTCGGCAGCATGCCCGAGGACGTCTACCAGAGCGCGCCCTTCGGACACTCGCGCCAATGGGACGCCCACGTTCGCAAGGCCGGCTTCACGCCCAGTCGCATCGACTCGCTGTTCAACTGGGACGTGATCCGCAAGGAGAACCAGGGGCAGAGCCGCAAATCGGCCACCGTCGGGCTCAGCAACCACGGCAACGCCAACGGCGCGAAGAACGACCTCAACCAGAACTACCTCAAGTGGGCGCAGGCCACTGGGCTGGTGTCGGTGCACGCCGGCCACGAAGTGCTTCGCCTGGGGCATGACGGCAAGGTGTACACCGTGGAAGTGGTGCAGCGCAGCGTCACCGGCCAGGTCTTGCGGCGCAGCACCCTGACCTGCGACCGCCTGTTCCTGGCCGCGGGCTCCGTGGGCACCTCGGAGCTGCTGGTGCGGGCGCAGGCCGAGGGCGCCCTGCGCAACCTCAACGAGCACACGGGCGCAGGCTGGGGCACCAACGGCGACGCCATCGTGGTGCGCAGCTTCGCTGGCATCAAGGGGCTGACCCAGGGCTCGGCCAGCGCATCGCGGATCCACGACACCCGTGGCGGCATGCCGGTCACCTTCGAGAACTGGTATGCGCCAGGCGTGCCCATCGACATCGGCATCCTGGGCTCGCTGGGGATGGTCTACGACGAGACGAACCGCGGGCGCTTCGTGCACGACCCGGCCACCGGGCGGGTGAAGCTGAACTGGGCCGCCAACGGCAACGACGATGCCTTCGCGGTCATCCGCGACCTGAACAACCGCATCGCGGCGGCATCGGGCACCGCGGTGGGGCTGTGGCCCTTCATCGCCGACGTCAACGGCCGCAACTGGACGGCCCACCCCCTGGGCGGGGCGGTGATCGGGCAGGTCACGGACACCCACGGCCGGGTCAAGGGGCACCCGGGGCTGTACGTGATGGACGGCGCGGCCATCCCGGGCACGACGGGCTCGGTCAACCCGTCGCTGACCATTTCTGCCCTGGCCGAACGCAACATCGAGCAGATCATCAGCGCAGGCGGCTGAGCGAATTGGCCACCCTGCCCGGTGTTATTTCACACTTCGCGATCCGTGGGCGACGGGCATCATCGCTGCATGAGTGGCACAAGGGACATCGACATCGACCTGGCTGCCAACGCGATTGGCAAATACCGGGTGATCAAACGGCTGGGCGAAGGCGCCACCAGCGAAGTCTTCCTGTGCCGGGACGACTTCCACGAGCGCGACGTCGCCATCAAGCGCGTTCGGTCGTCGGTGCTGGGCGACGCGGTTGACGGGCCGGTCTACGCGCGCTTTTTCGCCGCCGAGGCCGCCCTGGTCGGGCGCTTGCAGCACCCCAATGTCGTGCAGATCTACGACGCCGTGGCCGACCCGACCTCGCCCTATGTGGTGATGGAGTACGTGCCGGGGACCACGCTGCGCAGCTTCTGCCGCCCCGACAGCCTGCTGCCGCTGGAGCTGATCGTGGAAATCGGCTTCAAGTGTGCGATGGCGCTGGGCTACGTGTACCGCCAGGGCCTCATCCACCGCGACGTCAAGCCGGCCAACATCCTGGCGCTGACCAATGCGCAGGGGCTGGTCACCGACGTCAAGATCACCGACTTCGGCAGCGTGCTCAACATGACGGCCGACTCGACCCAGGTGCACCAGGTGGGCTCGCTGGCCTACATGGCGCCCGAGCAACTCGATGGCCACACGCTGGACGCCCGCGCCGACATGTACGCGCTGGGTGCGGTGCTGTACCACCTCATCGCGGGACGCCCGCCATTCGACGCCCCCTCTCAGCCGGCGCTGATGAACCTGATCTACAACCAGGCGCCGACGCCGCTGTCGACGCTGCGCTCGGGTGTGCACCCGGCGGTCGATCAGGTGGTGCTGCGCGCGCTGGCCAAGTCACCCAACGACCGCTACGCCAACTGGGACGAGTTCGCGCAGGCGCTCTCGAGCCTGGTGTCGGAGCACCAGGTGCCGCGAGGCCACGTGCAGGGCGTGCTGGACTCGGAGCGCTTCAACCTGCTGCGCACGCTCGACTTCTTCTCGAACTTTGGCGACGTGGAGTTGTGGGAGGTGGTGCACCGCGCACGCTGGCAACGCTTCCCGTTCGGGCACGCGCTGTACCGGCGCGGCGAAGAGGGCAAGACCTTTCACATCATCGCCCAAGGCAGCGTGGAGGTGTATCGCAACAACAAGCGCGTGGCGCTGCTGGGCGCGGGCACCTCGGTGGGCGAGATGGCCTACCTGGCGCCCAGCCCGGAATTGCGCAAGCACAGCACCGACGTGGTGGTGACGGAGCCCGCGACCACGATCTCGTTCACGCCGGACGCGATGCAGTCGCTGAGCCCGGCCAGCCGCCACCTGTTCGACGAATCCTTCATCCGCGTGCTGGTGCGACGCCTGCATGCTGCGCACGAAGCGCTGGCGCACCCACGGCGCATCCTGTGATGCGTGGCTGGCAGCCACGGGTGAGCAGCCTGGGTGGAGATGTTGCCCGCTGTCATCGACAGGCGGTGGTGGGGCGTTGACAATGCGTCAGGTGCCCCAAGACACCTGATTCCACCCACAACAGACCTTTCGATGGAGTGAAGACATGCGTGCACTGATCGCCACCCTTTCCCTGGCCTTGATGGCCGGCCTGGCTCACGCCAACCCTGAGTGCGAGGCCAAGGCCGTGGACAAAAACGGCAAGGCCCTGGCCGGTGCCGCCAAGAGCAGCTTCGTCAAGAAGTGCGTCAAGGAAACGACCGGCGCGGCTTGCTCGGCCAAGGCCCTGGACAAGAACGGCAAGCCGCTGGCAGGTGCCGCCAAGAACAGCTTCATGAAGAAATGCGAGAAGGAAGCCGTGGCGGGCTGAGCCCACGCAACAGCCAGGGGCCCCAGCCCACCCGAGCCCGGCCGCGTGCCGGGCTTTTTCATGGGCCAGGGTTGCAACGCACCAGAGGTGGTCAGCGCACCCATGTGCCACGCGCCAGGAAGGCACCCAGCAGAGGCAACACCAGCAGCAGATGGGCCTGCGCCATGATCCAGCGGCGGATGCGACGGACCTCAACCTCCTCGGGCAGGGCACCGGTGTCGTTGAGCTCACGCTTCCAGCGGATGAATGCGAATGTGGGCTTGAGCGACATCAAGCCGATGAACGCGAACAGCGTCACCTTGGCGTGCAGCAACGGCTGCCCCCAGTACCAGCCCACCCCTTTGACGCCCCAGTGCGTGCGCGCCAGGCCTGTGGCCAGCACGGCGATGGCTGCCACCAGGTAGATCAGGTCGACGCGGGCCAGTCGGCGCACGACGGCGGCATTCATCCACTCCGGGCGACACAGGGCGGCTTCGCTGGTGACAAAGACGACCAGCATGAGGATGGCCGCGAAGTGGGCATAGGCGAGCAGGGCTTCGATCATGAAGCCGATGATGCCCGATCAGGCCGCCCATGAAATCGACTGCTTCCAGTACCCCGGCTCCCGGTACGTGGCCTGCAGGAAGTCGATCCACAGGCTCAGACGCAAGGGGCGGTGCTTGCGCTGCGCGAAGACGGCGTAGATGCCCGTGGGCGGGGCCGCGAATTCGTCGAGGACCGTCACAAGCTGGCCATTGCGGACATCGGCTTCGACCTCCCACCACGAACGCCAAGCGAGACCCAGGCCAGCCAGACACCAGGCGTGCAGGACCTGCCCGTCCGAGCAGTCGAAGCGCGAGGTGGGCCGCACATGAATGAGCTGGCCCTCGACGGTGAAGGCCCAGCCGCGGGTCTGGCTGGCTTCCGAGCTCAAGGTCAGGCACTCGTGGCGGGTGATGTCGCCGGGGTGTTGAGGACGCCCACGCGCGGCCAGGTAGGCCGGACTCGCCACGCACAGGCGACGGTTGTCGGCCAGGCGCACGCTGACCAAGCTGGAGTCGGGCAGCTCGCCCACCCGCACCGCGCAGTCGAACCCTTCGTGGACGAGGTCGACCAGGCGGTCGGAGAGGTCGAGCGAGACGGTCAGGCCCGGGTGGTCGGCCACGAAGCGCGGCACAAGCGGTGCCACGTGGCGCCGGCCGAAACCCGCTGGCGCGGTGATGCGCAGGTGACCACGGGCCTGCAGCCCCCCGGCGCTGACCTCGGATTCGGCGTTGGCCAGGTCAGCCAGGATGCGCTGGGCGTCCTCCAGGAAAGCGGCGCCCTCGTGCGTCAGGCTGATGCGGCGGGTGGTGCGCACCAGCAGCTTGACGCCCAGGCGCTCTTCGAGCCCATCGATGCGCCGGCCGATGACGGCGGGCGCCACGCCTTCGGCCCCGGCCGCAGCGGTGAGGCTGCCCTTGGTGGCGACGGCGACGAAGGATTCCAGCTGCTTGAGTCGGTCCATGCTCCTGCCCTGTTGTCCTGTGTAGGCGCTGGTTTGATGCCCTGCACCCCCGAAACAGCCCCTGGGTGCCACCGGCTCACGACCGTTCGAATGAGCCATGTTGATCAGGGCCACGCCAGAACACAATGGGGGCGCCGCCCGGGAAGATCCGAGGGGGCGGGTTTGATTTTTACTTAAAAGTCATGAATCAATGGATTTTTGAGTTGGTAATGATCAGATAGGTATGGAATAAACTGGCGAGCTCCAAAAGAGGCGAGGTCCGCCTGCCGCACCACCCTGCAGCAGCCAGCCCAATGGCCCGCCCCCTTGCCTCCACCAGATTCCACCGACTCTTTCCAGATCTTTCGAGAGGTTCACCATGACCGCACGCACCCAAGTTCACGGCCTGCAAGTGGCCACCGAGCTCTTCCGCTTCGTCGAAGACAAGGTCCTGCCGGGCACCGGCATCGACAGCGCCAAGTTCTGGGCAGGTTTTGACGCCATCGTCAACGACCTGGCCCCCAAGAATGCTGCCCTGCTGGCCGAGCGCGACCGCATCCAGGCCGAGATGGACCAGTGGCACGCCGCCAACCCCGGCCCGATCTCGGACATGGCCGCCTACAAGGCCCACCTGGAAAAGATCGGCTACCTGGTGCCCGTGCCCGGTGACGTCAAGGCCACCACCGCCAACGTGGACGCCGAACTGGCCCTGCAAGCCGGCCCGCAGCTGGTGGTGCCCATCCTGAACGCCCGCTATGCGCTGAACGCCGCCAACGCCCGCTGGGGCAGCCTGTACGACGCCCTGTACGGCACCGACGCCATCTCCGAAGAAGGCGGCGCCGACAAGGGCAAGGGCTACAACCCGGTGCGCGGCGCCAAGGTGATCGCCTGGGCCCGCAACTTCCTGGACAAGGCCGCTCCGCTGGAAGGCGCGTCGCACAAGGAAGCCACCGGCTACAGCATCGCTGGCGGCAAGCTGGTCGTGGCGCTCAACGGCGGCAAGACCACCGGCCTGCAGAACCCCGACCAGTTGGTCGGCTTCCAGGGTGACGCCGCCTCGCCTTCGAGCGTGCTGCTGGTCAACAACGGCATGCACGTCGACATCCAGATCAACCGCAGCACCCCGATCGGCCAGACCGACCCGGCCGGTGTGTCGGACCTGGTGCTGGAATCGGCCGTCTCCACCATCCTGGACCTGGAAGACTCGGTTGCCGCCGTGGACGCCGAAGACAAGGTGCTGGGCTACAGCAACTGGCTGGGCATCCAGCTGGGCACGCTGACCGAAGAAGTCGCCAAGGGCGGCAAGAGCTTCACCCGCAAGCTCAATGGCGACCGCGTGTACACCGGCGCCAAGGGCGGTGAAGTCAAGCTGCACGGCCGCTCGCTCATGTTCGTGCGCAACGTGGGTCACCTGATGACCAACCCCGCCATCCTGTGGGGCGCCTCGGCACAAGAGATCCCCGAAGGCATCATGGACGCGGTCATCACCACGACCATCGCCCTGCACGACCTGCAAGGCCGCGGCCAGCTCGATGGCAAGGCCATCCGCAACTCGCGCACCGGCTCGGTCTACATCGTCAAGCCCAAGATGCACGGCCCCGCTGAAGTGGCCTTTGCCGCCGAGCTGTTCTCGCGCGTCGAGAAGCTGCTGGGCCTGGCCGACAGCACCGTCAAGCTGGGCATCATGGACGAAGAGCGCCGCACCTCGGTGAACCTCAAGGCCTGTATCGCTGCCGCTTCGAGCCGCGTGGCCTTCATCAACACCGGCTTCCTGGACCGCACCGGCGACGAGATGCACACCGCCATGCTGGCCGGCCCGATGATGCGCAAGGGCGACATCAAGAACAGCGCCTGGATCGCCGCTTACGAGCGCCGCAACGTGCTGATCGGCCTGCAGATGGGCCTGCGCGGCCGCGCCCAGATCGGCAAGGGCATGTGGGCCATGCCCGACCTGATGGCCGGCATGCTCGAGCAGAAGATCGCCCACCCCAAGGCCGGTGCCAACACCGCCTGGACGCCTTCGCCCACCGCCGCCACGCTGCACGCCACCCACTATCACCAAGTGAGCGTTGCTGCCATCCAGCAAGACATCGAGAAGACCGGCGAAGACCCGCAATCGCTGCTCGACAAGCTGCTGACCATCCCCGTGGTCGCCGAAGCCAACTGGTCCGACGCCGAGAAGCAGCAGGAGCTGGACAACAACATCCAGGGCATCCTGGGTTACGTGGTGCGCTGGATCGACCAGGGCGTGGGCTGCTCGAAGGTGCCCGACATCCACAACGTGGGCCTGATGGAAGACCGCGCCACGCTGCGCATCTCCAGCCAGCACGTGGCCAACTGGCTGCACCATGGCGTGATCACCGAAGCGCAAGTGCGTGACAGCTTCAGCCGCATGGCCGCCGTGGTGGATGGCCAGAACGCTGGTGACGCCGCTTACGAAAGCCTGGTGGGCAACCCGCAAGGCGCTGCGTTCCAAGCCGCGCTGGACCTGGTCTTCAAGGGCAAGGAACAGCCGAGCGGCTACACCGAGCCGCTGCTGCATGCGTGGCGCTTGAAGAAGAAGGCTCAGCAAGCCTGATCGGCCAAACCGCTGAAGCTTGATGCAAACGGCGCCCCGCGGGGCGCCGTTTTTCATGGTGCGGGTGGATGCCGCACCACAGTCGAGGGGGCATGCCACGAAAACATCGCAAGCAATTGCAACGCGCGCTTTACACTTCTTCGCGACGACAGACATCCGTTCTAGGGAGGCGGATGCAAGACGGATCGGGTGCACACCGTGACACCTGGCCACCCGCAGTGCACCTCGCGTGCGTGCTTTTGCACGCGCGCCCTCCTGTGACCTGATGCGTCGTTGCATCACCCTCATCCTCACAGGAGTTCCCATGAAAAAGCTGGCTCTGTGCGCTGCACTGGGCTCGGTCATGCTGATGACCGGCTGCGCCTCGATCTTCAACGAGAAGACCCAACCCGTGAACGTGACCACCACCAACGGCAAGACCGTTTCGGGCACCGTCGACGGCACCCCCTTCACCGCTCCGGGCACCGTGCAGGTGTACCGCAGCAAGGCCGCCAAGGTCTTCAACGTGGAAGCCGAAGGCTGCGCCAAGCAAACCCCGGTCGACAGCACCGTTGACGTGAAGTTCTTCGGCAACATCATCATCGGCGGCGTGTTCGGCTCCACCACCGACTACTCCACCGACAAGATGTGGAAGTACCAGGACAGCGTGACCATCAACTGTCAGTGATGACACGCATGCGGTACCCCCGCATCGAAGGCGGCTTGCGAGCCGCCTTTTTCATGTGCCTGGCGCTGCTGTGGCCGGGCCCCGCCACCGCTGAACAGGTGGGCGCGTCCCTGCACGCACACCCGGTCTGGCACGCCTTGCTGCACCTCGAAGCAGGCCGGCCGCAGGTGCAAGATCCAGGCTTCATCCTGAGCCTCAACGGCTTCTCGCCCGAGCGCGAGCTGCAAGCCACGCTCGGTGCGCTGCAAGGCGCCGATGCGCGCAACGCTCAATGCCGCTTTCCGGCTCGAGCGCTGTGGCTGCATGAGCAGGGCGTGCTTCCGCCACCCGACACCCGCCACTGCACCGAGTGGCAAGAGTTCCTTGAGCGCGCGCCAGCCGAGCGCTTCGCGCTGGCCTTTGCCTCGGAGATCCTGAGCCAGCCATCCAGCATGATGGGCCACCTTTTTTTGAAGGTGGACGGCACATCGCCCCAAGGGCAGCGGCTGGAACACGCCATCTCCTTCTACACCGATGCAACCACCTGGAACCTGCCCCTGCTGTTTTATGAAAGCATGGTGCAAGGCAAGGCCGGTTACTTCGCGCTCAGCCCGTTCCAGGATGAGGTGCAGAAGTACGCGGTGACCGAGCAACGCTCGCTGTGGACGCACCAGTTGGCGCTGAACGAGAACGAGCGACAGCGCCTGCAGGCGCACATCCATGAATTGCGCCAGACGCGCATCACCTACTTTTTCCAGGCCTACAACTGCGCCACCCTGGTGCGACACATGCTGGCGGTGGCCCGACCTGCCATGCTGGATGGCAACAGCTGGTGGACAACACCGAAGGACGTGCTGCGCCAGGCCCATCGCATTGGCTTGATCGACGAGGTCTCGGTGCAGACGCCGGCTCGCGCTCAGGTGCGAACGCTGGCTGCAAGCCTGCCAGCACAGCGCGTGCAAGCGGTGGCAGAGGCCGTGGCTGAACGCTCCGTGCCCAAAGCACTGCCCCCACCCGACATGGCGGATCAAACGGGGTTCCTGTCTCTGGCGCTGGCCCAGGCGCTGCTGCGCCAAGAGGGCGCCTCGCCAGACAGGCCGAGCGGCGACGATGAGCGCAGGGCCATGCTCCATGAACTGAACGCCGCGCAGCAAAAGCGCTACCCCGATCTGCAACTGCAAGCCAACACCCGCAGAGACCCGGTCCTGTCGCCACCGGAACGCCAGATGGGTCTGGGCTGGTTGCGCCGAGGTGGCCGAGATCACGTGCAATGGCGATTCCTGCCGGTCTCTCACACGCTGAGCGACGACAACCGCCAGCACCTCAACGAAAGCGAGCTGCGGCTCTTCGACTCGTCATGGCTCGTCGATGCGCGGAGCGGGCGACTGAGCCTGGACCGCCTGACCATCTATGCGGTGCAGTCATTGTTGCCCTGGGACAGCCTGACCGGTGGCCTCTCAGGTCGCTTCAAACTGGGCATCGAGCCACAACCCAACCTGCAGCGCCCCGACAAAAAAGCGTTGTTGCTGGAAGGGGCGCTCGGTCGGACCTGGCGCCTGGCAGATGACCTCGATGCCTACGTCATGCTGGGCGGAGGATGGGGTTGGCGCCAAAGGGGGTACCTGTACGGGCAACCCGAAGCAGGCGTGGTCATCCGCGAGATCTGGAACATGAAGACCCAGCTGAGCTGGCAGGTCCTCTCGCACCCACTGGGCGAGCACCGCCCAGCCCATGTGTGGACATGGACCCAATCCATGTACCGGCCTGGCGGACACACCTGGGAGTGGCGCTGGCAGCGCACCCGACAAAAGGACCAGCAAGGCCATGAGCTTGGTTTCACCTACAAACACCTGTTCTGAGAACCGGCGCATCCGCCCCTAGAATGGTTCGAGACGGTCACCGCCTGCGGCGACACGTCCATCCCATCATCAACACAGACCAGGAGATCCTTTCATGAAGAAGATCGTCATCGCAGCCCTCGCCACCCTCGCTGCCGCTTCCGCCATGGCCCAAAACAACGTCGGCTCTTGCGGCTGGGGTTCCAAGCTGTTCGAAGGCCAACGCGGCATCTTCCCGCAAGTGCTGGCCGCCACCACCAACGGCACCTCCGGCAACCAGACCTTCGGCATCACCTTCGGCACCTCGGGTTGCACGCAGGACGGCGTGGTCTCGTCTTCCTGGAAGACCGCCATGTACATCGACGGCAACCGCGTGGCCCTGGCCCGTGACGCCGCCGCCGGCCAAGGCGAAAGCCTCGACACCCTGGCCGCCGTGATGGGCGTCAAGGACGCCGACCGCGCCCTGTTCGCCGCCACCATCAAGGCCAACTTCGCCACCGTGTTCGCCAACGACCAGCAGATCGCCGCCAACCTGAAGTCGGTGCTGACCGCTTCGCCCGAGCTGAGCGCCTACGCAGCCGTCATCTGATGACGACCCGGCCCTTTCCGTGGGCCGACTGACTCATCCGATCCGACCCACACCCTGACTCCATCCGGAGCAGGGTGTGCTTTTTTCAGGAGCACTCTTCCGTGCTGCATGCCCTGCTGACGCGCATGGCCCGGCTGATGCTGGCCGCTGCGCTGGCTTGTCCCACCCTGGCCCTGGCCGCCACCCCCGCCGAACCCCTGCAGCAGCTCGCGCGCGACCGCCAGCTCGCCACCACGCCCATGTGGCATGCGCTGCTGCACTACCAGCGCCACCCGCTGACGCGCCAGCTGCGCAGCCTGGCCGACGACCCCGGCTTTTTCCTCGCACCGCAAGGCCGCACCGATCCGCAGGCCGAGCTGGACGCGACCATCGCCGCCTTCTTCGACCCCACGCCCCGCCACGCGCTCGACCAGGCGGCCGCGTGCCGCTTCATCGCCCGCGAACGCTGGTTGCGTCAGGAGCTGGGCGCCGCACCCGCCCTCTGGCCCCAAGCCCAGTGCGAACGCTTCGCGCAATGGCGCGCTGGCTTGCGCGCCGACCGCGTGAGCATGATCTTCCCGTCGGCCTACCTCAACAGCCCGGCGTCGATGTACGGCCACACCTTCCTGCGACTCGATGCCGCGCAAGGCGATGGCGCCGGCTCGCCGATGCTCTCGTACGCCATCAACTACGCCGCCAATGGCGACCAGAACGAAGGCCTGGCCTTCGCGTTCAAGGGCCTGGTGGGCCTGTACCCGGGGCAGTTCACCAACGCGCCGTATTACCTGCGCATCCGCGAGTACAACGACCTCGAAAACCGCGACATCTGGGAGTACGAGCTCAACCTGAACCCGGATGAGATCGAGCGCCTGCTGGCCCACACCTGGGAGCTGGGCCCCACGCGCTTTGACTACTACTTTTTCGACGAGAACTGCTCGTACCACCTGCTGGCCCTGCTCGACGCCGCACGTCCCGGCTGGAACCTGGTGGACGACTTCACCTGGTGGGCCATCCCGGTGGACACCATCCGCGCGGTGATGCGCACGCCCGGCATGCTCAAGGCCGTGCGCTACCGCCCCGCCAACAGCACCGAGCTGCGCGAACGCGCGAACCGACTGGGCCCTGAGAACGCCCGACTGGCGCGCGACATCGCCGATGGCACGCAGCCCCTCGAAGCCGTGCAGGCCGCGAACCTCACGCCTGCGCAGCAAGCCCTCGCGCTGGAAACCGCCGAGCGCCTGGTGGCCTACGACGCCGTGCGCGAAGGCTGGAGCGAGCCGCAGGCCCAGGCCCGCCGCATGCCCCTGCTGCGCGCCCGCGCGACCCTGCCCGCCGGCGAAGCCGTGACGGTGCCCACCCCGAAAGAAGACCCGACCACCGGCCACGCCACCGCCCGCATCGACGTGATGGCCGGGCGCCGCGCCGGCAGCGACTGGTACACCGTCTCGGTGCGACCGGCCTACCACGACCTGCTCGACCCGCCCGCCGGCTACCAGAGGGGCGCCGCCATCCAGTTCTTCCAGACCGTGCTGAGCCGCTCGGCCCACGGCGACGTGCAACTGGAGCGTTTCACCCCGGTGGAGATCAGCTCGCTGAGCCCGCACGAGCCCCTGCTGCGCGCCCGCTCCTGGCGCGTGGGCATGCACCTGCGGCGCGACCCGTTCGGTGCGGCCGATGAACGCCGCCGCATGGGCGCCGAGGTGCGAGGTGGCCCGGGCTGGGCTTGGCAGTGGGACAGTGATGGCGATGGCGTCGGCGGCCTGATGCCTTACGCCTTTGTCGACAACCACCTGCAATGGGACCGGCGCCGCGCCAACCAACCCTGGGCGCTGGGCTCAGGGCTGGCCGCCGGCCTGCTGTGGCAAGCCACGCCCCACCTCGGCCTGCAACTCGAGGGCCATGGTCGCGCCTACCTGAGCGGCTTGCCCAAGGAGTGGGGCTGGTCGCTGCAAACGCGCTTGCACCCCCACGCCGACTGGAGCCTGAACGGTCAGATTCAGCAACAACACCGCGAACGCACCCAGCCCGTCACCACCTGGGGCCTGGGCGTGATGCGACACTGGTGAACATGAGCACGCCTTCGCCCTACCCCCACCTCCTCGCGCCCCTGAACCTCGGCTTCACCACGCTGAAAAACCGCGTGCTGATGGGCTCGATGCACACGGGCCTGGAAGACGGCCGCGACCTGAGCAAGCTGGCGGCCTACTTCCGTGAGCGGGCAGAAGGCGGTGTGGGCCTGATCGTCACGGGGGGCTTCTCGCCCAACATCGCCGGCTGGGTCAAGCCGCTGGCCGGGCGCATGAGCAGCGCCTCCTCGGCCAAGCGCCACCAGGTCGTCACGCGGGCCGTGCACGAAGCCGGCGGCAAGATCGCCATGCAGATCCTGCACGCGGGCCGCTATGCCTACCACCCGTTCGCCGTGGCGCCTTCTCGCATCAAGTCGCCCATCTCGCCGTTCACGCCTTATGAGCTGTCGGCAGCTGGCGTTGAGCGCCAGATCAAGGCTTTCGTGGACAGCGCCGTGCGCGCCCGCGAAGCCGGCTACGACGGCGTCGAGATCATGGGCTCGGAGGGCTACTTCATCAACGAGTTCCTGGCCCAGCACACCAACCAGCGCACCGACGCCTGGGGTGGCGATTACAGCCAGCGCATGCGCTTGGCCCTAGAGATCGTGCGGCGCACGCGCGAGGCCGTGGGCCCCGACTTCATCCTCATCTACCGCCTGTCGATGATCGACCTGGTGCCTGGCGGCAGCACCTGGGCCGAGGTGCGCCAACTGGGTGTGGCCATCGCGCAGGCGGGCGCCACCATCATCAACACCGGCATCGGCTGGCACGAGGCCCGCGTGCCGACGATCGCCACCAGCGTGCCGCGCGCGGCCTTCGCCTGGGTCACGGCCAAGCTCAAGCAGGACTTCGCCGAAGCAGGCATCGACATCCCGCTGGTGACGTCCAACCGCATCAACACGCCGGCCACGGCCGAGATGGTGCTGGCCGGTGGTTACGCCGACATGGTGTCCATGGCCCGGCCCCTGTTGGCCGATTCACACTTCGTGGCCAAGGCCGCGGCCAACCGCGCCGACGAGATCAACACCTGCATCGCCTGCAACCAGGCCTGCCTGGACCACGTCTTCAAGAACCAGCTCTCGAGCTGCCTGGTCAACCCGCGCGCCTGCCACGAGACAACGCTGAACTTCCTGCCCGCGGTGCAGAAAAAACGCATTGCCGTGGTGGGCGCGGGCCCGGCCGGCATCACCGCCGCCACGCACCTGGCCGAGCGCGGCCACCACGTCGAGCTGTTCGATGCCGCCGACGAAGTGGGTGGTCAGCTCAACATGGCGCGCCAGGTGCCCGGCAAGGAAGAGTTCGACGAGATGCTGCGGCACTTTCGCAAGCGCATCGAGATCACGGGCGTGCAGCTCAAGCTCAACACGCGCGTGGACGCCTCCGCGCTGAACGGCTTCGACGAGGTCATCGTTGCCACGGGCGTGACCCCGCGCAACCCCAAGATCCCAGGCCAGGACCACCCCAAGGTGCTGAGCTACATCGACGTGCTGCGCCACAAGAAGCCGGTGGGCCGCAAGGTGGCCGTGATCGGGGCGGGCGGCATTGGTTTCGACGTGGCCGAGTACCTGGTGCACGACACCGAACACAAGTCGCCCTCGCAGGACCTGGTCGTGTGGATGCAGGAGTGGGGCGTGACCGATCCGTCGAGTGCGCCGGGCGGGCTGCGCCCAGAGGGCCCCAAGCCCACACCCGCTGCGCGCGAGGTCGTGCTGCTGCAGCGCAAGAAGGGCAAGCTGGGCAACGGGCTGGGCAAGACCACAGGCTGGATCCACCGCGCATCGCTGAAGATGAAGGACGTCGAGATGATCGGCGGTGTGAACTACGAGCGCATCGGCGATGAGGGCCTGCTCGTGAGCTTTGGTGAGAAGCGCGAAAACCCGACCTGGATCGCTTGCGACAACGTCGTGCTGTGCGCCGGTCAGGTGCCACTGCGCGAGCTGGCCGATGCGCTGGGGGCGAAGGGCAAGCCGGTGCACATCATCGGTGGGGCTTTCGAGGCGGGTGAGCTCGATGCCAAGAAGGCCATCGACCAGGCGGCGAGGTTGGCGGCGACGCTTTGAGGCTGTCACTGAAACGATGACGCCATGAAAAACGGCCCTTCCGAAGAGGGCCGTCTCGCAGGCCTGAGCAGGCTCGCCGCTCAGGTGCCAACCGGTGCTCAGAACGCGTATTGCACGCCGACACCCAACAGGCGGACCGCGCCACTGTCGCCGTTGACTTCGGCGTTGGTGAAGTCGGCATCAGCGGTGAGGCGCAGGTTCTTGTTCACCGCGAACTCGACGCCCAGACCGAAGTACGGCTTGACGGAGTCGTCGGACTCCGAATAGCGGTAGCCCGCAACAGGCATCGATTGGGTGAAGCGGGTTTTCAGGGCCGCCAGACCCAGGCGCCCCACCAGCGACAGCTGGGGGTGGGCGGCAACACGGAAGGCCGCAGCCAGCAAAACGCCACGCGCCTCGAAGCTTTCCTTCACTTCGCCATCGCGCAGCAGGAAGCCGTCGAAGTAGCTGTCGGTGAAACCGCGTGTGCCCTTGCCGAAGTCAGCGTAAGCAGCTTCCAGCGCCACGGTGGGGTTGAGCTTGTAGCCAACGTAGAACTTCGTGCCGGTGTCGGACTTGTCGCAGCCCAGGTTGTAGTCTTCGCAGCTGAGGTTGACGTGGGACTTGCCCACAACGCCACCCACATAAACCTGCGCCGAAGCAGCGGCCATCATGGCGGTCAGCAGACCCGCCACAGCAATCTTTTTCATGGGAACTCCCTGGATCAAAAACACGGCGCCATTCGCCGCGGTGGCGAATCTAACAACGTTACGTGTCTGAAACAGCAGGGGCGCTCCGATCGGCCAAACGGATGAGATTCGGCTGCCACACATGTTTGCGTGGCAGCCACCTTTTCAGGCGTTGACGGCTCAGAAGTCGTATTGCAGGCCGATGCTCAGCAGGCGCACAGCGCCTTCTTCGCCAGCGACCTCACCGGTGGTGAAGTCAGCGGCAGCGGTGCCGCGCAGGTTCTTGTTGAAGCTGTATTCCAGGCCCAGACCGAAGTAGGCATTGGTGCTGCCATCGGTGCGGTTGCCGTAGGGGAAGCCGGTGGACTTGGTGTCCACCATGGCCAGGCCCAGGCGGCCGACACCCGTCAGCTCGCGGGTGAAGGGCAGGCGGCCTGCGGCGTTGATCAGGAAGCCGTCGACGGCGATGGAGCCCACGCCGAACGAGCCGACGTTGATGTTGGACTTGCCGAAGTCGATGTAGCCGCCTTCGATGGCGATTTGCGGGTGGACCTTGTAGCCAGCGTAGAACTTGTAGCCGGTGTCGTCGTTGTCGCACGAAGCGACGCCACCGCAATCGACGGCGATGTTGGCCATGCCGAAAGCGCCGCCGATGTAGGCCTTGTTGGCCAGTTGGGCAGAGGCGGAGGTGGCGAGGGCCAGCAGGGCAGCGGCCAGGGCGATCTTGTTCATGGTGTCTCCTGAAAGGGGTGATGAGCCGCCAGAGCAGCGGCACGAACGAAACGTCCGGCGCGGACTGTAGTCGCTGCGCCGGACGCCTCGCCCCCTGTTCCAGGGGCATTTTGTCGCCCAATGATTCCGCCGGATGTGATCAAACGTGTTTCATTGAACGGATCAAATCACTGCTTCAGGAAAGCCTGCACCGCCGACACGGTGGCCGCCGGGTCTTCTTCGTGGGGCACGTGGCCCAGGGCATCGAACATGGCCAGGCGGCTGCCGACGATGTCTTTTTGGAACTTGTCGGCGTTGTCGGGCGGGATCAGGCGGTCCTGCCCACCCCAGATGATCAGCGTGGGCTGCTTGATGCTGGCGATTTGCGCAGTGAACTCGCCGCTGGGGCTCTGGGCGAAACGTTCGCGCAAGGCGCCACGGTTGCCGGCACGCAGCGTCAGCTCGTAATAGCGGTCGATCAGCTCGGGCGTGACCTTGGCCGGGTCGCCGTAGACGTTGCGCACGCTGGACTCGATCATGCTGTGCGGCAGGGTGTTCTGCATCAGCGGCTTGAGCGCGCCAATTTGCGCGATCTTGAAGCCGATCGGCATGGACTGCGGATCGAAGGGGTAGCCGGCCGCATCGACCAGCACGAGCTTGCTCACGCGCTGCGGGTGGTCCACCGCCACCTTCCAGGCCAGGTTGCCACCGAAGGAGTTGCCGGCCACCACGGCCTTTTGCACGCCCAGCTTGTCCATCAGCGCAACGACGAATTCAACGTAACGCGTGAGCCGGTAGTTGCCATCGGGCATGGGGCCGGTGAGGCCGAAACCGGGCAGGTCCATGCGGATGACGCGGCGCTGGCCCTTCAGGGCCTCGGTCCAGCCGTCCCAGGTGTGCAGGCTGGCCGAGGTGCCGTGCAGCAGCACGATGGGCTCGGCGTCGTCGCGCGGGCCTTCGTCACGGTAATGGGCCTGCATGCCCAGGATCTCGGTGAACTGCGAGGGCGCAGGCGCCCACTTGGCCTTGAGCGTTTCCACGTCCCGATCGGGGGCCCAGGATGCGGCCACGCCGCCCACCACCAGCAACAACAGGGCGAGCACCAGCCCACCCACGACCTTCAGCGCCGTCTTCATGTTCGTGTCCCTTGTTGATTGAGGCCGAGCCCAGCGCGCGGCCTGCGCTCATTGTGCGCGAGCCACAGCAGCCATCCCATCGACAGATGGCCGCCAGGTCAGGCAGCACAGATCGGCACCAGCCAGCGCCGGCGGCCCTCGTCAGCGGTAGCTCAGCAGCGACGGTGAGCCCGCAGCCACCACGCCTTCCAGGTGCCCGTGCTCGTTGACCGACAGCAGGTGCAGGCCATCCCGGCCCACGTTGATCTTGGTGATGCCGGCGTTGGCCAGTGTCCAGTTGATGGTGAAGGCCTGCGAGTCGTGCAGGCCCAGCAAGTGGGCGCAGACCACGCTGATGAAGCCACCCGAGGTGAAGACCACGGCCTGGCCCTTGGGCGGCGTGAGCTTGACCAGCTCGGCCAGCGTGTTGACGCAACGCAGCTTGAACACCGACCAGGGCTCCTGGTACTGCTCATCGTGGTGGCCCGCCACCCAGCGTGAGACCGCGTCCTGGAAGAAGGCCTGGAAAGCCCGGCGCGGGTCGCCGCTGGCGGCCATCTCGGCCATCATCAAGGCCTTGTCGGCAAAGCGCGGCTCGGCCACCTCGATGACGTCCTCGTGGTCGAACTCGTTGACACCGGCGAGGAGCTGCATCGGCACGTCCAGCGCCATGGCCGACAGCGCCGCGCGCGCCGTCTCCTGGTGACGCTGCATGGTGCCGGCCACCACCACCTCGGGCACCACGCCGCGGGCTTTCAAGGCCTGGCCGACGACGTGCCCCTGCTGGTGGCCCAGCGCAGAAAGCGCGTCGTAGTCCTGGCTGCCGAACGAGGCCTGGCCGTGGCGGACGAGGTAGAGCGATCCCATCTCAGTGCGTCACTTTCCCAGTCACTTCGAGCCGTACTTCATCAGCTCTAGGCGGGCGATCATGCCCTTGTGGACCTCGTCGGGACCATCTGCCAGGCGCAGCGAGCGGGCCTGGTTGAAGAAGGCCGTCAGCGGCGTGTCGTGCGAGACGCCCATGCCACCGTGCATCTGGATCGCGAAGTCCACCACCTGCTGCAGCATCGACGGCGCCACGACCTTGATGGCCGAGACGTCGGTGAGCGCGCTCATGACGCCCAGGTTGTCGATCTTCCAGGCGGCCTGCAGGGTCAGCAGGCGGGCCTGGTCGATGGCCAGGCGGCACTCGGCGATGCGCTCGCGGTTGCCGCCCAGGTTGATGATGGGCTTGCCGAAGGCCACGCGCTTGAGGCCGCGCTGGATGGCGAGTTCGAGCGACTTCTCGGCCGCGCCGATGCAGCGCATGCAGTGGTGGATGCGACCCGGGCCGAGGCGGCCTTGCGCGATCTCGAAACCCCGGCCCGGCCCGGCGATCACGTTGCTCAGCGGCAGGCGCACGTTGGTGAAGTGCACCTCGCCGTGGCCGTGCGGCTCGTCGTACTCGCCGAACACGGGCAGCATGCGCTTGATCTCGACGCCGGGCGCGTCCAGCGGCACCAGCACCATCGAGTGCTGACCGTGGCGGCCGGCTTCGGCGTTGGGCGTGGCGGCCATGAAGATGCCGATCTTGCAGCGCGGATCGCCCACGCCGGAGGACCACCACTTCTTGCCATTGAGCACGATCTCGTTGCCCTCGACCACGGCGGTGGCCGCCATGTTGGTGGCGTCGGACGAGGCCACATCGGGCTCGGTCATGAAGAAGACGGAGCGGATCTCGCCATTGAGCAAGGGGGTCAGCCACTGGGCCTTCTGCTCGGCGCTGCCGTACTTCCAGAGCACCTCCATGTTGCCGGTGTCGGGCGCGTTGCAGTTGAAGATCTCGGGCGCCATCATCGAGCGGCCGGTCTGCTCGGCGCTGAAGGCGTACTCGAGCACGCTCAGGCCCGGGGCCAGCTTGGCATCGGGCAAAAAGAGGTTCCACAGGCCTTCGGCCTTGGCCTGGGCCTTGAGCTCCTCGACGCGCGACGGGATCTTCCACTGCGTCCAGTCGCCGCCGTGGCGGGCCTCGCCGATCTCCTGCCAGTGCTGGGCCTCGACCGGGGCGATGCGCTCGTCGATGAAGGCGCGCACGCGCTGGGCGTAGCTCTGGGCGCGTTCGCTGGGCTGGAAGTCCATGGCTGTCTCCTTTTGGGGATGTGAAAAGTCGGTGTCCGACCGTTGCCCCCGGATGCTACGCCGCCCTCACTCTTGCATCAAATGATGAATTTTCATCCCAAGTCATGCACATGGCGCATGGCCTCGCGGGCGCCCTGGGCCACGCTCTCGCGCATCCAGCGGTGCACGGGGTCGGCATCGCGGTCGGCGTGCCAGTACATCCAGATGCCGATGGGCGGCAGGGTCAGCGGCAGGTCGGCCAGCACCAGCGGCAGGGCTCGGGTGAGCTCCTCGGCGTAGGTGCGCGGCAGGGTCAGCAAGGCGTCGCCCGCGGCCACCACGTTGGCCGCCGCGAAGTAGTGCTGGCAGCGCAGGATGACCTGGCGCTCACCCAGGCCCTGGGCCGCCCACACGGCCTGCAGCGGGTCGGGCTGGTCGGGCTGCAGCGCCACCATCACGTGCGGCTGGGCGAAGTAGTCGGCGACGCTGAGCGGGTGGCTGGCCAGGGGATGGCCGCGCCGCATCAACACCGAGAGCTGCTCATCGGCCAGGTGTTCGCCCCGGATGCGACCCGTGACCCGGCGCTGGCGGTCGATGGCCAGGTCCACCTCGCCCATCGTCAAGGTGCGCTCCAGCGCGTCACGCGGAACGCGCACGCTGGCGATCTTCACCTGTGGCGCGGCCTGGGCGAGGCGGCTCATCAGGGGCGGCAAGGTGATGGCTTCGAGCACGTCGCGCATGCCCAGGCGCAGGGTCATGTTCAGCGTGAGCGGGTCGAAGGTGTCGGCCTGCCCCATGAGCGACTGCAGGCCGCGCAAGTGAGCCTGCACCTCGCCGATGACGCGCCGCGTGAGCTCGGTGGGCACCATCTGGTTGCCCTGGCGCACGAACAGCGGGTCGCCCCACAGGCGCCGCAGGCGGGCCAGCGCGTGGCTGACCGCGGGCTGGCTGAGGTGCAGGTGGCGCGCCGCGCCGGAGATGCCGCCATGCTCGTAGACCGCGTCCATGACGCGAAAGAGGTTCAGGTCGAGGCGGGAGGCGGCGTGCGGCAGGGACATGGACCACAACCATACACCGGGCCCCACACCCGTGTGTTTTTTGCGCCCGATGCGAGCCTGCACACCCCGGCCCGGGGCGAGCTGACGCCATAATGGCGCGTTGCCGTTTTGACGGCGCACCTTTGGAGCAACCACCTTGGACAGTCACCCTTGGTGACCGCCCACTCCGGCCAGCCGGCCCCCTGCACCGCCTCGCGCTGACAAGCGCTGGACAGGCAACTTGCAGGCACCGGCTGCGGCCCGCCAGGTCAGCCTCGCGCTCAAGACCGGTCGGCCCATGCGGGAGGGGGCGGCAACCACACACCCCCACCCGTCAAACAACCTGCACGCCGTCGCACCCCGCATCACCCATGCGACGCGACCCGAGCGTGATCAGGTGCTGGAGTCCCGATGCTCAACGTCTTCACGCTGGCCAATGGCCGCCTGTTCCAGGAAGAAATCGACAGCCTCGACGAGCTGACGCCGTCGCGCCCCGTCTGGGTCGACCTCGAAGACCCGACGCCCGAAGAAAAGGGCTGGATCGCCGCCTGCTTCGGCCTCGTCATCCCTGGCGACATCGTCGACGAGGACCTGGAAGAGTCCGCCCGTTTCTACGAAGAAGAAGGCGCCATCCACCTGCGCTCCGACTTCCTGATCGACGACGACGAAGCGCCCCGCAACGTGCGCGTGGCCTTCATCCTGCACAACAACATCCTGTTTTCGATCCACAAGGAAGACCTGCCGGTGTTCCGCCTGCTGCGCATGCGCGCGCGCCGCATCCCGGCCCTGATCGAAGACGCCAAGGACGTGCTGCTCAAGCTGTACGACGCCGACGCCGAGTACTCTGCCGACACGCTCGAAAACATCTACGACGAGCTGGAAAAGGTCAGCAAGCGCGTGCTGCAGGACCAGGTCAACGACGAGGCCGCCGCCGAGGCGCTGGCCGCCATCGCGCGCCAGGAAGACTTGAACGGCCGCATCCGCCGCAACGTGATGGACACGCGCCGCGCGGTCAGCTTCATGATGCGCGCGCGCATGCTCAACGCCGACCAGTTCGAAGAGGCCCGCCAGATCCTGCGCGACATCGACTCGCTCGACTCGCACACCGCCTTCCTGTTCGACAAGATCAACTTCCTGATGGACGCCACCGTCGGCTTCATCAACATCAACCAGAACAAGATCATCAAGATCTTCTCGGTGGCCTCGGTGGCCTTCCTGCCACCCACGCTGATCGCCAGCATCTACGGCATGAACTTCAACGCCATGCCCGAGCTGAACTGGCGTTTCGGTTACCCGTTTGCCGTCGCGGTGATGATCATGTCGGCCATCACGCCCTTCTGGTACTTCCGCCGCAAGGGCTGGCTGAACTGAACCACGTGCCTGGCCTGAACCTGCCTGTGCTGCCGCCCGGCTTGTGGCGGGTGATGTGGGGCACCACCTTCGTGGTGCTCAGCTACAGCCTGCTCAACCCGGTGCTGGCCGTTCGCCTGCAAACCACAGGTGCCAGCGCCACGGCCATCGGCCTGTTCGCCACGCTGCCGTTTTTGAGCGTGGCGCTGCTGGTGCCGCTGGTGCCCAAGTTGTTCGGCCGCATCGGCGTGGGTCAGGCATACCGGCTGGGCCTGCTGCTCGAGCTCATCGCCTGCCTGGGCTACCTCTTCACCGACGACTACCGACTGTGGTGCGTCTTGGGGTTGATGGCAGGTCTGGGCGCCGCCGCCGCCTGGAACGCCACGGAGGCGCTGATCGCGCACAACACCCCACCGTCGCACCGGGGGCGGCTCACGGGCCTGTACCAGGCGCAGCTCGGTGCGGGCATGGCGCTGGGGCCATTCCTGCCCGGCCTGCTGGGGCTGGGGCCCCTGGGTGCCAACCTGCTGGCTGCGGCCGGGCTGGCACTGGGCTTGTCGCTGGTGCTGGTGCCCTCGATCACCCGGCTCAAGGCCATGCACGACGATCACGAGCCCATGGGCCTGCTCTCGGCCTGGCGCTTTCGGCCCACGCTGGCTTGGGCGGCCGTGGTGGGCGGGGTCTTCGAGGTGGGCCTGGGCTCCATCACCACGGCCCACGGCTCGGAGATCGGGTTGAGCCTGGCCGCAGCCACCTCCATCGCCGGCGCCCTGGGCGTGGGCAGCTTCGTGCTGCAGTACCCGCTGGGCTGGCTGGCCGACCGGCTGCCAGCGCGGCGCTTGTTCGTGGGTGGCGCGGCGGTGCTGGTGCTCAGTGCCCTGGCTTTCACGCGCTCGAGTCAACACCCCGAACTGCTGTGGGCCTGCGCCCTGCTGTGGGGCGGCATCGGCGGGGCGCTTTACACGCTGAGCATGATCCGCGTGGCGCACGACTTCGCGCACTCATCGGCGATCGCCGGCACCTCGGCCATGATCGCCGGCTACACCGCCGGTGGCGCCATCGGCCCCGTCATCAGCGGCTGGGTGTTCGACCACCACGGCGTTGCAGGGCAAGGCCTGTGGCTGGGCGTGCTGGCGCTCAGCCTGCTGTTGATGCACGCCCGACGACCTGCCCCTGCACCCGACGCCACTGACTGAGCAGGGCCGCGTGCAGGCGCTCGGCCGGCACCGGCTTGTGC
Source organism: uncultured Aquabacterium sp. (assembly GCA_964373965.1). GTDB lineage: Bacteria > Pseudomonadota > Gammaproteobacteria > Burkholderiales > Burkholderiaceae_C > Aquabacterium. Next base: position 20,037 of record CAYJXE010000030.1, on the reverse strand, counting down.
AGCAGCACCAGGCCCGAGGCGTGCGCTTCACGCAAGCGCTGCGGACCGGTGTCCCCCGTGACCAGGAAGGCGGGCAGGTCCGGCCCCAGACGTTCGCGGATGAGAGACACCGCCTCCAGGCCGCTGCGGTGGTCACGCAGGCGGTAGTCCACCAACAACAGGTGCGGCGTGAAAGCCTCCAGGCGCGCCAGGGCTTCGTCCACCGACGAGGCGGTCTCGCAGGCACATCCCCAGCTCATCAGCAGGTCGCTCATGGCGGCCAACACCGACTCGTCGTCTTCGATCAGCAGCACGTTCAGGCCACCCAGGTCGCCGCCTTCTTCGCCAAGGCGGTCCGATGCGATCACCGCCGCCTGACTGATGGGCAGCGTCAGGCGGAACACCGAACCACGCCCCTCGCGCGAGGCCAGGCCCACCTCCACGCCCATGGCCCGGGCCAGCCCGTCGACGATGGACAAGCCCAGCCCCAGGCCTTTGCGTCGGTCGCGCTCGGGGTTGCCCAGCTGGTGGAACTCGCGGAAGACTTCGCGGTGCTGCGAGGCCGGGATGCCGATGCCCGTGTCCCAAACCTCGATGACGGCTCGCCCGACGCGGCGCCGGCAGCCCAGCAACACCGCGCCCCGCTCGGTGTAGCGCACGGCGTTGACCAGCAGGTTGCGGATGATCATTTCGACCAGCGCCGGGTCGGCCTGCACCACCAGGCGGGTGTCGCGCAGGCGAAAAACCAGGCCCTTGCTCTCGGCCAGCGGTGCCAGTTCGCGCTCGAGCTTGTGGAACAGCGGCTGCAGCGCAAAGGTGCGCAGCTGGGGCTGCACCACGCCAGCGTCGACCTTGGAGAAATCCAGCAAGGTGCCCAGCATCTCGTTGGCCGCCTCGTTGGAGGCCATCACGTGGCGCACCAGGTGGGACTGCCGGTCGTTGAGGCCGGCACGCGAGAGCGCGCCCAGGTAGAGCCCGGCGGCGTGCAGGGGCTGGCGCAAGTCGTGGCTGGCCGACGCCAGGAAGACGGTCTTGGCGCGGTTGGCGTCCTCGGCCTCGACCAGGGCCTGCTCGACCATCTCGCGCGCCTCCAACGCCCGCTGAGTCTGGTCCCGCAGGCGGTCGACCAGGCCTTCGTTTTCGAAGCGCAGCTCGATGGAGCGCAGCGTCATGCGCGAAGCGTGGAACGAGTAGACGGCCATCGCCCACAGGTAGGCCGTGGCGCCTGCGGCCAACGCCCAGTTGATCGTTCCCTGGGCGCGCACCAGGGCCACGATCAGCGGCACCAGGCAGCAAAGCCAGTACGACAAGGCCACCGGCCACACCGAGCCAAAGATGCCCAGCGCAGCCGAGCCCATGCCGGCGATCAGGCAGATGACCAGCGTGGCCGAGTCAGGCTCGCCCGGCCGGACGAACAGCACCGCCAGCGCCCCCCAGCACGCGCCGCTGAGCGCAGCCAAGGTCAGCAGAAAACGCGCATGTCGGACCGGCTCGAAATCAGCCTGCCCCGGAGAAGGCAGGAGCCGATGCACCAGCTGACCGGCCCAAGCCAGGCCCACGGTGCCCACCGACCACCACCAGATGCGGCCATCGCCCACGGTGAACTGGTAAGCCACGGCAGCGATGAGCGCCACCAGGGAGGTGGCCACCATCGCGGTGCTCAGACCCCGGTCGATCAACTCCACCTGGGCCGACAGCGAGCGGGGCGGATCAAAGCGCAGCGCGCTGGCCCACATCGACGCCTGTGTCATGGCGAGAGCAGGCCACGGGCCACGGCTCGCTCGTAGGCCTCCTGCCGGCTGGTGGCCTGCAACCATTCGGTGATCCAGGAGACCTCGGCACGCACCGCGCTCTCGCTCATGCCCAACTGCCGAGCGATCGCCTTGTTGGGCGTGCCCCGCCCGAGGTAGCCCAGGATCTGGAGCTGCAGCTCGGTGAAGGTGGGGCCGGCTTCGCTGGCCAGCATGGCCAACTCCGGCGCCCGCGCGCCGTGCGCCGCCCCGCCCTGTAGCGCAGACAGCGTGGCATACGGCAGCGCAGCAAACGAGGTCTCTCCTCGCAGCAGGGTTTGCACGGCCCCCACGATGTCGTCGGCCTGGGCCGATTTCGGGATGAAGCCCTCGGCGCCCACCTCGCGCGCCTGCGCGATCAGCTCGGCCGTGATTTCGCCCGACATGAACAACACCCGCGTCTGCGGGGCCGCCGCCTTGAGCGCGGGCAGGTCGGACAGGCCGTGCCCGTCGGGCAGGTGGACGTCGAGCATGACCAAGTCAACCGGCTGGTGACGCAGGTGTTCCAGCGCCTGAGCCCAGGTGCCCGCCTGGGTGAGCAAGGCCTGCGGCCAGCGCTCGGCCAGCATCAGGCCCAGGCCCATGCGGAACAGGGCGTGGTCATCGACCAGGAGGAAGCGAGGGCCAGCGATCGTCATGCTCTGCCAAGGGTGAAGGGACTGCAGCCGCGAGTATCCGCTGCCGCCGTCCGTTTTCCGGTCATCGCCCCCCTGGCTGCGGTCCCAAATCCCCAATAAGGGGGAGGTGGGCGCTGCCGTCCAGCGCTCAACCCTTGCTCAGCCCTTGCGCGCGCGACGGGCCTTGACCGCGTCGGACAGGATCTTGAGCACCTTCTCGGAGTCGTCCCAGCCGATGCAGGCATCGGTGATCGACTGACCGTAGGCCAGCTTCTTGGGGTCGTCCTTGCCCGGGGTGAACTTCTGGGCGCCGGCGCACAGGTGGCTTTCCACCATCACGCCGAAGACCTGGTGCGAACCGCCCGAGACCTGCTCGGCGATGTCCTGGGCCACCACCACCTGGCGCTCGTGCTGCTTGGAGCTGTTGGCGTGGCTGAAGTCGACCATCAGCGAAGGGTGCAGCTTGGCGGCTTCGAGGTCCTTGCAAGCGGCGGCCACGCTCGCGGCGTCGTAGTTCGGGGCCTTGCCACCGCGCAGGATGACGTGGCAGTCGGGGTTGCCGGCTGTGCCGACGATGGCGACCTGGCCATTCTTGTGCACCGACAGGAAGTGGTGGGCGCCGGCGGCAGCCTGGATGGCATCGGTGGCGATCTTGATGTTGCCGTCGGTGCCGTTCTTGAAGCCGATCGGCGCGCTCAGGCCCGAGGCCAGCTCGCGGTGGACCTGGCTTTCGGTGGTGCGCGCACCGATGGCGCCCCAGCTGATGAGGTCACCGATGTACTGCGGCGAGATCGCGTCGAGGAACTCGCTGGCCGCGGGCACGCCCAGGCGGTTGATCTCCAGCAGCAGCTGGCGGGCCATGCGCAGGCCTTCGTCAATCTTGTAGGACTCGTCGAGGTAGGGGTCGTTGATCAGGCCCTTCCAGCCCACGGTGGTGCGGGGCTTTTCGAAGTACACGCGCATGACGACTTCCAGCGTGCCTTCGTACTGCTCGCGCAGGGCCAGCAGCTTGCGGGCGTACTCGATGGCGGCAGCCGGGTCGTGGATGGAGCAGGGGCCGATGATCACCAGCAGGCGGTCGTCCTTGCCGTGCACGATCTTGCGGATGGCCTTGCGCGTGCGCGAGACCAGCGTCTCGATGGCCGTACCACGGATCGGGAAGAAGCGGATCAGGTGCTCGGGCGGCGGCAGCGGCGTGACGTTCTTGATGCGTTCGTCATCGGTCTGCGAGGTCTTGTCGGCGGGCGGAACCCAGCCTTCGGCGGCGCTGGAGTGGGTGCTCATGGGGCGATCCTGTTGGGGTGCTTCGATCAGAGGCGGAATAAAAAAAACCGCCGGTTGTGCCGGCGGTTTCAGTTGGGTGGGTCTGCTTACGCGTTGGCCACTCCTGCGCCGGTGAGGTGCTGGATGTGAAAGTGCCAAAAGTAGTAACGGACCGTGGTACGCATGGAAACACTGTAGCACGCCCTGTTGACGGGCCACAACCCGGGGTTGCCGGGGCAGCCCGGCAGGGCGTGCCAGATCTCACTGCGTCGAGCTGGAGGCATCACGTGAGCTGCGGGAACGCGAACTCAGGCCCGCGCGCGATGCTGTCGGGCCAGCGCTGCATCACGGCTTTGTGGCGGGTGTAGAAGCGCACGCCCTCGGGGCCGTAGGCATGGTGGTCGCCGAACAGGCTGCGCTTCCAGCCGCCGAAGCTGTTGAAGGCCATGGGCACCGGCAGGGGCACGTTCACGCCCACCATGCCCACCTGGATGTGGCGCACGAACTCGCGTGCGATGCCGCCGTCGCGGGTGTAGACGGCCACGCCATTGCCGTATTCGTGGTCGTTGATGAGCTTGACCGCGGCAGCGATGTCCGGGACGCGCACCACACAGAGCACGGGGCCGAAGATCTCTTCGCGGTAGACGCTCATCTCGGGCGTGACCTGGTCGAGCAAGGTGCCACCGACGAAGAAGCCGTCTTCGTGGCCCGGCACGCGCAGGCCACGGCCATCGACCACGGCGAGCGCGCCCTCTTCGATGCCCTGGCCAATCAGCCCCTCGATGCGCTGCTGCGCCATGCGGGTGATGACCGGGCCCATCTCTGCATCAGGCTGGTGACCCTCGCCCACGCGCAGGGCACGCACGCGGGTGGCCAGCGACGTCACCAGCTCGTCGGCCACATCGCCCACCGCCACGGCCACCGAGATGGCCATGCAGCGCTCGCCCGCCGAGCCGTAGGCGGCACCAATCAGCGCGTCCACGGCCTGCTCCAGGTCGGCATCGGGCATGACGACGAGGTGGTTCTTGGCGCCACCCAGGGCCTGCACGCGCTTGCCGTGGCGCGCACCTTCGGCGTAGATGTGTTCGGCCACGGGCGTGGAGCCCACGAAGCTGACGGCCTCGATGCCGGGGTGCGCCAGGATGGCGTCGACGATGGCCTTGTCGCCCTGCACCACGTTGAAAACACCATCCGGCAGACCGGCTTCTTTCAGCCACTCGGCCATCAGCAGCGAAGGCGAGGGGTCGCGCTCGGAGGGCTTGAGCACGAAGGTGTTGCCGCAGGCCAGGGCCACGGGGAACATCCACATGGGCACCATGGCGGGGAAGTTGAAGGGCGTGATGCCGGCGACCACGCCCAGCGGCTGGCGCATGGACCAGGCGTCAATGCCGCGCGCGATCTGGTCGGTGTACTCGCCCTTGAGCAGCTGGGGGATGCCAGTGGCGAACTCGACGACCTCGATGGCGCGGGCCACTTCGCCCATGGCGTCGGGCAAGGTCTTGCCGTGCTCCTGCACGATGAGTTCGGCCAGTTGGGACGAGCGCGCCTGCAGCAGGTTCAGGAAGCGGAACATGACCCGGGCGCGCGCCAGCGGCGGCTGAGCCGACCAGGCGGGGAAGGCGGCTTGTGCTGCAGCCACGGCGGCATCGAGCTCCTGCACGGTGCCCAGGTCGACCCGGCCCTGCACGCGGCCCAGCGCGGGGTTGAAGATGTCGGCGTGGCGGCCGGAAGTCGAGGGCTGAACGCGGCCGCCGATGTGGTGGTGAACTTCGTACATGCGTGTCTCCGTGTGGGGTCTCATTGCGGGTCGGCGGTCAGGCGGATGGCGGTGCGCAGCACGTCGACCATCTTGTGCAGCTCGCCATGGGTGGCGATGAAGGGCGGGCCCATGGCGATGGTGTCGCCGGTGAAGCGCAGCAGCACGCCCATCGTCATCGCGATCTCGAAGACGCGCAATGCGCGCAGCCCCGGCTGGCCCGGCCAGGGCTGCAGGTCGACCGCACCGCAGAAGCCGAAGTTGCGGATGTCGGTGACGCCGGGCTCGCCTTTCAGGCTGTGCAGGCCTTCTTCGAGCACGGGCTCGAGGCTGCGGGCGCGCTCGATCAGGCCATCGCCCAGCAGCACGTCGAGCACGGCGTGGCCCACCGCCGAGGCCATCGGGTGGCCCGAGTAGGTGTAGCCATGCATGAACTCGACGGCGTACTCGGGTGCCTGCACGCCCATGAAGGTGTCATGGATGTCGTCTCGCACGATGACGCCACCCATCGGCACCGTGCCGTTGGTGATGCCCTTGGCAAAGGTGATGAGGTCGGGCGTGACGTCCAGGCGCTGGGCACCGAAGGGCGTGCCCAGGCGACCGAAGCCGGTGATGACCTCGTCGAAGATCAGCAAGATGCCGTGGCGCGTGCAGGTCTCGCGCAGCTTTTGCAGGTAGCCCACGGGCGGCACGATGACGCCGGTCGAGCCTTGCACCGGCTCGACGATGACCGCGGCGATGGTGCTGGCGTCGTGCAGGCCGATGAGGCGATCGAGCTCGTCGGCCAGGTGCGTGCCCCAGGTCGGCTGGCCCTTGGAGAAGGCCATGTGCTGGGGCGACCAGGTGTGCGGCAGGTGGTCGACACCGGGCAGCATAACCGAGCCGAACATCTTGCGGTTGGCCACCATGCCGCCGGCCGAGATGCCGCCAAAACCCACGCCGTGGTAGCCGCGCTCGCGGCCGATGATGCGGTGGCGACCGCCCTCGCCGCGCAGGCGGTGGTAGCCAATGGCCATCTTGATGGCCGTGTCGACCGACTCGGAGCCCGAGTTGGTGAAAAAGACCTTGCCCAGGCTGGCAGGGGCCAGCTCGGTGATGCGCCTTGCCAGCTTGAGCGCACCCGGGTGCGCCACCTGGAAGGCCGGGGCGTAATCGAGCTCGGCGGCCTGGCGGCTCAGGGCCTCGACCACGCGCGGGTGAGCGTGGCCGATGGGGCAGCACCACAGGCCCGAGAGCGCGTCGAACAACTCGCGGCCATCGGACGTGCGGTAGTGCGCCCCGCTGGCGCCGACCACGACCTTGGGGTGCTGCTTGAAATAGCGGTTGGGCGTGAAGGGCAACCAGGTCTGGGCCAGGCCGTCGAGGGTGGCCGGGTCGGCGGTTTCGGTGGCGGGGTTGAAGGACATCGGATGGACCTCGGTGAGGGCCTGGGGTGACAGCGGGACGCCGCCGAGCCATGGCCTGGCGTCCATCGTAGGCACGCCCACCCCAGCGCCAACATGACGCGAGCGCATGAAACTGGCAAACGGATTGCTTGAACATACCTGCCGTGCAGGCATCTTGACCTGTACAGTCAACCCATGCCATCGCCACGCCCTGACAGAACCCAACACCCCGCCGAAGCCGACTGGCTTGCATCGCTGCAGGCCGACCTGGGTGAGCGGGCCGAGCGCTCTGCGCACACCAGCGTGCGCAACGAACCGAGCCTGGTCACGCTGGTGTCTGGCGCGGTGGAACAGGCCGTGACCGAAGGCGCCTTGCGAGCCGGCACCCGCCTGCCTTCCGTTCGGCAGATGGCCGCGCGGCTGGGCGTGAGCACCTTCACCGTGGCCGAGGCCTACTCGGGCCTGGTCGCGCGCCAGGTGCTGGCCTCGCGCCAGGGGGCAGGCTACTTCGTGCAGTCCAGTCGCTTGGCGGCTCGGCGCAGCCCGCGCGAGCTGGCGCTGTCCACCCAGGTCAGCGACGACTGGCTGAGCCTGAACATGTTCGCGCAAGGGCGCGACCTGCTGGCCGCCGGCTGCGGCTGGCTGCCGCTGAGCTGGTACGCCGAAAACGACTTCCACGCCGCGCTGCGGCAGGCCACGCGCATCGCCGGCGAGCACCTGGCCAGCTACGGCCACCCACTGGGCTACGCCGGCCTGCGTCAGTTGCTGGCACAAGACCTGGGCCAGCGGCTGGGGCCCGTGCACGCCGACCAGCTCATCCTCACGCACGGCGTCACGCACGGCTTCGAGCTGGTGATGATGGGCCTGCTGCGCCCCGGCGACAGCGTGCTGGTGGAAGAGCCCGGCTACTGGAACCTGCACGCGCAACTGCGCTGCCATGGCCTGAACCCCATTGGCGTGGCGCGCAACGAGCAGGGCCTGGACCTCGACGCCATGGAGCGACTGGCCCTGGCGCACCGCCCGCGTGCGATGTTCATCACCACGGTGGGGCACAACCCGCTGTCGACCACGCTGCGGCTGCAGCAGCTGCACCGCGTGCTGGCCCTGGCCGAGCGCCACGACCTGTGGGTGATCGAGGACGACATCTTCCGCGACCTCGACGGCCCGCACGCGCCTTCGCTGGCCGGGCTCGATGGCCTGCAGCGGGTGCTGACGCTGGGTGGTTTTTCCAAGACCATCGCGCCGGCCATCCGGGTGGGCTACGTGGCCTGCCCGCCCGCGCTGGTGCAGCCGCTGGCGCGCGTGAAGATGGCTTGCGGCCTGACCACCTCCGAGATCAACGAGCGCGCCGCCGCGCGCGTGCTGGCCGACCCGGGGCACCGGCGCTACCTCGAACGCATCCGCCACCGCCTGGCCACCTCGCGAGAGCGCGTGGTCGAGGCGCTGCTCGACGTCGGCATGGCGCCGCTGGCCGTGCCGGACAGCGGGCTTTACGTGTGCGCGGGCTGGCCTGACGTGGACGAGCCCGATCGGGCCTCGCTGGCGCGCCAGGTGGCGCAAGAGGCCCTCGCGGAGGGCATTGCGCTGGCGCCGGGCGACTACTTCATGCTCGACCAGCGTCCCACGGGCTGGTTCCGCTTCAACGTGGCGCACGCCAACGACCCAAAGCTGATGCGCTTTCTGCAGCGCGTGGCCAAACGCCTGCCCAGGCCCTGAACACCGCGCCCCACCAAAGCGGTGCAGGCCTAGCCCTGCGTGTTGGCACAGAACTCGCATGAAGTCCGCCATGAAAACCTGACCACCCGGTCAACTTTCTGGCCCCGACATGAACGCGCCCCCGATGCCCGCCCGCCCCACCGCCTCGGTCAGTCGCCCGGGGTTCGGCCCTTGCGTCGTCCAGATCAACGCCGCCAGCGTGACCTACCCGGCGCCCGACGCACCGGTGCGCGCGCTGCACGAGGTCAGCCTCGACATCCGCCAGGGCGAGTTCGTGTCGCTGATCGGGCCCTCGGGCTGCGGCAAGACCACGCTGCTGCGCGTGATCGCCGACCTCGAACCCATCACTGCCGGCGAGGTGCTGGTCAACGGCCGCACGCCGCAAGAAGCCCGCCTGGCCCGCGCCTATGGCTACGTCTTCCAGGCCGCGGCCTTGCTGCCCTGGCGCACGGTGCTCTCCAACGTGATGCTGCCGCTGGAGCTGCAAGGCAGGCAACCCGACGAGGCGCGAGAGATCGCCCGCACCCAGCTCGCCCGCGTGGGCCTGGAGCAGTTCGAGCGCAAGCACCCGTGGCAGCTTTCGGGTGGCATGCAGCAACGCGTGTCCATCGCGCGGGCGCTGGGCTTCGAGCCCAAGCTGTTGATGATGGACGAGCCCTTCGGCGCACTCGACGAGATCACCCGCGACGACCTCAACGCGCAGCTGCAGCAGCTGTGGCGGCGCGAGCAGCGCACCGTGGTTTTCGTGACGCACTCGATCTCCGAGGCCGTCTACCTGTCAACGCGCATCGTGGTGATGTCGCCGAGGCCGGGTCGCATCGTCAAGGTCATCGACTCGCCATTGCCTGCCGAACGCACGCTGGCCATGCGCGACACGCCCGAGTTCATGGCGCTGGCGCACGAGGTGCGCGAGGCCCTGGCCGACGGCCACCACTGAAGGCACGAGCGGTGTCCAGCGCATCCACACCCTCCACCGCCACCGGTCTGGGCGCACCAGGCGGCACGGGCTGGCTTCGCCCGCAAGGCTTGCTGCCAGTGGCGTGTGTGCTCGCCGTTTTGATGCTGCTCTGGTACGCGCTGGCCATCGCGCTGAACGCACCTGGCGCCATCGAGCGCCACCTGGGCGGCCCCGATGCCCCGTGGACAGCCACCGAGCTCGTGCAGACCACCTGGTCCATGGCCCGCCCCATCCTGCCTGCCCCGCATCAAATCGCGCAGGACACCTGGCACAGCCTGCTCGACTGGCCCATCGACCACCCGCGCAGCCTGCTCTTTCACGCCCGCGTCACGGCCGAGGCGACCTTGCTGGGCTTCGTGCTCGGGGCGTTGCTGGGCGCGCTGCTGGCCATCGGCATCGTGCATTCGGTGACGCTGGAGCGCGCCCTCATGCCCTGGATCGTCGCCTCGCAGACGGTGCCGGTGCTGGCCATCGCGCCCATCGTGCTGGTGGTGCTGGGCAGCCTGGGTTTCACCGGCGTGTTGCCCAAGGCCGTGATCGCGATGTACCTGTGCTTCTTTCCGGTGACGGTGGCCATGGTGCAGGGCCTGCGCGCGCCCCAGGCCATCGAGCGCGAGCTGCTGCACACCTACGCCGCCACGCGCTGGCAGGGCCTGTGGCTGCTGCGCCTGCCATCTGCCTTGCCCTACCTGTTCCCGGCCCTGCGCGTGGCCGTGGCCGCCGGGCTGGTGGGCGCCATCGTGGCCGAGCTGCCCACCGGCGCGCAGGCCGGGCTGGGCGCGCGCCTGCTGACGAGCTCGTACTACGGGAACACGGTGCAGATCTGGTCGGCCCTGCTGATGGCGACCGTGCTGGGCGTGCTGCTGACGACGGCGGTCAGTGGGCTCGAGCGCCTGGCGCTGCGCCACCGTGGCGCGGTGCGCTGACCCCCGCACCAACAGGACCCCGACATGCCCGCTCGCACCTCTCCAAGCGCCCCGAGCTTCGCCCACCCCACACCCGCCCCACGGCCCGCCGCCCCCGGCGCCGTGCTCGCGGTGCTGGCGCTGGCCCTCGTGCTGCTGGCGCTCACCGCCCCCCTCATGCAGGTCGACCCGGGCGACTTCACCTTGCAGCCGCGCGCCTGGTGGCAGGCCGATGGCCTTGCCGACACGCTGTGGCAGCTGCTCACGCCCACCACCCTGGCGCTGGCCGCCCTGCGCGCCCTGTGGTCTTCGCCTGGGCTGCCCGCCACGGCCCTGTTGAGCGCGCTCGCCTTGCTGGGCGGCGCTGGCCTCGTTCACCTGGCCCCGACCGGCGACACCCGCGTGGTCGCTGGCGGCTACTGGCTCGCCACCTTGGCGCTGGTGCTGCTGAGCGGGGTCACGGTGCGGCGCTGGGCCCACCTGCCTGACTCACCCCGCGCACGCGCGCTGACCGCCGGCCTCTTCGGCCTGTGGCTGCTGTTGTTGTGGGAGCAGCTGGTGACGGCCTTTGCCGTGCCGCGCGTGCTGCTGCCGCCGCCCTCGTCGGTCGCCGTGGCGTTGTGGACGCACGCCGGTACGCTGGGCGCTGACCTGGTGCAGACCGTGGGCAAGGCCGTGTTCATCGGCTACGCGCTCGGTTGCGGCCTGGGCGTGCTCACCGGCATCGCCATCGACCGCCTGCCCTTCCTGCAGCGCGGCTTGCTGCCCATCGCTTCGCTGAGCAGCACCGTGCCGCTGGTGGGCGTCGCGCCAATTGCGGTGATGTGGTTCGGCTTCGACTGGCCCTCCAAGGCCGCCGTGATCGTGCTGATGACCTTTTTCCCGGCGCTCATCAGCACGCTGGCCGGGTTGCAGGCCGCGGGCAAGCTCGAGCGCGAGCTGATGCATTCCTACGCCGCCAGCTACCGCCGCACGCTGCTGGATCTGCGCCTGCCCGTGGCCCTGCCCTTCATCTTCAGTGCGCTCAAGGTCAACGCCTCGCTGGCGCTGATCGGGGCCATCGTGGCCGAATTCTTCGGCTCGCCGACGGTGGGGCTGGGCTTTCGCATCTCGACCGAGGCCTCGCGCATGAACATGCCCCTGGTGTGGGCCACGATCGTCGTGGCCAGCGCCACGGGGATGCTGTTCTACGCGGGCCTGAGCCGCCTGGAGCGGCGCGTGAACTTCTGGCATCCCTCGGTGCGATCGACGTGAACGCGCGCCCAGGTGCACCTCTTTTTTCTCCACCCCTTGTCACAGGAGCTCTCGATGAACCGCATGTCTTCCCCGTTCCGGCTGGCCCTGCTGTCTGCCTGCGCGACCGTGGGCCTGTCCGCCCACGCCGCCGAAAAGGTCGTGCTGCAACTCAAGTGGGTGCCCCAGGCCCAGTTCGCCGGCTACTACGTCGCGCAAGCCAAGGGCTACTACTCGGCAGCCGGCCTGGACGTGACCATCAAGCCCGGTGGAACCGATGTCTCGCCCGTGCAGGTGCTGGCCGGCAAGTCCGCCGACGTCATCGTCAATTGGATGCCCGATGCCCTGGCCGCGCGCGAGAACGGTGTGCCGCTGGTCAACATCGCGCAGGTCTTCGACAAGTCGGGCCTGATGCTGACTTGCAAGAAGTCGGCGGGCGTGAGTTCGCCCAAGGACTTCAAGGGCAAGACCCTGGGCGTCTGGTACGGCGGCAACGAGTACCCCTTCCTGAGCTGGATGGGCAAACTCGGCCTGCAACCGGGCAAGGACATCACCGTGCTCAAGCAGGGCTTCAACGTTGACCCGCTGCTGCAGAACCAGGCTGCCTGCATCTCGACGATGATCTACAACGAGTACTGGCAGGTGGTGGACGCCGGGGTCAAGGAAAGCGAGCTGACCACCTTCTTCTACCAGGACCAGGGCGTGGCCACGCTGGAAGACGGCCTGTACGTGCTGGGCCCCAACCTGCGCGACAAGGCCTTCGTGGCCAAGATGGCGAAGTTTGTCAAAGCCAGCCTCAAGGGCTGGAGCGACGCCGTCAAGAACCCCGAAGAAGCCGCCAAGATCGTGGTCGCCAACGACACCTCGGGCAGCGCCAGCCTGGCCGTGCAGAAGCGCCAGATGGAGAACGTGGCCAAGCTGATCTCCAACGTCGGCACCGCCAAGATGGGCGTGCTCGACCCCGCCGCATACGAGCGCACGGTCAAGGTGCTGTTGGGTGGCGGCAGCGACCCGGTCATCAAGAAGGACCCTGGGAAGGCCGCGATGACGCACCTGGTCACCGACATGGCCGCAAAATGACGGCATGAGCACCCAGGCAGCACCCGCGAAAAGACAGGTTCGGCAACTCAGCGAATCGGCCATCCTGCGTGCCGCCGAGCGAGTGTTCGCGCGGGCCGGCTTCGGCGGAGCCACCATGGCCGACATCGCCGACGAAGCCGGCCTGCCCAAGGCCAACCTGCATTACTACTTCGGCAGCAAGCGCGAGCTCTACCGCGCCGTGCTGGGCGTGACGATGCAGGACTGGCTGGCCCCGCTCGAAGCCATCACGCCCGACGCCGATCCGGCCGAGGCGCTGTCGCGCTACATCCGCCTGAAGATGGCCTTGTCGGCCGAGCGACCCGACGCCTCGCGCGTGTTCGCCAACGAGCTCATCCACGGCGCCACGGTGGTGATGGACCTGCTGCGCACCGACTTGCGCCAGCAGGTGCGCGCCAAGGCGGCTGTCATCGACGCCTGGATCGCAAGAGGCCGCATGGCGCCACTCGACAGCACCCACCTGTTCTTCACCATCTGGGCGGCCACGCAGACCTACGCCGACTTCGACGTGCAGATCCGCGCCGTGCTCGGCCGCGAGACCTTGCGCCCGGCCGACCACAAGCGCGCCACGGAGCACGTGGTGCAGCTGATCCTCAGGGGGTGTGGCCTGCAGGCGCCCTGTGCGGCCACCTGACCCTCGGCAGCCCTTCGTTGGTTGGCCATCGGGGTCCACCGGCCGCTCACTGGCGAGCCGATGCGGCTCACACCGAAACCACTCCCGCCCGTTTCAGCATCGCGTGCAGCAGCACGTTGCAGCCGGCTTCGAGGTGCTCGGCCTTCGCGTCTTCGATCTCGTTGTGGCTGATGCCATCCTTGCAGGGCACGAAGATCATCCCGGCCGGCGCCAGGCGCGCCACGTAGACTGCATCGTGCCCCGCGCCCGACACGCACGGCATGTTCGAGTAACCCAGCGCTTGCGTGGCCTGACGCACCGCTTCCACGCAGCCGGCTTCAAAAGGCACGGCCGGGTAGTGCGACACCTCTTCGACCTCCACCGTCAGGCCCGTCTCGGTGGCCACGCTTTGAGCGAAGGCACGGATCTCCGCATCCATCTGATCGAGCAGCTCATTGCTGACGTTGCGCAGGTCCATCGAGAACTTCACCCGCCCTGGGATCACGTTGCGGCTGTTGGGGTGCACCTGCACCATGCCCACCGTGCCGCGCCCATGCGGCTGGTGGCGCATGGCCACGGCCACCACCTCCTGCATGATCTGTGTCGCGGCCTGCAAGGCATCTTTGCGCAGGCCCATCGGGGTGGGGCCCGCGTGCGCCTCCATGCCGGTCACGGTGCAGTCGTACCAGCGGATGCCCAGCACCGCTTCGACCACGCCGATCGTGATGCCGTGGTCCTCCAGCACCGGCCCCTGCTCGATGTGTGCCTCGAAGTAGGCGCCCACCGGGTGCTGCCCCGGCACCTCGTCGCCGATGTAGCCGATGCGCTGCAGCTCCTCCTTCACCGTCTTGCCGTCGACGTCCTTCGCGGCATATGCCGTCTCCAGCGAGAAGGCCTTGGCGAACACGCCCGAGCCCATCATCACCGGCACGAAGCGCGAGCCCTCCTCGTTGGTCCAGAAGGCCACCTCGATGGGCGCCTCGGTCTCCAGCCCGAGGTCGTTGAGCGTGCGCACCACCTCCAGGCCCGCGAGCACACCGTAGTTGCCATCGAACTTGCCCCCGGTGGGCTGGGTGTCGATGTGGCTGCCCGTCATGATGGGTGGCAGCGCGTTGTTGCGACCCGGTCGGCGCATGAACACGTTGCCGATCTGGTCAACGGTGATCGACATGCCGGCCTCGCGCGCCCAGCCAATCACCAGGTCGCGGCCTTGTCGATCGAGGTCGGTCAGGGCCAACCTGCAGACACCGCCCTTGGGCGTGGCGCCGATGCGCGCCAGCTCCATCAGCGATTGCCACAGGCGTGTGCCGTTGACGCGCCAGGTGGCGGAGAGGACTTCGATCGAGCTGGTCGTCATGTCATTCCTTTCCTGGCACCGTCGGCGGGGGACGTCGGTGCAAGTCGATGCGTGAGCGCCGACGTTGGCGTCATCTCCGGCTTCATGCCGCGCTGCGCACCACCGGCTGCGGCGCGTGCAACGCAGCCTTGCGTGACAGCGCATCGAACACCGGCCCGAAAGTGGGGCGCTTGACGTAGCGTCCCTGTCCTGGCGCCACGTCGAGCTGGCCATTGGCATACGCGATGTGCCCGCCGCGCAGCGTGTGCGACGCCAAGCCCTTCACCGTGCGCCCTTCGAAGATGTTGAAGTCGCCCCGCGAGTGCTGCGTCTTGGCCGACAAGGTCTTGGTCGCGGCCGGGTCCCACACCACCAGGTCCGCATCGGCGCCCACGGCCACGCAACCCTTGCGCGGGTGGATGTTGAACAGCCTGGCCGCGTTGGCCGAGGTCACGGCCACAAACTCCGATGGCGTCAGCCGCCCCGTGTTCACGCCCGCATCCCAGATCACGCTCAGGCGCTCTTCCACGCCACCCGTGCCGTTGGGGATCTTGCTGAAGTCCAGCCGACCTGCCGCTTTCTGCGCCGCACAGAAGGTGCAGTGGTCGGTGGCCGTGGTGTGCAGGTGGCCGGCCTGCAGGCCCCGCCACAGCGCCGCCTGGTGCTCTGGTGCGCGAAACGGTGGGCTCATCACATGGGCCGCGGCGAAGTCGAAGTCCGGGTGGCGGTAGACGCTGTCGTCGATCAACAGGTGACCGGCCAGCACCTCGCCGTACACGCGCTGGCCCCGCATGCGCGCCCGCGCGATCGCCTCGGCCGATTCGGCACAGGACACGTGCACCACGTAGATCGGCACGTTGAGCACGTCGGCGATGGCGATGGCTCGCTGCGCGGCCTCGGCCTCCACCGCAGGCGGCCTCGACAACGGGTGTGCCTCCGGCCCGGTGATGCCCTGTGCCTTGAGCTCTTGCTGCAGCAGGAAGACCAGCTCGCCGTTCTCGGCGTGCACCGTCGGCATCGCGCCCAGCTCCAGCGCGCGGCGAAAGCTGTTCACCAGCGTCTCGTCGTCGGCCATGATGGCGTTCTTGTAGGCCATGAAGTGCTTGAAGCTGTTGACGCCCTCTTCGCGCGCCAGCGTGCCCATGTCTCGGTGCACGCTCTCGTCCCACCATGTGATGGCGACGTGAAATCCGTGGTCGGCCGCTGCCTTCTCTGACCAGCCACGCCAGGTCCGGTAGGCGTCCATCAGCGGCTGCTTCGGGTCGGGGATCACGAAGTCGATGATGCTGGTGGTGCCGCCCGCCAACGCCGCCGCCGTGCCGGTGAAGAAGTCATCGGCCGTGACGGTGCCCATGAAGGGCAGCTGCATGTGGGTGTGCGGATCGATCCCGCCAGGCATCACGTACTGCCCACCTGCGTCGATGGTGCGCCCGCCCAAGGGTGCCTCCAGGCCCTCGCCCACCGCGGCGATGCGCCCGTCCACACAGAGCACGTCCGCGCGCCGCTCGCCGTCCGCGTTGACCACCGTGCCACCCCGGATCAGCACCGGGACCACCTGCTGCTGTGTGCTGTTCATGCTGCGCTCCTCATGCCGGGCTCGGCGCGATCAGGCCGGCACGGCCATCGGGTTGTTGGGGTGCTGCGTCCAGGTCAAAGGCTCGGCCAGCACGGGCTCGCCGGTGCGCGCATCGATTTCGCCTGGGGCCAGATCGCGCATCGTGATGCACGACTCCACCGGACACACCGACACGCACAGGTTGCAGCCCACGCACTCCTCTTCCTTGACCTCGAAGTGGCGCACCCCGTCTTTCATGGCCGTGATCGCCTGGTGCGAGGTGTCTTCGCACACCACGTGGCAGCGCCCACAGCTGATGCACTTGTCGGGGTCGATCACCGCTTTGGAGACATGGCGCAGGTTCAGGTGACGCCAATCGGTCACCGTCGGCACGGCGCGCCCCACGATCTGTTCGACCGAGGTGAAGCCCATGTCGTCCATGTAGTGGCTCAGGCCGCTGGCCATCTCCTGCACGATCTTGAAGCCATGCACCATGGCCGCCGTGCACACCTGCACCGTGCCTGCGCCCAGCGCCATGAAGTCCAGCGCGTCGCGCCAGCTGCCCACGCCACCGATGCCCGAGATCGGCAGGCCCACCGTCTCGGGGCTTCGCGCGATCTCGGCCACCATGTTCAGCGCGATGGGCCGCACGGCCGGGCCGCAGTAGCCACCGTGCGAGCCCATGCCTCCGGTCGAAGGCACCATGGTCAGTGTGCGCGGGTCCACACCCATGATCGAGTTGATGGTGTTGATGAGCGAGACCGCGTCCGCGCCACCGCGCTTGGCCGCCAGCGCGGGCTGGCGCACGTCGGTGATGTTGGGCGTGAGCTTGACGATCACAGGCAGGCGCGTGTGCGCCTTGGCCCAGGCGGTGACCATCTCGATGTACTCGGGCACCTGGCCCACGGCCGAGCCCATGCCACGCTCGCTCATGCCATGCGGGCAGCCGAAATTCAGCTCCACGCCATCGGCCCCCGTGTCTTCCACCTGCTTCAAGATGGTTCGCCACGACTGCTCGTTGCACGGCACCATGATCGACACCACCAACGCGCGGTCCGGCCAGTCGCGCTTGACCTGGCGGATCTCTTCCAGGTTCACCGCCAGTGGCCGGTCGGTGATCAGCTCGATGTTGTTCAGGCCCATGACGCGGCGATCAGGCGTGAGCAGCGTGCTGTAGCGCGGCCCGCTGACATTGACCACCGGAGGATCCTCGCCCAGCGTCTTCCACACCACGCCCCCCCATCCTGCCTCGAAGGCGCGATTGACGTTGTAGGCCTTGTCGGTGGGGGGCGCCGAAGCCAGCCAGAAGGGGTTGGGGCTCTGGATGCCCACGAAGTTGCTGCGCAGGTCGGCCATGTTCAGGACTCCGTTTGGAAGAATGCGTGGATGCCAAGCGCGGCCTGCTTGCCGTCCTCGACGGCTTCGACGGTCAGGTCACGCCCACCGGCGCGGCAATCTCCACCGGCCCACACGCCGGGCAGTGAGGTGCGGCATTGCGCATCGACCTGCAAGCGCCCCTCGCTCATCGCCAGGCCGGCCTCCGCCCAGGGGTTGCTCACGAATGTTTGCCCGATGGCCTTGAGGACCATGTCGGCTGCAAAAGTCTCGCCTCTCTCAGGATTGCTCGTGCCCACAAAGCGCACGCCCGTGACGTGCCCGGCTTCGCCCAGCAAGGCCTGCGGCGACAGCCCATGGCGGATCGTCACGCCCTGCGTTTGCGCCCATTGCTGCTCGACCACCGAGGCCGACATCGCATCGGGCCCACGTCGGTAGACCATGGTCACCACCTCGGCGCCCAGCAGTCGGGCCTGCACGGCCGCGTCCACCGCCGTCATGCCCCCGCCGATGACCACCATGCGGCGCCCGACCGGCACCTCGGCGGGCGATGCGGCCTGGCGCAACCCGGCGATGAAGTCCACCGCGTCCATCACGCCGATGAGCTCGGCATCGCCCTGCAAGCCCAGGCTGCGCGTGCCACCCAGGCCCACGCCGATGAACACCGCGTCGTGCTGCGCTTGCAGCGCGCTGAGCTGCGCCGGCTCGCTCAGCCTGTGGCCGAGCTCGATGGTGATCCCGCCGATGGACAGCAACCAATCCACCTCGCGCCGGGCGAAGTCTCCTGCCGTCTTGTAGGTGGCCAGCCCGTATTCATTCAGACCACCCGGCTTCGGATGGGCGTCGTAGATGGTCACGTCGTGGCCCAGTCGCGCCAGGGTGTGCGCACAGGCCAGCCCTGCGGGCCCTGCGCCCACCACTGCCACGTGCCGCCCCGTCGGCGCGGCCCTGGTGAACACTGGCCTCGCCCCATCTGCCATCACCGCATCGACAGCATGGCGCTGCAGCCGCCCGATCTCGATGGCCTTGCCCTGCTGCGTCTGGCGCACGCAGACGGCCTCGCACAGCTCCTCGGTCGGACACACCCGCGCGCACATCCCACCCAGCGGGTTCGCGTCCAGGATGGCCTCGGCTGCGCCACGCAGGTTGCCATCGGCGATGCGTCGGATGAAGCTCGGCACGTCGATCCCCGTCGGGCAGGCTTGCTGACAAGGCGCGTCGTGACAGTAGAGGCAACGCTCTGCCTCGATCACCGCCTGCGTTGCCGTCAAGGCGGGCACGGCATCGCCAAAACGCTCGGCGTACGCATCCGCCGACAGGCGGGCTGCACGGACATCGGGGCATGCACTCTGGCTCACGGCTCATCCTCCGTTGGGTGCAACTTGACCAAATGGTCAGGTTTTCAAAGGGAGCCTCATGCTTAAAGCGTGCCAGGGCTGAGGCGCTCCTGGCGCACGCTGCAGGTGCGCGCTCAGGGCACCGGGCGCGGGGCCCAGGCCACGGCCAGCCCCGTCTCGACACGAGCAAAGGCAAGCACCCAAGAAAAAGCCGGGCGACCAGGCCCGGCTTGCACCGTCATCAGGCGCGAAGCGCGCCATGACAGGGAGCGTTCAGCCCTGCGCCTGCTTGAGCAGCGTCTCTGCATCGCTGACCGCGAATCCACCGCCCTTTTCGTCGTTGAGCTGCGTGACCAAGCCATCCTTGACCAGCATCGAATAGCGGCCCGAGCGCAGGCCCAGGCCTTTCTCGCTCAGGTCCAAGGTCAGGCCAGTGGCCTTGGCGAAGGCCGCGCTGCCATCGGCCATCATGCGCACCTTGCCGGCGGCCTTGAGCTCGCGGCCCCAGGCGCCCATCACGAAGGCGTCGTTGACCGACACGCACCAGATCTCATCGACGCCAGCGGCCTTGAACTGTTCTGCCAGGTCGATGTAGCCGGGAGCGTGCTTGGCCGAGCAGGTCGGCGTGAAAGCCCCCGGCAAGCCGAAGATGGCCACGGTCTTGCCAGCGGTGCTCTTTTCGATGTCAAAGGGATTGGGGCCCAGGCTGCAGCCCTCACCTTCCACTTCGATGTACTCGAACAGCGTGCCTGCGGGCAACTTGTCTCCAACCTTGATCATGTGCAACTCCTCTTGTGCGATGTGCGTCAAGCGTGACCGGGCGCGATGAACAATCAAGCGCCCATGAAAAAACCGGCGCCAGTATGACTGGACGCCGGTTTTTGAGGGTGAGCGGCAGGTTTGACCCCGCCTTCACCGAGGCGATCAGACGCCTTGAGCCTTCTCGACCAGACGGGTCACGACCCAGTTCTTGGTCTTCGACAGAGGGCGGCTTTCGCTGATCTCGACCACGTCGCCGACCTTGAACTCGTTGTTCTCGTCGTGAGCGTGGTACTTGTTCGACTTGGCCACGATCTTGCCGTAGAGCTCGTGCTTGACACGGCGCTCGACCAGCACGGTCACGGTCTTGGCGCGGGCGTCAGAGACGACCTTGCCGACCAG
>CAYJXE010000029.1:0-55049 GCA_964373965.1 uncultured Aquabacterium sp. | reverse complement strand
TGGGCAGGGACATCGACCGCCCGGTGGTCATGGCCGCGCTCTACAACGGCCAGGGCGAATCGGGCATCGCGCCCACGCCCGGTGGCCAGGCCGCCCAGGGCTCGCAAACCGACCAGAGTGCGCTGGCCCAGTCCACCGACCACACGCCTGCCTCGCAAGGCAACCTGATCGGCTCGGGCGCTGGCGGCCACAGCCCCGCCTGGCACGGCGCGGCCAGCGCAGCGGCCAGCCCAGGCGCACAAGGCCAGGCCAATGCCGCAGCCCTGAGCGGCATCAAGAGCAAAGAGTTCGGCGGCAGCGGCCACAACCAGCTCGTGTGGGACGACACGCCCGAGCAGTTGCGCACCCAGTTGCACACCACCCAGGCCCAGACCTGGCTGCAGATGGGCCACCTGCTGCACCAGGCCGACAACCACCGGGGCAGCTTCCGGGGCCTGGGCTTTGAGTTGCGATCGGATGCCTGGGGCGGTGTGCGCGCCGCACGCGGCGTGCTGCTCAGCACCTTCAGCCTGCGCAATGGCTTGGGCCAGACCGCCGAGCCTGCAGGCGACAACGCCGCCGGCATCGCTCTCGCGCGCCAGATGCAGCAACTGGCCGAGACCTTCAACCAGGCGGCCACCACCCACCAGACCGTGGGCCTGGCCACGGCCGCTGGCAGCCGCGCCGCAAAGCAAAGCACGCTCGACGACACCCTCGCACCGGCGGCCGCCCTCACCAAGAGCCTGATGGGCACAGTCAGCACCACGAGCCTGCCCAACGCGATCGCCGACGCGGCGGACAAGGCCACCGGCGCGGCAGCCGACAAGCTGCCCCACATGGCCGACCCCAACATCGCGCTGGTGGGCAAAGCGGGCATCGGCATCACCGCAGGGCAAGACTTGCACCTCAGCAGCCAGGACACCACCCAGATCGCCAGCGGGCAAGACAGCCACTGGGCCGTGGGTGGGCAGGTGCGCGTGCACACGGCGCAGGGAATCGGGGTGTTGGCTGGAGCGATTCAGCCGGGCGCAGAAGCGGCAGGCAAAGGCATCACCGTGATCGCGGCACAAGGGCCGATCGACCTGCAGGCGCAAGCTGGGCCGGCTCAAGTCGCGGCCAAGCAGACGCTGGAGCTCAAGACCGCCAATGGTGTGGTCAACATCGCTGCGGCCAAGCGCGTGGTGCTGTCGGTGGCGGGGGGCGCGAGCATCACGATCGAGGGCGGACAGTTCACGGCGCAATGCCCGGGCAAGATCACGGTCAAGGCGGGGCAGAAGTCGATGGTGGGGGGCTCAAGTCAGAGCTACACCATGCCTGTCATGCCCAAGTCTGTTTGCCTGGAATGCCTTGCCAAGCGCGCGGCTCAGCGTTCTGCTTTCATCAACAAAGGTGTGTGATGCGCAAATGCCTTGCGATCGTGGCGCTCACAATGAGCAGCACACTGACGATTTTCCTTGGAATGACGTATGCAGGGTTGATGAAAGACCTGTTTGCGGAGCACGGTGGAGATCGTGCTGTAGGCCTTTTTCTTGTGGGTGTGCCATTCGTGCTGTGTTGCTGTTACCAGGCTTGGAAGCGCCTTGACGAAAGAATTGCGCGACCCACAAAGATGTTGGTCATGACGCCAATGGTGGCCTTTGTTCTCAGCTTCACTGCTGGGGCGACGATGTGGCCTTTTTGCATGGGCGCATGGTTCATCTTCCTTGCTTGGCAGTGCGCAAAGCAATGGCGTTTGCACGGTACGTGGCACGCCCTCTTCGTTCAGAGGAGTATCCTGGAATGAGCGAGTATTCTGCTGAGAGAAAGTCGTGGCCTTGGCGGGCGTCATCGCTCGTTGACGAGTCTTGTCATTGGTATGCCATTGCTGACGCCGCTCAACACAAGGCGTTGCCGGGTGCTCTGGTTCAAACCTCTCACCTCAGGTATCGCTGCTTGTTCGATGCAACGCAAGACAGTCCCATTGCGGCTCATTCACCTCATCTTGTCCAGTTGCCGTCGCCGCCTGCGAGTGAGGGTACGTCACAAGGAGCTTGGAGGTGGATCGAGCGTCATGCCTCAGGTGCCCCCTGTGTTTCGATCTTGGCTTCTCCTTTGGGATTCGATGACCTGTATGCACACCTGCAGCGGTGGACTGAAGTCATGCTGCCAGATGGCGAGGACATGTTCTTTGCTTTCTGGGATCCGCTGATCCTGGGTACGTTGGTTGGTCAGGAAGACGACGGGACTCTGCATGTGTCGGGGCCAGTCTTGGATGAAACGCAGCGCATGGCGTTGACCATGGGGATCCGGTCTTGGTGGTACTGGGATAGGAATGGTGAAGTCCATTCGCTCCGGATCGTGGAAAAAGAGGCGCCGCTTCTCACCATGCCGGTGAAGTTGACCTATGCGCAAATGGACATGTTGGTTGATGCCAGCGTGCCAGATCATGTTTTGCACTACGTCGAACTCAATCAAGATCACCTGTTAGGGGACTTGGACGCGCGTCAACGATACGCAGTTGTCCTTGAGCATCTCGCGCAAGCCAAGGTACTTGGCCTGACTGGCATGAGTGATATGGTGAATTATGTCTGTGCGGGGCTCATCTACGGTCCCGCAATGTTGCAGGATCCTCAGATCACGGATTTGCTGGCGCAAGTGCGCGCCCACAAGCTCACATTGAATCAAGCCCTTGAAGCGATGCCATGAAGAACGTGTCCGTTGATCTTCGCCGCCGCCAGATTGCTACAACCGGTCTGGGGTTCTTGTTCCTTTCCGCATGCGAGGCAAAGCCTATGTCGGTCAACCTGGATGTGGTGCTGTTCAGCTACTTGGACAGGCCCATTTTCGATGTCTACCTGAACCGCACCGACATTGGCGTGGCTGGACCCTGGCCTTACAGCGGCCGAGGCACGATGTCGGGGGTTTCAATTCCCTTAGGGAGTCAAAAAATTTCCTGGCGCTTAGGCGGTCCCGAGGGGATGGCTCGAAATGGTGAAACCGTCTTGGCTAGAAATACTCCTGAACTCCAGGACGTTCCCTCGAAGGTCACCTTCTTGGGGGTTCATATTTATGCAGACGATGTTGTCGAATTGGTGCTAAGTGAACACTTCCCCGATGTGAGCACACGAGGCCATGAGTTTGATATTCAGTGGAAACGGCGCCATGCCCAATGACGCCATCAAAGCGGCCTTGGCCGCCAATCGGGATGTTTCAAAAGAAGCTCCGGGTCCTTGCCAAGACTGTAGTGACGTCATCCACATATCTGTGTTTTTCGATGGCACAGGGAATAACAAGGACGAAGACGACGCCCCTCGAAAGTGGAGCAATCCTGCTCGCATGTGGCGCGCAGCAGAGATGGCCGCACCTCGAGGTGAGCCGATCTACCCGATTTACGTGTCTGGTGTGGGCACCCCCTTCAATGGACGCAAGGACTACAGCGATCTAAGAGACACATGGTTTGAAGATGCGGTTACTGGCGGCGTTGCCGGCGCTGGTGGAGATCGCCGCATGGAGTTTGGATCAGACAATGTCAATGCCAGGCTTCGAGATGTGCTGATTGCCAACGCTCAGCGCGCGGGCGGAGACTTGAAAAAGTACGCTGATCAGAGCCGCAGCAAGTCCTTTTCCGAGGTGAATGACGCGCTGGCCAAGCACCGTTTGATCAAGATGATCAACTTGTCGGTGTTTGGGTTCTCACGTGGTGCAGCACTGGCCCGCGCATTCGCGAACCGGGTTATCGGTCAGTGCAAGGATGGCACTGATGGCTTGACCTACAAAGGTCACCCCATTCGAGTCAACTTTCTGGGTATTTTCGACACCGTGGCTTCTTTTGGCGTTCCTGCACAGAACGTGCGCTATCCATGGGATGAGCGTGACTTGATCGTGTCCAAAAAGGTTGAGCGGTGTGTCCACTATGTGGCTGGGCATGAGCTGCGATTCGCGTTCCCAGTCGATTTGATTCGCAAGGCTGGCAAGTTGGATTCTAGGTGGGTGGAAAAGACCTATCCAGGCGTTCATTCAGACGTGGGTGGTGGCTATGAGCCGAACGCCCAGAAGATCAGCAACAACTACGCTCGTATTCCTATGAGGGACATGATGCGTGAAGCAGTTGGGTCCGGTGTCCGCATGTTGGACTACGAGCGAGTCAAAGCTGTCAACTTTCCTCTATTTCAAGAACGGTTCGAATGCTACTCGCCAACGGAAGATGCCTATCGCGCTTACATGGCTGCTTGGGGAGCTCACTCCGGCACGATTGAGGATCAAGCCAAACGCCATCGCGAGCTGCTCTACTCAGCCTATGGAACGATGCACAGACTTGGCGTTGACAACGCTGGCGACACCCAACGCAAGGAAGACTGGTACAAGAACATCGGTCCCAAAGGCATGGCCTGGGAGGTAAACAAGTACCGCAAAGCTGCCGCACTGGGGAAAAGGGTTCGCTGGGCCAATCCCGCGAACACTTATGCCTATTGGGTCAAGCCGGAAGAGTGGCAATTGCGAGCCTGGGATTCAATCGCATCCAAAGGCGTGCTCGATTTCGTTCGAGGATATGTTCATGATTCAAAGGTTGACTTCATTGGCAACATAGGCGATCCGTTTAGCTATTTCAAGGCTCGGGGGATTGCGGAATCCACGCGCAGCGTTTGGCAAGAATCAAGTGATTGGATTCACGACTCTACTCAGGTCGTAACGCAGGCAAGTCGGTCGGCATACGAGGCAAGCATGCGCCAGG
This sequence comes from uncultured Aquabacterium sp., assembly GCA_964373965.1. Lineage (GTDB taxonomy): Bacteria > Pseudomonadota > Gammaproteobacteria > Burkholderiales > Burkholderiaceae_C > Aquabacterium. The sequence goes on along the minus strand of CAYJXE010000029.1, from coordinate 50,359 downwards.
CAACGATGGCAGCAAATGCAACTGCTCAAGCTGCTCAGGAGGCCGCAGTTGCCGCTGAGCGCAAGGCAAAAGAGGCCGCAGCCTATGCGCAACGCAAAAAGCAGGAAGCCGTGAGCGCAGCCCAACGGGTTGCTCATGCCGCAGAGGAAAAAGCTCGTGAGGCGGCGGTCGCGGCTCAGCGGAAAGCGCAGGAAGCTTTAAGTGCTGCAACCGAGATGGCAAATGCTACTGAGCAAAAGGCCTTGGAGCTTGCCACCTACGCCAAGCAAAAAGTCCGGCAGGCGGGAGATGCGGCTGAGACAGTTGGACAGCGAACGAAAGAGGCCCTGACGTCTGTGCAGCAATCCGCGTCCAGCGCAATGAATGCGACACAGAAAAGGGCTAAGCAGGCAGCTACTGCCGCAGACGAATCCGCGGCTGACGTCAAAAGGGATGTAGAACGCTACATGGAGGCGGGGATATCGTGGATCAAGCAGGCCGCTGACGACGTGTCACATAAGATCGAACGCCCGCGCAGCAATTGATTTTTAGCGACCCTTTGGTTGCGATGCGATAAATCTGATGGCAATCGCAGAGTGTATCGCCCAGGTTTTGACGGGCGCTTCAGCGCCAATGTGCGAATCCCCGCCCTTTACCTACATCGCTGTGATGCGCAACTTCCGCTGCTCAACGGCATCCTGCTGACGTATGCCTTAGCCGTCGGCGCCTTCATTGTTTCGATCTAGCGCCGCGCTCGCATCCCACTCATTCGATCAGAGCGTCCCCATGAGACCGCCCAGGTTTTGCGGAACGCAACCGATCTTCTCGGCAATCGATTCGATGGCCGCCCACTGCGACGGATATTCTGCCCGGTGCTCCAGCACCATGCGCACCGCGCACTCACGGACCACAGGCGAAAACGTCGGGGACTTCTTCATGGCTCCATTCTCCAGTGTTGAAGCCTCAGCGAAACCCGGGGCGCTTCATCAAGATCAGTGATCAACGGGAGCAACATCTCCTTGGTAAATTGAAAGGTTGACCGTGTCACTGCGCAGGGATCTATTGAAAGGTTTGATGTCCATGGGTTTCTTCAGTGCGTTGCTTCCAAAAGACGTGGGCGCAAAAAAGGCTGTTGACGTTGCCAGTTCTGACTCGCCGATGCCTGCCTCTCCATACAAGGGTGCCGTTGTTCAATTGGTAGGTGCGAATGCCATCTCGCCACTTTTCGATCCTGGCTACTCATTGGCGGCTCACCTCTCGTCTCTGCTCAAGCCGGGGCCGTCAGGCTCGCCGCGTGCCAAATACAAATCTATTACCCCAGCTGCGGGTAGGCCGTGGGAGAACGGCCGCTACTCCTGCGATGAGTCGCTCATAAACAAGCTGACGCTGAGCTTCCAGTTCGTTGTGACGTACTACGGAAAAACAGTCGAGAACTTCCACATGTTTATGTGGAAAGGTGTTCGCATGGATGGCCTGAATGTGATTGCTGGCTTCGCGGATGAGCGAACCGAAGCGGAGGCTGTTCATCTTTGGAAGGATGAGGCATATCTAGCCTTCGGCCTGACCTCCAAGCCTGCCGTGACCTATGCTCCAGGATTTTGCGGTTGGCGTGCCGCAGAGGCAGGATGGCGTTTGATCTCTTCGCCGGATAGCAAAGTCATTTGGCAAACCTCTGTCGATATTCCTGACTATCCCAAGGGTGGTGAGCCCAACGAAGCCGCAATCGTCCTGATGGTGGGGAATGCCAATGTTGACACCGGCCGCAAGCCCCTTGCCTATTTCAGTGCCATCCACACCGTTCCGATGAACAAGGAACACAAGCGCAAGGAAGGCGAAACCCTTTGGCAGTCTGCCATGCGTGCAGCCATCGAGAAAGCATGCGCAGAAGCCGACGTCGACCCACGCAGCATCCGTTCGCTGGCATCCGATTGCGGGAAGGGCTCGCCTGAAGCGGCCAAGCGCCTGGCTGATCTGGGTGCAGTTGCTCACGACCTGATGCCCGACATCGATGTTTTGAAAGACCGCATCGACATGGCTGCCTTGCTTGGCGAACTGGGCGCACACAACGTGACGTACACGCTGCTCATGGCAGCCTACGCGGCGCACCAACGAAACCACCCCGTGTTGTACGTTTCCACGCGCGACCCAGAGGCAGGTCGGGCCATGCTCGTTTTCCCACCGCTGAACCACACACCACCCGACCCGAATCGCAAGTTTCGCGAACACAACGCGCGGGGCCAGTGGTACGCACCCTGGTGGGGGCAGCGGCTGGACGGCAAGCTGGACTACTGAGGCGGCGCTTCGCGCTATCAGCGCGCGTCAAACGGGATGGGAAACCAGAATCTTGTGCAACGCTGCGTTGGGCGCTTCGACGCTCTGTGCGTGAAGCTTCTCCCGTTCCACTCCCCTTTACTCAAGACGTGAGCACACATGAAGCAGCACGAGTGCGTCATGGATCAGGAAGGCGTACTCGGCTCCATCCTGTTTTGGCGCCGTGAATACGCCATCATGCTGCTGGATTTCACGGCATGAACATCGGTGCCATCAACGCGTTGGTCGTGGATCTCACTCGGAGCCTGATCGCTTTGACGCTGCTGGGGTTCGCCCCTGCCTCTCCAGTCTGGGCCGCCAGCAAGGCCGTTCAGCTGCCCCAATGGGCCTTTCGCTGCTCCGCTGAGAGCGAGCACCTTCCCGCAGTGTCGGCCGACGTCGAGCGGGTTTTTCAGCGCGGGCTGTACCTGTTTAATCAGCGATCGAACACATCGCTTCGTGAGTCGCAGATGGCCGAGTTCAACGAGGTGGCGCGCTACCTCCGCGTTGCCCATGCCCACGGACATCCGAAGGCGGGCTGGTACCTGATGGACTGGTTGTACGTGTTGGTGGACCAGTCATACGACGGTGTTGCCACGCCCTTGCGGATGAATCGGCAGGAAGAGGTCGATCGTGTCATCGCACAGATGATCGACAGGCGCCTGCCCGACGGCTACTTGCGCCGTGCCGGTTTTGCGGAACAAGGCTGGAACCTGCAGCAGGCCCTGGACGACCACCGCATGGCCGCTGACCTGGGCAGCCCGGTGGCCCAGCACAAGCTGGCTGAATGGCTGCTGGGCGACTCCACCATGGCGAGGGTGGTCGATGTGGCCAGGCCGGGAACCAGGGACTTGGGCATGGCTTTGCATCGCTGCGCTGCCCAGCAAGGTCACGCACCTTCGATCACCGTCGTGGCGGGTGATTTGCTCAGGGCGAAGAACTTCGCCGAGGGCTTGCCCACGCTGCAGCGTGCCGTGGCCGCAGGCAGCGCGGCTGCCGCCGCCGACATGAAAGCCCTGTTCGAGGGCGAGCGGCGAGGCCGTTGGCCCTTCCGAGCGCGGGCGGTCGAACCCGATCCAGCGCGAGCCGCGCGGTACGAGCGCGTCCGGATGTTCCTCATCGGTCACGAATCAGACCGAGGGATGTTGACCGATCTGGACCTCATCGTTCCGTTGCCGCCGGCGCCACTGCCGAAGTGGTCTGGCCGATTCCAATGGGACAGCACACCACGTCCGGTTCCGGATCGGCCTGACGAGGGCCTGATGGAGCGTTTGTGCCGAGAGAAGGGGCTCCACTTTTCAACGGGCTTGCCGCTGTTCAGGCAATGACTTCCCATGGGGCATCGTTCATGTGGGCGGTGCTCCGAGGGGATCCGTCCCCCGTTAGAGGGGGGCGTGTTGCGCTCGACCGAGCGCGCCAGCCCCGAGAATCACGTCCATTCAAAAGCCTTGCTCTGAGCATGGCCTCAAAGCACAAACCAAGGAGAGCAATCCATGTCCCGCACCGTTTTCACGGGTGTGTTGCCCGGCGCCATGGCGAGGCCGATTGGTTTTGCTTCAAACGCCCCGCTTCGCTGATCAGTCGATGGCGCAAGTGGCAACGCAAAGCTGGCGCATCAGCCCAGCCTGGCGCATCGAATCGCTGGGTGAGCACCTGCTGGTGCAGGCCGGCGCTGACGAGGTGTACCTCGTCGACGAAGCGCCGCCGGCCCTGCACGCTCGCCTGATCGAGTTGTGCGCCGGCGGTGACGCCGCAGCTTGGGCCAATGACCCACAGCTCGGCGCTGCACTGCGGCAACTCAGGCGGCTGGGTGCGCTGGTGCCCGAGGGCGCACAGCGCCCGTTCGAGGCCCATGCCCGCCTGGTGTGGTTCGGTGCCGAGTGCGAAGCCCTGGTCGAAGGCTTGAGCCGCCAGGGCTGGCGGCTCGCATCTGCCTCGGACGATGCGCCCCTGACCTTGCTTGTGCGCACCTCGGCGAGCTGGGCGGAGCTGTTGCGGCAATACCCCCCGTGGCATCGGAGAGGGCCTCACCTGCTGGTGGACCTCGCCCACCACCACACCTTGAGCGTGGGCCCCCTGGTGGTGCCAGGTCAAACCGCCTGCGTGTCTTGCCTGGGACAGCGTGTGCTCCAGCGATGGGGCGACCTGCAGCCGCCGCCTGAGCCCGAGATGTTGCGTCGGGCCGCCGGTGTCGCGGCCTTGTTGTCCGATGTCGTGCGACTGGGGCCCGAGTTGGTGGAGCGCGTGGCGGCGCTCGACCTGCGTCAACTGCGCCTGAGCCGACATCACGTGCACGTGCAGCCCGGCTGCCCCGTCTGCCAGGCCTCGCGCCGAGACGAAGACGCCGAACTGGCACCGCCTTTCAACTTGCCGTGGGTCCGTTGACCTGACGGCGTGCTTCCGAGCCAATTATTCGAATGATCAAACTGCCTACTCAGTTCGACGCCCGCGCGCGTCAGCACCTTGAAACGGCTGCCGCTGGCGGCTCAACCAGCACGTGCTGCAGCAGTTGCGTGGTCACCTTGGGCAGTGCCGTGGTCGCATCGAGCATGTACCTGGCGCACTTGCGCAAGCGGGCGCGAGGCGATGGCGAAGACGGCGTGCCCGCTGCCGGGCCGATCGAGCCCACGAACCCCTGGGCTCATCCCGAAGGCGTGGCGCCCGCAGACGCGGAGATCTCCAGCGCCAACGCGGTCAACAGCGAGGCCAGCGGTGAGTCGAGCCCGGCCGCGACACAGAGCACCTCGCCCGCTGACGAGCCCAGCCTGCTGTCGTCAACCTGGTTCTGGGTGGTGATGGTGATGGTGTTCGCCTTGTTTGGCTCCATGCTGGGTGACATCGGCGCCATCGTGATCTCGTCGGGCTTGGCCCTGCTGTCCTTGGTCGGCTGGGTCAGGCTTCACCAACGTGCGGGGATCGGGCCTGTGCAGGCCATCGTGGTGGGCGCGGTGTGGCTGGTCGCCACCTTGGGGGCGATCGTGCTCGAGGCCATGGCCTGGATGGGCGCGCTCTGAACGATGGCGATGGCCTTCGCGTCGACGACGCCCACGCCCGCATCGCATGCCACCTTGATGGCGGCTGCAGACGCGCGCACGGGCATCTGCCTGCCATGGCACCGGGCTCGCGCCGAGGCCTGGGAGGTGCCAGGCATGGTCCACGTGGCGGTGCCCGCCGAGCCTGTCAACGATTGGCAAGGGGTGTCTGGCGCCGTGGCTTGGCAAGACCCGGTGCAGGCATGCGAAGCTGCGGTGGCCGAGGCCCTGGAGCGCTATGCCGCAGCGAGGGTGTCGGTGCCTGTTCGTCGCCGCGCGGACGTGCCTGAGCTTGAACTGTGGGCGGAAGACCGCTTCGCGCTGTACTCGTCCGCCCAGCGTGCGCAAGCCGGGTTCCCGTGGCCCATGCCCGTGGGTGACGACGATGGCTTCAGCCCGGTTTTTTGCCTGCATGACAACCGGCGGGTGTGGGTGCCGCAAGAGCTGGTGGGCTTGGGTGTGAGGGCAGGGCGAGTGCGCATGCCTTCCACCTCCAGCGGGTTGGCGGCCCAGAAGGACTCGGCAGGTTCGGGGCCCTGGCGAGCCCTGTTGCGCGCCACCCAAGAGGTGCTGGAGCGCGATGCGCTGGCGGTGACCTGGCTCAATGGGCTGGGAGGCCTGGAAATTGACTTGCCCGAGCGATGCGCGAGCGTGGCGTTGGCCATCGGGGCCGAGGTGGTGGCGCTGGACCTGACCCAGGCTTGGAGCCCTCACCCGGTGGTCGCTGTGATGGGGCGTCACCATGCGCGCGGGCAGGTGCGCCACGCCTTCGGCATCGCCTGCCGAGCCACACTGGACGAAGCCCTCGACAAAGCCTGGCTGGAATGGGCGCAAAGCCTGCGCTTTGCGGATCACCTGGTGCAACAGTCGTCGGTGCCGGCCGAGCCTGCTGCGCTGCGTCGCTTTGACGAGCATGCCGCTTACTACACCTGTCATCCCCAGGGTTGGGCGCAACTGCCTTTGTTGAAACACCGCAGGCATCGGGCGCATGACGCGATGACCAAGGGGCCGGCACACACCGGTCCCCAAAGCGAGCTGTCGCAACTGCGAGCCCTCGTCCTGTGCCTGCTCGAGCGCGGCATCGAGTTGGCCTACCGCGAACTCACGCCTCCTGACGTGGCTCAGGCGGGGCTTCGGGTGGTCCGTGTGTTGTCGCCCCAGTTGTCTTTGCTGCACGCAGACGAACGCGCCCCCTTCCTCGGCGGGCGAACCGGTGACTGGCGCTGGCGCTACCCGGATGCCGTGGCCCATCACCCGCTGTCCAACCCCTGGCCTCACCCCCTGGGCTGATGACGAGGTAGCCATGAACGAAATCAATCCACCCCTCATCGATGCGACAGTGGTGCCGCATTGGACGTCGAGCCTGCCCCGTGCGGACCAGGATCCGGCGGTGGCTGGGCCCGATGTGGGCGCCCCTTGCTTCAAGGCATTTTGGCGGGCCAGCGAACTCAACCCGACGCGCGCGTTGCTCATGCATCAGCGCATCGAAGAGGACGCCGCACTCGAGCACGCGCCTTTGCGCGCCTGCTTCAGCTCGGCGGTTCAGTCCTTGCCAGCTCCCGATGCCTCGGTGGTCGATGCCTGGGCGCCTCGGCGCAGCGTGCGAGCGTTCTCCGATCGGGCGATCGAGCTGGCGGATTTGTCAGCCTTGTTGTGGCCCATGGCTCGGCGCCGGGATGGCGGCCGAGGGCTGGCGTCGGGCGGTGGCAAGTACCCGTTGCAGGTGCACGTGATCGGGTGGCGGCTGGCCCGAGAGGGGGCGGTTCTGGCGCCCTCCGTGCAGGGATACGACCCCCTGTCGCATGGCTTGACGCCGATCGGTCCGGCGCCCGATTGGGACCGGCTCAAGCCCATCCTGGGTGTCGACATGGACAGGCCGGCAGCGGTCCTGGTGGTGACCGCGCAAGCCGGTCCCCACGTGAACAAATACGGTGAGCGAGGCGGGCGATTCATGTTGCTCGAAGCCGGCTCCTGGATCGGCGCGTGGCAGGCTCAGACCGCGCGCATGGGCCTGGGTGGCGTGGTCATCGGGGCCTTTCAGGACCGCGCCTTGTTGCGTGAACTGGGTCCTCACGTCGCTGCGCAGAGGCAGGCTCCGGCAGACGCGGCCAGCGAGCACGTGATTGCGGCCGTGTATGCGCTGGGGTGGCCTGCGTCGTGAGCGAGCGAGCCAGCCGTTCCCAAGCGGTGACCTTGCTGATGGCCTGCGCGGCGGTGTTCGCTGCGGGTTACCAGCTGACGCTTCGCCGCGCGCTGCGCCTCGAAGGCCTGCCGGGGTCGCAAGGGCCGTGGGATGCCTGGGTGCCCTTCTGGCCGTCCAGCATCGTGGTCTATTGCAGCATCAACGTGGCTTACGTGCTGGCTTTCTTCGTGGCACGCGATGGCGTCAGCCTTCATCGGCTGGCTGCTCGCTTGTTGCTGGTGCAGCTGGCTTGCTTCGCGTGTTTCGCGTGGTGGCCCATGCGTTTGCAGCGCTGGCCTGATGTGGGTGGCTCGGTGTGGGCGCCGTGGTTCCAGGCCCTGGCCTCCTTCGACGGGGCGAGCAACCTCGTGCCTTCACTGCATGTGGCCATCCTGGGGGTGCTCTGGTCTCACTGGCGATCGGTGCTGCGCGCGCGCTGGGCCCATGCCGGGTGCGATGCGTGGGCCATGGGTGTCGCGATGTCTGCGCTGACCACCTGGCAGCACAACGTGATCGACGTGCTGGCCGGTGCAGGTTTGGCCTGGGTGGTGGTGCGATGGGTCGTCAGAGACGAAACGGCACCTTCTTGAAAGAACAATCAACATGACAAAAAAATGGGTGAAGCGATGTGTCGCATCGAGCGCGCAAGGCTTGCTGGTGGCCTGGGCGCTGGCTGCAGCCGGATGGGCGGGAGCGAGCGAGTCGGTGTCGTCTGAGGAGTCCAGGTTCACAGACTCTCCTCAAGCAGGCCGACGCATCGGTGCCGATGGGGCATTGCTGACGGCCGATGGTTCGCGAACGCTGGTGCCCGCAGGCCGCTACGAGCACATCGTGCCGGCCGGGCGAGTTGCCGTCGTCACCCGAGATCGGGCCTGGGGGCTGATTGACGCAGACGGGCAAGCGATCACGGCCTTGCGCTACCAGCACATCGAGCCATTCGGGGAGCGCGACGCACCTCGGGGCTTCGTCGTTTCTGGCGCGCAGCAGCGACAGGGGGTGCTCGACGCCGAGGGACGGGTCATCACAGATGCCATCTGGACACAGCTTCGCCCCGTGCGGTTGTGGCCGCAAGACCCCTCGAAAACGCGTTGGTTGTTCGAGGTCAGGCAGGGGCACCGCGAGGGCGTGCTCGATGCGGCTGGGCGAGCGGTGTTGCCGGTGCAGTTCGGTAGCGTGTCGTGGGTGGGCTCCCGCAGCCCCTGGGTGATCGTCAGCCAGGGGAGCTTGCAAGGCGTTTGCCACGCGATCAGCGGTGAGTGCCCGCTGCCCTTGTCGACCAAGCGTTACGAGGCTTTCGACGGCGGTGCCGACGATGGTGGCCTGTTGTCTGTTCGCTGGGTGGGCCAAGTCGGGCTGCTCGATGATCGCCTGCGCGAGCTGCTGGCGCCTGTGTACTCGTCCATCGATGCCCTGCACACGGGAGACGATGGCTCGGTGCAAGTGCTGGCCCAGTTCGGCCTCGACCGGCACCAGTTGGTGCTCGCGCCCGACGAGAACGGCCTCTGGCAAGTGCGGCAGGCCGATCGCCCCCGGCCATTGCGAGCCCGTCGCGATGACCACCCGATGGCCTTGAGGCAGGGCGCCGTGATCGACGCGCGCTACGTGCCCGTGGGGCTTGGCGACGCTGGCGAGGTCCACCGCGCTTTCGTCGACCGCAGGCTGCGCGAATTGCGTCAGCCCAGCATCCAGCTCAGTGCCTGGACAGCCTACGTGGGGTTCGACCTGTTCGCCCGACCGGATGAAGCGGACGATGCACGTTTGCCCGCTGTGTGGACGCGTTGCCCCGACCCGTCCGGTGTGCGGCTGGTGGCGTGGCACGGCGAGCTTGCAGGGCAGGCCAAGGCCTGCACTTCGCCCAAGGCGGTGGCCGTGCGTCTCAAGCCTTCGGCGTCGGGCGATGGCAGCTTGTTGTGCGAAGGCTGCGAAGCCTTGGGCCTACCACCGCGCTGGGTTCGCCGTGATGAGCCGCCCGTGGATGCCAGCTGCGTGCCTGCTGCCACCGCGTGGAGTCAGGAGCAAGCCCGGCGTGATCACGCTGACTGGCTGGCCGCGTGGCTGCCAACCTGGCAAGCGCTGCTGCAAGGCCAGCAGCCGAGTGCCGCGGACAGCGAGGGGTGGCGCCGGCACCAGGCCGATCCGTCTCGGGCCATGTCGACGCTGTCGGCGGTGACCCGTCGCCCAGAGGTCTTGTTGAGCGAAATCGGCTTTGATGTGAAGCAGGCACCCAAGGTGAATCTGGGAGAGGCCTTGCTCAAGTGGATCCGGCGCGCCGAGCCGGTGGGTGACGGGGGGCTCTACCCCGAGCCAGAGGTCGAGTTCGCCAAGCAGTGCGCGCAGGTCTGGTATGTGCGTTTGCCAGGTCTGGACAAGCTGATGCGAACCCGACCAGCGAAGGCCGGTCAGCCATTTGCCATGGGCCTGGGCCTGCCCCTGGCAGGTCGGCTGGAGCGCCAGACCTACCCCTTCTTGACCTTCTCGAGAGGTGAGGGCGGCGGCTTGCAGTTGACGGGTGTTTCTCGCGAGTTTTTGCAGGCCGTCTGGCTGCTGGAAGGAGGCCGGTGATGTCGGCGAACATGTGGCGCCCGCGCAGGCGGGTCCTCTGCGGCGCGCTCTCGAGCGCGACTTGGCTGATGGCTGGCTGGGGCTTTGGGTGCGGCTTCGCGTGGGCAGCGCCCCACTGGACCCAGGAGTGCCCCGATCGCATCGAACATGCGAGTTGGTGTCACCACCTGCCCAGCGAAGGGCGCATGGCGTTGCGCGTGCCGATGCCCGGGAATGCGGAAGGACTGTGGGGCTTCGTCGACATCCAGGGGCGCATGGTGATCGAGCCGGTCTATGGCAGCGTGATGGCCTTCTCGCATGGCCTGGCTGCCGCGCACAAGGATGGCAAGTGGGGCTTCATCGACCAGCAGGGGAGGTGGCGCTTCGAGCCGCGCTACGACGACGTCACGTCGTTTGACGCGCAGGGCCTTGCCTGGGCCGTCGACCGTGGGCGGCTCGTGCGGTTGAGTGCAACAGGGCAGGCTTCGCCGTGGTTGAGCGAGGCGGGGTCTTTCGACCTCGACCACCGCCGCATGCAGGAAGACCGCGCCATCCGTGTGCGCGTCACCCCGCCGTCCGAGACCTGGCGGCTCGACACGGGCGAGGTCGTGCAGTGGCCGACCGAAGTCGTGGAATTGGGGCGACCGGTGGGCGGCGCCTGGCCAGTCCGCGTGCGCTTGCCCAGCGGGCGCAACTGGTGGGGGCTCTGGGCCCTCAAAGAAGGACGTTGGCTGGCCTCGCCCCTGGATTTGCGCAGCGAGCTCGAGCCGCTGCTGCATGCAGACAAGGTCGCGGTGCACCGCGCCGGCGGGTGGCTCTTCGTGGACCTGACGGGGCAGCCGCTGTCGAGCACCCGCTATCAGGCCATCGAAATGGACAGGCCGGGTCTGTGGGTGGTCTCGCCCGCGCACTCGGAGTGGGTGTGGCTGGGGCCCGACCTCCGCGAGCTCCACCGCGCGCAGGGCCACGTGACGTCGCCACGGCAAGAGCGCTGGGGCGATGCCTGGGTGTACGACCTGCACGAGGCCCTGTTGATCGCTTTGCCGGATGACCGAATCGAGGTCCTGGACACCTCCGAGCACGACGAGCATTTGCAAAACGGCTGGATCTGGCTGTCGCCCAAGCGAGATGGCGGGGCCCCTGACCTCATCGGGCCGGATGGGCGCTCCGTGCTCAGCGCCGAGGAGCGTGAGCGACTCAAGCACCACCGCATCGAGTTCTTGTGGGAGGGCGATCGATCGCCTGTTGTCCCTGGCGCCATCCGCGCCCTGCTGCACCCGCACGATGACACCGCCGAGCCAGGCGTCGTCACCGCTGACCTGCGTGTGCTCACCCGCACAGAATGGGCCTTGCTCATGCCCGGTCAATTGCCCTCCGACCCTGTGGTGGTGCAGCGCACCGATGGCCGCTTTGGCGCCATCGATGGCCTGGGTCGGTGGTTGATCTCGCCTGATTGGTTGGGCATGGAAGCCTTTCACCATGGCTTGACATGGGGCCGGCACCCGGGTCACGAAGGGGGCTCGAGGTCCGTGCTGATCGGCTCGGATGGGCGTCGCCTGAACCTGCCGCCTGGCGCCTTGACGGCTTGCAGCGGCTGGTCGGGGCCTTGGTTGCGCTGCCAGAACGGCGATGGCGATGCCGCAGGCACCACCTTCATTGCCCCCCTCGTTGCCAAGCGCGTGAACGCACCCGAGGTGCACGAACTGCGCGAGGCCCGTGGCGACTGGCTGTTTGCTCGCCAAGGGGAGCAATGGGGCGTGTTGGGCCCGGATGGAGGCTGGCGCGTGCCGCCCTTGACCGATGCTCCCGAGGCCATCGAGTGGCTCGATGATCACGTCGTGCGCGTGTCCGTTCATGCGCAGGGCCAGCTCACGCATCAACTCTGGCGCGTTGCCGATGGACGCGCCTTGACGCCCCCTCGCCGCGGCCAAAGCTGGCGCCTCGCTGCCGACCGCTACCTGGTGGCGGGCGAGCAGGCCGGCATGGAGCTGCTGGACGCTTCCGGCCGGGTGGTGCTGCGCACGCCATGGTGGGGAACCGACCCGCATGCCGAGGACGGCCTGGCGTGGACGACCCCGGGTCAGCAACTCGCACGCCTGCTGCCCGACGGCACGCTGGCGCCTGCGCCTGTGCACTTGCCGAACGGCGGCGAGCCCATGACCGAGGCAAGCGACGAGGCCGCCGATGCCCGCGCCGTTCAAGGCTGGAAGCTTCGATTGAGCGCTCGCTGCGGGCAGCTCATCGTGCGCGGCCCGAGCGGTCAGCAGACATGGCCCAAGCAGGCCGTTCGCTGCCGCCAACCCTGAGGACCCCAACATGACACGCCACAACGCCAGGTGCCTCATGGGCGCCATAGCCCTCATGCTGACTGCCACCTGCGCGGTGCAAGCCCAGGCTTGTTGCCGACGCTCGGCCGATCAGGGGCAAGGTCAGACCTACCTGGAACGCCTGGTCCCCTCGGTCGGCGACAAGGCCATCCCTTCGGTGGGGGAGGGGGAGCACACCTACCGGTTCGTGGTGCGCGATGCCCGCCAGCCCGACAGACCCTGGCGGCGAGCCCGCTACCAGGTCAGCACGCGAGAAGGCGTGAAGTGGGAGGGTGGGCCCGATGCACACCAGGGCGTCACCGATGCGCAAGGACGCACCGCCGTTTACCGCTCGAAGACACCGGTGGAACCGCAGGACTGGATGGTGTTGCCCCTGCTCGGAAAGGGGCAGCAGGGCATGACCTTCAGGCTCGTCGACCAGGACGAAAACGGCGTGGCCGACCACCCCTACCTGATCGACGCAGAGGGCGGCGCGATCTTCTGTGGCCTGTCCTTGCCTGGGGGGCACACGGCCCGTGTCCTGGGTCGCAATCCCACCACCATGCGCCTCTACACCAGCACCGACGAAGGGGAGTGCCGCAAGCTCGCGGCTGCGCTCAACCCCGTCATGGACCAGACCGATCCGCAACGCCAGATCAAGGGCTTGCAAAGGCTGCTCCGCCACGGCTGGTTGCCTTCATCGCAAGAGCGCGTCCGCAGCAAGCTCATGGATGTGTTGCTGGCGCACGGCTCGGACAGCGAGATCCGCGCTTTGGCAAGCAGCTGGCTGAGCGAGCCCGGCATCAGCCGCAAGGCGCTGGCCGATCGCCTCAACTCTGCGGGCTACGGCCTGGTCGATCAGAAGCCACCGAGGCTGCCCAAGCTGGCCGAGTCCTTGCTGTCTCAGGCCCTGGCGCTGGACACCACGCCGGCCATCCTGGACTCGCATGCCTGGGCCTTGCATGCCTTGGGGCGTCACGACCAAGCGCTGTCCGAGCTGGATGCGGCCATCGAAGGGTTCCACCAGCGGTGCGAGCCCGATGACGAGGGCATGTACCAGGAGACGCTGACGCACAGGGCCCAAGTGCTGGCTGTCATGGGCCGCCGCGAAGAGGTCCAGCGACAGCAGGTCGAGGACCCGTCGAGTCAACCAAGCTGCGTCGAAACGCGCGATCAGCGCTTCTTGTCTGGCGAGCTCGCGATGCCCGCTGCGTTCCGATGATGCCCCCCCTACCCTGACCTCATCCTCCCCCCAAGCTTTGGGAGGCATGCGCAAGCCTTGAAGACTAGATTGACCTCACCAGGTCGATCTCTTCGTGTCGACCCTCAACGACAGGAGAGTCTTCATGGCCACCAAGCTTCAGCAGGGCAAACCCACTGCCCTGAACATCGCGGTTCAAGTTCGTTTTCAAGCGACGTCGAACAACGCCCCCAAGGTCGACGCCCACGCCTACGTCTTCAGCTCAGAAGCCGCTCCGCTGGGCAGTGCGCCCATCAACGAAAAGGGTGAAGCCCGCTTCAGCATCCAGGCCATCGCAGCGGCCGACAACCTGCGGGTGCTCGTGGGCCCCAAGCTCGACGACAAGCAACCTGACCTTGACGAGCTTGTTCGCCGCGGCGCCATCGAACAGCACCTGGCCTACCGCCCCGGCCAGCGCGAGCTGGTGGCCAGCCTCACCGTCTTCGAGCCCAACTGGTTGTGCTGGCTGCGCTCGGCCGTGTTCGTGCAGGGCCAGTTGCTCAAGAAGGTGACCATTGGCGGCCAGCAAGTCGACTTCCCGGTCTGCAACGCCACCGTCGAGGTCTACGAGGTCGATCCGCTCTACCTCATCATCCCCAAGCTGCCGGTGCTGGTGATCGACCGACTGCGCGACATCATCGCCAACGCGCGCATCCCCACGCCCCTCATCGATGTGCCGGTGCGCGGCGGACCGGTGTCCATCCCGCAACCAGGGCCCGACCCGCTGCCCCTCGAATTCACGGGTGCGTCGCTGCGCAAGCTCAAGGGCACCACCACGCTGGCCGCTCAAAGCCACGCCTTGACAGCAGACAGCTCCGCCACCCTCACCAAGCTGACCGAAGCCACCGAGTTGCGCTACCTCGCTCAGGCTGGCAGCACGCTGCAGTTCCAGCAGGCGCTGATCCAGAACCCTGTCCTGATCCGGCCATTGCTGTGCTGGCTCTACCCACGCTTCGTGACCATGCAGCGCGTGGGCACCGCCACCACCGATGCCTGCGGTCACTTCCGCACGCTGTTCTTCCAGGGCTGCCACAACCACGACACGCCGGACCTCTATTTCAAGGCCACACAGCACATCTTTGGCCCGATCAAGGCCACCATTTACGCGCCCACGCCAGTGGCTTGTCACACCTGGTGGGACTACGCCTCGGGCACCGATGTCAAGCTCTACACATCCAGTCCCTTTGCCCACACGTGCGCGCCTTGCCCGCCGGTGGTGGGGCCGTCGGGCGCATCGCGCTGGGTCGCCTTCCTGGCCATCGGTGGCCTGCCCCTCAGCCAGGTCTACGGCGCCAGCAAGCACCTGCGCGACACGCGTTCCGCGTCCGAAGTGGCGGCCCGGTACGGCCTCACGGCAGACGGTCGGCCCTTCGGTGGCCTGCTGCGTCCGCGCCTGCTGTTCGCCAACGAGCTCGAGTCCCTGGGCGTGCGTCACTACCAGGTCTCTTGGCGGCGCGGCGGCAGTGGCAGCTTCCAGCCGCTCAAAGACGGCATCCAGCATTACTACCGACACGACGTGCCCACCCCGACCGGGCCAGTGCCCGCCTGGACGCCCTACACGCTGGGCCCCAAGCCCGTGCCCAAAGGCGATGGCACCTTCGTGCCCGACCTGACCCAGATCCCTTATCCCTCGGTGGCGCCGGAAGGGCTGTGGGACACGCCGCCTAGTGCTGGTGAGATCGTCGAGCACCTCACCAGCGCCAAGCTGCCCAGCCACCTTTTCGTGCCGGGCCTGCGCTACAACGCCAACGGCAGCATCGTCTCCGGCACCACCGACGAGAGTGGCCGCATCCAGATCAAAGTCGATTTGTTCGATGCGCAGGGCGCCCCCATCGACATCAACGCGCTGGGCATCAAGTTCGTCGTGCCCGATGTGCCCGACCTCACCGGCACCATCTACACGACCGATGCGCAGCCGCTGGGCCTGGTTTCGGGCAACAGCCTCGTCGTGACCCTGCACGTGGACAACAACGCCTGCTACGCGCAACTGCCCGCGCCCAGCGTGGGCAGCACCTTGGCCGACGAGTGCTGCGGCGTGCTGGAGGTGGACGATGGCGACGTGGTGTCGCTGCCTTACCAGGCCTGGCACCCGCATGGTTTCGCGCGCTACAGCTTCCAGACGGTGCGGGGCACGCGCGCGGTGCTCTCGCGCACGCAGGACCCCTTGGACACCAGCCGCGCGCCTTCCGTGGACAACCCGGGCACGCCCTTGGTCAACGAAGACCCCTTTGGCGGCTCGCCCGCGACGATGACGGTGCACGACCTGATGACCACCAACCTGCCCGCTGGCTGCAACCCGAACGGCTGCGTGGTCGCAGGCTTCAGCGAGACCTTGTATGTCGACTCGAGCGCCACCGATGGCTGGGGCAGTGAGCTGGGTTATGACGCCAGCGCGGTCAGGGCCTTCGTGCTCTCGAAGGTGGCGCTGCCTGCTGAGTGAGTCGGGCGCACACCTGGGGTTTGGCGATGGGTCGGTTGATGCGCATGGTTGAACGCCCCTTGAGATTCCCTGAATTTCTTGTCGTGAAATTGACAAACTGGTGCGTCAGATGATGCAAATCATCGACTGACCATCGATGCAAGGGGTTACCCGCGTGGGGGGCGCTTCGGACACTGGGTCTGTCCAAGCCAACCCAGCGGGTGACCCATGAACATCAAACGCAGAGAGATATTTCAGTGGATGGGGGCCGGCGTCGGTGCTGCGACCCTGCCAGCCCAGGCCTCAGCGGGGCTGCTGTCGCCGCCTGTGCCCACGCTCGCCCAGCACGACAGCTTGTGGGGCAACCTGCTTCGCAACACCGAGTTGGGGAGCAAAAAGCTCACCTACCTCTGGACCACCAACGGCCCGAACCTCAAAGGCGCGCCCATCGCATTCGGCCTGCCGCTGGATGAGTTGCCGTCCCTGGAGTGGTTGATCCTCGCCATCGGTGAGATCGTTCGCCTGATCGCCAACCTGCTGGCTGCTTTGCCCGCTTCGGCGCGCGAGCGCGACCCGGGTCTGACCGCCCAGGTCGAGCGCATGCGCGCCACCCTGACTCGCGTCGACGAGCGACACCGCTCGCTGGTCGCGGGGCAAGGGGGCAGCACTTGGGTGCAGCCCGGTGTGGCCGTGGAGGTGGCGGGCATGCAGCAAGAAGTGCTGGGCTTGGCATCGCAGGTGCCCGCGCTCGCCAAGGCCCTGACGCAGCAGGTGGGCGAGTCGGCCGCCGCCGGTGCCGAGGCTGCTGACCCGCTTGCCAGCTACAAGGCGCTCTACCGCCTGTTGCCCTTGCCGTCTGACGCCCCCCAGCCCCACAGCGACGAGCTGTTTGCGCACTGGCGTGTGGCAGGCCCCAACCCCATGCTGCTCAAGCGGGTCAGCAGCCTGCCGGCCCACTTCCCATTGACCGAAGCGCAGTACGCCAAGGCCACCGGAGGCGGCGACACGCTGGCGGCGGCGCTGTCGCAAAAGCGGGCCTACCTGCTGGATCACGTCGAGCTGGGTTCGATGGCACCCGGCACGCCCACCCACAAGGCGCTGACCGGTGTCAGCCACAACCACGCCCCCATGGCCCTGTTCGTGGTGCCGCCTGGCGGTCGCGCGCTCATGCCGGTGGCCATCCAGTGCGGTCAGTCGCCGGTGGGGCGCCCCATGTTCCTGCGCGCCAGCTCGCCTGACAGCGCCGAATACTGGGGCTGGCAGATGGCCAAGACGGTGGTGCAGACCGCCGACTTTTGTTATCACGAGATGTTCGCGCACCTGGGGCGCACCCACCTGGTGTCCGAAGCTTGTTGCGTGGCCACGCACCGCTGCCTGCCCAGCAGCCACCCGCTGCATGCCTTGCTGGTGCCGCACTTCGAGGGCGACCTGTGGGTCAACTTGCTGGCGGCACTGATCATCATGTCCCCCGGCACCTTCGGCGACATCATCCTGGGGCCGCCCTTGCAGGCCCTGCAGGAAGGGGCGGTGCGCGACCGCCTGGCCTTCGACTTCGAGGCCTCGATGCTGCCTGCCGACCTGCGCAAGCGCGGCCTCGATGATCGGCAGGCGTTGCCGGAGCACCCCTACCGCGACGACGCCCTGCTGCTGTGGGACGCGATCAAGGCCTGGGTGAGCGACTACATCGCGGTGTACTACCCCGGCGACGGCGATGTGCGCAGCGACCGCGAGCTGGCCGCTTGGTCCAACGAACTGGTCACACGCGGGCGGCTGCAGGGCTTCAAGCCCATCGTCACAAGGCAGCAGTTGATCGATGTGGTGACCATGGTGGTGTTCACCGCCAGCGCCCAGCACGCGGCCGTCAACTTCCCGCAGCGCGACGAGATGTCGTATGCCCCGCTGTTCGCGGGCAACAGCCCGGCGCCGGCCCCCGATCGCACGACGGGCTGGACCGAGGCCGATTGGCTGCGGCAGCTGCCCGGTCCGGTCGCGGCTGCGACCCAGGTGCACTTCCTCTCGATGCTGGGCGGCATCCGCTACCGACTGTTGGGCGAGTACCGCCACAACCGATTCCCCCACGGCCCGGTGCTCAAAGACCCTCGCGTGCAGGCCCCCCTGGCGCGTTTCAGGGCGCGCCTGTCTGACATCGAGCGGGAGATCGAGGCACGCAACGCCCATCGCCTGCGTCCCTACCTGCACCTGCTGCCCAGCCGCATCCCCTGCAGCACCCACATCTGAACCCGACACCCCCCCAACCAACCAATCAACCAACCAAGGAGAGACCATGTTCCCAACATTCGCGCAGCGCCTGAGGCAAGCGGGCAGGCGCTGCTTGAGCCTGATGGCCCTCGGCGCACCCCTGGCCGCCTGGGCTGCAGCCCCTCAAGCCCTGGGCCCCAGCGGCACGCTCTACATGCCCGAGATGGTCACGCACACCGTGGCGGTCATCGACACCGCCACGCAGAAGGTGGTGGAGCGTCTGTCGGTGGGCCCGCTCGGCAAGCGTCCCGCCGTTCTCGCCGCCACGCTGGACGGACGCAAGATCTACGTCGACAACTTCGGCCTCTTTCCGGCCACGGTGTCGATCATCGAGCGCCCCTCGCACCGGGTCCGCACGATGCGGGTGGGCAGCACCGCCCTGGGCATCTTCACTTCGCAGGATGGCAGCGAGATCTACGTGCCCGAGGTCGGCTTCACCGTCGAGGTCATCGACGTCAAGACCGACAAAGTGGTTCGCAAACTGCGCTTCCCCGACATCCCCGCCGGCGCCATGAGCGGCCCGGACGGCAACCTCTACGTGAGCTTCGTGACGGGCTTCATGGGCGTCTACCACCCCAAGACCGGCGCCGTCATCCGCAAGCCGATCTGGACCGGGGGCTTTGGCACCTTCTGGTTCAGCTTCTCCAAGGACGGCAAGAAGCTCTACACCGACAGCATCAGCAAGATCGGTGTGATCGACATGGAGAGCTGGAAGCTGGTCAAGACCATCGACACCAACGACGAGGGCACCTACCACCTCAACAACCCGGGCGCCTTCACCTCGACCTTGTCACCCGATGGCAGCAAGCTCTACGTCACCCGCTGGGGCAAACCGGGCGTGCTGGTCGTGGACACGCAGCGCGACGAGGTCATCCACACCATGCCCAGCACGGGGCAGACGGTGTGCATCAGCTTCAGCGACGACGGCTCGCGCGGCTACATCAGCGACCTGGGATACACCACCACGGGCTACCGCGGTGCAGTGGGTGACCTGCTGCTGTTCTTCAACATCGTGGGGCCGGCCCTGGGCGTTGGCGATGGGCAGGTGATCGCCTTTGACCCGCGCACCGACCTGCAGTCCGGCCCGGCCATCCCGATGAAGGGCGGCGCGACCTGCGGCGTCTGGCTGCCGCCGCTCAAGTGAGCCCAAGCGGCCTGGTGGCCTGGTGGCCTGGTGGCCTCGTGGCCACGCGGCCCGTCGCCACGCGTTCATCGCTTTCCACCGCATCCAACCTTTGAGACCCAACATGACCCATCTGCTTGCCCCTCCCATCACCGAGCCCCGTTCGTCGCGCCGGCCCAGCCTCCTGCGCACCCTCCGCCACCTGCTGACCAGCCTGAGCATCGGCATCGTCGCGGTGCAGGCCACGGCCGCCCCGCTCGATGGCTTGAGCTATGTGCCGGCCGACCTGGACAACTCTGTTCTGGTGATCGACAACGCGCGCAACGAGATCATCAAGAAGATCCCCAACGTCGGACAGCACCCGATCCAGCTCAAGGCCTTGCCTGATCGCTCCAAGATCTACGTCGACAACTTCGGCCTGGCCAAGTGGGAGATCAGCGTCATCGACACGGCCACGAACACCATCGTCAAGCGCATCCCGACCTTTGGTGCGCCCTACGCCACCACGGCGCTGTCCAGCGATGGCCACTTCCTGTACTTCTCGACCAGCCTGTCGGTGGTCCAGGTCATCGACACGCGCCTTGACCGCATCGTCAAGACCATCCCGGTCTCCTTCCTGCCGCAAGGCATCGAGATCAGCCCGGACGATCAAACGCTGTACGTGTTCTTCCCCTCTTCGGTGAGGGCCTACAACGCCAGGACCGGGGCTCAGGTCAAGCCGGCCTTGCCCGTCGGCCTGGTGCCCGCGTGGTCCAACCGCTCGCCCGATGGCAGCAAGCTCTACGGCCTCAACTTCGTCGGGGGCACGGTGGCGGTCATCGACGTGAAGGCCTGGAAGGTGGTCAAGCGCTTGAACATGGGGCCGCTGTCCTACCCGATCTCTGGCACGGTGAGCCCCGATGGCAAGAAGCTCTGGGTGGCCAACATCAACGCCTACAACCTGACCGTCATCGACATCGAAACGGACACCATCGACCGCGTGATCCCGGTGCAGAACCTGACAGCCTATGTGGGCTTCAGCCCCGACGGCAAGCTGGCCTACCTCAGCGACCTGGGGCCGCGCACCGCCAACCTCAACTTCCTGGCCCGCAGCCTGTTCTACGACATCTTCTACCTGCTGCCCCCCAACACGCCCGGCAGCATCACGACCATCGACACGGCGACTGGCTTGCGGGTGCGCCCGCCCATCGTCACGCCGGGTGGCCCGCTCGTCGGCGTCTACTTCTGAGTTGGCGCGGCTCGGCGTCAGGGTTGCAACAGGCGCTGTGACAGCCGCTGTGCCACCCAGGCGTGGATGTCGTCCACCTCGGCCATGCACAGCGAGTGGTCCATCGGGTAGCTGCGCCAGCTGACGTCGTAACCCAGTGCAACCAATGCATCGCGTGCCGCCGCACCGCGCGTGATGCTCACCACGTCGTCTTCGCTGCCATGCGCCATGAAGATCGGCGTGTGCTGGTTGGCGGCGTGGCGCTCGGAATCGGTGGTGCCCGCCAGCGGCAGGTAGCCCGACATCGCGACCAGGCCTGCCAGCTTGTGCGGGCAGCGCAGGCCGGTCATCAGCGTCATGGCGCAGCCTTGCGAGAAGCCCATCAACACGATGCGATCAGCTGGCACGCCACGCGCCATCTCGCGCTCGATCAGCCACATCACCTGCACGTGCGCTTCGCGCAACGAGGCCTCGTCTTCGCGCTTGGGCCCACTGACCGGCAGGATGTCGTACCAGGCCTGCATGGGGTAGCCGTTGTTCAGGCTCACTCGGCGCACCGGCGCGCTGGGCAGCACGAAGCGAACGGGGCCCACCTCTTCGAGCGTGAGCTCGCCGCAAAAGGGCACGAAGTCGCCGCCGTCGGCGCCCAGGCCGTGCAGGATGATGATGCTGGCCGTGGGTTGTGGGCCGGTTTCGATGTCTTGCGTGATCAGCATGGGGGTTCCTGTTGAATGCGGTTCAGCTCAGCCACTCGATGCCGGGCAGTTGCGCGCATTCGCTGCGGATGATGCCGGCGATGTCCTGCATCCACGGCTGGCCCGATTGCGCGCGCGGCCAGATGGCGTGCAGCTCGCTCCACAGACCCTTGGGGCCGATGCGCAGGCCTTGCACATAGTCGTGCGAGAGGTAGCTTTGCAGGCCCCAGGAGGGCAGGGCGGCGATGCCCCTTCGGCTGGCGGCCAGCTGCACGATGGCCACGGTGAGCTCGGCCGTGCGACGCTGCAGCGTGACGCCGGCAGGTTGCAGCACCTCGCGGATGAGGTCGATGCGCTGCTCGGGCACCGGGTAGGTGATCAGCGTCTCGCCTTCGAAGTCTTTCGGGCTGAGGTGGCGCTTGTGGCGCAGCGGGTGGTCGTTGGCCAGCACCGCCAGGATCTCGAATCGAAACAGCGGCAGCACCTGCCAGGGCCGCACGGCCTTGGGCCGCGAGCCGATGACCAGGTCGGCGCGGCCTTCTTTGAGCAACGTCAGCGGGTCGGCGTGAAAGCCCGCCACCAGGTCCACCTCGACGCCCGGCCAGCGTTGGCGGAACTGGTGCATCACGGGCATCAGCCAGTCGAAGCAGGTGTGGCATTCCAGCGCGATGCGCAGCTCGCCGCTGGCCTGGCCGTTCATGCGCTGCAGGTCGCGCTCGGCGGCCTGCACCTCGGCCAGCACGGTGCGCGCGAGTTGCAGCAGCCGCTCGCCAGCGGGCAGGAAGGTCAGGCCGTGCCGGGTGCGCTCGAACAGGGGCAGGCCGTGGTGCTCTTCCAATGCGCGGATCTGGTGCGACAGGGCGGACTGCGTCAGGTGCACGCGCTCCGCGGCCGTGGCCAGCTTGCCGGTGTCTGCGATGGCCGCCAGCGAGCGCAGGTGTCGGATGTCGAGCATGAGGAAAAATGAAAACATTGTGAATGTGCATGCATTCTATTCATGCCCGAATGGGGTGGGCGAACCCGGTGGAGACAACGTGCGCAACAGGCGGCACAATCGCCCGACCTGATCGGTTTGTGCACTTTTCACGGAGCGGTTTTTCCATGGGCCAGATGATCGAGGTCAGTCGCCCCGACGGCGGCAAGACCCCTGCCTACCTCGCGCAAAGCCCCCGCCCGGGCTCGCCGGCCATCGTCCTCATCCAGGAGTGGTGGGGGCTCAACGACCACATCCGCAGCGTGGCCGATCGACTGGCCGCCGAGGGTTACGCCGTGCTCGCCCCCGACCTGTACCGGGGCCGGGGCGCGACCCAAGCGGACGAGGCCAATCACCTCATGAACAGCCTGGACTTTCTGGATGCGACCCAGCAGGACATCGCCGGCTGCGTGAACCACCTGGGCGAGGGCGGCCGCAAGGTCGGCATCACCGGTTTTTGCATGGGCGGGGCGCTCACGGTTGCCGCTGCGGCGCTGGTGCCGGGCCTGTCTGCCGCCGTTTGCTTTTATGGCATCCCGCCCAGGCAGGTGGCCGACCCGGCGCTCATCCGCATCCCCTTCATGGGGCACTTCGCCACGCTGGACACCTGGTGCACGCCGGCCGCCGCCGCCTCGCTGGAGGCCGACATGCGCGCCGCCGGGCAGTCGCCCGAGGTGCACCACTACGTCGCGCAACACGCCTTCTTCAACGATTCCCGCCGCGCCGAGGTCTATGACGCCGCGTGCGCCGAGCTGGCCTGGTCCCGCACCACCGAGTTTTTCGCCCGGCACCTGGCAGCCTGAGCCCTGGGGCTCGGCCGATGCAGGCGCCACCTTTGTCTCACCCTGGCCAAAAGGAGCCTGCCATGCGTCCTGTGTCTTCCGAATTCATCCGTTATGACGTCGGTGCCTGTGGCCCGGGCCTCAAAGGCTTGCTGTTGGTGGCCGACCGCGGGCGCGGCCTGTGCGCCATCCTCATGGGCGACGACGAGGGTGCGCTGGTCGAAGAGCTGGCCGAGCGCTTCCCCCGTGCTCAGCTGATGCAGGACGAGGCCGAGCTGTCGGCGGCGCTGGACGCCGTGCAGACCATGCTGGCCGACCCCAGTCAGGGCCTGGACTGGCCGCTCGACCCCCTGGGCACCGAGTTCCAGCTGCAGGTCTGGGACGCGCTGCGCCAGATCCCGCCGGGGCAGACCGTGAGCTACACCGAGCTGGCCACCCGCATCGGCAAGCCCGACGCCGTGCGCGCCGTGGCCTCGGCCTGCGCGGCCAACCCGCTGGCCGTGGTGGTGCCCTGCCACCGTGTCATCCGCAGCGACGGCGGGCTCTCCGGTTATCGCTGGGGTGTTGAGCGCAAGCAAAGCTTGCTCGAACGCGAGGGCCGTGGTTGAGCGCTTGCGCATGACGCCGTGATACCGTCAGGGGTGTGTTGCAGCGGGCCTGTGCCCGCGCCCCTTTGACGGCTCGGGAGTCGGATGAAATTCAGCCAAGGCACGGTCGGCGCACTGGTTCTGGCGTTGGCCCTTGGTGCGGGTGCATACGCCTGGTGGCAGCGCCCCACCTCCGTTGAAACCACGCAGGCCGCCAGCCGGCCGCTGGTGCGCACGCTTCAGTTCACGGCACGCGTGGCCACGCCCGCGCGGGTCGAGTTGGGCACCACCCTGACCGGCCGCGTGGCCCGCGTCCTGGTGGACGAAGGTGATGCCGTGCACGCTGGCGCGCCCTTGATCGAGCTGGAGACCGACGAGGCCCGTGCTGCAGCGATGCAGGCCGATGCCTCGCTCAAGCAGGCCGACGCCACCTTGCGCGCCGCCGAGCGCGACCTGCCCCGCACGCAAGAGCTGGTGGCCCAGGCCTTCTACAGCCAGCAAAAGCTCGACGACGCGCGCCGCGCCACCGACGTGGCCCGCGCCCAGCGCGATGCAGCCCGGGCGTCGTTGCAAGCCGCGCAGGCCAAACTGGCTCAGCACGTGGTGCGAGCGCCTGCAGGCGCTCAGGTGCTGGTGCGCAACGTGGACCCGGGTCAGATCGTGCAGGCGGGCAAGGCCTTGCTGACGGTGTCGGTGCAAGGGCCGCTGGAGCTGGTGGCGCAAGTCGATGAGCGTTTCCTGGGGCAACTGCAGGTGGGGCAGCCGGCACGCGTGCTGGCCGATGCCTTCCCGGGCAAGCCCTTCAACGCACAGGTGTCTCGGCTGGCGCCCTCGGTGAACGCGCAAAGCGGATCCGTTGAGGTGCGCCTGTCGGTGCCCGCGCAGCGCCCCGACTTCCTGCGCGAAGACATGACCTTGTCGGTAGAGGTGCGCACTGGCGAGCGCAGTGGTGCACGCGTGCTGCCTTTGCGAGCCTTGCGCTCGTCCAGCACCGATGGCGAGGGTGCCGACGGCGAGGTCATGGTGCTGCGCGGTGGCCGTGCGGTGCTGCAGCCCGTGCAGCTGGGCCTGCGCACGCTCACCGAGGTCGAAGTGCGCAGTGGTCTGAGCGATGGCGACGAGGTGGTGCTGGACCCAGTGGGCCTGGCCCCTGACGCACGCGTGCAAGCGCGTGCCAAGCGCTGAACCGAGGTCGCCCTGACCATGCGCTGGCTCCGTCAACCGCCCCTGGCCTTCGAATTCAGCGTCGCCATCCGCTTCCTCAAGGAAGGGCGCTTTCAGTCTCTGCTGATCGTCGTTGGTGTGGCCGCTGGCGTGGCCGTGGTGGCCTACATCTCGGCCCTGGTCAGTGGTCTGCAGGCCAACACGCTCAACAAGACCCTGGGGGCGCAGGCCCACATCGTGGTCTCGCCGCTGGATGAGAAGGTGCGGCCTGCCTGGCAAGGCAGCGCCACCGAAAGCCGCTTCACCGACACCCAGGCGCGTTCGCAGCGGCTGCGCACCATCGGCAACTGGCCGGCGGTGGAGGCGGCCTTGCAGCAGCGCCAGGGCGTGGCGGCGGTCTCGCCCATGGTGTCGGGGCCTGCGCTGGCACGGCGAGGCGAGGCCACGCGTTCGGTTGCGCTCAGCGGAGTCGAGCTCGATCGCTACGACCGCATCGTCGGCCTGCGCGAAAAGCTGGTGGCTGGCGCCTTTCGCATCGGCCCCGGCGAAGCCCTGATCGGCAAAACCTTGGCCGAGGACCTGGGCGTGCGCGTGGGCGACCGCATCGTCGTCACCACCGACCAGCGCACCGACACCCTGCGCCTGAGCGGCCTGGTGGACCTGGGCATCCGCGACCTGAACCGCCGCGTGGTGATCCTGCCCTTGCGCAACGCTCAGACACTGCTCGACCTGCCGGGTGGCGTGACGCAGATCGACCTGCGCGTTGATGACGTGTGGGCCGCGCAGGACCTGGCTCGCGCCCTGGCGCGCGAGCTGCCCACCAAGGTCGAAAGCTGGCAGGAGGCCAACTCGCAGCTGGTGACGGCGCTCAACGCGCAGAACATCAGCACCGCCCTGATCCGATCGGTGGTGATGGTGGTGGTGGTGCTGGGCATCGCCAGCGTGCTGGTGGTGTCGGTGGTGCAAAAGCAGCGCGAGATCGGTATCTTGCGGGCCATGGGTGCTCAGCGGGGGCAGGTGCTGCGCCTGTTCCTGATCCAGGGCGCGCTGGTGGGCCTGATGGGCTCGGTGCTGGGCACCGGCCTGGCCATGGGCATGATCAAGGTCTTCACCACCTTCGTGCGGGGAGCGGATGGTTTGCCGCTGTTCAGCATCACCCTGCCGCTGTCGACCGCGCTGCAGACGGTGGCGCTGGCATTTGCTGCTGGCCTGGTGGCCGCAGTGCTGCCGGCGCGCCGCGCGGCCCGCATGGACCCGGCGCAAGCCATCCGGATGTGAGTCCGATCGCATGACACCGACCCTCCGCACACAAGCTGCTCACAACGCCGGCGCCGAGCTGGTGCAGATCGAAGGCCTGCACAAGGTCTACAACCGGGGCGAGCCCAACGAGATCGAGGTGCTGCATGGCCTGGACCTGCGCATCCGCCAAGGCGAGTTCGCCGCGCTGATCGGCCCCTCGGGTTCGGGCAAGAGCACGCTGTTGAACGTGCTCGGCTTGCTCGAGCGCGGCACCTCAGGGCACTACACCTTGGCCGGCGAGGACGTGGCCCGCCTCGACGACGAAGGCCTGACGCGCTTGCGCCGCGACACCCTGGGCTTTGTCTTTCAGTTTCACCACCTGCTGCCCGCGTTCACGGCCGAAGAGAACGTGAGCATGCCGGTGCGCTCGCGCGATGGCGTGGTCTCGCGCGCGCAGCGAGATCGGGCGCGCGATTTGCTGACCGCAGTGGGCCTGGCGAACGCCATGGACCGCAGGCCGGCGCAGCTTTCCGGCGGCATGCAGCAGCGCGTGGCCATCGCGCGCGCGCTGATGATGGAGCCGCCTCTGGTGCTCGCCGACGAGCCCACCGGCAACCTGGACACCGCGTCTTCGTCCGAGGTGTTCGCCTTGATGCGCGACATCCACCAGCGCGTGGGCACCACCTTCCTGATCGTGACCCACGACCCACGCCTGGCCGCCCGCTGCGACCGCGTCATCGAGCTGGTCGATGGCCGCATAGACCGAGACGGATCGCCCGAAGGCAGCAGCCAACTGGGGTGAATTTCATTCAAGTCTTGGTGAAAACATGTCGCTTGATTCAAGCGGCTCGCCTGCCCAC
Source organism: uncultured Aquabacterium sp. (assembly GCA_964373965.1). Classification (GTDB taxonomy): domain Bacteria; phylum Pseudomonadota; class Gammaproteobacteria; order Burkholderiales; family Burkholderiaceae_C; genus Aquabacterium. The sequence continues at coordinate 23,461 of CAYJXE010000029.1, read as the reverse complement.
ACTGCCGTCCATCACAGGAACCAGGCAGTCAAGAGGCCACCATGAACCAGCAAGCGATCCACACCCCCGCCCACATCCTGGGCTTTCCGCGCATCGGCGCGCAGCGCGAGCTCAAGTTCGCCCTCGAGGGCTTTTGGCGCGGTGAACGCAGCGAGGCCGAGCTGCGCCGCACAGGCGCCGAGCTGCGCCAGCGACACTGGGCCCTGCAACGCGAAGCCGGGCTTGACGCCGTCACCGTTGGCGACTTCGCCTGGTACGACACCACCCTGACCCTGGCCGCCACGCTGGGCGCCTTGCCCGCGCGCTTCGGCTTTGATGCGCGCACGCTGAGCCTGGTGCAGTACTTCGAGCTGGCGCGTGGCAACGCCGCGCAGCCGGCCATGGAGATGACCAAGTGGTTCGACACCAACTACCACCACCTGGTGCCCGAACTCACACCCGACACCGCGTTCGCGGGCGGCGTGAACTGGCTGCTCGACGAGGTGGACGAAGCGCAGGCCCTGGGCCACCGCGTCAAGGCCGTGCTGCTGGGGCCTGTCAGCTTCCTGTGGCTCTCCAAGGGACATGGTGAGCACGCCGGCTTTGATCGCTTGAGCCTGCTGCCGCGCGCGGTGCAGGCCTACCGCCGCGTGTTGCAGGGCTTGCGCGAGCGAGGGGTCGAATGGGTGCAGGTCGATGAGCCCGCTTTGTGCCAGGACCTGCCCGCCGACTGGCTGGCCGCCTTCCAGCCGGCTTACGACGAGCTGGCGGCCGACCTGCGCGGCTCGGACACGAAGCTGATGCTGGCCACCTACTTCGACACCGCTGCAGACCACGCGGTGCTGGCGAGTCAGCTGCCGGTGCAGGGCTTCCACATCGACCTGGTGCGGGCGCCGCAGCAGCTCGATGCCTGGTTGGCAGCCTTGCCTCGTCAGGCGGTTCTGTCGGTGGGCGTGATCGACGGTCGCAACATCTGGCGCAGCGACCTGGACCGCGCACTGGGCTTGCTCCAGCCGCTCAAGGCCCAGTTGGGCGAGCGCCTGTGGGTGGCGCCTTCTTGCTCGCTGCTGCACGTGCCCGTGTCGCTGAACCACGAGGTCAAGCTCGATGCCGAGGTCAAAGGCTGGTTGGCGTTCGCCACCGAGAAGCTGCAGGAGTTGCGCGTCATCGCCCGCGCACTCAACGAAGGCAGCCAGGCCGTGTCCACCGAGCTCGAACAACAGCGGCTCGCCTTGGCCACGCGCCGCGCCTCCGGCCGCGTCACCAACCCGGTCGTGCAAAAGCGCCTGGCCCAGCTCACGGCCGACATGGCCCAGCGACACAGCCCCTTCGTGCAGCGCCAGGCTGTTCAACGCGAGGCTTTGCAACTGCCCGACTGGCCCACCACCACCATCGGCTCCTTCCCGCAGACCACGTCGATCCGCCAGGCGCGATCGGCCTGGCGCAAGGGTGAGCTCTCGGCCACGGACTACCTGCAGCGCATGCGCGCTGAGATCGAACACGCGGTCAGGCAGCAGGAAGCCTGGGGCCTGGACGTGCTGGTGCATGGCGAGGCCGAGCGCAACGACATGGTCGAGTACTTCGGCGAGCAGCTGTGGGGCTACGCCTTCAGCGACAACGGCTGGGTTCAGAGCTATGGCTCGCGCTGTGTCAAACCGCCGGTGCTGTACGGAGATGTCTTCCGTCCCGAGCCCATGACGGTCGAGACCACGCGTTATGCGCAGTCGCTCACCGATCGCCCCATGAAGGGCATGCTCACGGGCCCGGTCACGATGCTGCAGTGGTCCTTCGTGCGCGACGACCAACCGCGCGAGACCACCGCGCTGCAACTGGCCCTGGCCATCCGCGAAGAGGTGGCCGACCTGGAAAAAGCTGGCATCCGCGTGATCCAGATCGACGAGCCGGCCTTCCGCGAAGGCCTGCCGCTGCGCCGAGGTGACTGGGCGGTGTACCTCGACTGGGCGGTGCGCGCCTTCAAGGTCTCGTCGTGCTGCGTGCGCGACGAGACCCAGGTGCACACCCACATGTGCTACTCGGAGTTCAACGACATCCTGCCCAGCATCGCGGCGATGGATGCCGACGTCATCACCATCGAGACCTCGCGCTCGGCGATGGAGCTGCTCGACGGCTTTGGCGCCTTCCACTACCCCAACGAGATCGGCCCCGGGGTGTACGACATCCACTCGCCACGCGTGCCATCGGTCGAAGCCATGGTGCGGCTGTTGCGCCGTGCCGCTGGCGTCGTGCCGGCCGAGCGGCTGTGGGTCAACCCCGACTGCGGCCTCAAAACCCGAGGCTGGGTGGAGACCGAAGCCGCGCTGCGCAACATGGTCGCAGCCGCCGGTGTGCTGCGGCGCGAGGCGGGCCTTCAGCGCGCGGCCTGAGCCGTTTGGACGCACCAGCTTGGTGATGTTGTGAACCACCTCAGTGAAAGTGATCACGTTTGACGCAAACCGTTCGGTAAGTAACACGAGGTCACGCTTCTGACGCCCATGCGTCGAACGCCAGTCGATACAGTCGCTCCCCATGGACAGCCAGGTGACCTGGCGACCCCAGTTCACGGCGGAGGCGGCTTTGCAGGCGATCGAAACACAAGCGGAACCAGCTCAGGCGCAGGCCGAGGTGGGCCTCAAGGGCGCCATGGCCATGGGCGCGGTGGCCGCCGTGGCCTTGAGCGCTTGCGGCGCGGGCTCTCAAGGCTTCGAAGCCATGACCGCCGAGCGCGCTGCACGCTTGCTCAACCAGGGTGGCCTGGGCTCCACGCCTTCGGAGGTCAACGAGATCCTGGACCAGGGCGCAGAGACCTGGTTCGAGGCGCAAAAGCGCATGCCCATCGGGCCTTCGATCTGGCAGTGGGCCACCGACCATGGTCACGCCAACCGCGCCCTGGCCCGCAGCGACTTCGGGCTGGACCAGGCCCTGTGGTGGCGCTTGTGCAACTCGCAGGACGTGATGCGCCAGCGCATGGTGCTGGCGCTCAGCGAGATCTTCGTGGTCTCGCCGCTGAACATGGTGGCCTACTGGCGCCAGTTCGGCTGCATCGCCTGGTGGGAGCTGCTGGAGCAACATTGCTTTGGCAACTTCCGTGACTTGCTCACCCACGTCACGCTGTCGCCGGCCATGGGCGTGTACCTGAGCATGCGCGGCAGCGCCAAGGAAACGCCCGCCGGCCGCCGCCCCGACGAGAACTACGCGCGTGAGCTGCTGCAGCTGTTCACCATCGGGCTGCACGAGCTCAACACCGATGGCTCGCCCGTTCAGCCCCTGACCGAAACCTACGACGCCGACACCGTCGGCCAGCTCGCGCGTGCACTCACCGGTTGGGATGTCGACGGCTTCAACCCCTTCGACCCGGAAGGCGCTTTCGAGTACTGGCGCAAGCCGATGGTCTTTCATGCCGATCGCCATGCCGCGGGTGACAAGCGCGTGCTGGGGGTCAACATCGCCGACGGCACACCAGGCCCCGAGGCCCTGCGCCTGGCCCTGGACGCCGTGTTCGCCCACCCCAACGTCGGGCCCTTCATCTCGCGCCAGCTGATTCAGCGACTGGTGACCAGCAACCCGAGCCCCGCCTACGTGCGGCGCGTGGCCCTCACGTTCGAGAACAATGGCGCGACGACGCCGGTGCGTGGCGACCTGGCCGCCGTGTTGCGCGCCGTGCTGTCCGACCCCGAGGCCCGGCCTGAGAAAACCGAGCCCGCCGCCGGCGCCATCAACGTGCAGACCGACGGCAAGCTGCGCGAGCCGCTGCTGCGCCTGTTGCAGTGGCTGCGCCTGAGTCGCGCCACCTCCACCGACGATCGCTGGAGCGTGCCTGACCTGTCTGGCACCGACATGATCGGGCAGGCCCCGCTGCGCGCGCCCTCGGTGTTCAACTTCTTCCGGCCGGGTTACGTGCCGCCCAACAGCGAGGTGGCGCGCCTGGGCATGGTGGCGCCCGAGTTCCAGGTCACCAACGAATCCACGGTGATCGGCTACGCCAACTTCCTGCGCAACGTGCTGCCCTTCGGCGGCGCTGGCATCTTGCCCAACTACGAAGACTGGCTGCTGCACGCCGACGACGTGCCCACCCTGGTCGACAAGCTCGATTTGCACCTCACCGGCCGCATGCTCTCGCGCCCCACGCTCGACACCATCGTGCAGGGCGTCAGCTCGATCACCGGTCAGTCCAGCAACGAGCGCCGCAACCGCGTGCTGGCTGCCTTCTTCCTGGTCATGACCTGCCCCGAGTACCTGGTGCAGCGCTGACATCCACTCGCCAAGACCTTCGCCATGAACGACCACTCGCCCAGCCGCCGCGCCTTCCTGCAACGCACCGCTTGGCTGTCAGCTGCCGGGGCGGCCGCTCCTTTTGCGATGAACCTGGCCACGATGGCCGAGGTCGCCGCCCAAACCTCGGGTGCCGGCGACTACAAGGCGCTGGTGTGCGTGTTCATGCAGGGTGGCAACGACCATGGCAACACCCTGCTGCCGGTCGATGCCAGCAGCCATGCGGCCTACGCGCAGGCCCGCAGCGATCTCGCCCTGCCGCTGTCCAGCCTGGTGGGCACCACCTTGGCCACCGACGCGTCCAGCAACCTGGGTGGCCGTCAGGTGGCCCTGGCGCCTGCGTTGCAGCCGCTCAAGGCCCTGTACGACGGAGGGCGCCTGGCCGGCTTGCTCAACGTCGGCACGTTGGTCGAGCCGACCACGTTGGCGCAGTACAAGTCTCAGTCGGTGCCGCTGCCACCCAAGCTGTTTTCGCACAACGATCAGCAAGCCGCCTGGCAGTCGCACGGCGCCGAAGGCACCTCGGCCGGCTGGGGTGGTCGGGTGGTCGATGCCGCTTTGTCGAACAACGGCCAGGCTTCGCTGACCTGCATCAACACCTCGGGCAACGCCGTGTTCGTGGCGGGCGAGCAAGCCGTGCCTTTCATGGTCAACCCCGCTGGCGTGCCGGCCGTGGCCGCGCTGGGCGGTGGCATGTTCGGCTCGGCGGCTTGCGAACAGGCCTTCCTCAAGCTGGTGACGCAAACCAGCCAGGCCCATGTGCTGGCCGCCGAACACGCCAAGGTGATGAAGCGGGCCCTGGACACCAACGGCCAGTTGCGATCGGCCCTGTCGGGCGCACCGGCCTTGAACACGGTCTTCGACGCCGACAGCCTGTCGCGCCAGTTGGCCATGGTCGCCAGGTTGATGTCGGTGCGCGCCACGCTGGGCATGAAGCGCCAGGTGTTCTTCGTGCAGCTCGGTGGCTTCGACCTGCACGACAACTTCGCGGCGCGCCACCCGGTGTTGCTGGGGCAGGTGGCGCAGGGCCTGAGCCGCTTTCAGCAGGCGATCGACGAGATGGGCCTGGCGCAGCAAGTCACCACCTTCACCGCCAGCGACTTCGGGCGCACGCTCAGCAGCAACGGCGATGGCTCCGACCATGGCTGGGGCTCGCACCACTTCGTGATGGGCGGCGCGGTGCAAGGCCAGCGACTGTTCGGCACCTTGCCCGATGCCGGCCTGGGTGGCAGCCAGGACGTGGGGCAAGGGCGCCTGCTGCCCACGATGGCGGTCCAGCAGCTTGCTGCTGCCCTGGGCCGCTGGATGGGCGTGGGCCCTTCGGACCTGGGTCTGGTGGCGCCAGGCCACTCTGTCTTCGACGCGACAGTGCTGTCCGGCCTGATGAAGACCTGATGCGGCCCGAGGGGCGCTTGCACTAGGATGTCGCCCTGTCTGAACAGGAGCCCCCAGATGTCCGCCCGTCCCAACCAACTCTCCCGCACCGTGGCCAAGCTGCAGGGCCTGCCCCTGATCGGCCAGTGGGCCACCAGCTTTGCGCTGGGCCGCGTGGTGCCTTACGTGGGCACCTCAGGGCTGAAGTATGAGGTCATCAGCAGTCAGCGCGTGGTCGTGCGCATCCGCAACCAGCGCAAGGTGCAGAACCACATCAAGGGCGTGCACGCCGCCGCCATGGCCCTGCTGGCCGAGACCGCCACGGGCTTTTGCGTGGGCATGAACCTGCCCGACGACAAGCTGCCCCTGATCAAGACGATGAAGATCGACTACGTGCGCCGCTCGCAAGGCGACATGGTGGCCGAAGCCAGCCTGCGTCCTGAGCAGATCCAGCAGATCCTCAGCCAGGACAAGGGCGAGGTGGTCGTGCCGGTGGTGATCAAGGACGAGTCCGGCGAGCAGCCCATCCAGGCCGAGATGACCTGGGCATGGGTGCCCAAAAAACGGGGTTGATGCCACGGCGCTGAGCCAAGGTGGGGTGCTGGGAGTGCGGTGGCCGGGCGCGGCCGCGTGGCTTCGCGTTCAGCCCGCGACCGACGGCGCGTGGCGCTTGACGGCTGCCACCAACGCTTCCAGCTCGATCGGTTTGACCACCAGGTCAACCATGCCGGCGTCGCGGCACTTGTGGTGCTCCTCGGCCATGGCGTGCGCGGTCTGCCCGATCACCGGCAGGTCGGGGGCGAAGGCCCGGATCTGCCGCGTGGCTTCGTAGCCGTCCATGCCAGGCATCTGGATGTCCATGAGCACGACGTCGAAGGCGTTGCGCCCCAGCGTTTGAAGGCGAACCAGCGCGTCGGCGCCACCATCGCACATGGTGACCTGCGCGCCTTCGATGGCCAGCAGCTCGGTCAGCACCAACTGGTTGACGGCGTTGTCTTCTGCGGCCAGCACGCGCAGGCCGCTCAGGCGCCGGGTGTGCGCCACAGGGGGGAGCTCGGGCTCGCCGAGTGGAACGGAGGCGCTGACCGCAGGCTCGTCGGTCACCAGCGGCAAGCAAACCTCGAAGCGGGTGCCCACGCCCACCTCGCTGTGCGTGCGGATGTCGCCTCCCAGCATCTCCACCAGCCGGCGAGAAATCGTCAGGCCCAGCCCGGTTCCACCGAAGCGGCGCGTGGTCGAGCCGTCGGCCTGCTCGAAAGGCCGGAACAGCCGCTCGACCTGGCCTGGCCCCATGCCGATGCCGGTGTCGGTGACGGCCAGCATGAGTTGCCCGTCCTGGGCGCAGGCGCTCAGGCAGACCTCGCCCTGGTGCGTGAACTTCACGGTGTTGGACAACAGGTTCAGCAGCACCTGCTCGAGCCGCAGGGCATCGCTGACGAAGGTGTGCGGCAGGCTGGCGTCGAGGTCCAGGCGCAAGCTCAAGCCCTTTTCATCGGCTCGATCGCGCACCGTGGCCAGCGAGCGATCGAGCAGCTCGCGCAGGCGCAATGGTTGCAGCTCGATGCGCAGCTTGCCGGCTTCGATTTTGGAGAAATCGAGGATGTCGTTGATGACCCCCAGCAGCAAGCGGCCCGAGGCGTTGATCTGCTCGAAGACCTGGCGTGCGTGGCCATCGTGGTCGCGCAGCCCGATTTGAGCCAGCCCCAGCACCCCGTTGAGCGGTGTGCGGATTTCGTGGCTCATGTTGGCCAGGAACTCGCTCTTGATGCGGCTCAGGCGTTCGGCCTCCTGCCTGGCTGTTTCCAGCTCGGCGGTGCGCTCGCGCACCGTTTGCTCCAAGTGCTCCTGGTGCGCCTGCAGCTCGGCGCGTGCCTGCTGCACCTCGCTGATGTCCTGGATGGCGCCTTCGATGCGCACCACGCGACCGTCCTGCCAGATGGGCTCTCCCTGCGTGCGGATCCACTTGGTCTTGCCCTGGGCGCTGGTCAGCTGCAGCTCCAGCGAGTAGGGCTGTCCGTGCTGGATCGCGCGTTGAATGGCCTGCGAGATCTGATCGTGGTGTTGTCCCTGGAAATAACTCAGGCCACCCTGAAAGGACAGCGCTTCGGGGCGCGAAGGGTCCAGGTCCAGGATGCGCGCGGCGCCGTCGGTGCGTGTGCCCACGCCCGTGGCGACATCAATGCTCCAGCCACCCACCTTGGCCAGCGTGCTCATGCGGTCGAGCAATGCCTGCTTGTCGCGCAGGGCCAGCTCGTTTCGCCGGCGGTCGGTGACGTCCAGCGCCAGGCCGATGACCACCGTGCCGCTCAGGGTCTCCAGCCCGCGACCGTGCACGTCCAGCTCGATCCTGCTGCCATCACGCCTCAAGCCGGAGAAGCCGTAGCTGACCTCTTTGCCGGGCTGGTCGAAACGAAGCTGCAGGTGCTGGCGCACCTTTTCGCGGTCCACGGGGTCGACCAGGTCATCGACACTCAGGTTGCCGATGATCTGGCTGGGGTGGTCGTATCCCAGCATCCGGGCGAAGGCCGGGTTCACCTAGGCGAAACGGTTCTGCTGGATGATGTAGATGCCGGCCAGGGTCTGTTCGACCAGGGCCAGGAACTTGCTGTTGCCAGAGCGCCGCTCGGCCCGCTGCATCCACTCGATGCTCACGCTGACCAGCAGGCCCATGGCCACGAAGATGCCCATGGCGATCATGCCGGAGGGTTTGTGCGTGGCCCAGTTGGGGTGCGTGGGTGCGAACACCACCCAGGCCAGGGTGGCCGACACCCCCGTGGCTGTTGCGCTGGCCACCCAGCCGCCCAGCCATGCCGATGCCAGCACCGCGGGGTAGCCCAGCACCCAGGCAAAGGGACGCAGGTGCTCCCAATAGGTCCATTGCACCAAGGCGGCCAGAGACGGGATGGTCAGGCCCCATGCGATGGCCAACCAGGGGTTGTGGTCGCCGGGCTGGTCACCGAACTGGATGTCGACATCGGCGTCTGCCGGCGCGTTCATCAAGGTGAACCAGAGGATGGCGGTCGTGGCGAGCACGAACACCAGGCCCTTGAGCATGCCGTAGCGAGCCAGGGTGTGTGGGTCGCTCAACTGTGCCAGCAGGCTGTCTGACAGGAAGATCCAGGCGGCCGCGAACACCAGGTAGGCGACGGCGGCCTTGAGACCGTACAGCTTGCGACGAGAAACCGGCATCCGTGCTCCTTGCCCAATGGCTTGTGGCGCAATTATCCGGTCAGCTTGGGACGAGCAACCCCGGGATCAGCCGGGTGTTCGCCCGGGGTTCGTCGGGGTTTCAGCCAGCTTGAACGCGCGCGGTCAGGGCCTTGCCGCTCTTGAGCCCCAATTTCTTCATCAGCGCCTGGTCGGCATCGAACTCGGGGTTGCCGGTGGTCAGCAGTTTGTCACCATAAAAGATGGAGTTGGCGCCAGCCAGGAAGCACATGGCCTGCACAGCTTCGCTCATGGCCTGGCGGCCGGCCGACAGGCGCACGCGGGCCGTCGGCATGGTGATGCGCGCCACAGCGATGGTGCGCACGAATTCCAGCGGGTCCAGCGGCGGTGTGTCGGCCAGCGGCGTGCCGGGCACGCGCACCAGGTCGTTGATGGGCACGGACTCGGGGTAGGTGGGCAGGTTGGCGAGCTGGGCGATCAGGCCGGCTCGGCCTTCGCGGGTCTCGCCCATGCCGACGATGCCGCCGCTGCAGACCTTCAAATTGGCCTTGCGCACGTGTTCAAGCGTGTGCAGGCGGTCTTCCAGGTCGCGCGTGGTGATGATGTCGCCGTAGAGCTCGGGCGCGGTGTCGAGGTTGTGGTTGTAATAGTCGAGGCCGGCGTCCTTGAGCGACTGGGCCTGGGTGTCGGTCAGCATGCCCAGGGTGCAGCAGGCCTCCAGGCCTTCGTCCTTGATCACACCGATGAGCTCGGCCACCTTCTCGATGTCGCGGTCCTTCGGCGCGCGCCAGGCGGCGCCCATGCAGAAGCGGCTGGCGCCGGCGTCGCGCGCGGCGATCACGGCCTCGCGCACTTCAGCTGGCGACATCAGCTTGCTGGCTTCGACGCCCGTGTCGTAGGACTGTGACTGTGGGCAGTAGCCGCAGTCTTCGGGACAGCCGCCCGTTTTGACCGACAGCAGCGTGGCGTGCTCGATCTCGTTGGCGTCCCAGTGCTGGCGGTGCACCTGCTGGGCCTGCCAGAGCAGGTCGTTGAAGGGCAGGTTGAAGAGGTCCAGCACCTTCGAGCGCGGCCAGCGGCCGTTGTCGAAGTTCGGGTCGGTGCAGTCACCGCCGCAGCCGTGGGCGTTCAGCACGGGCTTCTTGGGCGCGAGCTGGATGGGGCGTTCGGCGGTGGCCGGGGCGCTGGTCGGCTGGGCGGAGGTGGAGCAGGAGGTCATGGAATTCGATCTCACCGGGTGAAAGGCGGCGGCAGACGTCACAGAGCCGCAGTGTAGTCCGGATGACGCGCACGTCAGTCTACGGGGAGATCCCGGGGTTAAGCTCGGCCCATGCGATTCGAACACCTCATCGAGATCAACGCGCCCCAGGTCGGCTTGCCCGTGGTGGCGCCCACGTTCACCCGCGAGCAGCTCTGGCGCGGGTTGATGCAGCGCGTGCAGTCCCCCCAGCGTTTTCCGATGGGACCTGACCGCTGCGAGTGGCAGGAAACCGAGCCGGGCGTGTTCCGGCGCACCGTGCATTTCGGCGCCCACGTGATGCACGACGAGGTGCGCACGGAGACCGGGCAAAAGATGGTTTTCACCCCCGAGGCCCACGGTGACACGGCGCCCATCCGGCTGACCATGGCCATCGAAGAGCCGCGCGCCGGCCAGATGGTGCTGCGCTTCGTTTACGAGGCCTTGTCCCCCCAAACGGACGAGGAGGCCTACTACAACGACTACCGCCACAATGCATGGCTGCACAACGACCGCGACATGGTGCGAACTTTGCGCCAGTGGCTGTCGGAAGAAGGGCTTTGAGCCGACCTCGCCTGCCGGCGTGACTCGCAGCCCTTCAGCCCGGCTTCAGCCTGGCGGGGCATCATGCCCCATCGAGCTTGCCGGCGTGCCGTTGCGGCGTCCCATGGCAGGCCAGGGGAGGCGGCATGGCAACACGACACGGAACGAGGGTGGGCGAAGGTGGCGCGGTCACACGCTTGCTGCACGCAACGCTGGCGATCGCCTTCCTGGGCGCCTGGCTGAGCGCTGAGTGGGAAGGGCTGAGGACTTGGCACATCGCCTGCGGACATGCTTTGGCGGGGGCCTTGCTTGCGCGCATCGCGTGGTCGCTGGCGCGGCCTCGGGCATCGCTCTTGCGTTGGTGGCACACGTTCCGGCGTGCGGCACGGCGTCTGCGTTCCGGGCACGACGGTGTTTTGCGCGCGCCCACCTGGACCATTGCGGGCTCGGCCCTGGTGGTTTGCGGCATCGTGCTGCTGGTGCCGGGGTGCTTCGTGACGGGCTGGGCGCTGGGGCGGCTGGTCGACGTGGCGCAGGAGCCAGTGGCGCTGCACCGCTGGCTGGGCACGACCCTCATGGTGGTGGTGGCGACGCACGTGGCCCTGGTCGCCGTGCTGGGTGTGCTGCGTGGGCCCCGCATGGCCCGCGACGTGTTGCCCGGTGGGCCGAGGTCAGGCCAGGGTTGACGCCGCCACGACCGGTTCCGACGGGTGCTCGGCCGCTTGACGAGGCGCGTGCTTGCGCAGCTGGATGGTGAAGCACGACCCCACGCCCGGCAGGCCCTGTGCGGTGATGTCTCCGCCCATGCGCGTCATCAGCTGCCTGGCGATGTACAGGCCCAGCCCGCTGCCTTCGATGTCTTTCGTGAAGCGGCCCACGCGGTTGAAGGGCTGAAACAGGTGGGGGATGTCTTCGCTGCTCAGGCCATGGCCGGTGTCGGCCACCTCGATGAACAGGTGGTCGGCGTCCTCGGTGGCGCGAACCTGGATGGCCCCACCCGGGCGGTTGTATTTGCAGGCGTTGCTCAGCAGGTTGATGAAGACCTGTTGCAGGCGTTGGGGGTCGGCCCAGGCCTGCAGCGCCTGGGCCGGTAGTTCATCTCGCAGGCTCAGGTGCTGGCGCTCGCGCATCGACTCGACGGTGGGCAGGCAAGCCCTCAGCAGCGGCGAGACATCGACCTCTTGCGGGTGCAGCGGCACCTGGCCGGATTCGATCTTGCTGAGGTCGAGCACCTCGTCGACCAACCCGAGCAATTGCTGGCCCGACTGCAGGATCCAGCCCACCTGCTGATGCTGGGTGGGTGACAAGGGCTTGCCGCCATGGTCCATGTCCAGCAGTTGGGCGAAGCCCAGGATGGCGTTGAGCGGGGTGCGCAGCTCATGGCTCAGGCGCGACAGGAAGCTGCGCTGTGCCGCAGCGGTGCGCTGGGCGGTGTCACGCTGGATGGTGACTTGCGCCTGCATCTGCTCGACGGTGACGTCGCGCACGATGCCCAGGATGTGCGCGCCTTGGCGCTCGTCGCGGTCCATGCGGCCGGCCACTTCGATGCTGCGCACATCGCCATCAGGTGAGGTGATCCGGTAGCGCACGAGGCGAAAGACACCTTGGGCGATGGCCTGGTCCATTTGTGCCCGCGCATCATCCTGGTCGTCCGGGTGAATGTGCGTGCGGATTTCTTCCCGGGTGAGAATGATCGCTTCGTTGCCCCAGCCCAGCAACTGAGCGGCCTTGGCGTCGAGGTGATACCGCTGTGCTCCGATGTCCAGGTCGAAGCGGCCCAGGCCGGCGAAAGCCACGGCCATGTCCCAGCGCTGCTGCTCGCGTCGCAGCTGCAGGCCTTGGCTGAGCTGGCGGGCGTGCACGCGGCGGTAAGTCAGCACGTAGGTCACCGAGATCAGCAGCACCGCGCCGAACACCAGGACCTGCAGCAGCCACTCGGTGGCGTGTGCCGCCCGCGTGAGGTGGGCCAGGAAGGTGCGTTCTTCAACGAGCAGTTGCCGGTCCACGCTTGCGACCTCGCGCGACAGGGCCTGGCCTGCAGGGCCATTTCGTTGCTCGATCGTCAGGCGCTTGCTGCGCTCGGCCAGCAGCCGCAACTCGGCAATCAGGGTGTCGCCCTGGGTCCAGGCGCGCAGCGAGGGCTGGAACAGCCAGGTGTCGCTGAACAGGTGATAGAGCACCATCATCGCGGTGATGTCGCCCTCGTCCAGGCCGCCGGCGGTGAAGCCTTGGCGGGCCACCTGCCACCGCACCGGCCGGGTGTTGAGCGCTTCTCGGGCTCGCTGGTCACCGGCCTGGACGGTCAGCGCAGATTCAAAGCCCTGCAGGTAAGCCGGGTCGCCGGTGGCAACGTGTGCCTGCAACTGCGCGACAGCGGTGGTGTGGGCTTTGGACCAGAGGCTCTCGCCCTGGACGTAGGCTCGGATGGCTCCCAGCAGGTACATGCTGGCGATGGCCAACATCCCGATCAGCGCGAACGCCCCGACCGGCACGACCTGCCACAGCAGCGGCGTCCTCTGGGTGGGGTGACTCGTGTTCAGGGTCATCGCGGCAGCGTGCGCTTTCCGCGCCTGTCCGTCATCCGGGAAAACCGGATGTCGCGTGATGTGCCGCACGTGCGGGGGCGTGTTCAGGCAGGAAGGCAGGGGTGTGGCAAGGGCGTGGCCGAACGCACCGTCGGCTGGCGCGCGGCCTGGCGCAGGCTGGACAGCCTGGCTGGCAGCTCACCCGGTGGCGTGTTCAGGGCCCGCACCACGCACAAGGCCGCGGGCCCGCAGGCCGCGAAGCGCCTCAGGTCGTCGGCACCCAGCAGGCCGCCAATGGCCACGACCGGCACGTCCGATTGGGCCACCCACCAGCGCAGGTTTTGCTCGCCTTGGGGCAGCCATGGCATGTCCTTGGTGGTGGTCGCTTGCACCGGGCCACAGGCCACGTAGCTGGGGCCACAACCGAGCGCACGTGCCAGCTCCCAGGGGCAGTGCGAGCTCAAACCCAGCAGGGTGTCGTGGCGGCGTTCGCGCAGTGCTGCGCGGTCGTCGGCCGAGAGGGCCAGCAGGTCTTCCTGGCCCAGGTGGATGCCCAGTTGAAAGCGCGGGTGGCAGCGAGCCGCGTCCTGGGTGAGCTCGTCGTTGCCGAGTTCGTTGCCCGGTGTGGGGCGGGGGACGGCCAGGGCCAGTCGCCAGTGGTCGTTGACGAAAAGCGTGGCACCGTGGCGGGCGGCAGCTTGCAGGCTGGTCGCCAGCGCGACGTCGGCACCTTGCTGTGGTTTGTGGCGCAGTTGGACGCAGCGCAAGCCAGCCTCCACCGACGCCGACAGCGATGGGCCATCGGGCAAGATGCCGTAGAGGCGATCGGCCGGTGGGTGAAAGGCTTCGAAGCGGGCGTTGCCGATGAGGCCGCCGATGCCGCTGTGAGCTGGTGGTGCGGTGGTCTTGACCGTCGGGTGCTGGCTCGGCATCAGGCGCCATGGCAGCTCGCGACCCAACCCAAGCCAGGGCAGGGGGGCGCCACCCTGGGATGCCCCGGCCAGCGCCCCGGCGGCGGCGACCACCGGGCCTCGCCCGCTGCCAGCGGGGTGGGCGTGCATCAGGGCGTGGTGAACGACCATGCGGCCGAGCACGCAGGCGTCGGCGCTGCCATGGCCCCAAGCCAGGCAGGCGCCGATGGCGCTGGCCAGGGTGCAGCCGGTGCCGTGGTGGTGCGGGGTGTCCACGCGTGGTGCGCACAACCAGCCTTGGGCCTGCGGACTTTGCAGCCAGTCGAGGCTGAATCGGGTTTCGAGGTTGGACCCGGCCGCGTGATCCGCTGGGTGGGCGGCCTCGGCGGCGTCACCACCTGTGACCAGGACGCAGCGTGGCCCGAGGGCCTGCAGGGCCACGGCGATGTCGGGGATCGCGTCCATCGCTTCGCCAGGTGGCGTGGTGCGGGCCTCGTGGGCGTGTGGCCCAAGCAGGGCCAGGGCTTCTGCGCGGTTGGGCGTGAGCACGGTGGCCCGGGGCAACAGCCACTCGCGGTAGGCCTGGACGATGGCGGCATCGGTGAAGGCGGCGCCACCCGCGCTGGCGCGCAGCACCGGGTCGACCACCAAGGCGAGGTGCTGGTGTGGGTCGGTGTTGGCGGGGGCGTCGGCGCGCAGGCGGTCCACCCATCGGGCCACGGTTTCGATGGCGGCCACGCTGCCGAGCAGGCCGGTCTTGATGGCGCGCGGTCGGAGGTCTTGCGCCAGGGCTTGCAGTTGCGCTTCGAGTTGGGCCGCGTACACCGGGAAGATGGCCTCGACGCCTTGCGAGTGCTGCGCGGTCAGGCAGGCGGCGACGGGGCACAGGTGCACGCCCAAGGCGTCGGCCGCACGCTGGTCGGCGCTCAGGCCGGCGCCACCGGCGGTGTCCAGCCCGGCGATGGCCCAGACGATGGGGGGTGGGTTCGTGGCAGCTTGGGCGAGGGCGGTCATCACGGTGGGATCAAAGCAGCACGAAGGGTTGACCGCCCACGGGGGTGGTGGCGATGGCGACGTCGCTGGTGGGCATCAGGCCGGCACGCCAGCCCTGACGTCCGCCTTGCACGGCGTCGCGGAATGCGCGCGCCATGCCCACCGGGTCGCGCGATTGGGAGACGGCCGAGTTCAGCAGCACGGCGTCGAAGCCCAGCTCCATGGCGGCAGCGGCGTGCGATGGTGCGCCCAGGCCGGCATCGACGATGAGCGTGATGTCGGGCAGTCGGGCGCGCAGGGTGCGCAGGGCCCAGGGGTTGAGCAGGCCCAGCCCGGAGCCGATGGGTGCTGCCCAGGGCATGAGGATGCGGCAACCTGCGTCCACCAGCCTTTGGGCGCTGACGAGGTCATCGGTGCAGTAGGGCAGCACCTCGAAGCCGTCTTTGACCAGCTGGCGGGCGGCTTCGAGCAACTCGAAGGGGTCGGGCTGCAGGGTTTGCTCGTCGCCCACCACTTCGAGCTTGAGCCAGTGTGTGCCGAGCAGCTCGCGCGCCATGTGGGCCAGGGTGATGGCTTCCCGCGCGCTGCGGCAGCCGGCGGTGTTGGGCAGCAGGTGCGCGCCCTGCACCCGGGCGGTGTCCCGGATGATCTGCACGAAGCCGTTGTCCTGGCCCGTGGTGCCCAGCGTGCGCTTGAGGCCCAGCGTGAGCACCTGGCTGCCCGAGGCCTCGATGGCGGCGCGCAGGACCTCGGGTGAGGGGTAGCCGGCGGTGCCCAGCAGGAAGCGGCTGCCCAGCTCGGTGTGGCCGATTTGCCAGGTGTCGTTGGGTGCGGTGGCCGCGGCGGTGGGGGGGGCTTGGGTCGAACTCGGCGTGGTCATGGTTTCAGCCTCCGGTGATGGGCGAGAAGCACAGCACGGTGTCGCCGTCGTGCAAGGCGTGATCGGCGCGGGCAGCACGGGCCACGAACTCGCCGTTGAGGGCGGTGGCGATGGCACTGGCTTGGCGCGAGCTGCCTTGCAGCAGCAGATCAACTGCGTCGGCGAGCGTGCTGCCCACAGGCAGGCTGAGCGGGCCGCGATCGGTGTGGATGGTGAGTGTGGCGGGGCTCATCGGTGGGTCTCAGGCGGCTTGGCTGATGTCGATGTCCGGGACGACGCCGGTGGTGTGAAGCGGCGAGCTGTCGGCTGTGGGCAGCGCCCCCAGGCCCAGCGCACGCAGTGCGTCATCGACCAGCGCGGGCGCCAGCAGCCAGCCGTGGCGGTACAGGCCGTTGATGCGCAGCAGGCCCTTTTCGTGGTGCACCTGCGGGCGGTGGTCGGGCAGGGCCGGGCGCAGGTTGGTGTCGAGCCGGAGGATGCGGGCCTCGGCCAGCGCGGGCAGGATGCTGTGCGCTGCCGCCATCAGTTCGACCGCGCTGCGCAGCGACATCGGCGAGCGGTCTTCGCTCTCGATTTCGCTGGCACCCACCAGCACGCGCTCACCGGGCCGGGGCACGATGTAGACGCGGTGACGCGGGTGCAGCAGGCGCACCGGGCGTTGCAGGCGCAGGCCAGGGGCGTGCAACCACACCACCTCGCCCCGCACGCCGCGCACGGGCATGGCGGGGCGCGCACCGGTGCCGCGCAGGTCGCAGACCAGGTCGAAGCTAAGTGGTTGTGTCTGCTCCGGGTTGCCCAGCCAGAGTTGGCCAGGTGCCACGTCCTGCACGGGCTGGGCCCAGTGCCAGCGCACGCCCTGGGCATCGTCGTGCAGGGCCTGCAGGGTGGCCACGGTGTCGATGTGGGCCTCGCCGGGCAGCCACCAGGCGTGCAACGGTCCGCTGCTGCCATGCAGATCGGGTTCAAGCTGCTGCAGGCCTGGCGGCGTGAGTGGCTGCGGCCGGTGCGCCGAAGCGAAGGTCGCATCGACCTGCTCCAGCCGCTGCAGCACGCGACGCGCAGCGCCCAGGTCGGGGCCGTGCGCCACCATCAGGCTGCCGCCTTGCGAGAAGTCAGGAGGGCGACCCAGCCGGGTGCCCAGTTCGGCCACGATGGCCTGCCAGTGCGCGATGCTTTGCCAGCCCCGGTGGGCCACGTCGGGCTCGGCGGTGTCGAGCTCGGCCAGGGGGCTGAGCATGCCGGCTGCGGTGAAGCCCGCCGCGCCATGGCCGTCGTGCGCGGGCATGGCCTGCGGTGCCGGGTCGAACACGCTGACCTGGTGCCCCTGACGCGCCAGCGCCCAGGCCACCAGCCGGCCGAGCAGGCCCGCACCGGCGATGCCCACGCGCAGCGGCGCAGCGGCCTGCCTCGTCGAGCTTGATGCGCGCTGGCGTGGGGCCGTGGGTGATCCGTGGGGCGCAGAAGGTGGCTGCGACATGGCTCAGCCCTGGTTCGATGTCACCACGGCTTCGGCCTTGATCGGGATGTAGAGCTCGCCGCCGACCTGCTTGAATTCCTCGGACTTCTGCGCCATGCCTTGCGCGATGACCTCGCCATCGCCCACGCCCTGTTTGGCTGCGAAGTCGCGCACTTCCTGCGTGATCTTCATCGAGCAGAACTTCGGCCCGCACATCGAGCAGAAGTGCGCCACCTTGGCCGCGTCCTTGGGCAGCGTCTCGTCGTGAAAGTCGCGCGCGGTTTCGGGGTCGAGCCCGAGGTTGAATTGGTCCTGCCAGCGGAAGTCGAAACGCGCTTGAGAGAGTGCGTCGTCGCGAGCACGCGCTGCCGGGTGTCCCTTGGCCACGTCGGCCGCGTGCGCCGCGATCTTGTAGGCAATGAGGCCTTGCTTGACGTCGTCTCGGTTGGGCAGACCCAGGTGCTCCTTGGGCGTCACGTAGCAGAGCATGGCCGTGCCCATCCAGCCGATCATGGCCGCACCGATCGCCGAGGCGATGTGGTCGTACCCCGGCGCGATGTCGATGGTCAGCGGCCCCAACGTGTAGAAGGGCGCCTCGTGGCAGTGCTTGAGCTGCTCGTCCATGTTGGCTTGGATCAGGTGCATGGGCACGTGGCCTGGACCTTCGATGATCGTCTGCACATCGTGCTTCCACGCGACCTGCGTGAGCTCGCCCAGCGTGCGCAGCTCGGCGAACTGGGCGTCGTCGTTGGCGTCACTCAGGCAACCGGGGCGCAGGCCGTCGCCCAGCGAGAAGGTCACGTCGTACGCCTTCATGATCTCGCAGATCTCTTCGAAGTGCGTGTAGAGGAAGTTTTCCTTGTGGTGCGCGATGCACCACTTGGCCAGGATCGAGCCGCCGCGCGAGACGATGCCCGTGCGGCGGTTGGCCGTCAGGTGGATGAAGGGCAGGCGCAGGCCGGCGTGGATGGTGAAGTAATCCACCCCTTGCTCGGCCTGCTCGATCAGCGTGTCGCGGAAGATGGCCCAGGTGAGGTCTTCGGCCACGCCGCCCACCTTTTCCAGCGCCTGGTAGATGGGCACGGTGCCGATGGGCACGGGGCTGTTGCGCACGATCCAGTCGCGCGTGGTGTGGATGTGCTTGCCGGTGGACAGGTCCATCACCGTGTCGGCGCCCCAGCGGATCGACCAAACGAGCTTTTCGACTTCCTCTTCGATCGACGAGGTCACGGCGCTGTTGCCGATGTTGGCGTTGACTTTGACCAGGAAGTTGCGGCCGATGATCATCGGCTCGAGCTCGGTGTGGTTGATGTTGGCGGGGATGACGGCGCGGCCTCGGGCCACTTCGTCGCGCACGAACTCGGGCGTGATCTCGCGCGGGATCATGGCGCCCATGGGGTTGCCGCGCAGGCGTGCCTCGCGTTCGGCGTCAAGTCCGTACTTGCTGCGCCAGTCTTCGGCCAGCTCGATGCGGCGCTGGTTTTCGCGCAGGGCGATGAATTCCATCTCGGGCGTGACGATGCCTTGGCGGGCGTAATGCATCTGCGTGACGTTGCGGCCGCCACCGATGCCGCCGATGGCACGGCGCGGCTGCCGCTGCAAGGCAGCCGCTGCCGAGCGCAGCGCAGCCATCCGCTCGTCATGGCGCTCATCGGGCTTGAGGCCATCGTCAACGGCCAGCACCGCGCGGCCTTCGTAGGCCTCGGTGTCGCCGCGCGCCAGGATGGCGGCCTCCCGCACCGCAGGCAGCCCGCGTGTGACGTCGATGTCGACGTTCGGATCGGTGTAGGGGCCCGAGCAGTCGTAGAGCGTGACCGCCTCGCCATTGGTCAGCGAGACCTCGCGCATGGGCACGCGCACGCCGGGGTGGCTGCCTTCGACGTAGACCTTGCGCGAAGCCGGCAGGGGCTCGCGTGTCAGGCGGGTGCGTTCGTTCAGGGACTCGGCGGCGGCCAGGGCAGGGGTGGCAGCGATGTCTGGGGCGTTCACGATCGGCTCTCCTCGGTGTGGATGCAGGTGCCACGGCCAATGGCCATGGGACACGTGCTCCGAGGGGCGCCTTCGGGACGCAAGGGGAGTGGTAGCGAGGGTGGGTGGCCCGTCGGGGATGCGGCCAGGAGGCGCAGGCACCGAGCGGGCCGCCTCCATCACGGACCTCTCCACGAGGCGGCCAGACGGGACAGCTCTTCTTTCGCCGGTATGAACCGGATCAAGTTCAACGGGTTCGGTGTTTCACCATCTCAGCGCCTGCGTGATCGGATCACGCGGCACACCCCGGAGCGATGCGAAGTGTAGTCGCAAGCGCTGGGTGTTTGCAAAACCAGGCGATGGGGGTGTTGCGAAATGCCGGTCAGCTGGCCATCTGGAGGGGCACCCAGTGTCGCAGGTGGCGATCGGGCGTCGATCGCTCAGCGCCGTTGCGGCACCTCGGAGGTGGCCTGCAGGAAGTCTCCGCGCTGGATCGATTCCCAAGCTTGGGCGAGCTGTTCGGTGGCGCTCGGCTCGGCCTGCAGGCTTGCTGGTGCCTCGCTCATGCCGCGCATGGCCAACGGGCCGGTCTCACCGGAGGGTGAGGGGCCGAACCAGGACAGCAGCAAGGCAAGCGGGATGATGGCGAGGGTGGGACGCATGATGGTGGCAGGCGCGCCGAAGTCGACGCGTGCAACCCAGTGTAGGACGGTGATGTCCGCTGGCACCCCCTGGCACGCGGGGGTGGCCCCGCATGCGCGGGTGTTCAATCGCCTCGGGTTCGCCCGAGGGTGTCGCGCGATGTCCTGCGGTGAACCCTGACCGGGGTCGCAGAACTGCCGCAACCGCCGCAACCCCCGCCGCCGCTGCCACAGACCCCTGGCGCTTTGACGGCACAAGCCATGGCGTCGTCATCGCCAGGCACCGAGGCCTGCGTGCCGCGGCGCTTGGGCCACCAACGCTTGCTCAGGTGCAACACGGCCAGCAACCCCAGTCCGCAAGCCACCCAGCTTTGCCAGTCGAAGGCGATGTGGGTCGTGGCGCTCACGTTCTTCAGCCTGCGAACGACAGGGCCAGGCGGTACACCACGAAGGACGCGGCGTAGGCCAGGGCGAACAGGTAACCCGCCATGATCAGCGGCCAGCGCCAGCCGTTGGTTTCGCGGCGCACCACGAACAGCGTCGACAGGCACTGCGGTGCGAACACGAACCAGGTCATCAGCGACAACGCCGTCGGCAAGCTCCACGACTGGCCGATGAGGTGGCCCAGGGCCATGTCGAGCGCGTCACCGGTTTCCGACATGGCGTAGACCGTGCCCAGCGCCGCCACGGCCACCTCGCGCGCGGCCATGCCGGGCACCAGCGCGATGCAGATCTGCCAGTTGAAGCCGATGGGCGCGAAGATCACTTCCAAGGCGCGTCCGATCATCCCGGCGAAGCTGTGTTCGATCGCGGCCCCCGTGGCGCCTGGGGGTGGGGCCGGGAAGTTCGAGAGGAACCACAGCACGATGGTCATCGACAGGATGACCGTGCCCACGCGGACCACGAAGATGCGGCCACGCTCCCACAGCCCCACGGCCAGGTTGCGCAGGTGGGGCAGGTGGTAGTCGGGCAACTCCATGAGCAGCGTCTGAGCCTGCCCCTGGCGCATGACCACCTTGAGCACCAGCGCCACGACCATGGCCGAGACGATGCCAGCCAGGTACAGCGCGAACAGCACCAGGCCCTGCAGGTTGAACCAGCCCAGCACCTCGCGCTCGGGCACGAAGGCCGAGATCAGCAGGGCGTACACCGGCAGGCGGGCCGAGCAGGTCATCAGCGGCGCGATCAGGATGGTGGCCAAGCGGTCGCGCGGGTTGGCGATGGTGCGCGTGGCCATGATGCCGGGGATGGCGCAGGCGAAGCTCGACAGCAGCGGGATGAAGGCGCGGCCCGACAGGCCCACGCCGGCCATCAGCCGGTCGAGCAGCAGGGCTGCGCGAGGCAGGTAACCCGAGTCTTCGAGCGCCAGGATGAAGGCAAACAGGATGAGGATCTGCGGCAGGAAGATGATCACGCCGCCTGCGCCGCCGATCACGCCCTCGACCAGCAGGCTGCGCAACATGCCATCGGGCATCGTGGTGGCCACGGTTTCGCCGAGCCAGCCGATGCCTGCGTCGATCGCGTCCATCGGGGCGGCGGCCCAGCTGAAGACGGCCTGGAACATCAGGAACATGATGCCGGCCAGGATGAGCGGGCCCGCCACCGGGTGCAGGGCCCACTGGTCCACCAGGGCGGTCATGCGCGAGCCTTCGTCGGGCATGGACACGCTGCGCGCCAGGATCTCGCCGACGCGGCGGTGGGTCTCTTCCACCGAGGTCTGTTCCAGGCGGGCCAGCGCCTGCTCGCCTCGGGGGCCGTTGCCAGGTACCCAGTTCACCTGATCGAGGTGGGCCAGCAGGGCGGCTTCGCCACCGGGCTTGACGGCCACCGACTCCACCACCGGGATGCCGAGCTCGGCCTGCAGCTTGGCCGTGTCGATCACGATGCCGCGTTGACGGGCCTGGTCCATCATGTTCAGCGCCAGCACCATGGGCAGGCCCAGGGTCTGCATCTCCAGCACCATGCGCAGGTTCAGGCGCAGGTTGGTGGCGTCGACCAC
Source organism: uncultured Aquabacterium sp. (assembly GCA_964373965.1). GTDB lineage: Bacteria > Pseudomonadota > Gammaproteobacteria > Burkholderiales > Burkholderiaceae_C > Aquabacterium. Next base: position 1,518 of record CAYJXE010000029.1, on the reverse strand, counting down.
GCACACCAGGCCAGCCGGCAGGCTTTCGCCAGCGCGGTGGCCGGTGATCACATCGCGGGTCACGGCTTCGTCGGGCGTGGCGGCCAGCAGGCTGTAGGCGCCCGGCAGGTCGAGCACGCGCCAATGGCGTCCGGCCGGCGAGGTGAACTGGCCCTCCTTGCGCTCGACCGTCACGCCCGCGTAGTTGCCGACCTTCTGGCGCGCACCGGTCAGGCGGTTGAACAAGGCGGTCTTGCCGCAGTTGGGGTTGCCCACCAGGGCGATCAGCAAGGGGCTGGCCGCGACGGCGGTCTCGGGCGACTTCATGGGGCGGCGATGTCCGGGGTGTGGGGCGCGTGGCTTGGCGTTCAGCGGCGGCTGGGGGCGGTGTGCGCCTCGACCTCGATCAAGGACGACTCCAGCTTGCGCATGGCGAAGGTGCTGGTGCCCACGCGAACGGCCAGCGGGCCGCGGCCGAAGAAGACCCTGCGCAACACCTGCACCCGCTCGCCCGGCACGAAACCGAGCTCCAGCAGGCGACGGCGCAAGCGGCCGTCGTCACCGGGCGGCACGTGGACGTGGCGGATGGTCGCGGTCTGCCGTGCGGGCAGCTGGTCCAGGGTGAGCCGGTGAACCCGGGTGGGTGGTTGGTGCAGGTCAACGCGCATGCCGCATTGTCCTACAAATGAGAATGAGTCGCAATTTGTGGAGGGTCAAGGTGGGAGATGGGCATCCCCTGTCCTGGGGCAACCTCGGGTGATCCCGGCTTGCGCCAGCCTCCCCCTTTTGGGGCGAAATTCCTCATTCTGAACTTGCACACCCTTTTGCAGGTCCTTGATTCATAAGGACTTTTTCTGCTGAATTTTCTCGTCTTGATGCCTCTAAGTCATTGATTTCATTGAACTTTTTTTTGGTTTTGCCTTGTTGGGCAGTCGCCGATCAGTTAAAGTGGGATTTAGTGCAAATTCGTGGGGTTTTGTGTGAGTCTGATCTTTCAAGGTGCATCAGCGCTGTCGCTGGACGCCAAGGGCCGCTTGGCGGTCCCGGCGCGCCATCGCGACGCGTTGCAGGCGCTTTGCGGTGGTCAGCTCACCCTCACCAAGCACCCCGAAGGCTGCCTGATGGTCTTCCCGCGTCCGGCGTGGGAGACCTTCCGCGACAAGGTCGCCGCCTTGCCGATGTCCGCCGCCGGCTGGAAGCGCATCTTCCTGGGCAACGCCATGGACGTGGAGGTCGACTCGGCCGCGCGCGTGCTGGTCTCGCCCGAGCTGCGCGCCGCCGCCGGCCTCACCAAGGACGTGATGCTGCTCGGCATGGGCAGCCATTTCGAGCTCTGGGACGCCCAGCGCTACGCCGCCCACGAAGCCGAGGTCATGGCCCAGCCCATGCCCGATGTGCTGCAGGACTTCACCTTCTGAGTCATGCAGCAACCCACCACACCTTGGCAGCATCGGACCGTTCTGCTGCACGAGGCGGTCGATGCCCTGTGGGACGAAGCCGCCGGCCCCCTGCCGCAAGGCCGCTACGTTGACGCCACCT
>CAYJXE010000028.1:17073-57317 GCA_964373965.1 uncultured Aquabacterium sp. | reverse complement strand
CTGGATTTGGTCGTTGACCCCCTTGATTTGCTCCGCCACGAACTTGTCGATGAGGTTGAGCGGTGAGATGCGCATGAGGCCGGGAAAAATCTGGGCGAAGAAATGCAACAGCGCTGTGGCTGATGAGGCAACCGACCATTGTCCTCATCTCTGCTTTGATCGCATGACGTTCATCGACAGGGTCTTCCCGGGTCGTTGGTGCAACGATTTGGCCGCGATCGCCAGTGACACCGAAACGCGCTCAAGTCAGGCCATCGATGCTGCCAGCGCAAAGCAAAAAGCCACCGCGAGGGTGGCTTTTCTGGCTGAACGCATGAAGCGATCAGGCTTTGTTTGGCTCCCCGACCTGGGCTCGAACCAGGGACCTACGGATTAACAGTCCGGCGCTCTACCGACTGAGCTATCGGGGAATGTGTCGGTTTTTTGGTTGCTGCCAAGTTCGCTGAACTCGTCATCAACCGAGAACGCAACTATAGCACTTTTTGTCTGGCTGCCGCAAGTTCTGGCGTTTTTGGCGAGGGTGTTGAAGCTTTGCGACAGCCATGCGCCGTGGGCGCCTTCATCAGAACGACACGCTGGCCGTTGCGCTCACGCTGCGAGCCGCTTGGGGCATCAGGTAGACGTGGTCGCTGTAGGTCGGGGCCTCGCGCCAGTTGCGCAGGTTGAACAGGTTGTGCACGTTCAGGCGCCAGACGACGTTGCTGCCGGCCAGCGTTGTGGCGGTGCGCAAGCCCAGGTCGGTGCGTGTCCAGGAGGACAGGCGCAGGCTGTTGTCGGCGGTGATGGCGCGAGGGCCTTCGTGGATGACATCGGTCTGCATCCACGTCGACTCCAAGCCCGGCACGCGCCAGGCCACCGATGCACGCAGGGTGTGTTCGGGTACGTTGGTGGCGGGCTTGCCATTGACGTTGACGTCGGTGCGCTGGCTGCCACGGCGCTCGGTGTCGAGCAGGGCCCCCGCCAGCGAGGTTTGCCATGCCGCGCTGCGCCATTGCCACGAGGCTTCGATGCCGCGGTGAACCGCTTCGCCATCGTTGAGGTAGGTGTAGAGGATGCCGCCCAGGCCATCGTCCTGGGTGATCCGGTCGGCCACAGGGCGGTGGATCTGGAAGGCGTTGACGCCCCATTGGTGGCCACCTGCGGCCGACTTCAGACCGACTTCGAGCTGTCGGCTGCGGCGAGTCGGCAGCACCTGACCCGCATTGGTGTAGGCGATGAAGGTCGAGGGTGCCGGGTTCTGTGCCGCCGTGGCTTCGATGCCTTGCCCCCAGCTGAAGTAGGCCTGAGTCTGCTCGGCCAGTTGGTAGCCGATCGCGGCCCAGCCCGTGGTCACGCTCTCGTCGAGCGAGGCGCTGCGGTTGGCGCTGGTGTCGGTGAGCTCGGTGTCGCGTTGCAGTTGGGTGTGTCGCAGGCCCACCCAGGCACGCCAGGGGCCATCGTGGCTGAGGGCGTCGACGATGCTGAATTCCGTGCTGCGCTCGCTGCGCAGGGTGTTGGCGTAGTCCAGAGGCAGGGGCGCCTCGGGGGTGGCGAACTGGCCGGTGATGTTCCCCTCGCCAGCGTAGTTGTACGCCGCCTGCCGCATGTCGGTGTCGTGCCGCGAGCGCAGCGCGCCCAGCGTGAGGTCATGACGGACGATGCCGGTTTCAACCCTGCCTTGCAGCGACGCCAGCCATGCACGGGTGCGACGGTGCTCGCCCGGCGAGCGGAAGTCATACAGGTCAAAGGTGCCGTTCGAGCAATGTGCCGCGTAGTTCCCTTCGGCACCACAGCCGAAAGTGAAGGCGCCTTGGTCCGTGGACTGCAATCGCTGCTCGCCGTAGCTGACCTGGCTGCGCCAACCCTTGCCCCAGTTCTGGCTCCAGCGCAGGCTGCCCGTGTTGCCCTGCATCTCGACCGGCCGGCTCCAGGCCTGGTTGTTGAAGTTGGTGGTCGGGTCGAGCGCTTTGGCAGACGGCAGCGCACGGCCCAGCAAGCTGTAGCCAGGCACGCTGGGCTGGGTCAGGAAGCTGTGCTCGAACTCGGCTTCGAGGCGTGCATCGGGGGTCAAGCGCCAGTCGCCAGCCACCGCAGCAAGGCGTCGTCGACCGTCGGCCGCCTGCGTGGTGGGGCGCAGTTCTTCGTGCGCAGCGTTGACGCGCAGGCCGAACTCACTTTGCTGGCCGAAGCGTTCGGACAGGTCGGTGGCCATCAGCCAGCCACCGCGGTCGTTCAGCCCGAAGGTGACCTCCCTGAGGCTGACATCGGGTCGCTTGACGACGTAGTTCACCAAGCCCGACGGCGCGCTGGTGCCAGCCTGCATGCCACTCGTGCCCTTGAACAGTTCGATGCCGGCCTTGTTGTCCAGGGCGATGCGGGTCTCGCCACTGATCGGCAGGCCCTCGCGGCGGTAGTTGAGCGTGTTGTCCAGCTTGTAGCCGCGCACGTTCATGCTGTCCCAGTAGCCGATGGCGTTGTAGGCATCGGTCAAGCTGGCGTCGAGTTTGATCAGGTCGGCCAAGCGGGTGATGCCTGCATCGCGCAAAACGGTCTGGCCAAAAGTTTGCGCCTGCACGGGCGCTTGCCAGCCGGGGGTGTCGCCCAGGCCGCTGATGCTGGCGCGGGCCTGGCGGTTGGCCGGCGCGCTGACCGTGGTGCCAGGCAGTGTGCTTTCGGGCGGGTTGTTGTCAGCAGCCGTCTGGGCAACGGGCAAGGCAGCGCCATCGCGGGCTTGCTGGGCCATGGCTTCGAGGCCCGTCGCGCTCAGCGACGCCAGGCAGCAGGCCTGCAGCGCTGCCATCGCCAGCGGGCGTTGCAGGGTGGGGGTGGGACGTGAACGGGAAGGCGACAGGCGAGGGCTCATGCAGACAACTCCATGGCGTGGGAGCACCGGTTGGGGACACGGTCGTTCGCATGGGGTCTGCCTGGTCGCGGGCGCGGCCTGGGAACTGGCGGCACCCGGTCGTGGCCCGGTTGAGGGCGCTTGCGCCAGCGTGATGGCGCGTGCACGACGAACTGGCTTCCCTACGCGAGGACGACCTCGATCAGGTTCGAAGGGACTCTCTCAGCGGCGCCGCGCAACGCGGGCCGCACCCCTAGCAGGTCGAGATTGTAGGCGCGCCTCAGCCTTTGACGCCCAGGCGCTGGTGCAGCACCGGGCTCGTCGTGGTGTAGAGCAGGTGGGGCGGCGCATCCGGGTTGAGCGCCGTGGCGATGGCGTGCGCCGCCAGCGTGGCCTCGTGGAAGCCACACAGCAGCAAGCGCTTCTTGCCGGGGTAGGTGTTGATGTCGCCAACCGCGTGCACGCCTGCCAGCGAGGTCTCGAAGGTGGCCGTGTCCACGCGCACCTGCTTGCGCTCGAGGGCCATGCCCCATTGCGTCAAGGGGCCGAGCTTGGGGCTCAGGCCAAGGCGCACCAGCAGGTGGTCAAGCGGTAGCTCGAAGGGCTGGCCGTCGGCGCCCAGCAATTGCAGGGCTTCGACGCGGCTGCCTGGGCTGATGTTCTCGTGAACCACGCGAGCGCTTTGGGGCACGCCCAGCACCAGCTTCACATCGCCTGACTGGATGATTGCGCGCACCGCAGCCTCGGCTTCAGGTTCGGCCTGGAAGGCGTCACGGCGATGGAGCAGGGTGATGCGAGCGGGACGGTGCGCGGGCTCGGCACGTGAGGCGATGAGCACGGCGTTCAGCGCTTCATCGCCACCACCTGCGATGACCAGGTGCTGGCCTGCCCAGGCGGGGGGCGATGCGTCGAGGTGGCGTTCTCGTCCATCTCCCTGTGGCTCTGCGGCGAACTCGCCCGGCAGTTGGTGGCTGAGGTTAGCCGCGCCATCGAGTTCGGGCACGCCCAGGCCTCGTGGCACGAAGGCCCCCGCACCAGCTGCGATCACCACCGCGCGCGCCTGGCAGGTCCATGCGGTGGAGGTTCGCACTTGCCAGCCACCATCGACCTGGCTCAGCGACTCGACTTGTTGGCCCAGGTGCAGGTGCTCACGCAGGCCCGTGCTCGCATCGAGAGGCAGAAAAGGCGAAGCCTGCTCAAGCAGCAGGCTTGTGAGTTCGCGCCCGGTGCAGCGGGGCACGCCGGGCACGTCGTAGATGGGTTTGTCTGGGTAGAGGGCCATGCATTGGCCCCCCGCCTGTGGCAGCACGTCAACCACCTCGACCTTCAGGCCCAGCAGCCCAAGCTGGAAGGCCTGGAACAGGCCCACCGGGCCCGCGCCGATGACCAGGGCATCGGTCTGGGGCATCGAGGTCACCGATGGCATCAGCGCGCGAAGATCGGGGCTCAGCGGATCAACTGGTCCAGCTTGCCGGTCTTGTCCTTCCACTCGTCGGCTTCGGGCAGCGGCTCTTTGCGCTTGGTGATGCTGGGCCACTTCTTGGCCAGGTCGGCGTTGATCTGGATGTACTGCTGCTGGTTGCCGGGCACGTCCTCTTCGGGGACGATGGCGTTGACCGGGCACTCGGGGATGCAGACGGCGCAGTCGATGCACTCGTCGGGATCGATCACCAGGAAGTTGGGGCCTTCGCGGAAGCAGTCCACCGGGCAAACGTCCACGCAGTCGGTGTATTTGCAACGGATGCAGGCTTCGGTGACGACGTGAGTCATGACAGGTCTCGGGTGAGGGGGTTGATCTTGCGGGTGGGGATTTTACCGGGGCTTGAGGGGGCATCAAGCTTCGGTGGCGCCTGTGCCTTCGCCGCACAGGGTGATGTGAGTCAAGGGTTCTTCAGGGATGGCGGTCGCACCTGCGCCCACGATGACGAGCGTGGGGCGCCCGGCGTGCACCGAGGAAGCGTCATCGAGTGTCCCCACGGTGTGCAGGGTGTGACGCATGTCGGGCCACCCGGCGCGGGAGACCACGCTGACTTGCGTGCTGGCAGGCCAGCCTGCGTCCAGAAGGCCTTTGCAGAGCGGGGCCAGCTGGCGTCCAGCCATGTAGAAGACCTCGGTGTCGGCGCGCTGGCCGGGACCCATGCCGCATTGCAGGTCGCCGGTGCGCGTCATGGCCGTGGTGAAGCTGACGCTGCGGCCTGAGCCCCGCCGGGTCAGTGGCCGCTGTGTGGCTGCGGCCGCCGCGAGCGCCGAGGTCACGCCGGGCACCACCTCGCTGGCGATGCCGGCTTCGCGCAGGGCGTGCAGTTCTTCTTCCAGGCGGCCGAACAGGCTGGGGTCGCCACCCTTGAGGCGGGCCACCAGGCCGCGTTCACCATGGATGGCGCCCACGGCCAGTGACTGCTCGATGAGCAACTGGTTGATGCGGGTCTGGCCGTTGAAGTCGCTACCCGGCTGGCCGGAGAAGCCCCGCTTGCCCACGTCGATCCAGGCGGCGTTGGGGGCGAGGTCGCGCAGTGTGGGGTCAGCCAGGGCGTCGAACAGCACCACCTGGGCCTGGGCCAGCAGGCGGCTGCCGCGCACCGTGATCAGGTCTGCCTCCCCGGGGCCGGCCCCGATGAAAACGACCTTGGCGGGAGTGAGCGAGCAGGGCTTGCTGTCCATGTTGGCTGGTGATTGACGGCTTCAGGTTGCTCAGGCGGCTTTGACCAGCAGCGCGCCGCTGGTGCGGTTGGTCGTGGGGTCGACCACGATCAGCGCACCACCCACGCGGTTGGCGGTGTAGGCCTCGACCGGCAGCGGCTGCTGGGTCTGCACCGTCACCAGGCCGATCTCGTTGACGGCCAGCTCCTGCGCGTCGGTGGCTTCCAGCGAGTGGATGTCCAGGCGGCTTTCGATGGCGGTGATGCGGGCCTGCACCCAGCGGTTGCCGTGGCGCACCCAGTACTTGCGGCCAATGGCAGCAGGCTCGGTGTCCAGCCAGGCCAGCGTGGCCGTGAAGCTGTCGGTGGGCTTGATCGAGCCGGGCGTGTGCACCCAGTCGCCGCGCGAGACGTCAACCTGGCGGTCCAGCACGATGCCGGCCGACTGGCCTGCTTCGCATTGGTCCACCACCAGCGCCGAGTGGCGCACTTCGGCCACGATGGCGGTCTGGCCGCTCGGGAAGATCTGCACTTCGTCGCCGGCCTTGACCGAGCCGTGGGCGATGCGACCCCACAGGGCGCGGTACTGGTGACCCGTGCCCGATGCGGAGGCTTCACCTTCGCCGACGCTGTCGCGGGTGACGTACTGCACGGGGTGCAGCAGCGAGCCATCGTGTGCTTCGTCGGCCACGGGCAGCTGTTCCAGCACCTGCAGCAGGGTCGGGCCCTTGTACCAGGTCCAGTTGGCCGAAGGCGTGGTGACGTTGTCGCCGCGCAGGGCCGACACGGGGATCACACCCTTGTTGACGATGCCGGCCTGTTCGGCGAAGGCTTCGAGGGAGCCCTTGACCGCGTTGAAGGCGGCTTCGGTGTCCTCGTCGATGGCGTCCAGTTTGTTGACGGCGAACACGATGGAGGGCACGCGCAGCAGGTGGGCCAGCAGGCTGTGACGCTTGGTCTGCGTCAGCAGGGGCACCGGCTTGGCCTTCCAGTCGATCTTGGTGATGTCGACCAGCACCACGGCCGCGTCAGAGCCGGCGGCAGCGGTCACCATGTTGCGGGTGTACTGCTCATGGCCGGGGGCGTCGGCGATGATGAACTTGCGCGTCTTGGTGGCGAAGTAGCGGTAGGCCACGTCGATGGTGATGCCTTGTTCGCGCTCGGCCTCCAGGCCGTCGGTCAGCAGCGACAGGTCGATGGGGGCGCCAGCGGCGCGCTTTTCCAGCGCGTCGAGCTGGTCGGCCAGGATGGCGCGGCTGTCGAACAACAGGCGGCCGATCAGGGTGCTCTTGCCGTCGTCGACGCTGCCTGCGGTCAGGAAACGCAGGGCCTTGTGAGCCAGCTCTTCGCCGGCTTCGCAGTGGGTGACGTTCGAGGTCATCGGGGTGCTCATCAGAAATAACCTTCTTTCTTGCGGCGCTCCATCGAGGCCTCGGACGTGCGGTCGTCCATGCGGGTGGCGCCACGCTCGCTCACGGTCACGTGCAGGGTCTCGGCGACGATGTCGGCCGGGTTGGCGGCATCGGACTCGACCGGGCAGGTGCAGGTCATGTCGCCCACGGTGCGGAAACGCACGTCCACGGTTTCAACCGTTTCGCCTTCGAGTGCGGGCGTGACATCGGTCAGCGGCACCAGCAGGCCCTTGCGGCGGATCACCTGGCGGGCATGCTTGTAGTAGATGTTGGGCAGCGGGATGCCTTCGCGGGCGATGTAGAGCCACACGTCCAGCTCGGTCCAGTTCGAGATGGGGAAGGCGCGGAAATGTTCGCCCGGCTTGATGCGGGTGTTGAACAGGTTCCACAGCTCGGGGCGCTGTTCCTTGGGCTGCCACTGGCCGAAGCTGTCGCGGTGGCTGAAGATGCGTTCCTTGGCGCGGGCCTTTTCTTCGTCGCGGCGTGCGCCGCCGATCAGGCAGTCGAAGCGGTTGTCTTCGATGGCTTCCAGCAGGGTCACCGTCTGGTGGCCGTTGCGCGACTCCAGCGGATGGGCCAGGCGCACGGTGCCCTTCTTGATGGACTCTTCCATGTGCGCCACGATCAGGCGCTCGCCGATCTCGGCCACGCGCTTTTCGCGGAACTCGATCACCTCGGGGAAGTTGTGACCGGTGTCCACGTGCACGAGCGGGAAGGGCAGCTTGCCTTCGAGCTTGCCGGTGGCCGGGTTCTTCATCTTGAAGGCCTTCTCGGCCAGCTGCAGCACCACGCACGAGTCCTTGCCGCTGGAGAACAGCAGGCCCGGGCGCTCGAAGGTGGCCGCCACTTCGCGCAGGATGAAGATCGCTTCTTCTTCCAGCGCATCCAGGTGGCGGTGGTCGACCTCCGCCAGCAGTTGTTTCACATCACTCATGTTGTTCTCGCTTTGAATCTGGGTGCCGCCGCTCACTTGTGAACGTGCAGGCCGCATTCTTTTGCTTTCTCGTCTTCCCACCACCAGCGGCCGGCGCGGAAGTCCTCGCCCACGGCGATGGCGCGCGTGCACGGCTCGCACCCAATGCTGGGCATGAACTGGTCGTGCAGCGGGTTGTAGGGCACGTTGAAGGCCTGGACGTAATGCCACACGTCGCCCCAGGTCCAGTCGATCATGGGGTTGAACTTGGCGCGGCCCTTGTCGTCCGACTCGCGTGGCAGCATGCCGCCCCGGTTGTTCGATTGCTCGCGGCGCAGGCCGGTGATCCAGGCCGTGCGACCCTCCAGCATGCGCGCCAGGGGCTCGAGCTTGCGCAGGCCGCAGCAGGCCTTGCGCAGGTCGATGCTTTCGTACATGGCCTTCTCGCCGTTGTTGCGCACGAACTCGATCACCGCTTCGGCCACGGGTTTGTAGACCTCGACCTTCACGCCCTGGCCACCGAAGGCGTCGGCGTAGTGCTGCTCGATAGTGCCGATCAGCGCCACCGTTTCAGGGTGCAGCTTGCCGGTCTCCAGCGTGCCGACGGCGATGCCGATGCCATGCCGCGCGATCAGGTCGGTGACGATCATGTCTTCCACGCCCAGGCTGGTGGCCTGGACCACCTTGCCTGGGTGTTCTGCGGCGGCTGCCTTGAGCAGCGCGATGGTTTCAGCAAGCTTGGCGTCGAAGCCTGGGCTGGCCTTGGCGTACAAGCCGATGGCCGACGACGTGGCGGGTCCGCCGATCGACGACACGGCACCGAAATCCAGGGAGGAGCTTTCACTCATGGGGGTCTCCTGACGTCGGTGGCTCAGGCGGCGCGGCCGAACACGGGCTTGGTCGCGTTCACGTCGCCCTGGTAGTGGCCACGTGCCGCGAAGAAGCCCAGCTGGCGCTCGGCGATGGCGCGGTCCTGGTCGCCCCGCAGCGCCACGGCGCTGAAGCCACAGCGCTTGAGCAGCGGCATCATGTCGACGAGCACGTCACCGATGGCGCGGATCTCACCGCCGAAGCGGTAGCGCGAGCGCAGGATGTGCGCCTGGGTGTAGGCGCGGCCGTCGGTCCACTTCGGGAACTGCAGCACCACCAGCGACAGCTTGGGCACGTCGGCCTCCAGCACCTCGATGTCGGTGTCATTGGCCAGGATCACGCCCACGGGCTTGTGGTCGGCCGAATCCTTGGCGGGCCACTGCTCGCGCACGGCGTGCCATTGCGCCAGGGTCAGCAAGCTGTGCGACTTGATGGGCGGGTGGTCGATCTGACCGTCTTCGCCGCCCACGGTGTGCCACTGGTCGTGATGGGTGTCGATGAATTGCATGGTGGGGTCTCCTTCAGGCGCGGGCTCAGGCGGCCTTGGCGGTGCTGCGACGGGTGGCGTTGGCGGCCGCCTTGAACGGATCGATGCCGACGCGCTTGACGGTGTCGATGAACTTCTCGCCAGCCTGGCGCTGGGCCTGGTAGGTCTCGATGACGGCTTCGATGGCGTCCTGCACTTCGTCTGCAGCGAACGAGGGGCCGATCACCTTGCCTGCCACCGCTGCCGGTGCGTGGCTGGAGCCGTCAGAGCCGCCCAGCGTGATCTGGTACCACTCGGTGCCGTCCTTGTCGACGCCCAGGATGCCGATGTGCCCGCTGTGGTGGTGGCCGCAGGAGTTGATGCAACCCGAGATGTGCAGGTCGATCTCGCCGATGTCGTAGAGCTCGTCGAGGTCTTGATAGCGCTCGATCAGGGCATTGGCGATGGGGATGGAGCGGGCGTTGGCCAGCGCGCAGAAGTCACCACCCGGGCAGGCGATCATGTCCGACAGCAGGCCGATGTTGGGCGAAGCCAGGGTGTTGGCCTTGGCCGCCAGCCACAGGGCGTAGAGGTCTTCCTCGCGCACGAAGGGCAGCAGGGCGTTCTGGTCGTGGGTCACGCGCAGTTCGCCGCAACTGAACTGGTCGGCCATGTCGGCGATGGCGTCCATCTGCGCGTCGGTCACGTCGCCGGGGGCCTGACCCACGCGCTTGACCGACAGCTGCACGCACTTGTAGCCGGGCACCTTGTGGCCTTCGACGTTGCGCTCGAGCCATTTGGCGAATTGCTTCTTGTCAGCGTCCGAGGCGTCGGCGGGCAGGCCGTTGCCGGTGGGCGTGTGGGCCTGGACAGAGGCCGGGAAGGCAAAGCCGGCGCTGACGCGGTCGAGCTCGGCCTGCGGGATCAGGTGGGCCGACCCGTCGGCATCGCGCGCCAGGATGTCCTGGAACTCGGCGTTGACCTGGTCGAAGAACTTCTGGCCTTCGGCCTTGACCAGGATCTTGATGCGGGCCTTGTACATGTTGTCGCGCCGGCCGTAGCGGTTGTAGACGCGCACGATGGCCTCGATGTAGACCAGGATCTGCTGCCAAGGCACGAAAGCGTTGATGACGGTGCCGGTGATCGGGGTGCGACCCATGCCGCCGCCCACCAGCACCGTGAAGCCGATTTCACCTGCGTCGTTCTTGATCAGGTGCAGGCCGATGTCGTGCCAGGCCACGGCGGCGCGGTCTTCCTTGGCGCCACTGACCGCGATCTTGAACTTGCGCGGCAGGAAGGCGAACTCGGGGTGCAGGGTCGACCACTGACGCAGCACTTCGCAGTAGGGGCGGGCGTCGATCAGCTCGTCGGCGGCCACACCCACCTTGGCGTCGGCGGTGATGTTGCGGATGCAGTTGCCCGAGGTCTGGATGCCGTGCATGTTGACCTCGGCCAGCAGGTCCATCACGTCGGCGGCCTTGGGCAGGGGGATCCAGTTGTACTGGACGTTCTGGCGGGTGGTGAAGTGGGCGTAGCCGCGGTCGAACTCGCGGGCGATGCGCGCGAGCTGGCGCACCTGCTTGCTCGACAGCTCGCCGTAAGGCACGGCCACGCGCAGCATGGGGGCGTGACGCTGCACATACCATCCGTTTTGCAGGCGCAGCGGGCGAAACTCTTCGTCGCCCAGTTTGCCCGCGAGATTGCGCTCAAGCTGGTCGCGGAATTGAGCGGCGCGCTGGCGGACAAACTGTTTGTCGAATTCGGTATATTGATACATGGTGCGCAGCGAAAGAATAAACAAATGAGTCCGTGGCGCCGGTGGTGGAGGCGGCACACGGACGCGATTGATCAGGTCAGCCGAGGGCTCGGTACAGATTGTAAAGGCTGATGCCCGAGATCACGCCCCCCACCAGCAGCAGGAGGGTCTTGGTCTTGAGGTGTCGGGTGAGGTAGGCGGCGAACGGTGCGGCGAACAGGCCGCCCACGACCAGGCCCGCCACCGTGGGCCAGGGGCCTTCTTCCACCAGGCCAGCGAACACGGCTGCGCTGGTGAAGGTCAGGAAGAATTCGGCCAGGTTGACCGAGCCGATGGTGGTGCGGGGGTCTTGTCCGGTGCCCACCAGGGTGGTGGTCACGACCGGGCCCCAACCACCGCCGCCCACCGCGTCGACGAAGCCGCCGAACAGCCCAAGCTTGGCCACGTGTTTCGGGGTTTCACGGCGCGGCGTGATTTTCTTGAATACCTTGCTGATGACATAAAGCCCCATCAGGAAAAGGTATCCGGAAACAATGGGTTTGATGATGGCTGAATCCACGCTGGAAACCAGCCAGGCCCCCATGCTAGCGCCCAGAATTCCGGGAATCAGCAGGCGCAGGAAAAGGGATTTGTTGACGTTGCCCAATTTGACGTGGGAAATGCCGGAAACCCCCGTCGTGAAGACTTCTGCGATGTGCACGCTGGCCGATGCCACGGCCGGCGACGAGCCCGTGGCCAGCAGGAATGATGTGGACGTGATGCCGTAAGCCATGCCCAGGGCGCCGTCCACGGTCTGGGCGATCAGGCCCACGAGCACGGCTTTCCAGAACGCTTCACCGGTGATGGTGCTCAGGATGAGTTGCAACCCGCTTTGCTCGTGCTGTCCGTTGAACAGTTTGGAGCCCAGGTAGGCCACCACACCAATGAGCATGAAACCCACGGCCCAAACCGCGATGCGCAGCACCGGGTGGTCAGACGGGTGACTGACGTCGTCTTCGACGGGCGGCAGGCCGAGTGCGGTGTGCTCGGCGTTGATCGCGTTGTCGGTGAGGTCGAGGTTGCGGATCTTCATGTAGGCCGGGAAAAGCGGAGCAGGCGACGTGACAATGGGAGAGCGCGGATGCTACAGATCGTCTTTATTCATGAAAAGAACATTTATGGAAGTTGTTAATTCCAATTTGGAATTAAGCGGGGAGGCCGCCTTGCGGCGAGGGCTGCTGCTGGGGGCCACGGCGTGGCTGGCAGGGTGCTCGGCCCTGCCGGGCGCCGACGCGCCTCGCGCGACCGGAGCCCCCGCGAACACCCAGCCTCCGGCTTTGCCCACGGCACCGGTGACCCCACGCCCCGCGCCTCGCCCGCCCCGCATCGGGCTGGCGCTGGGGGGCGGCGCGGCGCGCGGCTTTGCGCACATCGGCGTGTTGCAGGTGCTCGAAGAGCAGGGCATCAAGCCCGACCTGGTGGTGGGCACCTCTGCGGGCAGCCTGGTGGCGGCGCTTTACGCAGCCGGTAAAACGCCCACCGAGTTGCAGAGCATGGCCATGACCCTGGACGAATCGAGCATCACCGACTGGGTCTTTCCTGGCCGCTCATTGCTCAAAGGTGAGGCCCTGGCGCGATTCATCCGCACGCAGACCGCCGGCAAACAAATCGAAGGCATGCGCCTGCCCCTGGGCATCGTCGCGGCCGACCTGCAAAGCGGCGCCCCCATCCTGTTCAGAAAAGGCGACCCTGGAACGGCGGTCCGGGCCTCCAGCGCCGTGCCGGCGGTGTTCGAGCCGGTGCGCATCAATGGTCGCGAGTACATCGACGGTGGTGCGGTCTCGCCCATCCCGGTGCGCTTTGCTCGCCAGATGGGCGCCGACGTCGTCATCGCGGTCGACATCTCCGCGATCCCGCAGGGGCAATCCACCAGGCGGGCCGTCGACATCCTGCTGCAGACCTTCAACATCATGGGCCACGCCATCAGCCAGCACGAGTTGGCCGAAGCCGATGTGGTGATGCGACCCAAGCTGGAGGGCATTGGCAGCGCGGACTTCTCGGCTCGGCGCCTGTCGATCCTGGCTGGACGCGAAGCAGCCTTGATGGTGCTGCCCCAGCTCAAGGACCGGATCGCGGCCCGCACCCGTTGAGCAACGGGGCCTGAGCGCCCCGGGGTCAGCGAGCTGCCGAGAAGGGGGACCCTGTCAGCTTGGAGCCGGCGCCCAGGGCGCGCTTTTTGAACCAGCCGGCGTTCATCTCCAGCACGTAGCGCACAGGGCGATCCGAGCAGTGCGAGTCGAGCGTCTGCGGCTTCATTTCATCGGTGTTGACGATCGTGCCGTCGTCATCGACGAAGGCAATGGCCAGGGGGATGAGTGTGTTTTTCATCCAGAAGCACTGCACCCCCGGCCGCTCGAAGACGAACAGCATGCCCTCGTGGGTGCCCATCTGCGTGCGGTGCATCAGGCCAATGGCGCGTTCGCGGTCGGTCGTGGCCACCTCTGCCGTGATGTTCTGCATGCCAGCGCGCAGCTGGATCGTGCGCAGCTTTTGTGGGGCCTCCTGCGCCCAGGCGCCACCTGCGCTGACGCAGCTTGCCGCGACCATGATTTGCATCAAGGCCGAGCGCAAGGTCATTGACCTGACGCGCCACCCTGCGGCAACGCTTTGACTGACAATGCCCGCTTTCGTCATCTCCGTGTCTCGATGAGCTGGTTCACGGGCCCGACTGTAGCAGCCGTCTCATGAATGCCTCCGCGTCCGCGACACCCCAGGCGCCCCTGCCGCCCTTGCCCGAACTGACGCCCTCGCAGTCCGCTGGGCTGGACGACCCGGACCTGCTGGCGCAATGCGTGGTCGAGATGCCCGCCGGCCCCTTGCGTCGCATTGGTTTGGGCATCTCCGGCATGTACTGCGCCGCCTGCACCATCACCATCGAAGATGCGGTCAAGTCGGTGCCTGGCGTGAGCGAGGTGCAGGTCCAGGCTGCCTCGCAGCGTGCGCGCATCCTCATCGACCCCGCTCGGGTCAGGTTGTCGGACATCGTTGCCGCGGTTCAGCGCGTGGGGTACCGCGCCTGGCCTGATGCGTCAGCCCGCGCTGGCCACGAGCGACTGAGGCAGCGTCGCGTCCTGTTGTGGCGCCTGTCGGTGGCGGCGTTCTGCATGATGCAGGTGATGATGATCGCCTGGCCCCAGTACGTGGCTGGGCCGGATGAAATCCCGCCCGACATCTGGCAGCTCATGAACTGGGCCAACTGGGTGCTCAGCCTGCCGGTGATGATTTTCTCTTGCGGGCCCTTTTTTTCCGGGGCCTGGCGCGCGGCCCGACAGGGCAGGGTGTCCATGGACACGCCGGTGGCCATCGGCATGTTGGCCACCTTTGTCGTCAGCACGGGCGTCACCATGGGTCACACCGACGTGTTCGGGCACGAGGCCTACTTCGATTCCCTGACCATGTTCGTGGCCTTCTTGCTGATGGGGCGCTGGCTCGAGAGCAGCGCCCGCGAGCGCGTCACCCATTCGCTCGAAGCCCTGTGCGTGCGCCTGCCCGAAGCGGTCGAGCGAGCGGTGGCCGGCGAGGCAGCCGACCTGCGCGGCGTTGCCGTCGAATCCGTGCCGCTGTCTGCCCTGCGTCATGGCGATCGCGTCAGGGTGGCCGTTGGTCAGGCCTTCCCGGCCGATGGGCAGGTTTTGCTGGGCCTGACCGAGGTCGACGAGTCTCTGCTGACCGGAGAGTCCCGCGCCGTGGTGCGCCAGCCCGGGCAGATGGTGGTGGCGGGTTCGGTCAACCTGGGGGCGCCCGTGTGGATTTCGGTGGAGCGCCTGGGGCCCGACACCCGATACCAGCAGATCGTGTCCCTGGTGCACCAGGCCATGACGGAAAAACCCGGCTGGATGCGTGCCGCCGACCGCATGGCTGCGCCATTTTTATGGGGGGTTCTGGGGCTGGCGGCGCTGGGTGCCTTGGTGTGGCAGTGGATCGACCCCTCTCGCGCGGTGTGGGTGGCGGTGTCCGTTCTGGTCGTGACCTGTCCTTGCGCCCTGTCTCTGGCGGCACCCTCCGCGTTGTTGTCAGCCGCCGGCGCGATGGCCAAGCGCGGTTTGCTCGTGCGCCGACTGGACGCGCTGGAAACCCTGGCCCACGCCCGGCTGTTTTATTTTGACAAGACCGGCACGCTCACAGAAAGCGAGTTATCGGTGACGGGGCTGCAGCTGGCATCGGGGGTGACCAGCCTTGATCGCCTGGCGTCAGGGGGGCACGCCGGTGCGCATGCGCAGGGGCTTGAGGCCCCTGCATCGGCAGGCCCGGGCGAGCTTTGGCATCGCGCGGCGTCTCTGGCGGCGGCGTCGCACCATCCCGTGTCGCGCGCCATGGTGGTTGCCGCGCAAACGGCGCGCCCTGAAGGCGCCGCTGCGTGGGCGCCTTGTGGCTGGCTCGAGCTGAACGAGCGCGCGGGGCAGGGCGTTGAGGCCAGAGATGAAGCCGGCCGGTTGTGGAGGCTGGGGCGCCTGGACTGGGTTCTGGGTGCGGATGCCCATGAGGCCTTGTGCCACTGGGTCTCGCCCGATGTGCCCCGGGCATGGCTGGCGGCACGCTCAAGCGATGGCGTGCTGCTGACCGACACGGTGATGGGTGTCTTGCTGGACGAGGTGTTTCGGCCGGAGGCGGCCCCCGCCTTGCGCCAATTGCGGGAGTTGGGCTGTCGGTCGGCTCTTTTGTCGGGCGATCACAACGATCGTGTCCAGGCGGCATCCCTCATCCTGGGGCCTCAGGGCGAACTGCCGGTGGCGGCTGCGCAAGCCACGCCGGAAGAAAAACTGCGCGTGATGTCCCAGGCTCAGCAGCAGGGCGAAAAGGTGGCAGTCGTGGGCGATGGCATCAACGACGCGCCAGTGCTGGCGAAGGCCGATGTGTCGGTGGCGCTGGACCAAGGCTCGGCATTGGCGCAGTCGCAGGCCGACCTCGTTGTGTTGAACGGTCGCTTGACGGGTTTACCCGAGGCTGTCGCCCACAGCCGTTTCGCCATGCGGATCGTCAAACAGAACCTGGCATGGGCGGCGGTCTACAATTTCGCCTGCATTCCCCTTGCACTCATGGGCCTGCTGCCACCCTGGGCAGCCGGACTGGGGATGGCATTGAGCTCCCTCGGTGTCGTCCTCAATTCCTTGCGCCTGGGTGCCACCCAATGGAAATCCTCTACGTCCTGATCCCCGTGTCGGTCTTGCTCGTGCTGGCCATCCTGGCTTTGCTGGGCTGGGCCATCCATGGGGGTCAGTTTGAGGACATCGAGGCCGAAGGGCACCGGATCCTGCAGGGTGGGGACGACAATTCCGAGGCTAACGTTGAGCGGCATCAAGATTAGTTAGTGGTTTGCCCTCACAATTCGCGCTGTAACAAAGGAGAAGAAGAGATGGCAACCACCCACTCTGCCACATACAACGATGGGGTTGTCCGAGCTTTTGCCATTTGCGCCGTGGTTTACGGCGTCGTCGGCATGGCTGTGGGCGTCCTGATCGCTTCGCAACTGGCGTGGCCGGAACTCAATTTCGGCATCCCCTGGCTGACCTACGGTCGCCTGCGTCCCCTGCACACCAATGCAGTGATTTTTGCCTTCGGCGGCTGCACGCTGTTCGCGACGTCTTATCACGTTGTGCAACGCACCTGCCAGACCCGGTTGTTCGCTGGCCCGCTGGCCACGTTCACCCTGATCGGCTGGAACCTGGTCATCCTGGCGGCGGTCGTCACGCTGCCTCTGGGCTACACCAGCGGCAAAGAGTACGCTGAGCTCGAATGGCCCATCGACATCCTGATCACCCTGGTCTGGGTCGCGTACGCCATCGTCTTCTTCGGCACCATCGGCACCCGCAAGATCCGCCACATCTACGTGGCCAACTGGTTCTTCGGCGCCTTCATCATCGCCGTGGCCCTGCTGCACATCGTCAACAGCGCCGCCATCCCGGTGTTCTCTGACGGCCTGCTGTCGCCCAAGTCCTACTCGGCTTACTCGGGTGTGCAAGACGCCATGATCCAGTGGTGGTACGGTCACAATGCCGTGGGCTTCTTCCTGACGGCTGCCTTCCTGGGGATGATGTACTACTACATCCCCAAGCAGGCCGGCATGCCCGTGTACTCGTATCGCCTGTCGATCGTGCACTTCTGGGCCCTGATCTTCACCTACATGTGGGCGGGTCCTCACCACCTGCACTACACCGCGCTGCCTGACTGGACGCAATCGGTGGGCATGGTGTTCTCGCTGATCCTGCTTGCACCATCGTGGGGCGGCATGATCAACGGCATCATGACCCTGTCGGGCGCCTGGTACAAGCTGCGCGATGACGCCATCCTGAAGTTCCTGATCGTGGCCCTGTCCTTCTACGGCATGTCCACCTTCGAAGGTCCGATGATGTCCATCAAGACCGTGAACTCGCTGTCGCACTACACCGACTGGACGGTTGGTCACGTGCACTCCGGCGCCCTGGGTTGGGTGGGTCTGATCTCGATGGGCTCGCTCTACTACCTGATCCCGCGCATGTTCGGTCGCACCACGATGTACTCGGTGCCCGCCATCTCGCTGCACTTCTGGGCCGCGACCATCGGCATCGTGCTCTACATCGCTGCGATGTGGATCGCCGGTGTGATGCAGGGCCTGATGTGGCGTGCCGTGAACCCCGATGGCACCCTGGTTTACACCTTCGTGGAAAGCGTCAAGGCGACCTATCCCTTCTACGTGATCCGCGTCGCGGGCGGCCTGCTCTACCTGGGCGGCATGATCCTGATGCTCTGGAACACCGTGATGACCGCCCTGGCTGGTCGCGCCGTCAACGCGCCGATCCCCCAGCCGGCCCACGCCTGAGCCGCACAAGGAGAACAACATGGCTGACAACAACCACAAGCCTGCGCTCTTTTCCCACGAGAAGATCGAGACCAGCAACTTCCTGATGATCGTGCTGACGCTGATCGTCGTGTCCTTCGGTGCGCTGGTCGAAATCGTGCCGCTGTACTTCCAGAAGAGCACGACCACGCCGGTCGAGGGCCTCAAGCCCTACACCGCGCTGCAGCTCGCCGGTCGGGATGTTTACCTGCGTGAAGGCTGCTATGGCTGCCACTCGCAGATGATCCGTCCTTTCCGTGCCGAGACCCTGCGCTACGGCCACTACTCGATGGCTGGGGAGTTCGTTTACGACCACCCATTCCAGTGGGGCTCCAAGCGCACCGGCCCGGACCTGCACCGCGTGGGCGGCAAGTACTCCGACGAGTGGCACCGCGCTCACCTGGAGAACCCACGCAACGTCGTGCCGGAGTCCAACATGCCGGCTTACCCCTGGCTGCAGACCAACCTGGTCAAGCCCGAGGGCATGGGTCCCCGCATGGAGGCCCTGCGCACGGTGGGCGTGCCCTACTCGGACGCCGAAATCAAGGCGGCCGCCGAAGAAGTCAAGGGCAAGACCGAGATGGAAGCGGTGATCGCATACCTGCAGGTGCTGGGCACCGCGGTGAAATAAGGAGCGACGCACATGGACGTCATCACCTTGAGAAGCATCTTCACGGTCGGCTGCCTGTGCGTTTTCGTGGGCATCGTTGTGTGGGCTTACTCGCGACGCAACAAGGCCCAGTTCGAGGAGGCAGGTCGTCTGCCTCTTTCTGAAGATTGACTGGAGGCTCAGACATGAGCGACTTCATTTCGAATGGATGGGCGTGGTATGTCACGGCCATCGTGGTGTTCGGCCTGGTGTATTGCGCACTCGTGCTGATCGGTGCCGCCAAGCACAAGGTCGTCTACGACGCCCAAGGCAATGTGGACAAGACCACCGGCCACATCTGGGACGGTGACCTGCGTGAATTGAACAACCCGCTGCCCCGCTGGTGGTTGTTCCTGTTCATCTTCACCCTGATCTTCGCCGTGGCGTACTTCTACCTGTACCCGGGCCTGGCCACCTCCGATGGCAAGCTGAACTGGACCTCCAAGGGCCAGCTTGAAGCAGAAAACGCCAAGGCCAAGGCCGAGCAGGACAAGATCTTCGCCAAGTTCAAGGCGGCTTCGATCGAGGACCTGGCTCGCGATCCGCAGGCTCACGCCATCGGTCAACGCCTGTTCCTGAACAACTGTGCGGCCTGCCACGGCTCCGATGCCAAAGGCGCCAAGAGCTTCCCGAACCTGACGGACGGTGACTGGATCCACGGTGGCTCGCCCGAGAAGATCATCGAGACGATCACCGCGGGTCGCAACGGGCAGATGCCGCCGCTGGCTGCCGCTGTGGGCACGCCTGAAGAAGCTCGCCAGGTTGCGAACTACGTGCTCAGTCTTTCGGGTGCGGGTCACAACTCCATCCAGGCTGAGTTGGGCAAGGCCAAGTTCAAGGCGGTTTGCGCGGCCTGCCACGGCGCCGACGGCAAGGGCAACCAGGCCATCGGTGCACCGAACCTGAGCGACAAGATCTGGCTGCATGGCTGGGGTGAGCAGTTCATCGTCGAGATGATCAACAAGGGCAAGGTCAACGTCATGCCCGCTCAAACGCCTCGCTTGTCCGAAGACCAGGTCCGACTCGTGGCTTCGTATGTGTGGGGCCTGTCCCACCCGACCCAATCGGCCAATGCCAAGTGAGTCTGGTGCTCGCATCAAGGTGACTTGAAGGCGAGTGCGGTCCGGGGTTGACATCGATCAAGAACGGGCCAACAGTGAGCCACTGCGGTGGTGGAGCGTGATACCCTGCGGGGTATGCGGTCCACCACCGTTTCACTTTGAGATTTGGGTATTCCCATGAGCGAATCGAGCCCCCACCAGGATCCCGGCAAGCGC
The DNA here is from genome assembly GCA_964373965.1 of uncultured Aquabacterium sp. Taxonomy (GTDB): domain Bacteria; phylum Pseudomonadota; class Gammaproteobacteria; order Burkholderiales; family Burkholderiaceae_C; genus Aquabacterium. Next base: position 37,661 of record CAYJXE010000028.1, on the reverse strand, counting down.
GTCATTCCCATCCAGGCAGTGGGTGCGCGTGAAGAGACGGTCTCCCTCTACAAAAAGGGAGAAAAGATTTACGCCCGAGAGGTCAAGGGCTGGTTCACGAAATGGCGCTGGGCCTTTGTGTGGCTCACCCAGATCGTCTTTTACTGCACGCCCTGGTTGATGTGGAACGACAGGCAGGCGGTCCTGTTTGACCTGACCACGCGTCGCTTTTACATGTTCAACCTGGTCCTGTACCCGCAGGACTTCATCTACCTCACCGCACTCCTGGTGATCTCGGCTTACGGTCTTTTCCTGTTCACGGCGGTGGCGGGGCGGCTTTGGTGCGGGTATGCGTGCCCACAGTCGGTCTACACCGAAATCTTCATGTGGATGGAGCGCAAGATCGAAGGCGATCGCGTTCGTCGCATGAAGCTGGACAAATCGCCCTGGTCTGTCGAGAAAGTCTGGCGCAAGACGGCCAAGCAACTTGCCTGGATCGCCTTTGCGCTGTGGACGGGCTACACCTTTGTGGGCTACTTCACGCCGGTTCGCGTGCTGGCTGCCGAGGTCGTCAGCCTCAGCATGGGCCCCTGGGAGCTGTTCTGGGTGCTCTTCTACGGGTTCGCCACCTATGGCAACGCTGGTTACATGCGCGAGCAGGTCTGCAAATACATGTGCCCGTACGCGCGCTTCCAAAGCGCCATGTTCGATCGCGACACGCTCATCATCAGCTACGACACCAAGCGCGGTGAGCCACGCGGCTCGCGCAAGCGCGGCGCCGATGCCAAGGCGCTGAACCAGGGTGATTGCGTTGACTGCACCTTGTGTGTTCAGGTCTGCCCTGTGGGCATCGACATCCGCAACGGCCTGCAGTACGAGTGCATTGGCTGCGCCGCCTGCATCGATGTGTGCGACTCGGTCATGGACAAAGTGGGGTCGCCGCGCGGCTTGGTGCGCTATGCCACGCTCAACAGCCTGGAAAATGGCTGGGGACGCAAGGAAATGTGGTCCCGGGTCACGCGCCCTCGGGTGTTGATTTACACCGCCATCCTGGCTGCTGTGGTCGTCGCTTTCTTGCACAGCCTCTACAGCCGGCCTCCGTTCCGGGTGGACATCGTGCGCGACCGGGGTGCCCTGGCGCGGGTGGTCGATGAGGGTTTTGTCGAGAACGTTTACCGCGTCCAGATCATGAACGCCAGCGAGAACACGCAGCGCTATCGATTGGGCGTGGAGCAATTGCAGCAGGCGCAGGTGGAGGGCGGGCAGGACTTGGTTCTCGGTCCAGCTGAGGCCCGTTGGGTGCCGATTGCGGTCCGTGTCTCTCCTGATGCAGCCGGTCGCATGGGCTCAGGCGCTCATGGCGTGACCATCCTCGTCGAGCAGTTGCGGCAAGGCAGCGCGCCCCAAGTTGATGTGCGCGAAAAGTCCACCTTCCTGGTGCCCCGTTGATTGGGCGGCTTCATCCGCCTCTCCCTTGATCTCCTCATTCCCTGATTCCGGAGCTTGCATGTCTGCCCCTGACAAACTCAAAGCCAACAGCAACCCCCCTTGGTGGAAGCTGCCCATCGTCTGGTTGGTGATTGCCGGCCCAGCGATCGTGGTCGTTGCCTCCCTGGTCACGGCGGGCATTGCCATCAAGCACGTCGACCCAGTGCTCGACACCTCCAAGGGCCATGTCAAATCGACGGTCGAGGAGCCCGCCATGCGGGCGCGCAACCACGCGGCGTCTCCCTCGCTGCAGCCAGCAGATCGTTGATGCACCTCAAGGCCGCGACCTGGGGCGACCCCTGGTTTCCGGGAAAGTCCTCGTTGTGACCCTGCGCTGGCAGTAGAACATGGTCCTTGTGTGCGATTTGCCTCAAGGAGATGTCCATGTCTCGTCGGTCCTTGCACCTTGCCCAGATTCTCTGGCCCGCGTTCCTGATCGCGGGGATCCTGGAAATGGTGGTTTTTGCGCTGGTCGATCCTTCTGGGCTCTCGATCGGGGGCTGGGCGCCTGATGTGCGCACGGTCTACAGCTTGGCGTTCTTCGTTTTCTGGGCGCTGGTTGCCATGGCTTCAGGCATCAGCCACGTCATGATGCGCCCACCCACCGGTGTGGTCACGTCTCGGCGCGCCGCTCGCCGGCAAGCTCGGCGAGCGATGGTTGTGCACCATCAACACTGACATGTCCAAAACAAAAGGCCGCCTGAAGGGCGGCCTTTTTGTTGGACTCCCGCAAGACCGCCTCCAGCGGGCGGCATGCATTGCACATCAGCAGCGGACGCTGTTGACCAGCGCGCGCAGCCCAGCCTCGTCGGTGATCCGGATGTCACGCTGCTTGACCTCGAGCAGGCCCTCATCCTGGAACTTCGAGAACGTGCGGCTGACGGTCTCCAATTTGAGGCCGAGGTAGCTGCCGATTTCCTCTCGCGTCATGCGCAGCACCAGGGCAGACGCAGAGAACCCCCGCGCGTGCAGGCGCTGAGTCAGGTTCAACAAGAATGCAGCCAAGCGTTCCTCAGCTCGCATGCTGCCCAGCAAAAGCATCACGCCATGGTCGCGAACGATTTCCCGGCTCATGATTTTGTGAAACTGGTGCTGCAGGTCCGAGAACTCTCGGGACAGCTCTTCGAGTTGACCGTAGGGGATCACGCAGACCTGCGAGTCTTCGAGCGCGATGGCGTCACAGGCGTGTCGGTCGGTGCTGATGCCATCGAGCCCTAACAGTTCTCCGGCCATCTGAAAGCCAGTGACCTGGTCGCGGCCGTCTTCCGAAGAGATGCGGGTCTTGAAGAAACCCGTGCGCACCGCATAAACCGATTTGAACGCGTCCCCCGTGTGGAAGAGCGCGTCGCCGCGTTTGATCGATTTGCGCGTTGCGACGAGGGTGTCGAGTTGCGTGAGTTGGGGCTGTGTCAGTCCAACGGGCAGGCACAGCTCGCGCAGGTTGCAACTGGAGCAGGCGACTTTGAATGAATCGAGTTTCATGGGAGCAGGCGTGACTGGCGCGCCTGCCAAGCCGTTTTGCTGGCCACAGGGCGTGGCGGAACACGTGGCGGTTCCGTTCTGTGTCGGTTCGATCGATCGGGCGGTCTGGTTCAACATGAGCAACCTCAAACAATGCCTGGATTGTTGCCGGATTCCCGGCGCCGCCCTTGATCCACGTCAACCCTGTTGGCGGGCAGTTTGGCACATTCGGGTGAATGAGTGAACAGGCCCTGAAATCTCCGTCCATCCCTGCTGAAGCCCCACTGGTCTCTAGGGAGACCTTGACGCGCCTTGATGTTCAGGGGCCACGCTACACATCGTATCCCACGGCCGACAGGTTCGTCGAGGCACACGGGGCCCAGCAGTATGTGCAGGCCTTGAGCCAACGTGGGCAGGGGGTGGGGGCACTCACAGGAGGGGCGAGCGCCCTCTCGCTGTACGTCCATATTCCGTTTTGCGAGTCGGTTTGCTACTACTGCGCGTGCAACAAGGTCATCACCCGTCACCACGAGCGTGCTCAGGCATACCTGGGTGACCTGCGAGAAGAAATCCGGCTGGTTTCCGAGCAGCTCGGCCCCGGTCAGATGGTGTCGCAGCTGCATTTCGGGGGAGGCACCCCCACTTTCCTGAGCGATGAGGAGTTGCAAGGGCTGCTCGATACCCTGCGCAGCACCTTCCGCTTTGTGCCTGGGGGCGAGTACGCCATTGAAATCGATCCGCGCACCGTCGATCAGGGGCGACTCAGACGCCTGCACCAGATGGGTTTCAATCGTTTGAGCTTTGGGGTTCAGGATTTCGATCCGGATGTCCAGAAAGCAGTCCATCGGGTTCAGCCGCACGACCAGGTCCGCGCATTGGTGCATGCCGCCAGGGACGAGGGCTTCGAGTCGCTCAACATGGACCTCATCTACGGACTGCCCAAGCAGACGCCCGAGAGCTTTGCCCGCACCTTGACGCAAGTGGCCGAACTCCGCCCCGACCGCATTGCACTGTATGCGTACGCGCACCTGCCGCAACGCTTCAAGCCCCAGCGGCGGATCGAGGCGGCCGATCTGCCCAAGGCAGAAGAGAAAGTCGGCATGTTGGCTGCTGCGATCGATGCTTTTGGCAGGGCCGGCTACGACTACATCGGCATGGACCACTTCGCCTTGCACCATGACAGCCTTGCGGTTGCCAAGCGTCAGGGCAGGCTGCATCGCAACTTTCAAGGCTACAGCACACATCCAGATTGTGATTTGATTGGCCTTGGGGTGTCGGCCATTGGTCGTGTGGGGGCGCACTATGTGCAAAACGCCAAGACACTCGATGAGTACCACGACGCACTCAAGCGCCATGAACTGCCGGTTGTGCGCGGGCTCGTGCTCACGCGCGACGACCTCGTGCGTCGCGCCGTGATCATGGCCCTGATGTGCCAGGGCAGGGTGGACTTCGAGTCCATCGAGCTCGCCTACCTGCTCGATTTCAGGCAATACTTTGAGTCTGAATTGCGCTTGCTGGTGCCGCTCGTCGAGTCGGGGCTGGTGCAAATGGAGTCTGATGGCATCCGTGTCACGCCGCTGGGGTGGTATTTCGTGCGGGCGGTGGCCATGGTGTTCGATCGTCACCTGCAGGCTGACAAAGCCGTCGAGCGCTTTTCCCGCATCATCTGAACCTGCGCGAGGCGGCCTGTGTTGAGCAGCCTGCTGGCGACCGCTTTCCTCATGGGCCTGGCAGGCATCCCGCATTGCACCGCGATGTGTGGGGCGGCATGCGCGGTCGCTTTCCCAAGGGGCTTGTCGATCTGGACACTGATCGGGCGGGCGATTGGCTACGCCTGCCTGGGGGCCGTGGCCGCCGCAGCGGCAGGCTTGGTCGCCCGTTGGGGGCAGCAGGTCGCGATGATCAAACCGCTTTGGATGATGGCCCAGCTGGCCATGGTGCTTCTCGGAGGCTTCATGCTTGTGCGCGGATTCGTCCCAGAGCGGGTGGATCAGGCGGGGAAAGGGTTGTATCTCCGGATGAGGGCGGGCTGGCAGGCTCGCTCAAAAGGCTGGCCGCCGCTGGTTCAGCGGGCGTGGCCCCTGCTGGCAGGCCTTGCTTGGGCCCTGTTGCCCTGCGGTTTGCTCTATTCGGCCCTGATGGTGGCGGCTTTGGCGGCGCGCCCGGCAGAGGGGGCGTTGGTCATGTTGGCATTCGCTTTGCCAAGCGCCGCAGGTGTGTGGGCGGCGCCTGCGCTGATGCGGTGGCTGAAGGGGCGTTCGGCGCAGGCGGAGTCCTCCGCGCCGGGTGCGCCCGTGCCCGTGGTCTGGATGCGATCAGCACCCCGCGCTGATCCAACTGACCCGGCGCCTCGCGCCCATTCGCCCGCTCAGCCGCACACCCCGGTCGCCGTGCCTGTTGCTCCCGAGGTGGGTTCAGCACCCCTGTGGCTCGATCAGCAGTTGGCCGTGAGGATCGCGGGTTTGGGCTTGGCGGCGATGGCAGCCTGGGGCTTGTGGCATCAGCTTTGGTCTCAGTGGCAAGCATGGTGCGCCTGATGTGTCGCGGCTTTGCGCCGAATCTCGCTGAAATCCGGATCATCCATGGGAAACCAGCGCTGCCGCCGTGCCCCTGATTCAGGTGGTCGCGTAGAATTGGCCCACGTTGCCGACATCCATGGCAATGTTTTTCACGGAAACGCCAAACGCGGAGACCACAGTCATGTATCAGCACATCAAGGTGCCCGAAGGTGGGCAGAAGATCACGGTGAACCCGGACTTCTCGCTCAACGTCCCGAACAACCCCATCATCCCCTACATCGAAGGGGATGGCACTGGTTTCGACATCACGCCCGTGATGATCAAGGTGGTCGATGCGGCCGTGGCCAAGTCCTATGGCGGTCAGCGCAAGATCCACTGGATGGAAATCTACGCCGGTGAGAAGTCCACCCGCGTGTACGGCCCCGATGTCTGGCTGCCCGAAGAGACGCTGACGGTCCTCAAGGATTACGTCGTGTCCATCAAGGGCCCTCTGACCACCCCGGTCGGTGGCGGCATCCGCTCGCTGAACGTGGCCCTGCGCCAGGAGCTCGACCTTTACGTCTGCCTGCGCCCCGTGACCTACTTCAAGGGCGTGCCTTCGCCCGTGAAGGAGCCCGAAAAGATCGACATGGTGATCTTCCGCGAGAACTCGGAGGACATCTACGCCGGCATCGAATTCGAAGCTCAGAGCGACAAGGCCAAGAAGCTCATCAACTTCCTGCAGACGGAGTTCGGCGTCAAGAAGATCCGCTTCCCCGAGACCTCGGGCATCGGCATCAAGCCCGTGTCCAAGGAGGGCACCGAGCGCCTCGTGCGCAAGGCCCTGCAGTACGCGATCGACAACGACAAGCCGAGCGTGACCATCGTCCACAAGGGCAACATCATGAAGTACACCGAAGGTGGCTTCCGTGACTGGTCGTATGCCTTGGCCCAGAAGGAATTCGGCGCCGAGCTGATCGACGGCGGCCCGTGGTGCAAGTTCAAAAACCCGAAGACGGGCAAGGACATCATCGTCAAGGACGCCATCGCCGACGCCTTCTTGCAGCAGATCCTGCTGCGCCCGGCCGAGTACAGTGTGATCGCCACGCTGAACCTCAACGGCGACTACATCTCTGACGCGCTGGCCGCTCAGGTCGGTGGCATTGGCATCGCCCCCGGTGCGAACCTGTCGGACAGCGTTGCCATGTTCGAAGCCACCCACGGCACGGCGCCGAAATACGCCGGCAAGGACTACGTGAACCCCGGTTCCGAAATCCTGTCGGCCGAGATGATGCTGCGCCACATGGGCTGGACGGAAGCGGCTGACTTGGTCATCACCGCGATGAACAAGGCCATCCAGAGCAAGAAGGTCACCTATGACTTCGCTCGCCTGATGGACGGCGCCACCCAGGTGTCGTGCTCGGGCTTTGGTCAGGTGATGATTGATCAGATGTGATCAGGAAGCGGCGGCCGATGATCGGCCGCGCACATGAAAACGGCCCGCCATCAGGCGGGCCGTTTTCATTCACTGGCAGCTTCCTTTTCCAAGGAGGCCGAACCTGGGTCTGTGGGCGTGAGGCGATCCTGCGACGCCCGGCGGTCTCCAGGTCAGTCCAGCGCTCAGTGGGGCAGGCTGTGCCCGGCGGAAGGCTGTTCCAGAAAATGCAGGTCGCCGATGGCGTCAGCCACCAGTTCGCCGCTTTGCGGCAAGGGCTGGATGTTCTGGGCGAGCATGCCTTTGGGGCCCGCGACCAGCTCATAGCTGACCTTGGAGCCTTGTTTCAAGGTGCGAAATCCGTCCATCTGGATGGCGGAGAAATGAGCGAAAACGTCACCGCCGCCTTGATCGGGTTCGATGAATCCGAAACCTTTTGCGTCGTTGAACCATTTGACAGTGCCGGTGGCCATGCTGTCCCTCCAAGTTAATTTGTGACGATTTTCACGTTGTGCGCTCGGCGCTGTCAAGCGCAGAAATGCCCGGTATTGAATCGAGTCGCCCATATTTGACCGACTTGAAGCGATGTCTGGAGAGGGCTCCGGTGAGCTTGTGACAGACTGTCGCGATCTGTCATAGGAGGGGGTTCCCGGTCAGGCGGCGGTTTGTGTCGATTGAAACAATTGCAAGCGCGCCCGGATGGGTGTGGTGCTCGCGAGAAAAGTGCAGTCTCAGCCGTGAATTTCCTGACCTTGAACCGGGGTAGGAGACCCCAAGATGACATGGCATGAGCAAGACGCCTCCTCTAGAATGGATTCATGACATTGAGGTTGAATCCACAACTGGCCACCGGGCCGCAAGGACCTGCCGAGGACGGGCAGGGGTCGGTTGTCGCCGAGAAGCAGGCGTTGGCCCTGGAGCCTCCGCGCCTGTACCAAGTCGTCATGCTCAACGACGATTTCACGCCCATGGAGTTCGTGGTGTTTGTGCTTCAGGAGCACTTTCACCATGACATCGACGCGGCCACGCAAATCATGCTGAAAATCCACCACGAAGGCCGTGGTGTGTGCGGCGTCTTCACGAAGGACGTCGCGGCCACGAAGGTCGAACTTGTTCTTGCCGCCGCCCGCCAGGCCGGGCATCCCCTGCAGTGCATCCTGGAGACCGCATGATTGCGCAAGAGTTGGAAGTGAGTCTGCACATGGCCTTCGTCGAGGCCCGACAGCAACGCCACGAGTTCATCACCGTGGAACACCTGCTGTTGGCGCTGATCGACAACCCCTCTGCTTCCGAGGTGTTGAAGGCCTGCGCCGCGAACCTGGATGAGCTCCGCAAGAACCTCGACCAGTTTGTTCGCGACAACACGCCCACGGTTGGTGGCACCGACGAGGTCGACACGCAACCGACGCTGGGCTTTCAGCGCGTGATCCAGCGCGCGATCATGCACGTGCAGTCGTCCGGCAGCGGCAAGAAGGAAGTCACCGGTGCGAACGTGCTGGTGGCCATCTTCGGCGAGAAGGATTCGCACGCCGTGTATTACCTGCACCAGCAGGGCGTCACGCGCCTGGACGTGGTGAACTTCATTGCTCATGGCATTCGCAAGGCCGATCCGCCTGAGGCTGCCAAGCAGGCGTCCGAGCAAAGTCCTGCCGAGGCAGAAAAGGAAGAGGCCGAAGGCAAGGCCTCGCCCCTGGAGCAGTACACCCAGAACCTCAATCAGATGGCCCGCGACGGCAAGATCGATCCGCTGATCGGTCGTGACACCGAGGTCGAACGCGTCATCCAGGTGCTGTGCCGCCGCCGCAAGAACAACCCGCTGCTGGTGGGTGAAGCTGGCGTTGGCAAGACGGCCATCGCAGAGGGCTTGGCCTGGCGCATCACGCAAAACGATGTGCCCGACGTGCTGGCGGACGCCGAGGTCTATGCGCTGGACATGGGCGCTTTGCTGGCAGGCACCAAGTACCGCGGAGACTTTGAGCAGCGCCTCAAGGCCGTCATCAAGCAGCTCAAGGAGCAGCCGGGTGCCGTGCTGTTCATTGACGAGATCCACACTTTGATTGGCGCTGGTGCGGCCTCGGGCGGCACTCTGGATGCCTCCAACCTGCTCAAGCCTGCGCTGAGCTCTGGCCAGCTCAAGTGCATCGGCGCGACCACGTTCACCGAGTACCGCGGCATCTTCGAGAAGGACGCGGCCCTGTCGCGGCGCTTCCAGAAGGTCGAGGTGGCGGAGCCTTCGGTCGAGCAGACCATCGAGATCCTCAAGGGCCTGAAGTCGCGCTTCGAAGAGCACCACAGCGTGAAGTACGCGCTGGGTGCCTTGCAGGCCGCAGCCGAGCTGTCGGCCAAGTTCATCAACGACCGCCACCTGCCGGACAAGGCCATCGATGTGATCGATGAGGCCGGTGCCGCGCAGCGCATCCTGCCCAAGAGCAAGCAGAAGAAGACCATCACGCGCGCCGAGGTCGAGGAGATCGTGGCCAAGATCGCGCGGGTGCCTTCGACCAGCGTGTCCAACGACGACCGCAGCAAGCTCAAGACGCTGGACCGCGACCTCAAGAGCGTGGTCTTTGGTCAGGACAACGCCATCGATGCACTGGCTGCGGCCATCAAGATGGCACGCTCGGGCCTGGGCAAGCCGGACAAGCCGATCGGCTCCTTCCTGTTCAGCGGCCCCACGGGCGTCGGCAAGACGGAAGTCGCCAAGCAGCTGGCCTACATCCTGGGCATCGAGCTGATTCGCTTTGACATGTCGGAATACATGGAGCGCCACGCTGTCAGCCGTTTGATCGGTGCGCCCCCGGGCTACGTCGGGTTCGACCAAGGTGGTTTGTTGACCGAGGCCGTGAGCAAAAAGCCGCATTGCGTGTTGCTGCTTGACGAAATCGAGAAGGCTCACCCGGACGTCTTCAACATCCTGCTGCAGGTCATGGACCACGGCACGCTGACGGACAACAACGGTCGCAAGGCCGACTTCCGCAACGTGCTGATCATCATGACGACCAATGCGGGTGCCGAGACGCTGCAGAAATCGACCATCGGGTTCACCAACCCGCGTGAGCTGGGCGACGAGATGGCCGACATCAAGCGCATGTTCACGCCCGAGTTCCGCAACCGCCTGGACGCCATCGTTGGCTTCAAGCCGCTGGACGAGGAAGTCATCCTGCGCGTGGTCGACAAGTTCCTGCTGCAACTCGAAAGCCAGTTGGCCGAGAAGAAGGTCGAGGTCACGTTCACCGATGCGCTGCGCCGTCACTTGGCCAAGCGCGGCTTCGATCCGCTCATGGGTGCTCGCCCGATGCAGCGCCTGATCCAGGACACGATCCGCAAGGCGCTGGCCGACGAACTGTTGTTCGGGGGCTTGGTCGACGGTGGCCGCCTGACGGTGGACATCGTGGACAACGACAAGGGCGAGTCGGAGGTGAAGCTCGACATCCAGCCGAACAAGAAGAGCGATCGCACCAAGCCGGAGGCGGCAACGGCCGAATGAGGTGTCCAGTGAGCGGCCTGTTGAACAGGTCGCGGACGACGCCGGACAAAAGGAAAGGGCCTGCAGATGCAGGCCCTTTTTGCTTGGGTGCTTGTTGCGGGCGGGGAGCGCGCTCTGTGAGATTGCCTCTGGCCCCCGTTGGCGGTCTGGGTCAGGTCAAGGTGATGCGCCGCAGGCCGCTTTCTTCCCAGCGCAAGACCTCCGCACGCGGCGGCCCATGGTCCAGTTCCCAATCGGACAGCACGTGGCGCACGCGGCCACCAAAAGGCTGGCTGCCTGGGCGGTGCGTGTGCCCGTGGATGAGCAGGTCGCAGCTTGCGGCGGCCAGCCATTCGCCCGCGGTGGTTTCGTCCACGTCCGCGTACAGGGCTTGTTCGCTCGCTTGCTGGTGAGCCTGGCTGGCGGCGCGCATCTGTCGGGCCTGGTCGAGTCGTGCAGCAAGCGGGTGGGCCAGGAAGGCCTGCTGCCAGGCGGGCTGGCGCACCTGCGCACGGAAGGCGAGGTACTTGGTGTCGGCCAGGCAGAGTTCATCGCCATGGATCAGCAGGGCTCGCTGGCCGAAGGCGTGCAGCACCGTGGGGTCGGGCAGGGCTTGGGCGCCACAGTCCTGCAGGAAGGCCTCGCCCAGCAGGAAGTCGCGGTTGCCGACCATGATGCCCAGCCAATGGCGGCTGGCGAACTCGCGCAACATCGCCAGGCAACGGGCCTCGTAGGGCTCGCTGCGCATGTCGTCGCCCACCCAGGCTTCGAACAGGTCGCCCAGGATGAAGAGGGCGTCTGCGGGGGTCTCGGACAGGAAGCGCTCGAGCGTCGCCGTGGTGTTCGGCAGGCCGTCGTGCAGGTGGATGTCGGAGATGAAATCAATGCACCGCCACGAGGGCGGTGCTTGCAAGGGGTGAGCGCCGGGGAAGTCGGGCTTCCCCATGGCTTCAGACCTCGGTGGCTTGCGTGATGACGACGTCTTCCAGGGGCACGTCGTCGTGGAAGCCCTTGCGGCCGGTCTTGACCTTTTCAATGGCGTCGATCACCTCGGTGCCGGCCACAACCTTGCCGAAGACAGCGTAGCCCCAGCCTTGTGGCGATTCTGACTTGAAGTTCAGGAAGTCGTTGTTGGTGGCGTTGATGAAGAACTGCGCCGACGCCGAGTGGGGCGCGCTGGTGCGGGCCATGGCGATGGTGTACTTGTCGTTCTTCAGGCCGTTGTTGGCTTCGTTCTGGATTTCGCCTTGGGTGGGCTTTTGCTTGAGGCCTGGCTCGAAACCGCCGCCCTGGACCATGAAGCCCTTGATGACGCGGTGGAACACGGTGCCGTTGTAGTGGCCGGCATTGACGTAGTTCAGGAAGTTGGCGACGGTGATGGGAGCCTTGGCCTCATCGAGTTCCAGGCGGATGACGCCGGCGGTGGTCTGCAGTTCAACGGTCTTGGTCATGGTGATCACTTCTCGATGGTGGCTTTGGTGATGACGACGGCTTGCACGGGCACGTCGCCATGGGGCGGTTTGGTGGTGGTGGGCACCTTGCGGATTTTGTCGACCACGTCCATGCCCTCGACGACCTTGCCGAACACGGCGTAGCCGTTGCCGTCCGGCGAGCGGGCGGCATCCAGGAAGGCATTGTCCTTCACGTTGATGAAGAACTGGGCGGTGGCCGAGTCGGGCACGCTGGTGCGGGCCATGGCGACGGTGCCGCGGGTGTTGCTCAGGCCGTTGCGGCTTTCAAGGGGGATGGGCGCGCGAGTGGCCTTTTCCTTCATGTCTGGCGTCATGCCGCCGCCCTGGATCATGAAGCCGTCGATCACGCGGTGAAAGACGGTGCCGTTGTAGTGGCCAGCCTTGACGTACTCGACGAAGTTGGCGACCGTCTTGGGCGCCTTCGCGGCCTCGAGCTGCAAAACGATGTCGCCCTGATTGGTGCTCAGGCGAACGTTCTGGGCTTGTGCGCCCAGGGCGAGCAGGGCGGTGGCAGATGCCACCAGCAGTGTGCGAATCGTCATCCAATCACTCCTTCATAGAAGATTTTCCAGAGGCCGCCTTCCTTGCCCCAGTATTGACGCTTGACGGCGCCGGTGCGTTGACCTTCAGCCACTTCGCCGAATGTCACCACGAGCACATCGCTCTGGTCGCGCCAGCCCAGGATAGAGACATCCTTGAGTTGCAGTTCGCGACCGCGGGTCTGTTGCACATCGCGCTCGATCATCTGGCGCCATTGGCTCAAGTCTTTGCCGCCATTCGAGAACTGCGTTGAGTAGAAGGCCATGAGCCGGTTCATGTCCCCACTGGCGCGTGCGGTGCGCCAGCCCTCGAGCAAGTTGCCGAGGCTGCGGCGTTCGGGTTCTTTGACAGCAGGGCTCACCCACTGCAGGCTGCGCGCGATGACGACGGGGGTGTTGCGCGGCTGGACCCGATCGATGATCGATTGCAGTTCAGGGTTGGCCAGCACCACGCAGCCGTCGGTGCTTTGCGGGCTGCGCGCGTAGTTCTCGGTTGGCACACCATGAAGCCAGATGCCGCTGCCGGTGCGGCCCAGGCGTCGGTCGTACTCGTTGGGGTAGTTCAGGGTGAGTGCCCCCACGCCATAGAAGTCGGTCAGTTGACGGCCTTCGAGTCGGCTGGTGATGAAGTACACGCCCAGCGGCGTGCGCTGGTCACCTTCGATGCGTTTGTCGGAGCCGAGTTTGCCGATGGAGGCATAGTGATCGGCCACCAGTTGCAGGCCCTTGGGTCCGTTTTCGAACAGGTACAGCCGCGAGCGGCTGGCGTCCACTGCGATGGCGTGTCGCGTGGTCGGGGGCAGGGTGATGAACTGCGTGGGCAAGGTGCCGGGGGGCGGGCGCTCTCGCAGAGCCGCCAAGCGCTTTACGGCCTCCTGGCGAAGTTGATCGAGGCGTTGGGGGGCCTTGGCCGCGATGTCGCCCGGAGCCAAGCCCATGGTGGGCAGCGCCCGTGTCTGGGCGAGCAGAAGGTCGCCGTAGACCAATTGGGCCAGCTGGAAGTTGGGCACGTCTCGAACGAGGGCTTCGGCCTGCTCCAGCGCTTGCCTGCCTTGGCCGCTGCCGATCAGGCGGTAGATGTCGAGCAGACGGGTCTCTGCTGCCAGCCCTGCCGATGAGCTCAGCGCATCCGATTCTGGTGGCAGTGAGGCGCGGCTGAACTGTGCGCGGTTCGACGCGTTGGCCAAGGGCAGGGCCATGGCGCCAGCGGCGACGCCGCCCACCAGCGCGCTCTGACGGTTGCGCTCAGCGCGTCGGTTTGGTGTGCTGGCATCAGGCTGTCGAGACTTGGCGGCCTTGCGATCTTTGAGCTGTCTTGCATCGGCCTTGCGTGAATCGAGCTTGCGCTGCGCTGCGCGTTCGGTCGCCTGGTTTTTCTTCAACCGGCTGGAGGCCGCCGCACGCCCCTTGTCTGACTGGGCTTGAGCCGTGGGCGCGTGCAGGCCCAGCAGGCTGATCGACACAAACAGGGCGGCCAGCCAGGAAAAGGAAAGGCCGCCCCAGGGGAGGGACGGTGCGCCAGGATCACGGAGCATGTCAGGAACCGGTGCTTTCCTTCACGATCACCCAGTTGCCACCATTGCGAACCAGGTCCAGCCGCTTGCCGCTGCTGACGCTGAGGTTGTCGGCCTTGTACTCCTGGCGGAACTGGGCGGTTGCCTTGTTGCCATTGACGGAGACCTTCAAGCCGGAGACCTTGACGGAGATGCTGCGCTTACCGGTGATGCGTTCACGACGCTCTTGCTCCCAGGCCTTGCGAGACTTGCCGCCATCGAAGTCCTTTGCGTAGGCGGCAAAGTAGTCGCCCATGTCCTTGCGGCTCCAGGCTTCGGCCCAGGCGCGCACCGCGGAGGCGACATCGCGCTCGGCGGCAGCGTCTTCGGATTCTTGCTTGGATGGTGCGGGTGCGGGCGCGGGTGCGGGTGCTGGCGCAGGTGCGGGGGCCGGCGCGGGCTTGGCCGCCTGAGCGGGGACTGGTGCGGGAGCTGGCGCCGGTGCAGGTGCCGGTTTGACCGCGGGTGCAGGGGCCGGCGAGGGTGTCGGCGTGGCAGCTGCCACGGTGATCTGGTTGCGCTCCTTGGGGAACAGGTCGCGGATCATGGCCAGCTTGGGTGCCACGGCCGACCGAGTGTCGATTTGCAGCGCCTTGGAATAGGCCTGGCTGGCCAGCTTGGCGTAAACATCACCCAGGTTCTCGTACGCGGTGGCGTAGCTGGGGTTGGTGCGGATCGCCATTTCCAGGGCGTTGCGCGCCTTGTCGTACTGACCTTGCTGCGCGTACAGCACCGCCAGGTTGTTGAAGGGCTCGGGCAGTTCCGGGTAGTCCTCGGTGAGCTTCGTGAAGGCGGTGATGGCTTCGGGCGCACGACCTGCCTGGGACAGGCTGATGCCTCGCAGGAAGCGCATCATCGGGTCGCGCGGTTTGGCGGTCAGGAATTGATCGGCCTTTTGCAGGGCTTCGGCGTTCTTGCCGGCGGCCAGCAGCTTCTGCACGTCGGAGACGTCGTCAGCCTGCGCGCCCATCACCGTCAAAGACAGCGCGGCGGCGGCGATGCAGCGAGCCGCGATGGCGGTCAGGCGGGTTCCGATGTGAAGCACTTCAGTCTGCATGGATGGTGGTGTCAGAAGAGGTTGTTCGGGCTGGACAGGAACACATGGGACCGCTGGCTCGGGCCATCCACCGTCGCGGCGTGGTCGCTCCCGTGGGCTCCAGCCGTGAAGGATAACAGCCACCGTCACATGAAAAGCGGCGGTCTGACCCGCGGTTCGGGCCTTGTTGTGGCCCGGCCGCTATACTCGGCAAATTGTATCTGAGCGTCGCCTCGGGCCACATCGCGCTCTGCCGGTGGCCGGTGTGCCGCGCAGGCCTGTGCCTGCAAGCCTGGCGCCTCCACCTGACCCGCCTCTGGCGTCCCCGCCACGGGGGCCGGTCCTGATCCATTCATTCCCCATGAGCCTGCGTCTTTTCAACAGCCTGTCGCGACAGGTCGAAGCTTTTGTCCCCATGACGCCGGGGCAGGTCCGCATGTACGTGTGCGGCATGACCATCTACGACCTTTGTCACGTTGGTCACGCCCGCATGATGATGGCGTTCGACGTGGTGCAGCGCTGGCTCAAGGCCAGTGGCTACGAGGTCACCTACGTGCGCAACATCACCGACATCGATGACAAGATCATCCGTCGTGCGGTCGAGCGTGGCATCACCATCCGACAGCTCACGGACGAAATGACGAAGGCGATGCACGAAGACATCGCCGCGCTGGGCATCGAGCCGCCCACGCACGAGCCGCGTGCCACCGAATACGTCGGGCAGATGCTCGACCTGATCGGCAAGCTCGAGGCCAATGGACTGGCCTACCGGGCATCGAATGGCGACGTGAACTACGCGGTGCGCAAGTTCCCGGGCTACGGCAAGCTCTCGGGCAAGAGCCTGGACCAACTGCGTGCGGGCGAGCGCGTGGCCGTGGACGATGGCAAGCAAGACCCTCTGGACTTCGTGCTGTGGAAGTCGGCCAAGCCGGAAGAGCCGGCCGATGCCAAGTACGAGTCGGGCTACGGTCCCGGGCGGCCGGGCTGGCACATTGAGTGCTCGGCCATGAGCTGCACCCTGCTGGGCGAGCAGTTCGACATCCACGGTGGCGGCCTGGATTTGCAGTTCCCTCACCACGAAAACGAGATCGCGCAGAGCGAAGGTGCTTCGGGCAAGCGCTTCGTCAACTACTGGCTTCACAACGGCTTCGTCAACGTTGACAACGTCAAGATGTCGAAGTCGCTGGGCAACTTCTTCACCATCCGCGACGTGCTCAAGCACTTCGACGGTGAAGCCCTGCGCTTTTTCATGCTGCGCACGCAGTACCGCAGCCCCTTCAACTTCAGTGACGCGGGCATCGACGACGCCCGCAACGGCTTGCGGCGCCTGTACACGGCGCTCGAAGGCCTGGACGTGGGCCAGGTGGGCCTGGGCGACATCGACTGGGCACACCCGCAGGCGGCGCGCTTCAAGGCGGCCATGGACGAGGACCTGAACACGCCGATGGCCTTGTCGGTGCTGTTCGACCTGGCTGCTGAGCTCAATCGCTCGCGCTCGCTCGACGTGGCTCGTCTGCTCAAGGCCCTGGCGTCGGTGCTGGGCGTGCTGCAGCAGGCGCCTCAGGCATACCTGCAAGCGGGCTCCAGCGCCGGCGCCCCGGACGCCGCGGCCATCGAGGCCTTGATCCAGGCTCGAGCCGACGCCAAAAAGGCGCGCAATTTCGCCGAGGCCGATCGGATCCGCGACGACCTGGCGGCCCAGGGCATCGTGCTCAAGGATGGCCCGCAGGGCACGACCTGGGTGAGCGCCTGATGCTCGGTGCCTCCAAAGTCAGCCCTCGCAGCGGGGGGGCAGGTCCTTCTTCGGTGCCTGAGCTGGTGACGCCTGCCTACTGGCAAGACGCCTGCAAACACCTGAGCAAGCGCGACCGTGTCATGCGCAAGCTGATCGCCGACCACGGCTCGGCCGGTCTGCAAAGCCGAGGCGATGCGTTCACGACCCTGGCGCGTTCCATCGTCGGCCAGCAGATCTCGGTCAAGGCTGCGCAGTCCGTCTGGGAGCGCCTGGTGGTGGTGCTGGGCGGCAGCGCCGAGGCCCACCGTGAGCCCCTGTCGCCATTGAACATGTTGAGCAAGACCACCGACGAGCTGCGTCAGGCTGGGCTGTCGGCCCGCAAGGTCGAATACATGCTCGACCTGGCTCGGCATTTCGCCGAAGGCCGGGTGCATGTGGCACAGTGGCAGGAGATGGAAGATGAGCTGATCATCGAAGAGCTCATCGACATCCGTGGCATCGGTCGCTGGACGGCCGAGATGTTCCTGATTTTCCACCTGATGCGACCGAACGTGCTGCCCCTGGACGACCTGGGGCTCATCAAGGGCATCAGCCAGAGTTATTTCAGTGGCGAGCCGGTCTCGCGCGCAGAAGCGCGGGACGTGGCCGAAGCCTGGTCGCCTTACCGCACGGTGGGCACCTGGTATCTGTGGCGCAGCCTTGATCCGCTGCCCGTGGCGTACTGACGGGTGATCCTCGTTTTTGCGCCCTCTAGAAGGACTTCACCATGAGCAAGCGACACTTCCTGGAGTTCGAACAACCGATCTCCGAGCTGGAATCCAAGATCGACGAACTGCGCTACGTGCAGAGCGAGTCTGCGGTCGACATTTCCGAAGAAATCGACCGACTGAGCAAGAAGAGCACCCAGCTCACCAAGGACATCTACGCCAACCTGACGCCGTGGCAGGTCACGCAGATCGCTCGGCACCCGCAGCGTCCCTACACGCTGGACTACGTCAACGAGCTGTTCACCGACTTCCAGGAGATGCACGGTGACCGCCATTTCGCCGACGACCTGTCCATCGTGGGTGGCTTGGCGCGCTTCAATGGTCAGCCCTGCATGGTCATGGGGCACCAGAAAGGCCGTGACACCAAGGAGCGCGCTGCGCGCAACTTCGGCATGTCGCGCCCCGAGGGCTACCGCAAGGCCCTGCGCCTGATGGAAACCGCCCAGAAGTTCAACCTGCCTGTCTTCACCTTCGTCGACACCCCGGGCGCCTACCCGGGCATTGGT
Organism: uncultured Aquabacterium sp.; assembly: GCA_964373965.1. Classification (GTDB taxonomy): domain Bacteria; phylum Pseudomonadota; class Gammaproteobacteria; order Burkholderiales; family Burkholderiaceae_C; genus Aquabacterium. The sequence continues at coordinate 19,726 of CAYJXE010000028.1, read as the reverse complement.
GCCGAAGAGCGCAACCAATCGGAAGCCATCGGCCGCAACATCTTCGAGATGGCGCGCCTGGAGGTGCCCATCATCACCACCATCATCGGTGAAGGTGGCTCTGGCGGCGCGCTCGCCATCAGTGTGGCCGACCAGGTGCTGATGATGCAGTACTCGGTGTACTCGGTGATCTCGCCCGAGGGCTGCGCTTCCATCCTCTGGAAGACCGCCGACAAGGCCTCGGATGCCGCCGAAGCGCTGGGCATCACGGCGCACCGCCTCAAGGCACTGGGCCTGATCGACAAGATCATCTCCGAGCCCGTGGGTGGCGCGCACCGCGATCACAAGCAGGCCTGTGCCAACCTCAAGCGTGCGCTCAACGACGCCTACCGCCAGGTTGCCGACCTGAAGGTCAAGGACCTGCTGCAGGCCCGCTACGAGCGCCTGCAGGCCATGGGCCGCTTCAACGACACCACCGAGCACTGATCGCTCGGACCGAGCCAGCGAACAAAGGCCTGCCGATGCCAGCCCTGGCGGTGGCTTACAGCTGCGGGCGCGACTCGACGGCTTTGTTGCACGTCACGGCGCGGGCGGCCTCTCAGGTGCCGGGCATGCACGTTTTTGCCCTGCACGTGCACCACGGGCTCAGCCCTCATGCAGACGCTTGGCTGGCGCACGCCGAAGCGACCTGCCGCCAATGGTCCGGTCAAGGCCTGCCGGTGAGCCTGCTCAGTCGCCGTGTGTCGATGCCCCTCGATGCGGGCCTCAGCGTGGAGGCCGAGGCGCGCCGGCTGCGGCATGAGGCCCTGGCCGACATGGCACGTGAAGCGGGTGTGGACCTGTTGCTGTTGGCCCAGCACCGTCGCGACCAGGCCGAGACCTTCTTGCTGCAGGCCCTGCGCGGTGGTGGCGTCGCTGGCCTGGCCTCGATGCCCAAAGACGACTGGCGCGATGGCGTGCGCTGGGTGCGGCCTTGGCTGGACCTGCCGCGAGAGGCCATCGAAGAACACGTGGCGCAGCATGGTCTGCATTTCGTCGATGACGAGAGCAACGGCGACCGTCAACTCGCGCGCAACCGGCTTCGGCTGGAGGTGTGGCCGGCCCTGCTGGCAGCCTTCCCCGATGCCGAGTCGAGCCTGGCACATTCGGCCGCTCGCGTGGCGGATGCTTTGCCTGCCCTGCGAGCCTGGCAGGCCGACGCCCTGCAGCGCTGGGGCGGCGACGCGGAGCCGGGTGTCCTGAATGCCGTGACCTGGTCGGCCTTGGCAGACGGTGAGCGGCGGCAGGTCCTGCTGGCTTGGTTAGGCCAGCATGGCAAAGTGAGCGCGAGCTGGGTCGAGCGACTGAGCCGCGAGGTGCCCAGGGCGCTGGCAGGGCAGGGCAGTGCCCGTTGGCCGGACGTGGGTGTGTCGCTTCATCGGGGTGTGCTGCGCTGTGCGCCCGAGCGCGAAGTCCGCTGCGATGCGGGTGGGCTCGCCCACAGGCTCGAGGTTGCCTTGAACATCGACCGCCCTGGCGACTGGCCGATCCCGGGCTGGCGTGGCTGCCTTCGGGTGGAGGTGGTTGACCAGGGTGGGGTGGCTCCACAGCACTTGCAAGCAGGTTTGCAGGTCCGAGCCCGTTCTGGCGGAGAACGCTTTCAGATGGGGGCGGGGCGTCCCCTGCGCGACCTCAAGCGCCAGTTTCAGTCCCTTGGGGTGCCGGCCTGGGCGCGCGCGGCACCTTTGCTTTTCTCGGGTGAGTCGCTCGTTTTCGTGCCGGGTTTGGGGGTGGATGCGCGCTTTCAGGCCCCCGCAGGCGTCGCTCAGTGGGGTTTGCGTTGGCTTCCTGACGCGTGAAATGCCCGCGCGGGCGTCCGTCTCGCGTTAAAATCGCGGGTTCGACCGTGCGTCGGCATTTCAAGCGGGTCTTCAGCGGCGTTGAGCGTCAGCGAGTCAGGCCCCACGCGCACGGTGGCATCACCAACCTCTGACATGGCACTGATCGTTCACAAATACGGCGGCACGTCGATGGGCTCGACCGAGCGCATCCGCAACGTGGCCAAGCGCGTGGCCAAGTGGGTGCGGGCGGGTCACCAAATCGTGGTCGTGCCCTCGGCCATGAGCGGCGAGACCAACCGACTGCTGGGCCTGGCCAAAGAACTCTCCGACCGCGCCAACCCGCGCGAGCTCGACATGATCGCCTCGACTGGCGAGCAGGTCTCCGTGGGCCTGCTGTCGATCGCGCTGCAGGCCGAAGGCATGGACGCCGTCAGCTACGCAGGCTGGCAGGTGCCTGTGAAGACCAACTCGGCCTTCACCAAGGCCCGCATCGAGAGCATCGACGACGCCCGCGTGCGCGCCGACCTCAATGCCGGCAAGGTGGTGATCGTCACGGGCTTTCAGGGTGTTGACCCGAACGGCCACATCACCACCCTGGGCCGTGGCGGCTCCGACACCTCGGCCGTGGCCATCGCCGCTGCGCTCAAGGCCGACGAATGCCTGATCTACACCGACGTGGACGGCATCTACACCGCCGACCCGCGCGTGGTGCCTGAGGCGCGCCGCATGAAGTCCATCAGCTTCGAAGAGATGCTGGAGATGGCTTCGCTGGGCTCGAAGGTGCTGCAGATCCGCTCCGTTTAATACGCCGGCAAGTACCGCGTGCCGACCCGCGTGCACTCCAGCTTCAACCC
>CAYJXE010000028.1:0-17063 GCA_964373965.1 uncultured Aquabacterium sp. | reverse complement strand
GGAAGAAGAAGCCAAGTCGGGCACGCTCATCAGTTTTGAGGAAGACGAGAACATGGAACAAGCCGTTGTTTCCGGCATCGCGTTCAGCCGCGACGAAGCCAAGATCACCGTGGTCGGCGTGCCCGACACCCCCGGCATCGCCTACCAGATCGTGGGCAAGGTCGCCGAGGCCAACATCGACGTGGACGTCATCATCCAGAACGTCTCGCACGACGGCAAGACGGACTTTTCGTTCACCGTGCCGCGCGGTGATTACGCCAAGGCGCTGGAGTTGCTGCAAACGGACGTGCAGCCCAAGCTTGGCGCTCGTGAAATCGTGGGCGACCCCAAGATCTGCAAGGTCTCCATCGTGGGCATCGGCATGCGCAGCCACGTGGGCATCGCCTCGACCATGTTCAAGACGCTGTCTGACGAAGGCATCAACATCCAGATGATCACCACCTCGGAGATCAAGACTTCCGTCGTCATCGACGAGAAGTACATGGAGCTGGCCGTTCGCGCGCTGCACAAGGCGTTTGGCCTGGACGAAGCCAAGGCCTGATCGATTGAGCACACACCGCGCTCGCGCGGCGTGTGTTTTGTTCAACACGCCGATGAGCTCAGGTTTTCTGGGCTAGAATCCGCGCTGTTGTTGGAGACGTGGCCGAGTGGTCGAAGGTACTCCCCTGCTAAGGGAGCATACGCCAAAAGCGTATCGAGGGTTCGAATCCCTCCGTCTCCGCCAAAACAAGAGCGCCCCTGATTCGTCAGGGGCGTTTTCTTTTGTCTGGATCCCATCATGTTCAAGAACCTCATCGTCTACCGCATCGGCGAGGGTTGGTCGGCCTCGGCCAGCCAGCTGGAGGCCGAACTGGACAAGGCGCGCTTCGTGCCCTGTGGCCTGACTCAACAGAAGTCGTCCGGCTGGATCGAGCCGCGTGGCGAGAAGCACGGGCCGCTGGTCGAGGCCATCGGTGGGCAATGGGTGCTGCGCCTGATGACGGAGCAGCGCGTGGTGCCGGGCTCGGTGGTCAAGCGACGCACCGACGAGATCGCCGACCAGATCGAAGAGCAGACCGGTCGCCGCCCGGGCAAGAAGCAGACGAAGGAGCTCAAGGAGCAGGCCCTGCTGGAGCTGCTGCCGATGGCTTTCACCAAGGTGGCCACAAGCTGGGTGTGGATCGCGCCCAAGCAGCGCCTGCTGGTGCTCGACTGCGGCAGCCAGGCCAAGGCCGACGAAATCGTGACCCTGCTGGTCAAGGCCATGGACGGCCTGGCCTTGAGCCTCATTCAGACCGAGATGTCGCCTGCGGTGGCGATGTCCCATTGGCTGGGCACGGGCGAGCCGCCCTATCAGTTCAGCGTGGACCGCGAGTGCGAGCTGAAGTCGCCTGACGAGATGAAGTCTGTGGTGCGCTATGCCCGCCATCCGCTGGACACGGATGAGGTCAAGCAGCACATCCAGGCGGGCAAGGTGCCCACGCGCGTGGCGCTGAGCTGGCGCGAGCGCGTGTCGTTCGTGCTGACCGAGGCGCTGCAGCTCAAGAAGCTGGCCTTCCTGGACGTGGTCTTCGAGAGCGAAGGCACGCCGTCCAGGGGAGGCAAGGTCGACCCGTCGGAGGCCTTCGAAGCCGACGTCGCGATCTCGACCGGCGAGCTGATTCAGCTGATCCCCGACCTGCTCGAAGCGCTGGGGGGCGAGGCGCTGAGCATGGGCTCGGTGGGCACGCTCAAGCCTCAGGACCTGTCGGGTGATCGGCCTGGCGCTGTGTCAACCACTGCAGCACCTGCCGCCTCACCCATGGCCCCGCATCCAGGGGCAGATCATGCCCCGCCGTGGGATGCCTGACGATCTGCGCACCCCAACGCTCGGCCAGCACGGTCGAGCAATGGGGGTGCACCAGTTGGTCTTGTGAGCCATTGAGCAGCAGCACAGGCACCGATGGTGCCGTGGGCGGCGCCCGGTATCGCGCGGCGGCCCACAGTTGGCGCAGGCCATTGATCGGCTTGACGGGGTGGACCTCTCGCAAGCGCAGCCAGTGAGCCAGCGTGGCGTCGGCATCCGGTGGGTGTCGTGTGGTCATGGCCAGGATGGTCCGTTCCCATTGCGTGGGCGTCGCACGACCGATCAGCAATCGCAGGATCACGGGCCACCAGCGCGGTTGCAGCCGGTGCCACATCGGGCTGTGCGGCTTCAAGCTGGTGTTGATCAGCACAGCGTCCATGAGCTCGCTTGGGTACTGGTGCGCCCACTGGACCGTCACCATCGCGCCGAGCGACATCGCGATCACGCGGTAGGGCGGCTCGAAACCTTGTGCGAGCAAATCATGGCGCAATGATGCCAACAGGCCAGGCACCGAGGCCGGGCTGCGCTCATGACAACGCGTGCCATTGCCGGCCAGGTCGGGCGTCAGCACGCGCGAGTTGGTGGGCAGTTCGGCGCGCCATCGCTCGGCAAAATCGCCCCAGTGGCCGTGCTCGCGGGTCAGGCCACGCAGCAGCAGCCAGGTGCCTGCTGCGTCGGCCGCTGCCTCGCGTGTCGTCAGGGGGGCTGACACGCCTGCGGCGGATGCGGCTTCTGGCGGCTTGCCTGCGCCCATGTTGAGGTCATGGGCCATCGCGGCTCTCTGATGAGAGGGCTGTCGCAGTTTTGGGGCCGTGACCGACACTTCGTCGCGGCCTGTCCTGGTACCAGCGGGCGCGCGCTTGCCGCTCGTGGAGATCGCGGTCTTGCGGCTCGGGCAGCCAGCGCCCGTGGCTGGCTGCGGCGCGTCCGAGGAAGTCGAGCAAGGCCATGTGCCGGCGCAGCACGCGTTGCTGTCGGTGAGCAATCAGGGGGTTGAAGATGCCGTGGCGGCTGAAGAGCTGGCGTGGATTCTTCTTGACCCACAGCCATGAGCCCATCTCCAGAGTCAAAGGCAAGAAAACGTGACCCGGTTGTTCACTGCCGTGGCGCAGGTAGAGGTGGTCCCAAAGGTCGCCGTGCGTGAGGTACTGCATGTTCTGCGGCTCGAACACGTAGTTGTGGTGTGAGTGCGTCTGCTGGAAGACGCGGTGCAGGGCGTGCAGCTCCGCCAGGTGAGGCAGGGGCTGGCAGGTGTGGGCGTAGGGGAACCAGATGCGGTCCTGCAGGCCGAAGCCGGAGTGGCAGTCCAACGCCAGGCTGAAGGGGCGACCGAACAGCTCTTCGTCCACCAGCCAGCACAGGGCCTGGCTTTCGGCCTCCATGGGGGCGCCATGGGGGCCGCGGTACCAGGGCAGGGCGGGGCTCAGGCGGTGGCCGCTCAGCAGCCAAGGAACTGGCTCGGTGGCTTCGATCGGGGCGTTGCGCATCAGGTCCACCCCGCTGGGGTTGGCGCGCGTGCCAAGCCAAAGGCCGCCAGGGTTGACCAGCGGCATGAAGACCATGCGCAGCTGCGAGAGCTGGTGGTGCAGCACCTCGTCCCAGCGCAGGCGCTGCACCAGGCTGGTCAGGTAAGCGATGACCACCTCAGCGCCGATGCGCTCCAGGCCATGAACGCCTCCGAAGTAGCCAATTGCTGGGGCATCTCGCGAAGGATTGCCCAGGGAGATGGACGGCACCTCGAAGACTTTGCCTCCCACTTCGACGCGGCACAGCGTGCGTGCCTGCACATGCTCACCACCCAGCTCGATGAGGCGGAGGATGTCGTCGAGTTCAGGCAGTGCTTGCTTTGGGCTCACGGCGAAGGGGCGCGGTGGAGACCGGCTCACCTTAACGAGTCCAGGGCGGCATTTGTGTGACGGCGGCTCATGGCCGTGTCATGGGGCTGACACGCACGCAGCCTACTGTGGCGTTTTCGCAGCAAGCCCGCCCCGAACGATGCGCGTCACGCCCTCTCGCACCATGCCCGGCACCACCGTGTGGCGTTGGGTCGCCATCACCTTTGCGCTGGTCGCCGGCCTGGGGGAGTGGCTGGCTTTGCTGCGGGCCCGCCGTCGTCAGCAGTTGGCGCAACACATGGTGCAACACTGACGGGATCGCACCCGGGCTGAAGCGGCCACGCTCGGTCACAATGGGGGCATGAGCCAATGTCCTTCTTTGATCATCCACAGCCCAGCCGGTGTCGTTGCGCAGGCCGCCTCGGTTCGCAAGGCAGCCAAGCGGCTCAAGGCCTTGGGCTTCGACGTTTCGGTTGACGCGTCCGCCCTGAAAAAGCACCAGCGCTTTGCTGGCGAAGACGCCGAGCGCCTGCAGGCCATCCACCGAGTGGCGGATGCGGCACCTCAGGTGGCCTTGGCAACGCGGGGTGGTTATGGCCTCAGCCGCCTGCTGGATCAAATCGAGTGGCCCAAGCTGGCGCGCAGCATCGAGCAGGGCACGGCCTGGGTCGGCTACAGCGACGTCACGGCCTTGCAGCTGGGGGCCATGGCGCACGGCGCCGCTGGCCCGCTCAAGCCGGGCGAGAACGTGTCTGCGGGCTTCTGGGCCGGCCCCATGGCCTGCGGCGATTTCGGGCACGCCGACATGGCCGAGGGGGGCGATGACGTCACCCAATCCTGCTTTGTCGAAGCCGTGACCGGTGACCTGGAAGCGGTTGGCTTTCGAACCGAGCTTGGCTTCGATGGCGTCGAGGTCACCGGGCGCCTGTGGGGCGGCAACCTGGCCGTGGTGCAGGCCCTGCTGGGCACGCCGCATCTCCCGAAGGTCAAGGGTGGCATCCTCTTCCTGGAAGACGTCAACGAGCACCCGTATCGCATTGAGCGGGCGCTGCTGCAGTTGCATCAAGCGGGCGTGCTCGGCGCCCAGAAGGCCGTCGTGCTGGGTGCTTTCACCGAGTACCGCAAATCTCCGCTGGACCGTGGCTACACGCTCAAATCGGCCATCGCCCACCTGCGCAGCGTCTGCCCGGTGCCCATCCTCACCGGCCTGCCTTTCGGGCATGTGCCGACGAAGGTTTGTGTTCCGGTGGGGCGCCAGGCCACACTTTCGGTGCAGGGGCGTGACGCCTTCCTGCTTTGGTGATCGGGGCAACCAGCGTGCGCGCAGCCATGGTGGCCATGAGCAGGGTGTGGGCGGCAGCCCGATCAGCCGCGCGGGGCACAGCGGCGTTGCTGGCCGTGGTGTGCATGTCGCATGCGGCGCCCTCATGGGGCGCGCACGCCTACGCACAGTTCGGCGACATCAAGTACCCCTCCGGCTTCAGCCATTTCGATCACGTCAACCCCAAGGCACCCAAGGGCGGTGACTTTTCGCTGGTGGCGCCAGTCATCGCCAACAGCTTCGACAAGTTCAACCCGTTCACGCTCAAGGGCACGTCACCACCGGGCCTGAACGCGTTGGTGTTCGAGACCTTGCTGACCGGCAACTTCGAGGAGCCCACGACCGCCTACGCTCTGTTGGCCGAAGACGTGAGCGTGGCGCCGGACGCCATGTCGGTCACCTTCCGGCTCAACCCCAAAGCGCGCTTTCACAATGGCGATGCGGTGCTGGCCAGAGACGTCAAGCACAGCTTCGACATGTTGACGAGCAAGCAGGCCTCGCCTCAATACGCCGCCTACTTCGGGGGCGTGGCGGGGGTGCAGGTGCTGGGCGAGCGGCTGATTCGCTTTGACTTCAAGCGGCCCGATCCGGACCTGCCGCTCCTGGTCGGCAGCCTGCCGGTGTTCAGCCACAAGTGGGGCATGGTCAACGGTCAGTCCAAACCTTTTGATCAGGTGGTGGGAGAGCATCCCATCGCCTCGGGTCCATATCGCATTGGCAAGGTGGTGCCTGGTCGAGACATCACGTACGAGCGAGACAAGGCTTACTGGGGTGCTGAGCTCAACGTGCGACGTGGACAGTTCAACTTCGACCGCATCACCTACAGGATGTACCTCGACAACGTCACGGCCTTCGAGGGCTTCAAGGCGGGTGAGTTCGATTTCATCGAGTCCTACATCTCCAAGGATTGGGTGCGTGCCTACAAGGGCAAGCGCTTTGACTCGGGCGAGCTGGTCAAGAAGACGCTGCCGCACCGCAACGCGGCCAATTTCCAGGGATTCATCTTCAACACGCGCCTGGACAAGTTCCAGGATGCGCGCGTGCGTCAGGCCATTGGCCTGGCCATGGACTTCGAGTGGATGAACCGCCAGCTCTTTTATGGCATTTACTCGCGCATCACCAGCTACTTCACCAACAGCGATTACGAGGCCAAGGGCCTGCCAACGCAAGAAGAGCTGGCCTTGTTGGCGCCCTGGCGGCGCAGCCTCGCGCCCGCCGTGCTGAGCGAGCCGGTGCCCATGCCACCCGCCACCAGCCCGCCGGGCTCGCTGCGCGCGAACCTGCGGCAGGCCCGCGACCTGCTCGCGGCTGCCGGCTGGAAGCTGCAGGATGGCGTGTTGCGCAATGCCAAGGGTGAGGCCTTCACCATCGAGTTCCTGGACAACTCGCCCAGCATGGGGCGCGTGATCACCCCGCTGTTGCGCAACCTCGAAAAGCTCGGCATCCAGGCGCAGTACCGCGTGGTCGACTACGCCGTCTACGAAAAGCGCATGAAGCGCTTTGAGTACGAGATGGTCAGCCTGGCCCTGCCGGGGCAGGAGGTGCCGGGCGCCGAGTTGAGGCAGTACTACCATTCATCCCAGCGGGACCTCGAGGGATCGAGCAACCTGATCGGCGTGAAGGATCCGGTGGTCGATGCCCTGCTCGAGCGGGTCGCTCAGGCCAAGACGCGCAGCGAGTTGGTGGTCGTGTTGCGCGCCCTTGACCGTGTCATGCGTCATCAGCATTACTTCGTGCCGCATTGGTACTCGCGCACCTTCCGCGTGGCCTGGCGAGGCGGCCGTTTCGGCATGCCTGAGCCGCCGCCGCATTACCGCCCCGATGCCTGGGCGCTGAGCAGTTGGTGGCGCCAATGAACACGAGCCCGGAAAGCCATTGAAGACCATGTGGGCCTACATCCTCAAACGCATCTTGCTGATGGTGCCGACGCTGTTGGGCGTGCTGCTGGTGACCTTTGCCATCATCCAGTTCGTGCCCGGCGGGCCGGTCGAGCAGGTGATGTCTCAGCTGACCAGCCGCACCTCGGGTGGCGAGCGTGCCGGCGCTGACAGTGCCTACCGCGGCCGACAAGGCGTGGACCCTGCGCAGATCGAGGAACTCAAGAAGCTCTACGGTTTCGACAAGCCTGCGCACGAGCGTTTCATCAAGATGGTGGCCGATTACGCGCGCTTCGACCTGGGGCAAAGCTTCGTGCACCACAAGGACGTCTGGGGCCTGATCCAGGAAAAGCTGCCGGTCTCCATCAGCCTGGGGCTGTGGACGTTTTTCTTGAGCTACCTGGTTTCGGTGCCTCTGGGCATTGCCAAGGCGGTGCGCGCAGGCAGCCGGTTCGATCTGGTCAGCAGCATCGTGGTGCTGGTCGGTTACGCCATCCCCGGCTTCGTGCTCGGCGTGGCGCTGCTGGTGCTCTTTGGCGGTGGCAGCTTTCTTCAGTGGTTCCCGCTGCGCGGTTTGACCTCCGCCAACTGGGACGAGCTCAGCCTGGGCGCCAAGGTGGTGGACTACCTCTGGCACATCACGCTGCCTGTGACGGCCAGCGTGGTCGGCAGTTTTGCCGTGATCACCATGCTGACCAAGAACGCGTTCCTCGACGAGATCCGCAAGCAGTACGTGCTCACGGCGCGCGCCAAGGGCCTGGATGAACGCAAGGTGCTCTGGAAGCATGTGTTCCGCAACGCGCTGATCCCGTTGGTGACTGGTTTTCCGGCGGCTTTCATCGGTGCCTTCTTCACGGGGTCGCTGCTGATCGAGACGCTGTTCTCGCTCGATGGCCTGGGGCTGCTGGGCTACGAGTCGGTCATGCGGCGCGACTACCCGGTGGTGCTGGGCACGCTCTACCTCTTCACCCTGATCGGCCTGGTCACCAAGCTGATCTCAGACCTTTGCTACGTGTGGGTGGACCCGCGCGTGAAGCTGGATGCCTGAGGCCACCCGCATGAGCGAACTCACCATCCCGTCCACCACATCGATCTCGCCAAGCCGGCGCGCGTGGCTGCGTTTCAAGCAGCACCGCCTTGGGTTCTGGAGCCTGGTGCTGTTTTCTGCCTTGGTGCTCATCAGCCTGGGGGCCGAACTGGTGTCGAACGACAAGCCGCTGCTGGCGCGCTACGAGGGCAAGTGGTACGTGCCCATCGTTCAGGACGTGCCCGAGACCACCTTCGGCGGTGACTTTGAAACCGCCACCGACTACCTGGATCCGTTCATCCAGGCCCAGTTCGACAAGCCAGGCAATTTCGCCATTTACCCGCCCAACCGGTCACACCACCGGACCATCAACTACTTCGCCAAGTCACCCAACCCATCTGCGCCATCGGCCGACAACTGGCTGGGCACGGACGACCGGGGGCGCGATGTGCTGGCGCGCCTGATCTACGGCTTTCGGGTGTCGGTTTTGTTTGGCTTGGCGCTGACCCTCATCGGCGTGTTGGTGGGGGTGCTCATGGGCGCCATCCAGGGCTTTTATGGCGGGCGCACCGACCTGTTTCTCCAGCGCTTCATCGAGATCTGGGGCTCCATGCCCGAGCTCTACCTGCTCATCATCTTTTCGGCCGTGCTCTCGCCCAGCGTGGGGCTGCTGATCTTGCTGCTGAGCCTGTTCGGCTGGATTGGTCTGTCCGACTACGTGCGCGCCGAGTTCTTGCGCAACCGGCAGCTCGACCACGTGCGCTCGGCGCGTGCACTGGGGCTGACCAACTGGCAGATCATCCGCCGCCACATCCTGCCCAACAGCCTCACGCCCGTGGTCACCTTCCTTCCGTTTCGCATGAGCGCCGCCATCCTGGCGTTGACCTCACTGGACTTCCTGGGGTTGGGCGTGCCGCTGGACACCCCCAGCCTGGGCGAGATGCTGCAGCAAGGCAAGAACAACCTCGATGCCTGGTGGATTTCGCTGTCGACTTTCGGTGTGCTGGTGTTGAGCCTGCTGCTGCTGACCTTCATGGGCGACGCCTTGCGTGATGCGCTCGATCCGCGCAAGGAGCACGCCCAATGAGTCACCACACCTCGAGCGCACCGCTGCTTGATCTCCAGGATCTGCACGTCTCCTTTGCCGACAAAGCCGTGGTCAAAGGCGTGAGCCTGCAGATCGCCGCCGGCGAAAAACTCGCCCTGGTCGGCGAGTCGGGTTCGGGCAAGTCCATCACCGCGATGAGCCTGCTCAAGCTGGTGCCGCAGGCGCGTGTTTCAGGCCAGGCCTGGTTCAATGGCCTGAGCGATCAAGGACAGAAAGGTGAGCGCCGCGACCTGCTGCAGCTGAGCGAGCGCGAGTTGCGCGGCGTGCGCGGCCGCGACATCGCTGTGATCTTCCAGGAGCCGATGACGGCGCTCAACCCGCTGTTCACCATTGGCGACCAGATCGCCGAAGTCATCGAGCTGCACCAGGCTCTCAGCAAGGCGAAGGCCTGGCAGCGTGCCATCGAGTTGCTGGCGCAGACCGGTATCCCCGAGCCCGAGCGGCGGGCGCTGAGCTTTCCGCACCAGCTCTCCGGTGGGCAGCGCCAGCGCGCCATGATCGCGATGGCCCTGGCTTGCCAGCCCAAGCTGCTGCTCGCCGACGAGCCCACCACCGCGCTGGACGTCACCTTGCGTGGCCAGGTCCTCGATCTGCTGGATGGGTTGCAGCGCACCCACGGCATGGCCGTGCTGATGATCACGCACGACCTGCACCTGGTGCGCCGCTTTGCCGATCGGGTGGCCGTGATGGAGCAGGGCGTGCTGGTGGAATGTGGCCCGGTGGACGACGTTTTCGCCAGCCCGCAACACGCCTACACCCGCAAGCTGCTTGACAGCCAGCCTGTGCGCGACCCTTTGCCTTTGCCGCCCAGCGATGAAGCAGCGCCGCTCATGCAGGGGCAAGGGGTGTGGGTGCGCTATCCCGTGCCCAAGCCAGGCATCAAGGGCTGGTTCAGCCGGGGGCACTTCGATGCGGTCAAGGCCGTTGATTTCACCCTGCCGCCTGGTCGCACGCTGGGCGTCATCGGTGAGTCGGGCTCAGGCAAGTCGACGCTGGCTCAGGCCGCGCTCGGGCTGCAGCCCAGCGAGGGGCAGCTGTGGGTCAAGGGCCTGGCCTGGCAGCACCATGCCTTGAAGGACCGGCCTTTGCGCCGGGCTGTCCAGGTGGTGTTCCAGGACCCGTTCTCGTCCCTGTCGCCCCGCATGACCATCGAAGAGCTGGTGGGGGAGGGCCTGGGCATTCACCGCCCGGACATGACGCCGGCTCAGCGCCGCCAGCAGGTCGAGCAGACGCTGGCCGATGTCGGGTTGACCCAGGCCCAGTTCCCGGGACTTTTGTCTCGCTACCCGCATGAGTTTTCGGGAGGGCAGCGCCAACGTGTGGCGCTGGCTCGAGCCCTGGTCGTCGAGCCCCAGGTGCTGGTGCTCGATGAGCCCACCAGCGCGCTCGATGTGACGATTCAAAAGCAGGTGCTGGCTTTGCTGCAACGCCTGCAGCGCGAGCGAGGGCTCAGCTACCTGCTGATCACCCACGACGTGGACGTGGTCGCGGCGATGGCGCACGAACTCATCGTCATGAAGTCGGGTGAGGTGGTCGAGCGCGGCACAGTGGAGGAGGTGCTCAAGCACCCTCGCCACCCCTACACGCAGAAGCTGGTGTCGGCCAGCCTGGGTTGAGGCCAGCTGCCTTGGTGCTCAGATGCCCATTTTGCCCAGGCGGTCCATCAGGTCGCGCAAGGTGCCGATGAGCACCGGGTGGTCCGTCTCGAGCTTGGCCTCCAGCGTTTGCGCCAGGGCGTTGATGTCGTCCTGATCGGTGGTGCTTTGTGGGTCGTTGGCGGCCTGCTCGCCCGCCTGTGCCAGCACGCGCTGGATGTCGGTGTCCAGGGTCTGCAGGGCCTGGCGCGTCGATGCGTCAACCTGGGGGCGCGCCGCCAGCTCGGTGTGCAGCTTCTGCAGCAGGGCAGTCAGTTCCTCGCGGTTCATGATCGGGTCTCCTTTGAGACCCATTCTGCCGTTTCGCGCGGGGGATGCAAGCTCAGAACACGCCGCCCTTCATCGCGCCGCGCTGCGTGTCATAAAGCTCACGCACCCAGGCGATGCCGGGCCTGTCTTGCCACTCCTGCACGGCGGCGCGCATGCCCTCCCGGTAGGCGGGCTCGCCATAGACCGGGTGCTGAGCCGGGCAGGCCAGCGGCGCCAGCAACGAAGCTGCGGTGATGTCGGCCACCGTGAACGTGTCGCCAACCAGGAAGCGGCGCCCGTCGGCCAGTTGTGCATCGAGCCAGTCCAGCGCCTCGCGTATGCGCTGGCGCGCCAGCTCCACCCGCTTGGGTTTGATCTGCAGCTTTTGCTTGAAGACCCATTGCATGAGCGGGTAGGAGGCGCGAATCACGCCGGCTTGCAGCGCATTGGCGTGGTCGGTCCACAGCTTGACGATGTGCTCATCGGCCACGCCGAAGCTGCCCGCGTACAGGTAGCGTGCCACGTCCTTGCCGATGGCGTTGAAGCGCTGCTCGACCGCCCGGGTGTCGGTGTCGATGGACAGCGGCATCACCGCCAAAGGTCCGCGGTTCGATTGCAGCCAGGTGAGGATGCGCGGGCTGTCCTGGACCGAAAAGCCGTCTCCTTGGATGATCGGCAGCGTGGTCTGGCCGTGCCCGCCCATGCGCAGCGCGGGGAGCATGTGAAAGGCCGGGCTCAGGCAGACCTCGCGGTAGGGGATGTCACAGGCGTCGAGCGTCCAGCGGATCTTTTCGCTGTAGTGCGACATCGCGAAGGTGTAGAGGGTCAGGGGGGCGTGTGTGGGCATTTTGATCTCTCAAGCTGCTGGCGTGCCCTGAGCCGCTTTGAGGCGGTAGCCGGTTCGCGGGAAGTGAACGTGCAACTCGCCGCAGCGCTCACTGTGCAGGCGCAGGGTCAGGCGCTGTGGAAGCAGGCTGACGAGTTCGCCCGTGACGCTCGTGCCGTGCCCGAGTTGCTCGGGCGTCACCTGCACGACCTGGCCCAGGATCAGGCCCGTGGCGTCGGCGCTGCCTTGCTCCCCGGCGGTGTCCGGCAGGGGCGCCGGCAGGGCGGCAGCCGCTTCCACCAGGGCTTCCTCTGCGCTGATGTCCTCTCGGTGACCATGGCCGATGCCAATCATGCGTGTCATCCACGCCTGAACGGCGGGGTGGCGGCTGAAGTCGAAGCGGCCGTTGGCCAGGAACCAGAGGGTGGCGTAGAGCGTGAAGTCACCGTTGCCGGGGGTCTCGCCGTTGACGAAGGAGCTGTTGCCGCGCAAGGCGGTGTCCAGCCAGGCGATGTGGCTGTGCAACTCTTGGGTGGCCAGGGGCAGGGCGCGTTTGAGGGCCTCGCGCTCAAGCGGGGCGCCTCGCAATGCCGCGCGGTCTTCGAGCAAGGCGTCGGGCAGCAGGTCGGCCAGCGCGCCAAAGGTATAGCCCACCGCGCGCCCAAATAGCAGCGTGTCCACCCAGTTCGCCACGATCTCATCGAAATGCCCTGCGCGGGCGCGCAGGCTGGGTTCGGGCTGCAAGGTGTCGAGCACCTCGGCGATCAGTCGGGTGTCGCAGTAGATGTCTGCACCGACCTGCAGCACCGGCACCTTGCGGTAGCCGCCCGTCAGCGCCACCAGGTCGGGCTTGGGCGCGACGCGGGGCACCTTGACCGAGCGCCAGGTCAGGCCTTTGTGGCCCAGCATCAGTCGCGCCTTTTCGGCGTAGGGAGATTCGTTGTAGTGGTGGAGGATGGGGGTGTGCATGGGCGAACAGGGCAGAACGGTTTCCTGATTCTCGCGAGGGACGTCTGCACGTGATATGGTCGCCAAAGACATCTTTGATGCCGATATGGACAAATCGTGCCCACCTCATCCACCTCAGGCGCCGCTTCCGCCGCCTGCAGCTCGCCGCCCCAGGCAGGTTCACCGGGTTGCCGTGGTGATCTGTCCACAGCACAGCCTGGGCAGCGTGGGGCTGGTTCTCGACGTCTTTCGCATGGCCAACCAACTGCCCGGCGCGCACCGCTTCGAGTTGATCCGAGTCAGCGAGGATGGGGCGCCCGTGGCGCACCCCGATGGTCTGCTGGCGGTCGAGGGCGGCCCAAATCGCCTGAGTGGGGCCGATCTGGTCGTGATCCCATCTTTGTGGACCGAAGGGCCCGCTGCTGCAGCCAGCCACCCCTCGGTCATCGCTGCCCTGCGGGGCTTGCCGGCCAGCGTGCGGGTGGCAACGCTGTGCTCCGGGGTGTTTTTGCTGGCTGCCACCGGGCGGCTCGACGGCCACGTGGCGACGACCCACTGGATGCTGGCCGACGACCTGCAGGCCCGTCACCCTGATGTGCGGGTGCACGCCAACTTGAACCTGGTGCAGTCCGATGCCGAGGGTTGGATGTGCTCGGGTGGCTCGCTCGCCGGGGTGGACGCCTGCCTGCGCGCGGTGCAGGCCTTGACCGACCGCGAAACCGCTCGGGCCCTGGCGCGCATGCTGGTCACCGAGTTGGACCGGGGGCCGCAGACGCTCTACATGCCTCCGCCAGGATGGCGCCGTCATGCCGATGCAGACATCCGCCGCCTGCAGGACCGCATCGAAACCGATTGCGCCAAGCCCTTGTCTCTGGCGGAGCTGGCTGCTGCGATCCACGTGAGCGTGCGCACCTTGCAGCGGCGGTTCCTGGCGGCCACGGGCATGACGCCCATCCAGTACCAGCAGGCCTTGAGGTTGGCCCGAGCCCAGGCGCTGCTGGAAAGCGGACGTTTGCCCGTGGCCGATGTGGCCGAAGCCGTTGGCTATTCTGACCGGGTGGCCTTTGGCCGAATTTTCAAACGGATGACGGGCCTGACGCCAGCCGCCTGGCGTCAGCGACACGCCATCGAGCCCGTGCGACGGTGAGCCTTTTGGGCCCGACCTCCGATGGGGGCGCATCGGGCGTGCGT
Source organism: uncultured Aquabacterium sp. (assembly GCA_964373965.1). Lineage (GTDB taxonomy): Bacteria > Pseudomonadota > Gammaproteobacteria > Burkholderiales > Burkholderiaceae_C > Aquabacterium. Next base: position 3,201 of record CAYJXE010000028.1, on the reverse strand, counting down.
GCTGGCTGCGCCATGAAAAAGGGGCCTGTCAGGCCCCTGTGATCGATCGCCGCCAACAGGTGACAGGCTGAGGTGTCACTCGGCCAGGTCGCCCAGGCCACCCATGACGTGGCTGAAACCGCCATCCACGTAGGTGATCTCGGCTGTCACGCCACCCGCCAGGTCGGACAGCATGAAGGCGGCGACGTTGCCCACGTCTTCGATGGTGACGTTGCGGCGCAGCGGGGCGTTCTGCTCGACCACGCTCAGGATCTTGCTGAAGCCCTTGATGCCCGAGGCTGCCAGGGTCTTGATGGGGCCTGCCGAGATGCCGTTGGCACGGATGCCCTTGGGGCCCAGGCTGGCGGCGGTGTAGCGCACGGAGGCCTCGAGCGAAGCCTTGGCCAGGCCCATGGTGTTGTAAGCCGGCACGATGCGTTCCGAACCCAGGTAAGACAGGGTCAGCAGGGCCGATTTCGGGTTCAGGTAGGGCAGGGCCGCCTTGGCCATGGCCGGGAAGCTGTAGGCCGAGATGTCGTGCGCGATGCGAAACCCTTCTCGCGAGAGGCCTTCCAGGAAGTCTCCGGCGATGGCCTCGCGCGGCGCGAACCCGATGGAGTGCACGAAGCCGTCGAACGTCGGCCACACCTTGGACAGGTCGGCGAACATCTGGGCGATCTGCTCGTCGCTGCCGACATCGCAGTCGAAAATCAGCTCGGAGTTGAATTCCTTGGCGAACTCGGTGATCCGGTCCTTGAAGCGCTCGCCCACGTAGCTGAAAGCCAGCTCGGCGCCTTCGCGGTGGCAGGCCTGGGCGATGCCGTAGGCGATGGAACGGTTGGACAGCAGGCCGGTGATCAACAGGCGCTTGCCAGCGAGGAATCCCATGGAGTCTCCATTCGAGGGGTCAAACCAGGCGCGCATTCTGACACGTTGCGCAGCTGGGCGGCCTGGGGTGGCGCGCAGTGGCTTCATCGATGAATTTCATGGGGTGCTCTTGATGCGGGGCGTTTCATCGGGGTAAAATGCGGGATTGGCTGCTCAGGCTGATTCACGGTTTTTGCCCTGCAGGGTGCCCGACATGGTTTTCAGGGGTGCCCGTTTTGCTTGGGTAAAACGAAGTGAGTTGACCTGGCGGTTCGCTTCGTGAATGTGGCGGGCGTTGCTGGCTGCGTGTGTTGTGCACATGCCTGCCTGGCGGCTTTCCGTGCAGTGTGAGGGCGGATCATTCCAGCCCTTTTTTTTTGCTTGACCGTTTTTCGTCGATCGCACCCATCAGGATGAGTTGGCTCAATGTCGTTGAAACCACCGTGACCGGTCTCGGTTACGAGCTCGTGGACTGTGAACGCAGTTCGCAGGGTTTGCTGCGCGTGTACATCGACCGGCTGCCCGATCAGGCCTACGATCTGCCCGGTGACCTCGTCACCGTGGACGACTGCGAAAAAGTGACTCGCCAGCTGCAGTACGCGCTGGAGACGGTCGACGCCGATTACGCGCGCCTGGAGGTTTCTTCTCCTGGTGTGGATCGCCCCCTGAAGACGCCGGCGCACTTCGCCCGCTTCCAGGGTGAGCGCATCACCATCGCGCTCAAGGCTCCTTTCCAGGGGCGCAAGCATTACAGCGGCGTGCTGTGCGCCTCGCCCGATGGGGACGAGGGCGCCATCGCTGCAGGTCAGGCTTGGGGCCTGCTGCTCAACTCGGCCGATGGCGACAAGCCGTTGTCCAAGACCGCGGCCAAGAAGCTGGCCAAAGAACTCGCGGCCCGGGGCGAACCCGCGCCGCAACAGGTGGATGAGATATTGGGTTTCACACTCGATGAAATTCGCGAGGCCAGACTGGTGCCTGAGGTGAGTTTCAAGGGTCGTGTGCGTCGGGAGGCAACCCCGGCGAGTGAAGTTGCCGTCGAAGAGGCGCAAGAACTCGGAGGTCAGAAGAAATGAATCGTGAATTGCTGATGCTGGTGGACGCCATCTCCCGTGAGAAGAGCGTGGACCGTGACGTGGTGTTCGGTGCGGTCGAATCCGCCCTGGCCTCTGCCACCAAGAAGCTCTACCAGGGCGAAGTCGACATCCGCGTCGCCATCGACCGCGAGAGCGGCGAGTACGAGACCTTCCGCCGCTGGCTGGTCGTGCCCGATGAGGCCGGTCTGCAGAACCCGGAAGCCGAAGAAATCCTCTCGGATGCCATCGACCGCATCGCCGACATCGAAGTCGGTGACTACATCGAAGAGTCCATCGAATCCGTGCCCATCGGCCGCATCGGTGCTCAGGCCGCCAAGCAGGTCATCCTGCAAAAGATCCGCGACGCCGAGCGCGAGCAACTGCTCAACGACTTCCTCTCGCGTGGCGAGAAGATCTTCGTGGGCACCGTCAAGCGCCTGGACAAGGGCGACATCATCGTCGAGTCGGGTCGCGTCGAAGGGCGTCTGAAGCGCACCGAGATGATCCCCAAGGAAAACCTGCGCTCGGGCGACCGCGTTCGTGCCTACATGCTGGGCATCGATTCGCTGGCCCGTGGCCCGCAGATCATGCTCTCGCGCTCCGCCCCCGACTTCATGATCGAGCTGTTCCGCCAGGAAGTGCCCGAGATCGAGCAAGGCCTGCTGGAGATCAAGAGCTGCGCCCGTGACTCCGGCTCGCGCGCCAAGATCGCCGTGCTCTCGCACGACAAGCGCGTGGACCCGATCGGCACTTGCGTGGGCGTGCGCGGTTCGCGCGTGACCGCCGTGACCAACGAGCTGGCCGGCGAGCGCGTGGACATCGTGCTGTGGTCCGAAGACCCGGCGCAGTTCGTCATCGGCGCGCTGGCTCCTGCCAACGTGCAATCGATTTTTGTTGATGAAGAAAAGCACGCCATGGACGTGGTCGTTGACGAGGAGAACCTCGCCATCGCCATCGGCCGCGGTGGTCAGAACGTGCGCCTGGCGTCCGAGCTGACCGGCTGGAAGATCAACATCATGTCGGCCGAGGAATCGGCCCAGAAGCAGGCTGTCGAATCCGACTCCATCCGCAAGATCTTCGTCGACAAGCTCGACGTGGACGCGGAAGTCGCCGACATCCTGATCGCCGAAGGTTTCTCCAGCCTGGAAGAAGTGGCCTACGTGCCGCTGCAGGAAATGCTGGAAATGTATGCCTTCGACGAAGTCACGTTCAACTCGCTGAGCAACCGTGCCAAGGCCGCGCTGCTGACCCGCGGACTGGTGGAGATCACCCGTCTGGGAGT
>CAYJXE010000027.1:0-59797 GCA_964373965.1 uncultured Aquabacterium sp. | reverse complement strand
TCTAGAAATTACCCACGATTGGCCACGACCACCACGTCGTCGAGTTCATCACAGACTACCTGCGCATGATTGTATCGGGCAACCTCAACGCACACGAGATCGAGACCCTCATGGACAACGAGATCGACACCCACCACCACGAAGGCCATGGCGCCGTGGCCGCCGTGGCCCGACTGGCCGGCGCCCTGCCCGCCTTCGGCATCGTGGCCGCCGTGCTGGGCGTGGTCAACACCATGGGCTCGGTGGGCCAGCCACCCGCCGTGCTGGGCGGCATGATCGGCTCGGCCCTGGTGGGCACCTTCCTGGGCATCTTGCTGGCTTACGGCGTGGTCGAACCCCTGGGTGGCCTGATGGAGCAAAAGCTCGACGAAGGCACCAAGGAGTTCCAGGTCGTCAAGACCGTTCTGCTGGCCTCGATGCAGGGCTACGCCCCGCAGGTGGCCATCGAGTTCGGTCGCAAGGTGCTGTACTCGACCGAACGACCGACCTTCGCTGAGCTCGAAGCCCACGTCAAGAAGAAGTGAGCGTTCGTTTGAACGCACACGCCCAAGGAACCCGACATGGCCGGTGATTCGAAGAAGGTCCAGCCGATCATCATCAAGCGCATCAAGAAGGGCGGCCATGCCGCTCACGGTGGTGCGTGGAAGATCGCCTACGCCGACTTCGTGACGGCCATGATGGCCTTCTTCCTGCTGATGTGGCTGCTGGGCTCGACCACCGAGGGCGACAAGAAGGGCATCGCCGACTACTTCAACAGCCCGCTCAAAGTCGCCATGTTCGGTGGCTCCGGCGCGGGCGATGCCTCGTCCATCATCAAGGGCGGCGGCAACAGCCTTTCGGAATCGGCGGGTCAGGTCAAAAAAGGCAAATCAGAAACCGCCGAAGAAAAACTGCGCAAAAAGGCCTTGAAGATGGAGCAGGCCCGCGCCGAGGCCGAGCGGCTGCGCGTGCTCAAGGCCAAGGTGGAAGAGGTGATCGCCAACGACGAGCGGCTGGCCAAGTACAAAAGCCAGATCCAGCTCGACATGACGGCCGAGGGCCTGCGCATCCAGATCGTGGACGACCAGCAAAGGCCCATGTTCGAGAGCGGCGACGCCCAGGTCCAGGGCTACATGCGCGACATCCTCAGGGCGATCGGCGGGGTGCTCGACGAGGTACCCAACCGACTGACCATCGAAGGACACACCGATGCCAAGCCATTCAGCGCAGGCGACATCGGCTACAGCAACTGGGAGCTGTCGGCGGACCGGGCCAATGCGTCGCGGCGCGAGCTCATCGTTGGAGGCCTCAGTGGCAGCAAGGTCTTGCGTGTGCAAGGCCTGGCTGCGAGCATGCTGTTCGAGAAGGGCAACCCCGAGAGCCCGCTGAACCGACGCATCAGCGTGATCGTGATGAACCGCGAAGCCGAAGACCGATTCTTCCAGGCATCGAAGATCGAAGCGATCGACGACGAAGATGACGAAGCACCGCCAGAAGACGAGCCGGCGCCCGACATCAAACCCTCAAGGCCCAGCCTCACCGGCCGATAACCCTGTGTACCCGAGGGCAACCACACACAGCCCGCGTTTGAAAAAGGACGAGTCATGAGCAACCCCGCGGACATGAAATTTCTCATCGTGGACGACTTTTCCACCATGCGCCGGATCGTCCGGGGCCTGCTCAAGGAACGCGGCTACAACAACGCAGAAGAGGCCGAAGACGGCGCCGTCGCCCTGAACATGCTCAAGAACGGCAAGTTCGACTTCGTGGTCAGCGACATCAACATGCCCAACATGAATGGCTTCGAGCTGCTCAAGGCCATCAAGGCCGACGACAGCCTCAAGCACCTGCCGGTGCTGATGGTCACGGCCGAAGCCCGCAAGGAAGACATCGTGCTGGCAGCCCAAACGGGCGCCGCCGGCTACATCGTCAAGCCCTTCACCAAGGCCACCTTGGAAGAGAAGGTCCAGAAGATCATGCAGAAACTGGCCGCCACGGCCTGAACCACTGGGAGCACGCCATGAAGGTGGATTTGCCAGACAACATGGTGATGCCAGCGGCCTCGCCCGAGATCTTCCAGCAACTGGGCACCCTGACGCGCCAGCTGCACGACACGATGAACATGCTGGGCGTGCTGCCCGGCCTGAAGAACACGGTTGACGACCTGCCGGATGCGCGCAGCCGCCTGACCTACATCGCGACCAAGACTGCCGATGCGGCCGAGAAGGTGCTCAACCTGGTGGACACCGCCAAGGCGGACCAGGAGCACATCGCGGACGAAACCCGCAAGCTGGCCGCCCTGATCACGGCGGACCCGGTGAAGGCCGTGGCAAGTGGCGCGGTGTTCAACTTCGTTCAGGACGTCGAGACTGTCACCAAGCGCGTGGACGGCCACCTGACCGACATCATGATGGCGCAGGACTTCCATGACCTCACCGGTCAGGTCGTGGCCAAGGTGGTCAAGCTGGCCAACGACCTCGAAGGTCAGCTGGTCAAGTTGCTCGTGCAGGCCGCTCCGCCCGAGCAGGCGCAAAAGGTGGAAGCAGCGCTCACCGCGCACCACCACCCGGACCCGGACAACATCGTGCTCGAAGGCCCCGTCGTCAATGCGGAAGGTCGCTCGGACGTGGTTGCCAACCAGAGCGAAGTCGACGACCTGTTGGCCAGCCTGGGCTTCTGAGCCCAGCACCACACCGTCCCAGAACAAGCCAGGCCCGGTGCCTGGCTTTTTTCATGCCTGAGCCATGGCCTCGCGCACCGCGCTGACCTGCCGGCGCGACACCGCCAGCCACTCCTGCGTGGGCAGCACCTGCACGGCCCAGGCCTCACCGCCATCGGGGTCGTCGGCGCGGCGCTCGAGCGCCTTCATGGCTTGGCGCGAGACCAGCGCATTGCGGTGCACACGGATGAAGCGCGCGCCCACGCGGGCTTCCAGCTCGGTCAGCGAGTCGTCGATCAGGCGGCTGTCATCCAGGGTGCGCACCAGCACCTGCTTTTGCTCGGCCTTGAAGTACAGCACCTCCGCCAGGCGGATGCGCTCGACTCGACCACGCTCCTGCACCACCAGCACCTCGGTGTCGTCCACCAAGGGCTCAGCAGCAGGCATCAGCGCGGCGCGCAGCTTGCGCACCCGCTCCAGCGAGGCATCGAGCCGCTCCAGGCGAACGGGTTTGGTCAGGTAGTCGGCGGCGGCCAGGTCGAAGGCGCGCAGCGCGTGTTCCGCATGGGCCGTGACGAACACCACCGAAGGCGGGCGACGCAGGTCGCGCAGGCGAGCTGCCAGCACCATGCCATCGAGCCCGGGCATCTGGATGTCGAGCACCACCATGTCTGGTGACTGCCCCAACTGGTCTTGCTCTTGCAGCCACATCAGCGCGCTGACCGACTCCCCGAACTCACCCACCACCTCGTTAGGCGTGGCAGTTTGACTCAGCAGGGTGCGAATGCGCATGCGAGCGAGCGGCTCGTCGTCGACGATGGCAACTTTCAGGGACAGGTTGGGCGCGTTCATGCGGGGGCAGTTCCTTTGGCAGAGGCCGGCAGCGGCACGGCGATGCGCACCACGTAGATCGGCGGCTGGGCGCCCTCGCCTTTTTGCAGGCCGGCCTCGAAATCGGCTTCGACGTCGTGCATGAGCTTGAGCCGCTGACGCACGTTGCGCAGGGCGATGCCATGCCCAGCCGTGGCCGCCGTGGGGCCTTGGGTGGGCACCGAGTTGCTGACGGTGAGCACAGCCTGGCCGGCCTGCACGCGGGTGCGCACCACGATCCAGCCACCCAGGGGGTTGGCCTCGATGCCGTGGCGCACGGCGTTCTCCACCAAGGGCTGCAGCACGAGCGCGGGCACCTCGGCACTGGAGACGGCATCGTCGAGTTCCCAGCGCACGGTGACACGCTCGCCAAAGCGCAGTTGTTCGATGCTGAGGTAACGCCGCGCCAACTCCACCTCGTCGGCCAGCGTGCTGCGAAGCGAGGGCGAAGACAGCGCTTGGCGAAACAACTCGGCCAGGTCTTCGAGCACGGACTCGGCGCGCTGTGGGTCGATCTGCACCAGCGCGATCGCCGTGTTGAGCGTGTTGAACAAGAAGTGCGGCCGGATGCGGGCCTGCAGCTCGGCCAGGCGAGCAGCGGCGTGGGCCGGCAGCTGGCTGTGGGCGCGCTGCTTGAGCCAGGCCAGGGTGGCGCCCGCCAGGGCCGCCCCCGTCAGCAAGGGGGGCACGAAACTCCAGTCCAGGACCATGGCCTGCCCGGTGACCCACTGCTCCAGCCAGCGAGCCTGCCAGTGCGCCAGGCCACCGACGATGGCCCCCAGGCTGCAAGCGCCCAGCCATTGGCCCCACTCCGGCGCCTGGCCCAGCGCCCGGCGCACACTGCAAGCCACCACCAGCCACAACAGGCTGGCCGGCAGCGACACCATCGCGGACTGGGCCCAGCGGTCCAGCGCGTCCGACGGCCCGGCGGCCGCGAAACTCACCCCCAGCCCCACCACCACCTGCACACCCAGCACCACGCGCAGCACCACCCCAACGTGGCAGACGTCGAAGGGCGAAGGGGCAAGGGACGCCTTCGGGGCATGGGCCACGCCAGCCGTCACATCGCCCTGCGGCAGCGCGAACTGGGTCGACACCGCCCAGGCCGGGGTGGACTGGGGCTGCGTGGAAGCGACAGGGTCTTTAGAATCCATGGTTTGCACATTCTGCGTGAAGCCAGCCACCCGGCGGCCACCACCCCAGCGAACACCGCCATGAGCACCAACCAACTCGACAAGAAGTCCCAGGCCTGGTCGGCCCTGTTTTCCGAGCCCATGAGCGAGCTGGTCAAGCGCTACACGGCCAGCGTGTTCTTCGACAAGCGCCTGTGGCAGGCCGACATCCAGGGCTCGCTGGCCCACGCCGACATGCTTTGCGCCCAGGGCCTGATCTCCGCCGCTGACCTCGCCGCCATCCAGAAGGGCATGGCCCAGATCACCTCAGAGATCGAATCGGGCGCCTTCGAGTGGAAGCTCGACCTCGAAGACGTGCACCTCAACATCGAGGCCCGCCTGACGCAACTGGTCGGTGACGCCGGCAAGCGCCTTCACACCGGCCGCTCGCGCAACGACCAGGTCGCCACCGACGTGCGCCTGTGGCTGCGTGGCGAGGTCGACGAGATCGGCGTGCTGCTGACCGAGCTGCAAAAGGCCCTGGTTGACGTGGCCGAGCAGAACGCCGACGTGATCCTGCCCGGCTTCACCCACCTGCAGGTGGCCCAGCCCGTGGCCTTCGGTCACCACCTGCTGGCCTACGTCGAGATGTTCGCGCGCGACGCCGAGCGCATGACCGACCTGCGCCGCCGCATCAACCGCCTGCCGCTGGGCTCGGCCGCGCTGGCCGGCACCAGCTACCCGCTCGACCGCGAGCGCGTGGCCCGCACGCTGGGCTTCGAAGGCGTCTCGCAAAACAGCCTGGACGCCGTCAGCGACCGCGACTTCGCCATCGAGTTCACCGCCGCGGCTTCGCTGCTGATGGTGCACGTCTCGCGCCTGTCTGAAGAACTCATCCTGTGGATGAGCCAGAGCTTCGGTTTCATCGACCTGGCCGACCGCTTCTGCACCGGCTCGTCGATCATGCCGCAGAAGAAGAACCCCGACGTGCCCGAGCTGGCGCGCGGCAAGACCGGCCGCGTGGTCGGCCACCTGATGGGCCTGATCACGCTGATGAAGGGCCAGCCCCTGGCCTACAACAAGGACAACCAGGAAGACAAGGAACCCCTGTTCGACACGGTGGACACCTTGAAGGACACGCTGCGCATCTTCGCCGAGATGGCTGCCGGCATCACCGTCAAGCCCGAAGCGATGGAGCGCGCCGCCAAGAAGGGCTACGCCACCGCCACCGACCTGGCCGATTACCTGGTGAAGAAAGGCCTGCCCTTCCGCGATGCGCACGAGGTGGTGGCCCATGCGGTGAAGGACGCCATCGCCGCTGGCGTCGACCTCTCCGAGCTGTCGCTGAGCCAGCTGCAGGCGTACAACCCGGCCATCGAGCAGGATGTGTTCGAGGTGCTGAGCCTGCGCGGCTCGCTGAATGCGCGCAACATCCTGGGGGGCACGGCCCCGGCCCAGGTGCGTGCACAAGTCGCGCGCCACCGCCAGCGCCTGAGCGCAATCAGCCAGCCCTGATCAGGGCGCGGGGTTCACAGCCCCAGGGCCTTGAGCCGGCTGGCCTGCTGCACGTAGAAGGCCACCGGGTCCGGCGCCCCCTTGCCGATCAGCGCGAAGAACTGGTTGACGCCATCGAAGTGGTTCCACGGGTAGTCGTCACGCAGCACGCGGCCCCAGTGCGCCGCGCACACCGGCACCAGGCCATCGCTGGGCACAGACCCTTCCTTGAAGATCAGGTCGGACGGATCCCATGCGTTCGTTTTGGCGACGTTGCCCGCCACCGAGTAGTAGCGCACCCCATTGGCGGCAAGCTCAGGCCCCTGGCCACAAGGTGTCGTCGGCATGCCGGCGGACCACCTGGCGTTGAAGGCAGCCGTGTTGGTTGCCCATGCCTGCAAGGCCGCTGGGTCCTGGGGCAGCGAGCCATGGCCCGAGAGCCAGTCGATGAACCGACCGAGGGTGGCGAAGAGCTTGGGCTGGGAAGACAGCAGGGCCAGGATGGAATCCGGTTCGGTCGAATCGATCACATGGGGCGACTGCACGGAGGTGACGCTGGCCACCAGCTCTGGAGCCACCCCTGCGGCATAGCGTGCGGTGGGGCCGCCCTGGCTGTGGCCCACCAGGTTGAACTTGGTGTAGCCCTTGGCGGCCTGCCACTCGCGCAATTGCTTGAGCAGTTGTTCACCCCGCAGGTCGTTGTCGTTCACCGCGGACACCTTGGCAACCAGCACGGTGGCGCCCGAGCGGCGCAAAGCGGCGGGGATTTCGTACCAGTAGTCCAGGCCCAGGATGTTGTCCCAGCCCATCAGCCCATGAACCAGGACGATGGGGTGGCGTGTCCGGGCCTCGGCGCTGGCCGCCTGCACACCAGGAGCTACCCAACCCATCCAGACGACCAGGAGCAAGGCCACGACGCGGAGATTCCAAGCAATGGTTTGACGCACGGGCACCTCATTTGCAACGCTGCATAACATTTCAGACCGAATTTATGTGCCCCCATCAGGGATCGCATCGGTGATTACCTGCGCTCCCCTCTGAGCAAGGCGCATCGGGCGTCAAACACACAGCACACGGCCAAAATACGCCGCGATGCGCCCGGCCATTGCGGCAACGCAAGGTCACCCGGCACTCGCCACGTTAGCCTTGCGCGGTCTTGTTGCTGCCCGGAGCCCGCCCGATGTCCCGCCTTGAATGGTCCGAAGCCCTGTCCGTGTCCATGCCCGTCATGGACCAGACCCATGTCGAGTTTGTCGACCTGCTCTCTCAGGTGCAAGAAGCCCAGGACACCGAACTGCTCGCAAGCTGGCAGGCCCTGGTCGAACACACCGACGCGCACTTTGCCCAGGAAGACCGCTGGATGCTGGCCACCGGCTTCGCGCCTGGCAGCTGCCACCTCACGCAGCACGCCGTGGTGCTCAAGGTACTCGAGGAAGGGCTGGAGGCGGGGCGCCAGGGCCAGTTGGAGCCCATCCGGCAGATGGCCCACGAGTTGACGATCTGGTTCCCGCACCACGCCCAGACCATGGACTCGGGCCTGGCGCTGCATTTGAAGAGCGTGGGCTACGACCCGCTCACCGGCGAAGTCACCCAGCCTGATGCACTGCCCTCACAAGCCATCAACGGTTGCGGCGGCTCGTGCGGGGGCGACGGCATCGACGCATCGGCCGAATCTCAGGACGAACAAAAAGAAGCCGCCTGAACAAGGCGGCCGCTCACGGTCATCATCGAAGAAGAAAGGGAGACGCGGCGCGGGCATCGAGCCCGGCCATCCCCCGACGGGTTCAGGCGGTCGCCGCCAGCCGGTCGCGGATGGCCTGCTCGATGCCTGCCGCGTCCAGCCCGCACAGGCTCAGCAGCTTGGCCGGGTCCCCGTGTTCGGTGAACTGATCGGGCAGGCCCAGCATCAGCATGGGCTTGGCGATGCCCGCTGCGGCCAGCGCCTCGGCCACGGCCGAACCGGCGCCGCCTTGGACACAACCTTCTTCCACCGTCACGATCAGGTCATTGGCCTGGGCCAGTTGCTTGATCAGCTCGACGTCGAGTGGCTTGACGAAGCGCATGTTGGCCACGGTGGCGTCGAGCGCCTCGCCCGCCTTCAAGGCCGGGTACAGCAAGGTGCCAAAGGCCAGGATGGCCACGCGCTGGCCCGCAGGCTGGGCGTACGAAGCGCTGCGACGCACCTCGCCCTTGCCCCAGGGCATGGGTTCGAGGTCGGTGGGCACCGGCACGCCAGCGCCGGCACCACGCGGGTAGCGCACCGCCACCGGGTGGTTCTGGGCATAAGCAGCGCTCAGGGCCTGACGCGTCTCGGCCTCGTCAGCCGGGGTCAGCATGCTCAGGTTGGGGATGCAGCGCACGAAGGCGATGTCGAAAGCACCCATGTGCGTGGCGCCATCGGCCCCCACGATGCCCGCGCGGTCGAGCGCGAACACCACCGGCAGGTTTTGGATGGCGACGTCGTGGATGAGTTGGTCATACGCACGCTGCAGGAAGGTCGAGTAGATGGCGACCACGGGCTTGAGGCCCTCGCAGGCCAGGCCGCCGGCAAAGGTGACGGCATGCTGCTCGGCGATGCCGACGTCGAAGTAGCGGCCGGGGAACTTCTGGTGGAACTCGACCATGCCCGAGCCTTCGCGCATGGCCGGTGTGATGCCCACCAAGCGCGGATCGGCTGCGGCCATGTCGCACAGCCACTGGCCGAACACCTGCGTGAAGGTCGGCTTGGGTGGCGTGTCAGTGGGCGCGGGCTTCTTGAGACCCACCGCTGGGTCGAACTTGCCAGGCCCGTGGTAAGCGATGGGGTCGGCCTCGGCGAGCTTGTAGCCATAGCCCTTCTTGGTCACCACATGCAGGAACTGCGGACCTTCGAGGTCCCGCAGATTCTCCAGCGTGGGAATCAGGCTGTCGAGGTCATGCCCGTCGATGGGGCCGACGTAGTTGAAGCCGAACTCTTCGAAGATGGTGGCCGGCACGACCAGGCCCTTGGCGTGTTCTTCGAGCTTCTTGGCCAGCTCGAACAGCGGCGGCACGTTGCTGAGCACGTGCTTGGCGCTCTCGCGGGCGGTCATGTAGAAGCGGCCCGACATCAGGCGCGCCAGGTAGCGGTTGAGCGCCCCCACCGGCGGCGAGATCGACATGTCGTTGTCGTTGAGCACCACCAGCACGTTGGGCATCTTGCCCGCGTGCGGCACGCCCGCGTTGTTCAGCGCCTCGAAGGCCATGCCGGCGGTCATGGCGCCGTCGCCGATGATGGCCACCGCGCGACGCGATTCCCCGCGGATCTGCGCGCCTTGGGCCATGCCGAGCGCCGCCGAGATCGAGGTCGACGAGTGGGCGGTGCCGAAGGTGTCGTACTCGCTCTCGTCGCGGCGCGGGAAGCCGCTCATGCCGCCGAACTGGCGCAGCGTGGGCATGCGGTCGCGCCGGCCGGTCAGGATCTTGTGCGGGTAGGTCTGGTGGCCCACGTCCCAGACCAGGCGGTCGTGCGGCGTGTTGAAGACGTGGTGCAAGGCGATGGTCAACTCGACCGTGCCCAGGTTGGACGACAGGTGCCCCCCGGTGCGCGCCACGCTTTCGAGCAGGTAAGACCGCAGCTCGGTCGCCAGCTGTTTGAGCTCCGTGCGCGAGAGGTGCCGCAGGTCTGCGGGCGAATCGACGCGCGACAGCAGGGGGTGGGTCATGTTGCTCATCCTGGTGGGGATTTGTTCTGATTCAGTGGTCGCGGTGGACGATGCGGTGCGCCAGGGCCGCCAGGGCCCCGGTGGCCGCGGCGCTCAAGCCACTTCGAGCCAGTGCGGCCAAGGCCTGGGCCAGCAGCTCATCGGCCTCGCGGCGGGCACAGTCCAGGCCCAGCAGGCTCACGTAAGTGGGCTTGTTGGCGTCGGCGTCCTTGCCCGCGGTCTTGCCCAAGGTGTCGGAGGGCTGGGTGGCGTCCAGCACATCGTCGACGATCTGGAAGGCCAGGCCCATGGTGTGGCCGTAATCGGTCAGGGCCTGCCAGGCGGGCGATTCCGCGTCCAGTTCTGCGCAAGCAGCGCCCATCTGCACGCTGGCGCGCAACAGGGCACCGGTCTTGCGGCGATGCATGTCGCGCAAGGTCGCCTCGTCAAGCGCCTGGCCCACGCTGGCCAGGTCGATGGCCTGGCCACCGGCCATGCCGGACTGCCCCGAGGCACGCGCCAGCAAGCGCACCAGCCTTGCCTGCAAGGCGGGCGGCACCCCGGCGCCCTCGCCCACATCGGGCGTGAGCACCTCGAAGGCCAAGGCCTGCATGGCGTCACCGGCCAGCATGGCCTGGGCTTCGCCAAAGGCCACGTGCACCGTGGGCTTGCCCCGACGCAACACGTCGTTGTCCATGCAGGGCATGTCGTCGTGCACCAGCGAGTAAGCGTGGATCAGCTCGACGGCACAGGCGGCGCGCAAGGCGGCTTCGCGGCCCGTCGCGGCGTTGAGCGCGCCCACCGCCTCGGCTGCGGCTTCGACCAGCAGCGCCCGCAAGCGCTTGCCACCATCGAGCACGCCGTAGCGCATGGCATCGCCCAATCCAGCTGGCGCCGAGCGGGGCACCCACTCGTCCAGGGCCGCTTCCACACGGGTCAGCGCCCGGGCCGACCAGCTTTGCAGTTGCTCGGGGCTCATGCCGCGTCCCAGGGCTTGAGCTGCCCGCCCTCGAGTTGCTTGACCTGGTCCTCAACGGCCTGCAGGCGCTCGCGACAAAAGCCCAGCAGCGAGGCCCCGCGTTGGTAGGCCACCAGCAGTTGCTCCAGGGGCAAGGCGCCCGACTCCATGCGCGCGACGAGCTGCTCCAGCTCGGCCATCGCGTCTTCGTAGCTGTCGGGCAGGGCCTCGGCGCCGGGGGCGCTCGACGCGGCCGCGGATGAAGCCGCAGCGGGGGTGGAGGGTGGTCGGGCCATGAGGAGGTTGGGAAATCCGGCTCTGCGGGCAAACGCGTATTCTATTTCGAGTGCCCTGCCTCGAACGCCCCGCCCCTGAGGGTGGGCGGGCCTTGACATCGGGCCTGGCGCACTGGTTTGCGCCGACGCAAATCCACAGGCTTGCCCCACCCCACCCCCCCGGATAGAATCTCGGGTTCCCCGGATTGCACCGGGATGCCGTCCCCGGTTTGGTTTTTTTGGTTTCAAACCGGGTTTCACATGTCTTCGCGAAGCCAACGCCTGGTCCGTGCCTTGTTCATGCTTGGTTCATGGTCGGCAAACAGCTCTCGCGAAGCGGGTTGACATTGGTTTTTGGAGATCCTGGGGATCATGTCCGACCTGAGTCCTGCGCTCAACGCCCTCGCCCGCAGCTCCCACACCCAGCTGCCAGTTCACGTCTACTTCGACGAACAACTGTACAAGGAGGAGCAAGCGCGCATCTTTCAGTCAGGTCCCCGCTACCTTGGCCACGCCGTCAGCGTGCCCGAGGTGGGCGACTACCTCACGCTGCCTCAAGAAAAAGAAGGCCGCGTGCTGGTGCGCACGAAAGACGGCATCGAGCTGATCTCCAACGTCTGCCGTCACCGCCAAGCGCTGATGCTGCGCGGCCGTGGCAACACCAAGCACAACATCGTCTGCCCCCTGCACCGCTGGACGTACTCCCACCAGGGTGAGCTGATCGGCGCACCCCACTTCGACCACGACCCCTGCCTGAACCTGAACAACTACAAGGTTCGCAACTGGAACGGGCTGCTGTTCGAGGACAACGGTCGCGACATCGCTGCCGACCTGGCCGGCCTGGATGCCCGCTTCAAGCCGGGTGGCGACCTCGACTTCACAGGCTACGTGCTCGACCACGTCGAGCTGCACGAGTGCAACTACAACTGGAAGACCTTCATCGAGGTCTACCTCGAGGACTACCACGTCGGCCCCTTCCACCCCGGTCTGGGCAACTTCGTGACCTGCGACGACCTGAGCTGGGACATGGCCGATGCCTACTCGGTGCAGACCGTGGGCGTCTCCAAGGGCTTCGACAAGCCAGGCTCGGACGTCTACAAGAAGTGGCGCGAGGTGCTGATGAACTACCGCGGCGGCGAAAAGCCGTCGCAAGGCGCCGTGTGGCTGACCTACTACCCGACGATGATGGTCGAGTGGTACCCGCATGTGCTGGTGGTCTCGAACATGTACCCGATGGGCCCGCAAAAGACGCTCAACGTGGTGGAGTTCTACTACCCCGAAGAGATCGCCGCCTTCGAGCGCGAGTTCATCGAAGCACAGCGCGCCGCCTACATGGAGACCTGCATCGAGGACGACGAGATCGGCGAGCGCATGGATGCTGGCCGCCGCGCCCTCATGGCGCGTGGCGACAACGAGGTCGGCCCGTACCAAAGCCCCATGGAAGATGGCATGCAGCACTTCCACGAGTGGTATCGCCGGACGATGGCTCACCCCCTGCAGGTTGCGCCTGCCCCCTCAAGGGGGCACCACCGGTAGCCCGGCAAAGCCGGATCTACGGTGGTCGCTGGATCATGGTGAGCTGTTGCACCGACAAACATTGATGCCGGCCAAGGCCTGCGCCTCGCCCTACCTGCAGATGGTGCTGGCCACCGTGCTGTTCGCCTGCATGGGCGTGTGCGTGAAGCTGGCCTCGGCGCACTTCGGCACCGCGGCCGTGGTCAGCGCCCGCGGACTGGTGGGCGCGATCATCATGGCCGGCATCGCCTGGCAGACGGCCACACCGCTGCGCACCAACCTGCCCCGCCTGCACGTGCAGCGCGGCCTGTCGGGCGTGCTGGCGCTGTCGCTGTGGTTCTACTGCATCGGCCACCTGCCCTTGGCCACCGCCGTCACGCTGAACTACATGTCCTCGGTGTGGATCGCGGTGTTCCTGCTCTTGCGTGCGGCCTTGCAGCGCGATGCTCGCGTTGACCTGGGCCTGGTGGGCGCCATCGCCGTCGGCTTCCTGGGCGTGGCCCTGGTGCTGCAACCGACCCTGGCGCAAGACCAGCTCTTCGCGGGGCTGCTGGGCGTGGGCTCGGGCATGCTGGCCGCCACGGCCTATGTGCAAGTCACGGCGCTGGGCAGGGCCGGCGAGCCCGAAATCCGCGTGGTGTTCTGGTTCTCGGTCATGGGCACGCTGCTGGGCGCCCTGATCTGGTTGATCCCCGGCCAGGGCAACCCCACGTCGCTGCCCGACATCCCCTGGCAGGCCTGGCTGCAACTGATCGGCGTGGGCGCCTTCGCCACCATCGCGCAGCTGTTGATGACTCGGGCCTATGCGCGCGGCACCATGCTGGTCAACGCCAGCTTGCAGTACCTGGGCATCGTGCACGCCTTCGTTTTTGGCATCGTGTTGTTCGACGACCCTTTGATGGCGTCGGCGGTGA
Organism: uncultured Aquabacterium sp.; assembly: GCA_964373965.1. GTDB lineage: Bacteria > Pseudomonadota > Gammaproteobacteria > Burkholderiales > Burkholderiaceae_C > Aquabacterium. The sequence continues at coordinate 46,359 of CAYJXE010000027.1, read as the reverse complement.
CAGGTGCGGCGTTGATCGTGCTGTCGGGGCTGTACGCCACGCGGCACAACTCGGCGGTGGCGTCCGGCAGAAAAGCACGCTGAGCCAACGAGGCGGTCAGCCGCGTTGGCGCCGCGCCGCACGGCCAAGGGTTCAGCATGCTTCAGCGCAGCTTGGCAAGCCCGTCCAACATGCCCAGCACCTGCTCTGACGCGGGGAAGTCGACCGTTCTGAGGGCCAGGCGCCCCCGGCGGTCGAACAGGTAGACCTGGCCGGTGTGCCGATCGGGCCCGGGTTGCGCCGACTTCAGGAAATCAACCCAGGCGTTGAGCGATCGGATGTCCGGGCTGCCAGCCAGCCAACGGCCGCGCCCTTGGCCATGGCGCTTGAGCCAATCGCCCAGCGCCTTGGGCGTGTCCACCAGTGGCTCCAGGCTCAGCGAAATCAGCTGCGCATCGGGCTGCGCCGCACCCAGGCGATCTCGCACGGTCGCGAACAAGGCACCCTGAATGGGACAGGTCGCAGTGCAGGTGGTGAACATCATCTGCAAGGCGGTGACGCGGCCCTGCAGCACATCGGCCAGCGGGCGCAGGCTGCCGTCTTGCCAGCGAACCGGCAAGGCAGGGGGCGCCAGGGGCGGGTCGAGCCGGCCAGCGACCTGGTGCGCACACGCCAGCCCGTCCAAAGCGGAGCCTGCGGCGCCTGCGAGCAGACCGCGCATCAGCTGGCGGCGTCCGTGGTTCATGTCATCGCCTGGCATCGGGTCTCCCAGCTTGGCTCAGGTGCATCCACAAGGCCTGGCATTGCAGGTCGGTGACTTCGTAGCGAGGCATGGTCTGGTTGACGACGACCCAGGCGGGGTCGATGCCCTCGCGCAGCACGCGGCAAAAGCTTTTCGCGTCGTAGCGGGACAAAGGCCCACCGCGACGCGCCTGCGGCTGGGTGAGCCAAGTGCGGTCCAGCGCCACCGCAAAGCGCTCGCTGGATGCGCCGGCACCATGGCAGTTGATGCAGGCCGCGGCCTGGGCTGGCAGGTCCTGCGCGTGACCCACCATGCGCGCCTGCAAGGGCATCGCGCCATTGAACCATCGTTGCCCGAGTTGGCGCAGCTGCTCCTGCGGCCCCAAGCCGCAAGCTGCCAGCCCTGTCAGGGCTGCGGCCGCGAACAGCCAGCGACCTGGGCGACTTGCCTGACGCATGAACGCCGCCATCGTCACGGCAGGTACAACCGGTTGGTCGGGATGGCCGTGAAGGCCGTGGCGCCCGGCTTCTGCCAGCTCAGGCGCATGACCGCTCCACCTGTCTGCTCGTAATAATCGATGACGATGGTGTAGCGCTTGCCCGCCTCCAGGGTGATGGCCACGCTGGTGTCCGCGGTGGGTCCGTGTGCGGTCCAGTTGTTGATGAGCTGCTGGCCGTTGACCGACACGCGCACACCGTCGTCAGACAGCGTCTGGAAACGGTAGACGCCGCCCTCTTCGGACTGCACCGTGCCGGTCCACTTCACGACGAAGTTGTCGGCGTTGACGTTGCTGGCGGGGCGAGCGGTGCCCCAGTCGAAGTTGGGGTTCTCGGTGCGGGTGAGCACGAGCGAGGTGGTGCCGAACCAACCCTTGTTGTAGTACTGCCCACGCAGGCCAGTGCCGGTGCCTGCAGGCACCAGGGGTGTGACGGCCGGCTCGGTGCCGCCAATCTGGCGCACGAACTCGCTGACGTTGGCCAGGTCAGCCGCCGTGAGCGTCAGGCCAGAGTGGGCGCGCACCGCGTCGTCCACCGTCGCGGCGGAGCCATCGTGCAGGTAAGGCGCGGTGGCCCAAACGTCACGCAGGGTGGGCGTGTCCAGGCCACTGAGCGTGGCGTTCAGGCGATTGCCGCTGCTGGGTTTGATCGTGCCGACGTTGCGCAACAGCCCTGCTGCGCTGTCCGTGAAGTCGGTGCCACCGTGGCAGCTCACGCACTGGGCCGCGAAGACCGTGCGCCCCGCCGCTGCCGATGCCGTCAGCTGCCCACCTGCTGCGCGCAAAGGGCTGGCATCAAAGGTGTTGAGCGAAGACACGTAGGCCGCCAGCGCATCCAGGTCGGTGCTGACACCGCTCTTGCGGTCACCCAGCGGCTGCGCACGCGTGCCGGTGTTGAACTGCGCATCGGTCATCAGGCCGGTGCCTTGCGCCAGCGAGCGGATCTGGCCCTCGAAGTCCTGAACCTCGTCGAAGTTGCCGCTCCAGTGCAGGCGCCCTTGCGCGCCAGCGCGACCGCGCAGGCTGATGGTGTTGCGCAGGCCTTCGCCCTGGCCGGTGAGGTCCCAGGTGCGACCATCGTGCCCGCCATCGTTGTGGCAGCTGGCGCAACTCATGTAGGCGTCGCGCGCCAGGCGCGGGTCGCGTGCGTCGTAGAACAACTGCTTGCCCTTGAGCACCGTGGCGCTGAGCTTCTCGGTACCGACGGCCGCCAGCAGGGCCACCTGTTCCGCCGTGGACTCACCCCGGCGCAGCAGGCTCTCCAGCGAATGAACGCCCACCGTGCGATCCATGAAGTTGAGCACGAACAGGCGCAGGCCATCGGGCGAGAGCACCAGCGCCTGCGGCGCGCGGCCGGTGTCGAAGCGGAACAGCTCGCGTCGGCCCACAGGGTCCAGCACGGCCACCTGGCGACTCGTCTCCAGGGCCACGAACACCAGGGCACCCGTCGGGTGGTAGAGCGCCGCACTGGCCACCGACGCGTTGTCGTGGTCCACTCGCGAGGCAGCGTCTTCAGCCTGTGCCGTCAGGTCGATGCGCGACGAGATGGCGCGCACCGTGTTCTCGAAGTTCAGGTTCTGGCCATCGCGCAAGCTGCCGCGCAGGATGTTGTCCTGCTTGGAGGGCACCCAGGCAGAGCGGCCATCGGGCGACATCGCCGGTGCAGCCAGGTAGTTGGGCACGCCGCGCGCCGACACCGTGGTGTCGGGCTTGTCGCTGTGCTGCAGCACGATGGTGCGCAGCACGCCCATCGATGCGGGCGCGAGCACGTGCACCTCGGCGCCCTGCCGCGCGCCGCTGACCACGGTCTGGATCACGGCGGTGCCTTCGCCAGGCTGGGCCCGGGTGATGAAGCGCGTGACCAGCAACTGCGAGCGATCGGCCGACAAGGCCAGGTGACGAGGCGATCCGCCCACGTTGGCGGTGGCCAGGGTGGCGCCCGTCGCCGAGAGCTTGAGCACCTGCCCCACGGCCTCCAGGGTCACGTAGGCCTGCCCGTCGTCATCGAACACGATGCCGTGAGGCGACGAAGCCGTGGGCAAGGCGATGGTGCGAACCAGCGCACCGCTGCTGCCATCGAGCACCGTGATGCTGGCGCTGCCACGGTTGACAACCCACACCTGTCCCGATGGCGCGATGGCCAGCGCGCGCGGCTGTGCGCCCACGGCCACCTCGGCCTGTCGCGACCAGGTCGTGCCATCGAACACCGACACGCTGTCGTTGTCAGGGTTGACGGCCCACAGGCGGCCGTCGCGCGGCGCCCAGGCCAGCGAACCCGAGCCCCTGGCTTGTGGCGCAGAAGGGTCACCCCCCACCACCTGCCAGAACTTCTTCGCGGCGGCGGACACACCATCGCCGCCGAGCACCGTCAGCGTCACCTCGTAGACACCTGCCTCGGCATACCGGTGGCTGACACTGGACTGATCGCTGTAGGCGGTCTCGCCCGAGCCATCGCCAAACGACCACTTGTACTGGAAAGGACCCTGCCCGGTCACGGACGCGGTGAAATCCGCCGAGGTGCCAGACACCACAGGCGCAACAGGCACCGAGGTGATCACGGGCGGCGCACCCAGCACCGACCAGGTGAAGACCACCTGGCTGCTGGCACCACGGTTGTCTTGCGCCGTGACCGTCACCTCGTAGTTGCCCAGGCGGCTGGCCACGCCACTGATCACGCCTGAGTTGGCGTTGATGGACATGCCGGGCGGCAGACCGCTGGCGCTGAACGTGATGGCGTCGCCATCGGGGTCGGAGCCGGGCACGGTCAGCATCGCCGCATCGCCTTCGCGCACGGGCGGTGCAACAGGCGCGACCAGCGTGGGCGCGCGGTTGACCGTGGACAAGGCATTGAACCTCAGCTCCTTGGTGGCGGCCCAGTCACCCAGGTCCCCCAGGTTGCCCTCGGACACGGGCGGGCCCCAGTTCACCCCATCCTGACTCAGGTACACACGGTAGCGCGCGACAGTGCCATTGCCCCCGCCCGAGCGAGGTGTGTAGCGCAAGCCCGTGACACGCTGAGCCGAGCCCATGTCGACCACGATCCAGTGCGGGTGCACCGGGTTGGCGGCCTGCCACTGCGTGTGCCAGATGGTGTCCGCGTTGCCATCGACGGCGTTGCCCACGGCCCCGTTTTCCCCGGCCAGCTCCTGGCTGTCTGCCGACACCTTCCACCCCGTTCGAGGCATGACCTGCCCCGATTCGTTGAGCAAGTTGAGCTCGGCCATCGAGGTCCAGGCGTTGCCATTGCGTTCCGACAAAGCTTCGAACTTGAGGTAGCGCGCAGCCTGGATGCTGCCCACGCTCCACAGGAACTCGGTGCTGACGCTCGCCGCACCCTTGCTGGCAAAGAGCTTGACGTGCGAACGAGCGACGGCCGTGGTCGTGCCACTGATGCGACCGGTGGCAGCATCGATGCTCACGCCCTCCGGCAGCCCTGTGGCGCGGTAGGTGACGGTGCCGCCACCGTCCACCGTGACAACGGGCTGCAGGCTCACCGCCGCGCCCAGCAGGGTGGTCTGGTCTGCGATCGGCGTGATCACCGGCGCACCGGTGCCGTGAACGCGAACGACCTTGGCCACCGAAGGCACGCCGTCGTCGTTGAGCGCAAACAGCATCCAGTAACCGGGCAGCGCCCAGCCGGGGTTGGAGGGCACGTCCACCTCGTAGAGCTGACCACCCAAAGGCCGGAAGTTCAACGACAGGCGTCGCTGGTCGTTGTTGACCGTGTGCGTGGTCGAGCTCATGCGCACCAGGGCGAACGAACTCACGTCGCTGTCGAGTTGCACCTGGATGCGCGTGCCGTACACCACCTCGTTGGGCGCACTGCGGATGACCGGGCGCACGGCGGGCTGGCCGTCGCGAGTGAACAGGTAGTTGGGGCTGAGGATCTGGTAGTCGGCGTGGTTGGCCGCGCAGCCCTGGCCACACAGGCCACCACCGGCCGACAACACGCGTGCGTCGGGCAGCAGCAAGGCCACGCTGTGGTAGTTGCGGGGCACGCTCATCGCCGGCAGCGGCGTGAAGGTTTCCGTGACCGGATCGAACAGCTCGGGCACCAGCACCGAGTTGTTGTCGGAGAAACCCACCGCGTAGGTCTGCCCACCGATGATCACCACCTGCCCGTTGGGAAGCACCACCGAGTTGTGAAAGGCCCGGCGATAGGCCATGGGCGCGAGCTTGCGCACCGACACACCCGCGTTGATGTCGATGACGTAGCTGTTGGCGTTGGCGTTGACCGCGTCGTAGCCCGGCCCGCCGCCCACTTTGAGGATGCGGCCCGTGTCGAACATCACCGCGTTGCCGCTGACGCTGAACTCGTCGTCGCCACGGCGTGCGGCGAAGGTCACACTGCCGTTGCCTTGGGTGTCGATCCAGTGCATGTCCACGCCCGTGCCGGCATGGAAGACCTTGCCGTTGCCGGCCGGCAGCAGCCAGAAATGGCTGTCACCGCCGAAAGCCCGCGACGCATCGTTCGACAGGAAGGGGTCGATCGGCACGCCCGTCAGGCGGCGCCAGCCCTGCCCGTCCTTCCAGACCTCGCCATGCTTGCCGCCCGTGCCACCGCTCCAGGAGCCGCCCAAGGTGAACACCGAGCCGTCGGCCAGCAGCGTGTTGGCGTTGTAGCCGCGAGGGATGACCATGGCCGGGCCGCGCGTCCAGCTGTTGGTGCGGCTGTCATAGATGCTGGTGGCCTGGGTGCTGATGCCACCGTTGATCAGCAGGCGCCCATCGGCCAGGTTGGTCGTGCCCGGGCAGAACATGTCGTGCTGCGTTTCGGTGACCAGGCGCTCGGTGGCCTGTCCCGTCACCGGGTCCAGCAAGGCCGTGTAGGTCTGCGAGCCGCTGGAGAAGCCAAAGCGGTCTTCAGCCGACCACAGCAGCACCTTGCCATCGGGCAGGTTGGCCGCCGACACCGGCACGATGGGCAAGGTCTGCACCGCATCCCAACGCGCCACCGACACGGGCGAGACCGCGAGGATGGACGCCCGCTCTTTGGGCACCGCCTGCAACTGCCCGCCCGATTGAGCAGACGGGGCGTCGCTGTTGCCGCCACCACCACACCCTGCGAGCAACGCGACCAATGCCACCGAGCCCAAATGCCATGCTGTTTTCATTTGCGATTTGCGGGCCCGCGCAAATCGCCGCGACCAGCCCATGAGTCAACCAAGTTGCCGCATGGTAGGCATCGGTTCACAAATGGAAACACCCCTTGACCCCAGGTTCAAGGGGCGCGTCGCACAAAACCCCTGCATGCCGGGGGGGCAAAATCAGTGTTCGTGATGGAGCCCGTTTACCAGCAAGGCGATCATGATCAGGCCCACGGCCAGCCAGACCAGCTGCAGCACGGTGTCGCGCGCGGTCAGCCGCTTTTGCAATTGCGGGATCAGGTCGGCCACCGCCACGTACACAAAACTGCTCGCGGCGATCACCATCAGGTAGGGCAGCAGGTTTTGCCAAGGCTCGATGAGGAAGTAACCCAGCACCCCACCCACCACGGCTGCCAGACCCGACAGCAGGTTGTAGACCAGGGCGCGGGTGCGCGAGAAGCCCGCGTTGATCAGCACGATGTAGTCGCCCACCTCCTGCGGGATCTCGTGCGCGATGATCGCCATGGCCGTGACCGCACCGACGTGCGTGTCAACCAGGAAAGCCGCCGCGATCAGCACGCCGTCGCAAAAGTTGTGGATGCTGTCGCCCACCAGCACGCTCCAGCCACCGCGGCCCGCCTGCTCGGCGTCGAAGCCATGGTGGTGGTGGTGATCGTCGTGCTCGTGGTGGTGCCCGTGGCGGTACAACTCAGCCTTCTCCAGCAGGAAGAAGAACATCAGGCCACCCAGCAAGGTCAGGAACAGCGCATGCGGCTCGACGTGTGACTCGAAGGCCTCGGGCAGCACGTGCAGCAAGGCAGTGCCCAGCAGCACGCCGGTGGACAGGCTCACCAGGTGGCGAACGATCAGGCCCAGCAAGGGTGCCGACAGGGCCGCAGCGAGCAACACGGAGGTCAGGCCGCCGAACAACGTGGCGGCCATGATGTAGGTCAGGGTCATGCGTTCATCTTAGCAACCGTGTCAAACCCACCCGGGCTGTCATCGGGCGATGCGAGATAAGCGGCCACAATAGGGCCCCATGAACCTCGCACCGCGCAACGTGGCCAGCAAGAGCCAGGCCAAAGCCACCACCGGGACCAGCCCGGTCAGCCGCCCCACCGACCTGCTCGCGGCCATCGACATGGGCTCGAACAGCTTCCGCCTGGAGATCGCCCAGGTCAGCAAAGGCAAGTACAAGCGCATCGACTACCTCAAGGAAACGGTGCGCCTTGGCGCCGGCTTGGACAGCCGGGGCATGCTGACCGAAGAGGCCACCCAGCGAGGCCTGGCCTGCCTGGCCACTTTCGCCCAGCGCCTCAAAGGCTTCGAGCCCTGGCAGGTGCGCGCCGTGGCCACGCAAACCTTGCGCGAAGCCCGCAACCGCGATGCCTTCCTGCAGCGTGGCAACCGCGTGCTGGGCAGTCCGATCGAGGTCATCTCCGGCCGCGAAGAAGCCCGCCTGATCTACCAGGGCGTTTCGCGCCTGCAACCCAGCGAGCTGCCGCGCCTGGTCATCGACATCGGTGGGCGCTCGACCGAGATGATCCTGGGCACGGGCCGCAATGCCCGCCAGGTCGAGTCCTTCGCGGTGGGCAGCGTCAGCCTGTCGATGCAGCACTTCCCGCAAGGCAACTACACCGCCGAGAACTTCCGCGCGGCCCAGATCGTCGCCGGCGCCGAGCTCGAAGAAGCACTCACCCTCTTCCCGCGCGAAGCCTGGACCGAGGCTCTGGGCTCGTCCGGCACGGTGGGCGCTGTGGCCCAGATCCTGGCGGCCAACGGCATCACCGACGGCAGCATCACTCCCGAAGGCCTGCGCTGGTGCATCGAGCGCTGCCTGGAAGCCGGCAACGCCGAGAGCCTCACCCTGCCCGGCCTCAAACCCGAGCGCAAGGCCGTGCTCGGCGGTGGCCTGAGCATCCTCTACACCCTGTCGCAGCACTTCGACATCGAGGTCATGCGCCCGGCACGTGGCGCCTTGCGCCAGGGCGTCATCTTCGACCTCGACGACCGCATCGAGGCCACGCGCGACCACCGCCAGCCCGACCCGCGCGACACCTCGGTGCGCGAGCTGCAGAGGCGCTTCCAAGTGGACGCGGCCCAGGCTGCGCGCGTGAGCCAGCGAGCGCTGTCCCTCTGGAAAGGCCTGGCTGAGCCGCAAGCCAGCGCCGACGGCGAGCCCACGCGCGAGCTGGCCTGGGCCGCCGCCCTGCACGAGATCGGCATGATGGTTTCGCACCACGACCACCACCGCCACAGCGCCTACCTGCTCGGTCACGTCGACGCGTCAGGCTACTCGCAGTCGCAGCTGCGCCGCCTGGCGACGCTGGCGCTGGGACAACGCGGCGAGCTCATCAAGCTGGCCGAGCACAAGCACGACACGGTGCTGATGTCGCAGGTGCTGTGCCTGCGCCTGGCCATCATCCTGCATCACGCGCGCATGGAGCTGCCCGAGCAGGTGGCATCGTTGCAACCGGCCCGCTCCGGCAAGGTCAAGCTGGTGCTGGCGCGCAGCTGGGCCCTGCAACACCCACGCACCTTGCACCTGCTCGACGACGAGGTCAGGCGCTGGGCGGGCCAGGGCGACCGCACGCTGGAAGTGACCCTGGGCAAGGGCTGAGGCTGAGGCTGGGCCACGCCCCAGCATGTGGACCGAGGCGCTTGCTCGCACGAGCCCTCGCCGCAGCGCCCCCTCAGTGCCCGCGCAGACCCGTCAAGAACACACCGGCCAGCGCCACAACCAGGCCGATGAAGCTGAGCGCCAGCAGCCACACCAGGGGCTGTCGCCACAACGCAGGCCGCTGCGCATGGCGCGGTGCGGCTGCCTCGGAGGCCACAGGCCGGCTGCCATCGACGCCATCCAACCAGTCGCGCAGCGCGTGCGACAGGCGGCGCGCAGAACGAAAGCGCTGATCGATGTCCCGGTGCATCGCATGGGCCACGATGTCCGACAGCGCACGCGGGATCTCGGGGTTGACCTCGTGCACGGGCTTGACCGGCTGGTGCAGCACCGCATCGGCGATCTCGTCGAGCGAGCCGCCCGTGAAAGCCCGCCGGCCGGCCAGCAACTCGTAGAGCACCACGCCCAGCGCGTACACGTCCACGCGCTGGTCGCCAGGCTCTCGGCGCACCAGCTCGGGTGCCATGTAGAAGGGCGAGCCGCCGATGAGCTCCTGGAAGCGGCTGGTCTCGTCGTCGCGCTGCGCCAAGGCCTCGACCTGGCGAATGCGCGCGATACCGAAATCGAGCACACGTGGCTGCGTGCGCCCGACCATGAAGATGTTGGCAGGCTTGATGTCGCGGTGGGTCACGCCCTTGTGGTGGGCGTAGGACAGCGCATCGGCCACGCGCCGCACGATCAGCGCGGCCTGCTCGGGCGTGGGCTTCCAGCCCATGGACAACAGGTGGCGCAGGTCACGCCCCTTGAGCAGCTCCATGGCGATGTAGCTGCCCTGCTCGCTCGTGCCCGCGTCGTGCACGGTGACGATGTAGGAGTGATTCAAGCCAGCTGAAGCGCGCGCCTCGTGCAGCACCAGCTTGTCGAACTGCTCGCGCTCCGACGCTGGCAGGTTCACGTTCAGCGTCTTGATGGCGATCAGCCGCGACAGCAAGGTGTCGTGCGCCGCATAGACGGTGCCCAGCCCACCTTCGCCGATCACGTACTTCAGCGCGTAGCGGCCGATGTGCCCGATGGTCGGCAGCGATTCCGGCCGCACGCGGCGCAACTCGGCCGGGTCCGGCTCGGGCAGCGGACGGGTCTCGGAAATCGTGTCGACGTCATCGACCACGAGCCGATCCGCCTCCACCTCGTGAGGCTGGGTGACCGCGGGTTGCGTAGGGGGCGTGGACACAGCAGCGAGAAGGCTCAACGCTGTTTCGAACGATAGGCCTTGACTTCGTCGGGACGCAGGCCAGGAGCCAGGTGGTCCAGCACGCCATTGACGAACTTGTGACCATCGGTGCCACCAAAGGACTTGGCCAGCTCGACGGCCTCGTTGATCGCGACCTTGTAGGGCACGTCCAGGCAGTGGGTGAGCTCGTAAGCCCCGATCCACAACACGGCATGTTCAACAGGAGAGAGCTCCTGCACCGAGCGATCCAGGTACTTCAGGAGCACCGCATCGAGCTGTGCGGCCTGCTCGATGCAGCCATGCAGCAGGGCGTCGTAGTGTCCACGATCACATTTGGCGAACTCGGGGGCATCGCGCAGATCGGCGTCGATGGCACCAGGGTCGCGCGGGTTGAGTTGCCACTCATAGAGGCCTTGCAGCGCGTACTCGCGAGCGCGACGACGAGAGGATTTGGCGCGGTCGCGCGGAGGCTGCGATGCAGCGGCACTGCGTTCGCTGTGGACGCCCTCGGAGGGGCCGCCGGGAGGGGTCGAGGTGGCGTCGCTCACAGCAGGTCGTCCAGCAGGTTGGCCATTTCGACGGCAACGCGGGCCGCGTCACGGCCCTTCTCTTGAACGCGGGCCTCGGCCTGCTCCTGGTTTTCAACCGTGAGGATGCAGTTGGCAATCGGCACGTGGTGATCCAGGCTGACGCGGGTCACACCGGCACCGCTCTCGTTGGCCACCAGCTCGAAGTGGTAGGTCTCGCCGCGGATGATGCAACCCAGGGCCACGAGGGCGTCGTAGCGTTCGCTGTCGGCCATGGCCTGCAGGGCCACGGGCACCTCGAGCGCGCCGGGCACGGTCACGTGGGTGATGTGCTTGCGTTGCACGCCCAGGGCCAGCAGCTCATCGATGCAAACGGTGGCGAGGCGACCGGTGAGGTCGTCGTTGAAACGGGCCTGAACGAGCCCGACCCGCAGGTCGTTGCCGTCGAGGCGGTTGGCGGTACCTTTGTCAGCGCCTTGCATGGGACATCCAATCTAAAGAGCGAAGTGAAAAGAACGAATCAAAGAACAACGCGATGAGCGGGGCGACGCGCGCCCTCAGGCGTGGGGAACCGGCAGGCTCTGACCATCGGCCGTCAGGAAGCCGCTGACCTCCAGGCCATAACCGACCATGCTGGGCAGGCGTTGCTGGTTGCCCATCAGGCGCATGCGCTGCACACCCAGGGTTTTGAGGATCTGGGCGCCCACGCCGTAGGTGCGCAGGTCAGCCGGGGTCTTGGGGACGGCTTGTGGGTCGGCGGGCAGCACCCGGTCGAGCAGTCGCTCGGGGTCATCGCCCACGTTGAGCAGCACCACCACGCCACGGCCCGCTTCGCGCACGGCGGCCAGGGCCTTGGGCAGCGGCCAGGAGTGGCTGCGGCTGCCGGCGTCCAACCAGTCCAGCACCGAGAAGGGCTCGTGCACGCGCACCAGCACCTCGTCCTCGCGGCCGGGCTTGGCGCCTTCGAGGCCCAGGCTCAAGGCCATGTGAATGGCACCCGTGCGGTCCTTGAAAACACGCGTCTCGAACGGGCCCTCGGGCGTCTGCATGGTGCGACGGCCCACGGGCTCGATCAGGCTTTCGTTGCGGCTGCGGTACTGGATCAGGTCGGCGATGGTGCCGATCTTCAAGCCATGTTCCTTGGCGAAAACCTCGAGATCGGGCAGGCGCGCCATCGTGCCATCGTCGTTCATGATCTCGCAGATCACAGACGAGGGCGTCAGGCCTGCCATGCCGGCGAGGTCACAACCAGCTTCGGTGTGGCCGGCGCGCATGAGCACGCCGCCGTCCTTGGCCTGCAGCGGGAAGATGTGGCCGGGCTGCACCAGGTCGGTGGGCTTGGCGTCGGCGGCGACGGCGGCCTGCACGGTGCGGGCGCGATCGGCGGCCGAGATGCCGGTGGTCACCCCTTCAACGGCCTCGATGGACACCGTGAAGGCGGTGCCATGCTTGGTGCCATTGCGCGTGGCCATGGGCGGCAGCTGCAGGCGCTCACAGTGCTCGCGGTTGAGCGTCAGGCAGATCAGGCCACGGCCGTACTTGGCCATGAAATTGATGGCTTCGGGCGTGACGTGATCGGAAGCCAGGACGAGGTCGCCCTCGTTTTCGCGGTCTTCTTCGTCAACCAGGATGACCATGCGGCCTGCGGCCAGCTCGGCGATCAGCTCGGGGATGGGTGAAATCGGCATCCTGCGATTGTAGGCGGGCGGCGCACCCCAACGGGGACAAACCCCAGCTTGAGCCCCCTTGGAGAGCGGAAATGCGCCGGGATTTCACCACGCAAGAGGCGCTCAACCCGGCAGGCGCCCCTCGGCCGACAGCATGCGCTCCACGTAGCGGGCGATCAAGTCGACCTCGAGGTTGACGCTGGCGCCCGCCTTGATCTCGCCCAGCGCCGTGTTCTCGATGGTGTGCGGGATCAGGTTGATGTCGAACTCGGTGCTGCCGTCGCCGGCGTCCTGCACGCGATTGACCGTCAGGCTCACACCGTTGACGGTGATCGAGCCCTTGTAGGCCAGGAAACGCGCCAGGGCCTTGGGCGCACGGATGCGCAGCAGCCACGACTCGCCCACCGGCTCGAACACCACCACCTCGCCCACGCCATCGACGTGACCGGTGACGATGTGGCCGCCCAGGCGGTCGTGCGAGCGCAGGGCCTGCTCCAGGTTGACGCGGTGGCCGCTGCCAGCCAGGCCGACCGTGCGCGCGAGGCTTTCGGCCGACACGTCGATGGTGAAGCGGCTGGCAGCCACATCGAACGTGGTGACCGTCATGCAGGCGCCGTTGATGGCGATGCTGTCGCCCAGGCCAACGCCCTCAAGGTAGCCAGCCGGGGCCTGGATGGTCAGGCGGCGGCCGTGCGTGGGCAACTCGCCCAGGGGTTGGTTGTCGGTGACCTGGCCAACGCCAGTGATGATGCCGGTGAACATGGACTTCTCGACGACGTTGAGGGGGTAAGAATGAAGGCAGGCAGAGAGCTGGGCAGCCGTCACAGGCTCGCGAAGGCGCCAACAAAAAACGATGCCACAGCCCTGGACAAATGCCCCGGCAGGAATCAGAAACGTTCGCGACCGGGCGGGCGCACGATCAGGCGGGCATCCGGGCCGACCAGGCAGAGGTCCCGGACCTCGCCTTGCCAGCAGCCGTCCAGCCCTGTGAGCGGCGACAGCGCGACCAGCGCCCGTCCAGGGCCCAGCAGCTTGGGCGCAAGATACACCAGGATCTCGTCGGCCCACCCCTGCTCGATCAAATGACCATTCAGGCGGGCGCCAGCCTCGACGTGCAGCTCGTTGACGCCACGGCGAGCGAGCTCGGGCAAGAGCCAGGCGATGTCGACTTGGGTCGGCACGGTGGTGGCACCATCCAACATATCGGCCGCTTGCGCCGTCGCCGCGACAGCAACACGTGAAGCGCCGTGGGCATCAAGGAGCGTGGGTGCCAAAGCCGCAGGCAGGCCTGTGACACATGGCGGAGCCTCCAGCACCTCGGCGCCCGCTGCCTGCAGCGCGGACTGCCGGGCTTTCGCGGCGCCATCGGCCGGCGGCAGCCCCACCACCAGCACACCACCCGGTGTGCCCAGCATGGCCGAATCGGGCGGCATGCGCCAACGGCTGTCGAGCACCACGCGCAGGGGCTGGCGAAGCACCTCGAAAGCACGCACATCGAGGCGCGGGTTGTCGTCCAGCACAGTGCCGATGCCTGTGAGCACAGCCGACGCGCGGGCGCGCCAATGCTGCCCGTCTTCGCGCGCGCCCGACGAGGTGATCCATTTGCTGACGCCGTTGTCCAGCGCCGTTCGGCCATCCAGAGAAGCGGCCACCTTCAGGCGCACCCAGGGGCGCTGGCGCACCATGCGAGACAGAAAGCCGATCTTGATCTCCCGCGCTTCGAGAGCGGCGGGGTGGTCAGGCGGCAGCTCGTCAACGGCGATGCCCGCTGCGCGCAACTTGGCAACGCCCTGCCCCGCCACCAGCGGATTGGGGTCGTGCAGGGCCACGACCACCCGGGCCAGGCCTTCCCTGATCAGGGCGTCGGCACAAGGGGGCGTGCGGCCATGGTGCGAGCAAGGCTCGAGGGTGACGTAAGCGGTGGCGCCTTGCAGGCTTTCGCCTCGCGCTTGCGCGTCACGCATGGCCATGACCTCGGCGTGCGGACCGCCCGCCTGCTGGGTGTGGCCCTGGCCGATGAGGCGGTCTTCGCGCACGATCACGCAGCCGACCGGGGGGTTGGGGGTGGAGATGGGCAGGGCAAGGCGGGCCTGGGACAGGGCGGCCTGGAGCCAGGTGGGGTCGACGGACTGGGGTGGCAAAGCGCGTTTCTCAGGCGAATGGTGAGCAGGTCACCGAACCTGTTCGTTTTCAGCTTGGAGTTCTACCACGGTGACCACCGCAACCGCCTGTCCATCTTTCTGGGCGGGCGCCATCGGCGTCCCCAATAGCGGCTTCAAAGCTCGCACAACCCAATCGCCTGGTGGCTCGGTCAGCAACACCTCGACATGATCGATCCTTCCACTGGCAGAAACCCAGATTTTCAGCAACACACGAGCCCGCCCAACCTCGGCAAGAAGCTCCTCATCCAGGAACCAGCCATGTATCGGTCTCGGCGCCACATCCGCGTGATCGACGTCGAGGTAGCTCGCGGCGAGCAGGGCGTCTCCGCCAGCACTCGCTGGCGGCATGTCATCGACATGCTCGGGCCTCGCCCGCTCCTGCTGGCGCGGGCTCTCGTCCTCGACGCCTGAAACCTGCGACTTGCCAGCGCGGTGCTCAACCTGCATCAAGGCGCGGGCAACCATCGGCCCGGTCGATTGGGAAGCATGCGCCGCCGGCAGCAGGTTTGCCCCTTGCCCAAACACCCCTGAATGTGACCATGCCCAGCACAGGCTCAAATGCAACGCCGAGGCCGCAAGAAGCGCCCAAAGCAACGGAGCACCAGAGCGCACGAGCATGCAGCCCCCCCAAAAAAAGATACTTAGTTCCAGCAGGCCCTGAGGGCCTCCGCAGCGTCCTTGAATCGTGTGCCCTGACCAGACACCGACTTGACACCAGTGTTGGTGACAGAGAGGCTGCCGCAAGCATCATTTTTCATGGCGCCGTCAGGTGAACGGGTGGCTGTGATGGTGTAAGCCTGCCCGTTACTGCTAACAACCACTCCAAGGGTGTAGAAGGCAGTTCCCTGCGGCGGACTGTTCACAAAGGGTTGAGCTGCAAAAAGGGTGTTGGTCGTGTCGTCCTTAGAGTCCGTGCCGTACAAGTACGTGGTGCTGTAGTGCCTCTCCAGCCACTGCTGAGCTGCCGCGACTTGCGTTTTCAGATCGGTTCGACGCCCCTTGGCCACCTGCTCGACGTACGACGGGTAGGCAACCATGGCCAATATGCCCACGACCACCACAACAATCATGAGCTCCAACAGCGTGAAGCCTGATTGACGAAAACGCGCAGAAAAGGCACCAGCCCGGAAGCTGGCTCTGGTTTGCAAAAGAGGCATGGTCATTGTGTCTTCATGCCTGGCAATTCACGCCACTGAATGCGCAGGCTGGTGGCGGGCAAGCACAGGCACTGATTCGTTGATCCGCCCAAGGCGCGAAATCGGACGGTTCCCGCGCCGCAGGTGTTTGTGCACGACTTGCAATCAGGACCAGTGCACGAAGGATCTGGGTCTGGATTTGACGGATCGGAGCCATCTGCGCTCTCGTTTGAGCGATCTCGCACGTACACCAGCTTCTGATCGTCAGTAGGAATGCCCAGATAGTAGGAACCGTTCACCAGCAGATTGTTGACGGCCAACCCGTTAACCGGGCTCAGCGCGTAGAGCGTCGAGAGCGGCGCCGTGGCACACGCCTGCTCTCGCTCCTCTGCCGTCTGCCCACGCACCGAGGTGAAGAAAACATAGTTCGAGCGGATGCCCGGCGAACTGATCACCGCCTCACCTTGCGTTCCCCCATCTGGGAAATCAAAGAACCAGCCGTCGTGGATGCTGGGGTCGAAGCGCAGGGCCACATCCAACGCCCCCAACGGCACAGGCTTGCCTTGAGAATCCAACTTCACCCCACCCTGATCATTCGTCTGGGCCAGGTACACGTTGCCAGACTCGTCTCGGAATGCAAAGCGCTGGATGAACGTCGCGACGTCTTTGCCCTCCGCGTTCTTGACCGTTCGATCGATGACGGGGAGAGCATTAGGGCGCTCAACCAACTCATTGGCTGTCTCGCCCGGAACCTTCGGCACAGCAAAAGTGCGATCCCCTTCGTAACCGCCGCGATCCCACACCGTCATGAATCGCTGGTTGCGATTGACATCCGGGAAGTCTCCAGCCTCCAGCGCACGCCCAGTGCCGAAGCTCAACATGATGCCGCCGTAGGACGGGAAGGTTGCGACGGGCGCCGACGTGATGGGCAACGCCTGACCGCTTGAGTCCTTGGCCGTGAAAAGGGGGATGCCTTCCTTGCGTGATGCCGCCCCAGTCACCGCTGGATCGTACAAGGCGACTTGCCAGTTCGCCGGGTTGCTGTCTCGCAAATCAAAGCGCCAGAGTTGCCCCTTCAGATCGGTGCCGTAAACCAAATCTGCGGTGTCGTTGTTATCCAGATCCACCCAGGTGACACCCATGAGCCCGTTGTCCAAATCTTCAACCCTGGTGGGCAGCTTCACATAACCATTGAGCGCACCCGTGGTCGGATTGCGCCAAGCTGCGCCGCCAGGACCGCTCACCTTGAACAAGAAAAGCACCGCCCGACCAGAATCAGACTTGTGTCCATTGGCATGCATCAGCCAGAAATTGCCATCGTTCAAGTACACGATCGGAGTGGCCTGGCCCGACACGTTGTGCTTGACAGGATCCTGCACGTTGTAGCCCAGGTCCGACTTCTCAGAAACGGTGCTGTTGGACCACGCATCATCAGAAGCAGTGAAGCCCCACTTGAAGATGGTTTCGGGCGCTGCCGTGTAGAGGCCCTCTGCCGACGTGACATCCAGCGCGAAAAGCGCTCGACCGCCACGCCCAAGGCTGCTGAACAAATAGGTCTTCCAAACCAGGCTTGAGCCACCAGTCGACGATGACGGAACGAGCACATCGCCAGTGAACGGGCTGCCATCCATCAAGGCCACAGTTTCAGACGCGGATGCAGACAGCGAGGGCAAGAGGCGCCCAACCAAAGGCCCAGGCACGTAAGACAAAACGGGCTTTCCGTCATCAACCTTCACGCCGTGCAGCATTCCGTCGTTGGAGCCGACCCAGAGAAGGCTCTGTTTGGCACGTTTACCCGTCTTGCTATCTGTGATGAACCCTCGGTACGACTGCGCCGTGCTGGGGAAGACCCCATCCGAGTAACGTGCAGCAAATCGGCTGTCTTGAACCCAAGGCGTCGAGCTGACAACAGGACCCATGATCCCCAATCCATCAACTCCCCTGGCGCGGAACAGACCGGCCTTTTCGGGAACACGGCTTCCTCCAAGGTAAGAGACCAGAGACTTGGCCAACTCAAGCTGTGAGGACGATGCCGATTGTGCAGATGTCAAGCCCAGCAAAGCCTTCAGATACGGTTGACCGGATTCCCCTTCCAGGAATGAAGGCGAAACGTCCACCCCGGCCTGTTCCATGTTCGAGATGAGCTTGCGATTGCCCATTGTCGCCAATTGGATGCCAGCGTCCCAAACCGGGGCGAAAGTGCCTGTCTCGGAGAGTTTGAACGCCTTGACCGTGCCGGAGAACTCATCACGGCTGAACTCAGCCTGGTACTTGAACTCACCGGATAAAAGCTGCGTCGCCGAGATCGCGGGAGCGGAATTGCTGTTTGCAACGATGTTACCTAAGAGCTGACGCAACCGAGCTTCCAGCAGCTCTGGTCGCCTGGCCAAAAAGTAGCCGTCAGGCTCGCCATCAGCACAAGCAGTCCCCGAGCAGTCGGCCGATGAGTTCCTCTGTTGATCCCAGTTATTCGCTTGCCCTGAAACCATCGCGTCGGGGACAGCCGTCGTGCTCAAACCAAACTTGGTTTCTCCAGTTCTGAAGCTGCCGTACTTGGCGATGTACCAAAGGGGGTCGCGCAAGGTCACATCGGTCGCACCATCCGTGACGACAAACTTCTTGGCCACCGTGGTGGTCAACACACCATCAACTGCCTTGTCGTAAAAATCCACGCGCGAACCACTGTACTGAGTCGGCCAAGCGAAACCATCCGCTCCGCCCGCCCCGCTCGTCTTCATGCCACGGTCGGTGAATGCGCACTGCAGATTGAATGCCTGACTGTTGACCGTCAGGTTGTTGCAATCGGAGTTTTTACCGCCAACGGCAAAGTTTTCACCGCCATGGGTGAGATAACGGCTGTCAAGCCCTGCCGCCTTGTCGGTCCCGATGATGCTGAATCCATGTGCACCTCGGGCACCGGCATCGTGGTTGAGGATGTCAGTCAGCACCGTCAACTCGTAGGTGCCGGGCTTCGTCGCGCTTTCTTTGCGCTCCCAACGCAAGAAACCCACGATGTCCATGTCGTAGTCACCACCGAACTGTGCGTCGTTCCAGGTCACAACATAGGAAGCTGAATCAGCATCTGCGTAAATGGACCTGAACGTGAGCATGGCGCCAGGCATCAGGTCGCCACCGGTGTTTTTGCCATCAAACCCTTCAAAATCCCATGAACTCTCGGGGGTGATGTACACGACACCGGACTTGCCGGGGATTGGCACTTCGATGCGAGCCACACCGCCCGACAAGGTCGCGGCGTAGGAGCGCACGCGCAAAGCGTGAGCCGGCAACTGGCTTGTCGACACGGAACGTCCGTTGGCCTCTGTCAGGTCAGAGAGTGCTCGAATGGCCTTCGTGTTGGCGATGAATGCAGCGCCAGCGCCCAAATAGGTACCTTTGACAGCCGGCGCCTCTGGACAAACACCTGCCACCCTGGCAAGGCCACTGGATACGACCGCACCAATCGATTTGGACGTGCAATCGACACCAAAACCTGCATCGGGGGAACCGACTGAGCGAGCTTGTCCGTTTACCCCCTCCAACTGACCAATGCGGTCCGTTGCCGCTTGGATGGTTGCTTGAGCCTGATCACCGGAAGGCACGTTCTTCTGCATGAATGCCGTCGAAGTTCCGTACACATCCTCCGAGGATCCGGCTTCATCCGTGTCGTGGGTCACAGCACCACTGGAAATGGACAGGGTGTGCATCGGTCGGCAAATGGAGCGACCGTACAAGTTCTTGCGAGGCACCCCCGCCACTGCATCGTTATCGGTGTCCAGCAAAGGATCCCGGGCTGAAATCCCCACCGGCAACCCCAGCTCTGCATCGCGTCCAGTGGTGGCTGAGACGTTTCCGCCCATGGGCAGGTTGGCGAAATATGACAGCGCCTGAGTGATCATCTCCGACATCGGGTTGCCCCACGACGGAAATTGTCCATTCGACACTTCACGCGGCAGTGGGAACGGGATGGCCGGACCGCCAGCGTTGTAGTTCCCGGCTTGGTAGAGCCTCATGCCATCAAATGAACGGATGATGCCCGGGACAGTCGCTCCCGAGGCAGTCACGAACGTGGCTGCCGTGACGGCGCAGTTGCCGCCCCCATCGCTCCCCGTCAGCAGGTGGCAGAATCGTCCTGTGCCCAGGTCAATTTCGTCGTTGACCGAACCGATGTTCTTGCGCAGTTGGCCACCACGGAAGTTGTCGTCATAGCTGCCCGTGATGAGGCCAAACTCCGCGCGCACAGGCTGCTTGGTCAGTTCACTCGTGCCGAACTCTTGCAACAGCCCAACAGGCTTGTAGCTGATCTGCTCGACGCCATCGACCGTTCGCCGATAGGCCCGACAACGTTCACTCCCCTGCCCGACAAAATCCTTTGGGCAAGCCTGAACGCGGACAGCCAGCTCTGGCCCAATGCCTCCGTACACCGCACCGTCTACGCCTTTGCTGGGCAAGTTGGCACGATGCGCCTGCTTCTCGGCATTCGGAGGACCATACTTGCGGTAGAACTCCTGGGCCTTTCGCCCAAACGAAAACCCGCCTTGAACCTCTGACCAATTGCAAACGGTTCCCGGCGTGGTGGCCCACAAGCTGTAATTGCCTTTGGCAACGCGCAACTGGGGTGCCCCCCGTCCATCGGCCTCGGTTCCACGGCTGCACAATGTCAGGCCAGCCCCATCCAGCTCTTGGTCGGTGAACGGCGTGTAGTCACGCATGTTGGGACCACCGTAGTACTTCACGAACGCATGAGCGTCGTGGGCCAAGGCCGCCATCTCAAGCGTGGTTTCTTTCAGAGAATCCTCAACGCGGCGCCCCCCGTAAAGCGTCTTGCGGACGACATCCAACCGGGTCATGGTCGCCCAGTTCAGGAAGTTGCCACTCCAAAGGGACTGGGACGACGGGCACACAAACCGGCCGTCTGTGGAGGAGGAGGCCATGGCCTTCGGCTCGAAACGCGCTCCGCCAGCATGACCTGCGTTGTAGCCGTAACACTTCTCTGCGTCGAAATAGCCGTAGTAGCGAAAAGCCGGCTTGAAGGTGTAGTCAACGGAACCATCCCCGTCGATGTCTTCATAGTCGGTGTAAATGGGCGAGAAAAGGGTGTGGTCCTTGGATGCCGTCAGCATCATCATGGGGCCGCTCGCCCCGGAACCGATGTTGGGCGGATACAAACCCAATGGGGACGATTTGTAAGCCCCCTCGCCCGATTGGGCCCACCCCGGGTGCACCACAGCCAGTGACAAGAGGGATGCCCCACCCATCAGCAATGCGCGCGAAAAAATGCGAAGCATGACCATCCCTTTTGTCATTCCGGATACACGAAGTAAGACTGGAGCACCACCTCAGAGTTCTCGCGATAACCAAACCCACGGGCGGTGATCCGAAAGATCAGCTTGCCACTGCGTTTGAAATTCTCGAGCAGGTACTCGGGCTGGCGCGCAACGGCTTGCACGGAGGTCGAGCCAGTGAAGGTACCCAAAGGCACAGCGCCATTGAAATCGCACTTGGTGGACTTCTCTGTGGAGTTGTTCCACTTGCCGCCTTTGTCGTTCGGCCACCAAGGTGCCCCGGAGCCCTCTGTTGACGAGGAGCCTGCAGAGTAGTCCCACAAGCCTTCCTTGTCAGGGTCAAAAACACATCGACCCAGTCGGCAGTCAGCGGAGACGTCATCCGTCGGGAAGGGCTCCGTGGCTGGGTACCCACGCGAGCAGCGCGCGGCAGCGGGCTTCGCATAGGAAGCGAGCAATATGTCCTTCTCGGCATCGCGGAGCGCTGCCTCTGCCGCCTGAAACGCCACCTCGTGATCAAGTTGATTTCGGGCAAGCGTTTCCCCACCCAGAGCCAACTTCGCACTCATCAGACCCAGGCCCGTCAGAGCCAGCATGAGAACCAGCACGACCACCAAGGCCACACCAGACTGCGAACGCCTAATCATCTTCAACCTCCGGAAAGCGCCGTTGACACGCCCTGACGGTTCTTCAGGCTGAAAACCCGCTCAAAGCGCTGCAATCGCCCACCGTCATTGAGGCTCATGGCGTTGCCCTCGCAGTCGACGATCGACTCGCCACGGGCCGTCGCTTCCGTGCTGCGCACCACGACACACACTCGCACCGCCAGCACCTGCTGCCAGCCATTCAACGTCTGGTCTCCGAAGCTCATAGGCTTGAGTTCGCTGACTTCATCGGCCGTGATGTAGCGATGCGGCGCCGTGCCCTTGACCCCTTCTGCGGGATCACGCACACCGTAGGTCAACACGAGTTGTTCGACGCCTTGGAGCAGTTCCGTGGCCTCCATGTCTCGCCCGTTAGCGCTCCCGTTACCCCGGCACGCCAAGGCCAGAGATTGCACCGTGCCACCGCCTTCCCGGGTCAACGTGGTGGGCCGCAGAAAGTAATGATTGACCACCAGCAGCGGCGCAGCGGGCTGCACACCGAGTCCGGCAGGGCCCTTCCCGGAGGTGGCGCCGACCCTCAGGGAGTTACGTGCCACCGTGTTGTCATTGGCCACGTCGGCACGCGCGCAATCGGCACGCAAGCCAGTCGACAGCCCCATGGCGTCGTAAGTGAAATAGGCCACGGCAAGGCTGTCAGAGCTGGCCGCTGCCGTTTCAGCATGGTTCTCGCACGTGTGCGTCTTGGCGGAAAACATCTTTCCGTCACAGCCCATCAGGCCGTGGGCGTAGGCGCCAAAAAGCTGCCCATTGCGGATCAACTGCCCAGCCTCGCCGTCAAACGACTTCAAACCGAGCCCAGAAGCGTTGACCAAACCGCCACCAGCAGGATCCGAGTTCTCAGTTGGGAAAAAACCTGCCAAGGTCAACTCTCGTCCCAACAGCGCCAGTGCGAACTGCCCGGTCTCGGAAACCGCAGACTTCTCATCCACCATCTTTTGGGTGGAGCGCGTATTGAGGTAGAGCAGGGTCGCGGCAAGCACCAACACAAGGTTGATGGCCACAGCGACCATCAGCTCAACAAGGGTCAGCCCCTTTTGCAGGCGCACAGAACGTGATGGCATGTGAACAAGCGACATCATGGCAACAAGCTGAAATTGGCACAGCGAACCCCTGCGTCGACTTTGCCCGCAAGGGTTGGACAACAGCTTTGCCTGTCCAGGCCCGACATCTCCGTCGTGCAAGTTGAGCTCTGGGCGAGGACACGACCAGCCGCAGAATCGACCGTGCGATCTTTATCGACCCACATGAACGTGACCGTCACCGCGCCACCGCCGGCGTCGTCGACCAATGCAGAGCCCAAGGGCAAGCTTCGGCGAACTGCTGAAAGCCACTGAGCCTTGTCGAATTCAGCAAGGGCCTTGGGGTCACACGAGACATTGGCCTTCGTGCAGTCAAGGCTCACAGCAGCTGGATCGGCGGCAGACTGCTTGGCCCACCCGTCGGCAGACTTGTCATTTTTGAGATATGGAGAATTGCTGACCTGGCCCGGCGCCATCGACAGGTTCGAGCGCATTCGCTCGCCAAAGTCAGACACCAAGCCAGCCAATTGTGCGCGCTGCCCCGCCCCCAACTGGTAACTGACCGTCCGGGCCTGCAACGCGGCGAGCCCAACCAGGCCCAAGCCCAGGATGAGCATCGACACCAACGTCTCAACAAGGCTCAGCCCGCGTTGGAACCTGGGCTGTGCGGCGGAAAACCGGTTCATCAGCCCCCCTCCTTCGAATCGCTTGAGCCGCCCGTTGACGGCTGAACCAAACGCACCACGATGCGCCCCTGCTTGCTGACCACGATGTCGCGGGCGTGTTTGCTGTCTTTGTCCAGGCTGTCTTTCACACCGTAAGTGGCTGCGCCACTCACCAGGGAGCCACGCGCATCAAAGGTCACCACGCCACTCTTCAAGTTGTCGTCCAGCGTGTAGCGCTGGTTGCTCGGTTGGCGCACGGAGATCACATCACCTGCAGAGACACCACCGACGGGGACTTCACCACTGCAGGAGTCGTTCACGTAAGTCAACCAGCCTTGATGCCATTGACCCAATTCGGCCTCTGGGGCACAGGCCGAGGTTGAACCAGACGCAAGTTGGCACATCGACACGCAAGTGTTGCGGCTGATGGCATCGGTGCGCGTCCGCTGAAGAGCAATCGCGAAATCATCGCGGATGGCCGCCATGCCGGAGCGCACCGCGTACTCTTGAAGACCCGGCACGGCCACCGTGGCCAAAATGACAAGCACAGCGACCGTGACCATCATCTCGACCAAGGTGAAGCCACGCTGAATGTGGAGGATTCCCGCTTTTTGCATGGGGCGAATGTAGCGCGCTCACCCGGCAGCGCAACACCGCTGAGCGGCGCATGCCGACCGCTCGTCCCCTGCCCTGCGGGTTCCCCCGCGAATGGGCCGTGTTTTCTACCCATCGCCCCCGCAAGCGAGGGATCATGGAAAACGACAGGAGAGCGACAACTCAGCCCTCGTCGGCCGATCCCTTGCGCACCTTGCCCGTCTCCTTGATCGCCGCCACGAACTCGTTGACGTCGTCAAAGCTGCGGTAGACCGACGCGAAGCGCACGTAGGCCACTTTGTCGAGCTTGCGCAACTCGCGCATCACGGCCTCGCCCAGCCAGGTCGAGTCCACTTCCTTCTCGCCCGACTGCCGCAAGCGCGCCTCGATGGCTTCGAGCGCCGTCTCCAGTGCTTCGGCGCTGACCGGCCGCTTGCGCAGCGCCAGCATCATCGAGCCCTTGAGCTTGGCTCGCTCGTAGTCGGTGCGCCGGCCATCGCGTTTGACGATGGCCGGCAGCTCGATTTCAGCGCGCTCGTAGGTGGTGAAGCGCTTGTCGCAACTGCCGCACTTGCGCCGGCGACGGATGCTGTCGCCCTCGTCGGAGTCCCGTGTCTCGACGACCTGGGTTTCGAGGTGCCCGCAGAAGGGACAGCGCATCGACGGCTCAGCGGTAGACCGGGAACTGGCGGGTCAGGGCCGAGACCTGTTCACGCACGCGGGCCAGGTTGGCTTCATCATGCGGGTTGTCCAGCACGTCGGCGATCAGGTTGCCGACGATGACGGCCTGCTCTTCCTTGAAGCCGCGCGTGGTCATGGCGGGCGAGCCCAGGCGGATGCCCGAGGTCACCATCGGCTTTTGCGGGTCGTTGGGGATGCCGTTCTTGTTGCAGGTGATGTGCGCGGCGCCCAGGATGGCCTCGGCTTCCTTGCCCGTCAGGTTCTTGGGGCGCAGGTCGACGAGCATCACGTGGCTCTCGGTGCGGCCGCTGACGATGCGCAGGCCGCGCTTGGTGAGCGTGTCAGCCAGGGCGGCGGCGTTCTTGACGACTTGCTGCTGGTAGGCCTTGAATTCGGGCGACAGGGCTTCCTTGAAGGCCACGGCCTTGCCGGCGATGACGTGCATCAGCGGGCCACCCTGGATGCCGGGGAAGATGGCCGAGTTGATCTTCTTGGCGATGTCTTCGTTGTTGCTCAGCACGATGCCGCCACGTGGGCCGCGCAGGCTCTTGTGGGTGGTCGAGGTGACCACGTCAGCGAAAGGCACGGGATTGGGGTAGACGCCTGCGGCGATCAGACCAGCGTAGTGGGCCATGTCGACCATGAAGTAGGCGCCGACTTCCTTGGCGATCTTGGCGAAACGCTCGAAGTCGATGCGCAGGGCAAAGGCCGAGGCGCCAGCGATGATCAGCTTGGGCTTGTTCTCGCGCGCCAAGGCTTCCATCTTGTCGTAGTCGATGTTTTCCTGGGCGTCCAGGCCGTAGGACACGACCTTGAACCACTTGCCGGACATGTTGAGCTGCATGCCGTGGGTCAGGTGACCGCCTTCGGCCAGGCTCATGCCCATGATGGTGTCGCCAGGCTGCAGCAGCGCGAAGAACACCGCCTGGTTGGCTTGCGAGCCCGAGTTGGCCTGCACGTTGGCGAAGTTGGCGCCAAACAGTTGCTTGAGGCGGTCGATGGCCAGTTGCTCGACGACGTCGACGTTCTCGCAACCACCGTAGTAGCGCTTGCCAGGGTAGCCCTCGGCGTACTTGTTGGTCAGCTGAGAGCCTTGGGCTTCCATGACGGCCGGCGAGGTGTAGTTCTCGGAGGCGATCAGCTCGATGTGGTCTTCCTGGCGCTGGTTCTCGGCCTGGATGGCGGCGAACAGCTCGGGGTCGACTTGGGCGATGGTGGATTGAGCGCGAACGAACATGGGCAGTCTCTTCAAGACGGTTGATGACCTGCCACCCACCAGGGACAGTGGGTGAAAAAGGCTGCCCAGGCGAACGGCTGAAACGAGCTCGTCCCAACCTTCGGCCTGGACGAAATCGGCTGCGCTTCCCGGTGGTTCACCACCTCAGGCCGCTGAATGCAGCCATCTATCGCCAGTCGCGCAATCTTTGAATTGTAGCGGAGGCCGCAAAGGCCTGCATGACAGCTGCTGCACCGATCAGCCCCGCACACCAGGAGCCGATGGGTCAGCGAGCAGGCAGAGGCTGGGTCAGCAGCGCCACCTGTTCGGTCGAGCGAGCGGGAGCATGGTGAGGTGCAGCCTCGCCAGCCGAAGGCACGGTCTGGGCAGGCTCGGCGGCTTCCAGGGTGTGACCACCCGCAGCCGCACCCGATGCCGCCTGAGGTGCCGCAACCTGAACGGTGCTCGGCACGCTGGCCTGGGGCAAGCTGGCGTTGAAAGCCACCTTCTGGCCCGAAGCCACCTGGCGCAAATAGGCGGCTTCGGCCAGCACCTTGGCGCCGTAGCCACCGTCGTCGGCCAGGTTGGCTGCGCCCACGTAATGCTTCAGGCCACCGGCCACGCTGCCAGCGCGGCGGATGCAGTCCTGCAACACCTGCACGCCCACGCGCAGGTTGGTGACGGGGTCAAAGGCCGCGTTCTGGCCGCCGAAGATGGCGTACTTGTCATGGTGCACACGCGTCATGACCTGCATCAGGCCTTGCGCGCCCACATGGCTTTGCGCAAAGGGATTGAAGCTGGACTCAACGGCCATCACGGCCAGCAAAAGCGTCGGATCCAGGCCAGCACGTTGACCCAGAACCCACGCCTCCTGCACCAGGCGGCTGACGGGTTCGGGCGCCACGCTGTAGCGGCGAGCGATCCAGTGGGCCACGGCTGCCTGCTGTCGGTTGAGTTCGGCTGGGTTGGTGGCGGTGGCACGCTGGATGGCCTCTGGCTCGGCCATGGCCAGCAGGATGTCGGGTGCCGTTTCAGCACCACCCTCGGCACGCTGGATGGCGCGGGCCGACAGCCACGACAGGGTCTGGTCTTCCAGACCGTGACGCAGATCGGGGCGCCCCGCCAGGAAGCCGACCACCACGACAGCGACCAGGCCAACGGCAGCCAGAACATGGTGACTCGCATGGCGCAGACCGCCCAGGACGTCCGAGGCGACAACACCCAGGACTTCGCCGATGCGGCTGGCGGGGTTCGACGCGGTCGGGGCAACCAGGGGCGCCTCGGCAGCACGTTCAAACGTAGACATGACTATCCTTTCCTCACCCCGCTGGCCGCATGGGCTGGCTGCCTTGAAGCAGCCTGCACAACCAGGTCGGCGGTGATAATCGCCCCGGCTTCGAGGCTGCAGGCGGTCGCTTGGCGACCCAAGGCCTGACCTCGAAAGGGTGACGACCACTTGGGCCACACCCGGCAACATCAAGGACCGGAGCTGACGAGGATGCCCAGAGGCACCCAGGGTTAACCCGGAAAAAATCGGTTCCGGGATCGACGGGGCGGATTCTAGGCAGCCTTGAAATAACCAGTCAAGCATAAAGAACGAACTCTTTATTACTCTCAGAGCATGAAATACCGAGATTTGCGGGACTTTGTGGCAGGCCTCGCCCGAGAGGGGGAGCTCAAGCGCATCAGCGACCCAGTGTCCGTTCACCTGGACATGACCGCCCTGTGCGACCGCGTTCTGAGGGCTGGCGGCCCTGCGCTGTGGTTCGAAAAGCCCGTTGGCAAGCTGGACTCGCAAGGCCGTCCGGAGCGCACCCACGCCACCCCGGTGCTCGCCAACCTCTTCGGCACCCCAAAACGAGTGGCCCTCGGCATGGGGGCATCTGACGTCAGCGAGCTGCGCGACATCGGCCGGCTGCTCGCCAGCCTGAAAGAACCTGAGCCGCCCAAAGGGTTGAAAGACGCCGGCAAGCTGCTGCACATGGCCAAGGCCCTGTGGGACATGAAACCGGCCACCGTGCGCCGGGCCGACTGCCAGGCCGTCATCCGCGAGGGCAGCGACGTCGACCTGACCGAGTTGCCCATCCAGCATTGCTGGCCCGACGACGCCGCCCCGCTACTGACATGGGGCTTGGTCGTCACCCGGGGGCCACAGAACGTGCCCAACCCGCGTCGCCGCCAGAACCTGGGCATCTACCGCCAGCAGCTCATCGGCAAGCGCCAGCTCATCATGCGCTGGCTGACCCACCGCGGCGGCGCGCTCGACTTCCGCGAGTTCGCGCTGGCCAACCCCGGTCAGCCCTTCCCCATCGCCGTGGCCTGCGGGGCCGATCCGGCCACCATCCTGGGCGCCGTCACCCCGGTGCCCGACACCTTGGGCGAGTACCAGTTCGCCGGCCTGCTGCGCGGCAGCCGCACCGAGGTCACCGACACCTCGGTGGGCGAAGGCGAGCACCGACTGCAGGTGCCGGCCTCGGCCGAGTTCGTGCTGGAAGGGCACCTCCCGACCGCACCGGCCGGCTACCAGGGCGTGAGCGAGCATGGCGTGCCCCTCAAAGAAAAGAACGGCTACCTGCACGCGCTGGAAGGCCCGTATGGCGACCACACCGGCTATTACAACGAGCAGGACTGGTTCCCCGTCTTCGAGGTCAGCCGCCTGACCCACCGCGAAGACCCGGTCTACCACTCCACCTACACCGGCAAGCCGCCCGACGAGCCCGCCGTGCTGGGCGTGGCGCTCAACGAGGTCTTCGTGCCCATCCTGCAAAAGCAGTTCCCGGAGATCGTCGACTTCTACCTGCCGCCCGAAGGTTGCAGCTACCGCATGGCCATCATCAGCATGAAGAAGGCCTACGCCGGCCACAGCAAGCGCCTGATGTTCGGCCTGTGGAGCTTCCTGCGCCAGTTCATGTACACCAAGTTCATCGTCATCGTCGACGACGACGTGGACATCCGAAACTGGCAGGAAGTGATCTGGGCCATCACGACCCGCATGGACCCGGTGCGCGACACCACCCTGGTCGACCACACCCCGATCGACTACCTGGACTTCGCCTCGCCGGTCAGCGGCCTGGGCGGCAAGATGGGCCTGGACGCCACCAACAAATGGCCGGGCGAAACCGACCGCGAATGGGGGCGCGTCATCACCATGCCCAAGGATGTGACCGACCGCATCGAGAGCCTGGTGGGGCGCATCCTGGGCACCTGAACCCCAAGCGCCCAATTCGAGGCTTTGTGAGACTTTGTTTGACCCTGCTCACAACTCGGCGCAATCGGCCACTTGCTGCCGAACCGGTCCTGGATTAACCTGCAGTTGCCTGCCGAGAGCAGGTACCCCAAGCAGACGCAGTCCCTGCGTCTCGGGAAGTGCCAGACCTTGATCTCTGACGCTTTCCTGCGCGACCCTTGAGTCGCGTCGCCCCCGGCTCCGGCCGGGGGTTTTCGTTTCTGCGAGACTCTCAGCCATCGCCCTGTTGGGCTTGAACTGGATAAGTCCCCATGAGCGACGCAGCCACCGACACCCAAGCTTCGGCTCAAGAGGCCACCTTCGCAGGCGGCTGTTTCTGGTGCCTGGAAGCGGCCTTCAACCGCTTGGAGGGCGTGCTGCATGCCGAATCAGGCTACAGCAATGGCGACCACCCACGGCCTGACTACGAGTCCGTGTGCAGCGGCCGAACTGGCCATGCCGAAGTCGTGCGTGTGCGCTTCGACCCGGCTCGGGTTTCCTACCAGCAATTGCTGGAGGTGTTCTTCTTTCTGCACGATCCGACCACACTGAACCGCCAGGGCAACGACGTCGGCACCCAATACCGATCGGGCATCTACACGCACTCGACCGAGCAGGCCGCGCAAGCGCGTGCATTGATCGAACAACTCATGGCCAGCGGGGTGCACGCCTCGCCCATCGTGACCGAGGTGACGCCGGTGGTGAACTACCATCCCGCAGAGGCCTATCACCAGGGTTACGCGGAGCGGAACCCCTACCAGGGCTACTGCGCGGTCGTGGTCGCTCCCAAGCTGGAGAAGTTCCGGCGCACGTTCAGGGAGTTGCTCAAAACCGAGGACTGATGCGCCCTCGGTCGCTGCCCCACAATGTGGGCCCATGACACACAGCCCGCCGCCCTTCACTGCCCAGGAGGCAAATCAGCTCATTGCCCTGTTCAGCGCGGGGCGCCATGCGGAACTCGAGTCACGCGCCAGGGAGTTCACCCGCCTGCACCCCGAAGTGGGCTTCATCTGGAAGGTCCTGGGAGTCGCGCTGCTGGCTCAGAACAAGGACGGCGTGGCGGCCCTGAGCAAGGCAGCGGAGCTGATGCCACAGGATGCCGAGACCTGGAGCAACCTCGGAAACGCCCAGCGTGCCCAGGGCCTGCTGAGTCAGGCTGAAGCAAGTCACCGACACGCCATCGCCCTGGCGCCCACCCAAGCCAGCCACCCGTACAACCTGGCGATTGCGCTGACCGACCAGCACAAGCTGCCCGAAGCGGCCCAGGCCTACCAGCAGGCCATCGCCGCGAACCCCGCGTTCGCCGATGCCCATTTCAACCTGGGGATCGTGCAGCAAAAGTTGCAGGAACTTGACGCCGCCGAGGCCAGCTTCAAGGCGGCGGTCAAAGCACAACCGGCCCACGCGCAGGCCTGGTGCAACCTGGGGGCCCTGCACGCCCGACGAGGCAATCTCGACGAAGCGCACGCCGCGCTCAAACAGGCGATCAGGCTCGCCCCCGACATGGCCGACGCCCACCACAACCTGGGCAACGTCCACAAAGACGCCCTGCGCATGCCGCAGGCGCTACAGGCCTTTGGCGAGGCCATCCGACTGCAGCCCGGCCACGTCGACGCCCAACAGGGCATGGGACAGGTGCTGGGCAAGCTGCGCCAGTACCAGGCGGCCATCGCTGCCTTGAAACGCGCCATCGAGATCGACCCCGAACACGTCGACGCCTGGATCGACCTGGGCAACGTGCACAAGGAAGTCGGAGACCTCGACGAGGCCCTGGCCTGCTTCGAACACGCGGACCAGTTCGCACCGCAGCGCCTCGACGTGCTGAGCAATTGGCTGATGCTCAGCAACTACGCCAGCAGCGTGCCTCGCGCGCGCCGCATCGAACGCGCGCGCCAGTACGGTGAGCGCGTGCGCGCCCAGGTCACCGACGCCCCCCTTCGCTCTCACGTGTGGGATCCGGAAAAACCGCTGAAGGTCGGCCTGGTGTCCGGCGACCTCCGACGCCACCCTGTGGGCTACTTCCTGGACACCGTGCTGCAGGCCATCCGGGCGCAAACAGGTGACCGCCTGGAGCTGATCGGCTACCCCACGCAGGCCCTCAGCGACGCCCTGACCCACCGCCTGAAAGCCTGCTGCGCCGCGTGGCACCCCTTGGTTGGGCTCGACGACGCCACCGCGGCAAGGCGAATCGCCGCCGACGACATCGACATCCTGATCGACCTCTCGGGCCACACCGCTCACACGCGGCTGTCTGTCTTCGCCTGGCGCCCTGCGCCCGTTCAGGTCAGCTGGCTCGGCTATTTCGCCACCACCGGCCTTCATGAGATGGACCACTTCCTGTCCGACCCCTGGAGCACACCCGCCGAGCTGCAGCAGGACTTCACCGAGCGGCTGTGGCTGCTGCCTGAAACGCGCCTGTGCTTCAGCCCACCGGAATCGACCCCACCGGTGTCCGAGTTGCCTGCGCTGCAACAGGGGCATGTCACCTTCGGCTGCTTCAACAACCTCACCAAGCTCAACGACGAAGTGCTGAAACTTTGGGCAACCATCGTCCAGGGTGTGGCAGGCAGCCGCTTGTTCCTCAAGGCCCCCCAACTCGACGACCCGCAGGTGCACGACCTCACGGTGCGGAGGCTGCAAGCAATGGGCATCGGTCGCGACCGGCTGATCCTGGAAGGCAACTCTCCGCGCGACGAGTACCTGCGCGCCTACCACCGCGTTGACATCGGGCTCGACCCCTTCCCCTTCACCGGCGGCACCACCACCGCTGAAAGCTTGTGGATGGGCGTGCCCGTGCTGACCCTGCAAGGCGACTGCCTGGTGGCCCGACAAGGCGTCAGCATGATGATGAACGTGGGGCTTGCGGACTGGGTCGCCGGTGATGCGCAGGCATACGAAGACAAAGCCATCGCCTTCGCGAACGACCTGCCCGCCCTGCGCCGGCTGCGCGCTGCTTTGCGCGAGCAAGCCGGCCAGTCACCGCTGTTCGATGCCCCCAGGTTCGCCCAACATTTTCAGGAAGCCCTGCGAGGGATGTGGCGACAACGCTGCAGCGAAGCAGCCAAGCCAAGCCCCTGAGGCCCCCCTCTGTTTCAAGGCGCCAAGCGTTGGCGCAGCCAGGAGCCATCGGCCTGAAGCAGGTACTCGATGCGGTCGTGCAGGCGTGACGGACGCCCTTGCCAGAACTCCCAGCGGTCGGGCAGCAAGCGATGCCCACCCCAATGGGCAGGGCGCGGCGGGTGCTCGCCCCATCGGGCCTGTTGCTCCGCCCAGGCCTGCTGCAGCGCCGCCCTGGAGGGCAACACGCTGCTCTGCGGCGACGCCCAGGCACCGATCCGAGAGCCCAGGGGGCGCGCCATGAAGTACGCGTCCGACTCCTGCTCGCTGACCAGTTCCACCCGGCCTTCCACCCGAACCACACGCTCCAATTCAGGCCAGAAGAACTGCACCGCAGCCACAGGGTGCCGTGCCAGTTCCAGGCCCTTGCGGCTCTGGTAGTTGGTGAACCAGACCAACCCTTGCTCATCAGCACCCTTGAGCAAGATGACGCGGGTTGAAGGGCGCCCGTCCTGGCCAACCGTGGCCAAGGTCATGGCATTGGGCTCCAGGGCCTTGGCTTTCATCGCCTCATCGAACCAATGGTGGAACTGCGCGACCGGGTCAGCCAAGACCTGGCCTTCGTCCAGCTCCGCCTGTTCGTAGCTCTTGCGCATCTGCGCCAAATCATGAGGTGTTTTGTCCATGGTTCGAGTATCGGTGCTTTGGATTGATGCCTGAAATGACTCAAATCAATTCAGCACACGGGTATGCCCCTAAGTGAAGCTTCCCTGGTTGCTGCGGCGCACCAGTTTCACACTTGGGAAAGGGAAAAACAAATGGAAACCGCCGTCACCGCCATCATCACACCAGCCCCGTCTGATCGACCAGATGGTGGTGGTGCTGTCGCAGGCTTGCCCTCGTTCCTGGACGGCACGCAGCACCTGGTGCAGAGCTGCCAGATGTGCGGCATGGGAGTGGTCTTGCTGGGCTCGCCCCCCGTGCTGAAAGAGGCCTCGCGCTGGCAGGTGCAGACCCCGATTCAACTGACACCCCTGCACGAGCCGCACCCAGCCCAGCGGCTGTCATCCGCCATCAGGGCAGGCGTTCAGCTCAGCGCACAGGCGTCGGGCTGGGTCTTGTTGCCCAGCAGCCTGACCCCACCCAGGCCGCAAACCTTGACCCGACTGCGCCAGGCATTGGGACAGCACCTGCTCGTCTACCCCAGCCATGGAGGTCGGGCCGGCATGCCCATGGGTTTTGGACAAGAATTGTTCTCCGAGCTCATCCGCTTGAACTCTGACCGGGAACTGCTCCGCCTGATGAACCGATACCCGGCCCATGCACTGGAGCTGGACGACCCGACGGTGCTGATGCAGTCGTGGGACCTCCTGTTCACCCAGGTGTCGCTGTTCAATCAACCCACGGCTGCACAAGACCCACTGCGCGGATGAAGCGGGCATCAAGCCCGGTCACCGCAGGAAGCAAAAAGGGCCCTCGGATGAGGGCCCTTTGGCTTTGAGTTGGCTCGGGGCAGCAGCAGCCGCCCCTCCCAATCACTTGGCGACGTACAGAGCCGAAGAGATCGACTTCTTGCGCAGGTTGGTGCTCACGTCCTGCGTCAGGGTGCCGTAGTCGAACTTCAGGGCGTCCTGAGCGATTTCGGGCAGCAGCAGGGCGCTGTTCAGAGCGTCCTGAGCACCTTGGGACAGGCGCAGGTTTTTCAGCACTTCGTGGCCGGTGACGGTCAGGGGGAACTTGTACTTCAGGGCCAGCTTGGTGTCGATTTCGA
The DNA here is from genome assembly GCA_964373965.1 of uncultured Aquabacterium sp. GTDB lineage: Bacteria > Pseudomonadota > Gammaproteobacteria > Burkholderiales > Burkholderiaceae_C > Aquabacterium. The sequence goes on along the minus strand of CAYJXE010000027.1, from coordinate 12,536 downwards.
AGGTGTACAGGTGCTGCTGGGTGGCCGTGGTGCCGCCCTTGGGGGTGATGTCGGCCAGCACCTTCTGGGCGGCGTAGTCGATGGTGAAGTTGGCCAGGGTCAGGCCGTACACCAGACCGGTGTCGTCGTCGGTGCGGTCGAAGTACAGGGCAGAGCCAGCGGCTTGGCCGGACTTGATCGACAGGTTGCTGCCGATGACGATCTTGGTGATCGGGAAGCTGTACGACTGGTAGTTCACCGAGCCGGAACCGCCGTTGACCGGTGCGCCTTGAGCGGTGGCGTTGCCCTTGGCAACCACCGACAGGTGAACCAGGTCAAAGCTGTCCAGGTTGTCCTGGGTGAAGGTTTGCACCGAGTTCGATTCGGTCCAGGCGAAGGGGATGGTCAGGTCGGCGTGAGCGGCCGAGACAGCGAACAGGGCGACGGCGGCAGCGGTGGCGCGGAGGGAAACAGCGGCGAGTTTCATGTGTTCTCCAGAAGGTGATCTTGGGTTCAGGGGCTGCGATCAATTGCGTTGATCGGTGAGTTCATGATGGCAACAAGCCGCTTTGCCGTGGCCCCGTGAATGCGGGAGAGAGACAGGGGAATCCCCGCACAAATCAGCCCACTTTGAGGGCTATCCCTCAGCGTTAAATGACGCCACGATGCAGGGTAACCACCATTCGGCGCCAATTGAACCAATTTGACCCAACCACCCTTCATCGGCCGCCTTCCCATGAAAAAAGCGACCCGAAGGTCGCTTTTGCTGTCTGCCACCGGGCGATCAAATCACCCGGATGAAGCAGGCCATCACTTGGCCGTGTAAGGCGTGGTGCTGACGGCCTTGGAGCGCAGCTTCGTGGTCACGTCCTGGGTCAGGGTGCCGAAGGAGGCAGCCAGGGACTCGGCGACGATGTCGGCGTTGAGTTCCAGGGTCGTCAGGATCACGTTCTGGGCCTGGGTCGTCAGACGCAGGTCACCCAGTTGCTCGTGCAGCGTGATGTTCAGCGGGAAGCTGTACTTCAGGCCCAGGGGCGTGTTCACCGTGAAGTTGTACAGCGGCATCATCTTCTGGGTGGTGCCACCCTTGGGAGTGGTGTCGGCCAGCACCTGCTTCTTGGTGTAGTCGATGGTGAAGTTGGCCAAGGTCAGGCCCAGGATCGCGCCGGTGTCTTCGTTCATGCGATCGAAGTACAGGGCGGCGCCAGAGGCGGTACCGGAGGCGATCTTCAGGCCGGAGCCGATGACGATCTTGGTGATCGGGAAGCTGAAGGCAGCGGGCGTGGCGTAGGGGCCAGCCTTGACTGCCGAAGCCGTGCCGCGAGCGGAGATCGTGATGCCAACGAGGTCGAGGGCGTCCAGGTTGTCGGACGTGAACTCCTGAACCGAGTCGGCCACCAGGAAGTTGGTGGGCAAGGTCAGGGCCTGGGCCGACACGGCGGACAGGCTGACGATGGCGGCGACGGCGCTCAGACGGAGGGAGAATTGTTGCATGGTGGCTCCTGAGTGGCGGTCACCCAACCCATCCGGGTGACCATGGCTCAAATCATCGGGGCTGGGCTCAAAACAGTGCCCCCCCGATTTGAGTGAGCAAGCCTCTGGACACGTGCGATACCGCACAAATTGAAGCACCCGAACTTCAAATGAAGTACGGGTTAGCCCGATTCACTCAAAAGTTGTAGCCCACGCTGACCGTGACGATCGTGTTGGTGATCTTCATCTTTTGCTCGCGCACGAAGGTGCCGAGGTTGGACTGGCCTTTGCTGCGGGCGACCAACTCGGTGATCAGGGTCGTGCCGCCAACGGTACCTGCTGCACCCACAGAGTTGTCCACCAGAAGCGCATCACCCTCAGCAACAGCTTGCGCTATACGTGGTTGAAGGTCATTCAACACTGCCGCCCCGGACTTGATTTCGGTGTTCGAGGTCACAAGCCTTGACGTGGCTCGCAAACCAACCTGACCGACCGACACATTCAGGTGAAGCGAGTCACTCAACGGTGCTTGCAAGCCGACAAAGGGCCCGGCACCAAACACGTTCTTGGTCGAAATCGTGGTCTTTCCGCCAACGTAGGAATCGAGAAATGGCGTGGTCTTCGCACCAAAGAAGATGGCGTACATCACACCAACCCCAACATAAGGGCGAACTGGCCACGCCTTGGCGTCACCAAAGTTGTAGCTGCCGATGACCAAAGGAGGAAGCAGCTTTGTGGTCGCGATGTGCTTGCCGTTGACGCCATTAGGGGTCACCCCATCGGCGCGGTAGCCCTCACCATAAATCTTCACACTCATGGGCATGGCAAGGACAAAACCTTCCAACAACCACTTCTGGTTCTCATCCAGCCAGTAGCCAACAGAAACCGTTGGCGTACCGATGTTCTTTTGAACCCGCGCCTTGATGCCTGCCGGCGTGCCAATTCCGTTGATACCGGTTTCGGTGAATGCCCCCAGAGGGCCACTGAAGACTTCTTTGGCCAACGGGTTGTAAACCAAACCGCCCTGTTGGTCATCATATCTGGCGCAATCTTCAGCACTGCTCGCGCCGGGATTGGATCCACCGGCACACCCATCAGAAATTCGACCACCCAAATCAAATGCGTTGTCCAGATCCTCACGCGAAACCGCGAACCCGGTGACGTCCTTGACTTCCCCAGACTTCGTCCGCGTGAACGCCGACGTGTAGCCGATGCGCATGAACAAGCGGCTGCGGACGCTGCTGTCCCAGCCGGTCGGGAAAATCGAGTTCGTCTGCTGTTGCGCAGAAACAGGCATGGCCGCACAGGCGGCCAGGGCGATCACCGCGAGCTGCGGGAAACCGAATCGGATGGAAGGCATGCTGTCTGTCTCCTGGCAGCTCAGGGGGCCGCCTCAGGGATGATTTCTCGGTGCAATAAAAAAGCCGCTCACGACAGCGAGCGGCTGGTCGCACACAGGGCCGAAGCCCCGTGTGACCTCAATGTGCTCAGCGAGCAGCGCGGCGGCGGCCGAACAGACCCAGGCCGACCAGGCCAGCAGCCATCAGGGCGTAGGTGCTGGGCTCAGGGATCGGGGTGGCGATCACGGAGATGTTGGAGGTGATCGAACCGAAACCAGCGGTGTTGGTGGCGGTGCGGTTGTTCACGGCGTTGATGCCCGAGCGACCGGTGTTGTTCAGGTTCAGCGACTTGACGAAGATGTTGTCGATGTCAGTGGCCTTGACCAGGAACAGGCCCGACAGGACGTTGGTCGACGACAGGGTCGAAGCACCAGCGCTGGCGGGGGCGCCGGGGGTCAGGTCGAACGTGGTGGGGCCGCTGATGGTGTCGTACGTCCACAGGGCGTAGTCATTCAGGGTGCCCACGCCATTGGCGCCAACGATGTCGGCGTAGATGGTCTTGGTGGTCAGGTCAACCTTCAGGTCGCTGATGCTCAGCGAGCCAGCACCGTTGGTGGCGCTGTTCTTGACCGTGGTCTGCAGCGAGCCGCCTTGGGTTTGCACAGCGGTCACGGTGACGGTGGCGCCGTCAAAGGTGCTGGTCAGGCCGGTGACGGGGGCGGCAGCGGCGGCGCTCACGTACTTCACGGCGCCTGTGGCGTTCGTGGAAGTCGAGATTTGCAGCGTCGCGGCAGGCACGGCTTGCATGCCGACCGAAGCCAGGTTCAGGGCGGTGATGAGCAGCTTGGAGAAGCTCAGGGTGCCGCTGCCGGACAGGTCGCTGAAGGTGTAGCCGTTGCTGGCGTACGAACCGCCCACTTCGAGGGTGCCGGTTTCCAGGGCAGCTTGGGCTGCGCCAGCGAACATCGTGATGGCGGTAGCGGCGATCAGGCTTTTGTTGAATTTCATCGATTTCTCCACAGAAGGGTGTCGATTGAAGCAAGCTTGGTTTGTTTTCCAAGGTCTTGCTGACATGTGTTCACTTTAAGAGGGAGCCCACCTTGAAGCATCGGGGAACTCCCTGTCGAACTGTGCAAAGCACCACGGACAGGGGGGATGCTTGCCGACTTTCCCCTCGCATGAGGGGGCGGGGCATCCCTTGCCCAGGGCTCAGCGTGCAGCGCGGCGGCGAGCGAACAGGCCCAGGCCCACCAGGCCAACACCCATCAGGGCGTAGGCAGAGGGTTCAGGCACAGCCGACACCGTGATGGTGATGTTGGAGGTGATCGAGCCGAAGCCGGTGGCACCGTTGTTCACGCCAGCCAGGGCGGGGGCGCCCAGGTCAGCATTCAGGTTGGTGGCTTGCACCAGCAGGGCCAGGGCATCTTCATAGATCTGCAGGTTGGTCAGCGTGTTGCTCACGGTGACGGTGCCGCCAGCGGCGATGATCGCGTCCAAGTCGAACGTGGTCGGGCCGGAGATGGTGGCGAACGACCAGATCTTCTGGTTGTTGACGGTGCCAACGCCGTTGCCACCGATCAGGGTGCCGTAGACGTCCTTGTTCACCAGGTCAACGCGCAGGTCGGTGATGGTGATGAAACCCGTGCCGTCGGCCACGCCAGCTTCAACACCGGCTTCGGTCAGGGTTTGGGTGGCGCCACCGGAGGTGCCGACTTCCGTGATGGCCACGGTGCTGGCGCTGGTGGGCGTGCCGGTCAGCGAGGTCACCGGGGCGGCAGCGCTGACAGCGGTGTAGCCGCCAGGAACGCCGTCGATGGTCGAGTTGGCGCGACCGAAGTTGGTCACTTCAACGACGCCCAAGTTCAGGGTGTCGAGCAGGTCTTGCGAGAAGGTCAGGGAGCCGGAACCGGTCAGGCCGCTGATCAGGTAGCCGCCGACCGTCAGGTCGCCGCCTTCGTTGACGGTGAAGGAGGCAGCGTTGGCGCCACCAGCGGCCACGAAGGCTGCGGCCACGACCAGGCTCTTCAGATTGAATTTCATTGTGATCTCCACTCTCTAATGCGGACGTGCTTGTTGAGAGAACTTCTGGCTTGGCCGGGGCGTCCGCAAGCTCCCCGGCTGCCGGCAGGCTTGGATCGCCTGCTTCGTTGACATCTTGACCCGCGCACCATGGCGGTTCAAGTTAGCTTTCCCGAAGATTGCAACAATCCGTCAACCTGCGCTCCCCCGCAAGGCACCCGCCCCCTCAGCCAAGGGTAGGGGAAACGCGCATTCGTGGAAATTCACGCTTTTTGGCCCCCCAATGGGATCAATAGGCGCCACAAATCACGTTTGCGCCAGGCTCACGCGAGCGAACTTGCGCTTGCCAACCTGCACGACGTACACCCCGGCGGCGAGCCTCAAAGCCTTGTCGGACACCGGCTGGCCGTCGACCTTCACGCCCCCTTGCTCGACCATGCGGCTGGCCTCGCTGGTGGATGGCACCAGGCCCGCCTGCTTGAGCAGCGCACCGATGCCCAGGCCCTCTGCGGGGGCGGTCAGCGACACTTCGGGGATGTCGTCGGGCACACCGCCCTTGGCGCGGTTGACAAAGTCCTGCAGTGCCGATTCAGCGGCCGCAGCACCATGGAAGCGCGTGACGATTTCCTGGCCCAGCATGACCTTGGCGTCGCGCGGGTTGCGGCCCGCGGCGCATTCGGCCTTCAGTTGCTCGATTTCAGCCAGCGAACGGAAGCTCAACAACGTGAAATACGTCCACATCAGGTCGTCGCTGACGCTCATGAGCTTGCCGAACATGTCGTTCGGGGCTTCGCTGATGCCGATGTAGTTGTTCTTGGACTTGGACATCTTCTCGACGCCGTCCAGGCCCACCAGCAAGGGCATGGTCAGGATGCACTGGGCCTCCTGGCCGTATTCGGCCTGCAGGTGGCGGCCCATCAGCAGGTTGAACTTCTGGTCGGTGCCACCGAGTTCCAGGTCGGACTTCAGCGCCACCGAGTCGTAACCCTGCATCAGCGGGTAGAGGAACTCGTGCACGCTGATCGATGTTCCGGCATGGAAGCGGTCGTGGAAGTCGTTGCGCTCCATCATGCGGGCCACGGTGTAGCGGCTGGCGAGCTGGATCATGCCGCGCGCGCCCAGGGCGTCGCACCACTCGCTGTTGTAGCGAATTTCGGTGCGGGCCGGGTCGAGGACCAGGCTGGCCTGCTTGTAATAGGTCTCGGCGTTGGCCTTGACCTGCTCGGGCGTCAACGGCGGACGCGTGGTGTTGCGGCCTGAGGGGTCTCCAATCAGCGATGTGAAATCGCCGATCAAGAAGATCACCTGGTGGCCGATATCCTGTAACTGGCGCAGTTTGTTCAAGACCACGGTGTGGCCCAGGTGGATGTCGGGCGCGGTCGGATCCAGACCTAGCTTGATGCGCAGGGGCACACCTGTGGCTTCCGAGCGGGCCAGCTTTCGCAGCCATTCGGCCTCGGGCAGCAGTTCGTCCACGCCACGGCGCGTGATGGCCAGGGCCTCCTTCACCCGTTCGGTGATGGGGTGTTCTGGTTGGGCTTCGGGCGCTTTTTCGGGGTGAGACATGTTGGACCAACAGGTGAAAATCAGCAGGCGGGAAGGCAGCGTGTGCCCGCTATACTCCGCGCAACGCGCGCGCAGGCACACAGCTTGCGTAGCCAGGGAGCTCATTTTAAGGGGGGTGGCATGAACACCCCTTCTCACGCTGACAGGAATCCCGTTTTGGCATCTTCCCGATTGTTCGATCGCGTGATCGACGTGCTGCAGTCCTTGCGACTGGCACCCATCGCCGCCGCTGCCCAGGCCTTTCAGAACGCAGCCCATCGCCACCCCCGTCGCGTCAGCGCCGCTGTGTTGACCCTGCTGGCCGGCTCCGCCGTCACCGCCTTCGGCGTGGCCCCGCTGAGCAGCCTGCCCGAAGGCCCCACCCCGGTCATCACCCAACTCACCGAGTCCATCGAGCCCGCGGACCTGTCCGTGCAGTTGCAGCGCCTGGACCTGCAGGCCCTTCGGCTGTACCGCAGCGAGGTCACGCGCTCGGCCGACACCGCCGATAGCCTGCTCAAGCGCCTGGGTGTTGACGACATGGAAGCGGCCCAATTCGTGCGCAACGACCCGGTGGCTGCCACGATCCTGCAAGGCCGGCTGGGCAAGTCGGTCAAGGCGATCGTTGAAGACGGCAAGCTGATCGAGCTCGTGGTGCGCGGGCCGGCCGACACCAGCGCCGACATCGACATCCACTTCACCAAGGTGCTGATCAGCCGCCTGCCACAGGGGGGCTTCTCGGTGCAGCGCGCAGTGCTGCCATTGGAGCGCACGCCGCAAATGGCCTCGGCCACGATCCAGTCGTCTTTGTTCGCCGCAGCCGACGACGCCCGCATCCCGGACGCCGTCACCAACCAGATCGCTGAGATCTTCGGCAACGACATCGACTTCCGTCGCGAGCTGCGCAAAGGCGACGCCTTCAGCGTGCTGTATGAGGCACATCTGGCCGAAGGCGAGCCCGTGACCTGGGGCAACCCGGCCGGCCGCGTGCTGGCTGCGCGCTTCATCAACAAGGGCGAGGTGCACGACGCCGTCTGGCACCAGGAGCCCGGCCGCAAAGGCGCCTACTTCGACATGACGGGGCGCAGCAAGGTGCGCGCATTCCTGTCCTCGCCGCTGGCTTTCTCGCGCGTGACCTCCGGGTTCGCGATGCGCTTTCACCCCATCCACAAGACTTGGCGTGCACACCTGGGCGTTGACTTCGGTGCCCCCACAGGCACCCCCGTGCGCACCGTGGGCGAAGGCGTGGTCACTTTCTCTGGCTGGCAGAACGGCTATGGCAATGTGGTGCAAGTTCAGCACAGCGGCAACCGCAGCACCGTCTACGCCCACCTCAGCCGCATCGACGTGCGGCGCGGTGAACGCGTCGAGCAAGGCGCACGCATCGGCGCGGTGGGTGCCACCGGCTGGGCCACTGGCCCGCACCTGCATTTCGAGTTCAAGGTGGGCGGCCAGCAAGTCGACCCGATGACCATCGCCCGGGCCTCCGAAAGCCTGCAGCTGTCGGCGCAGTCTCTGGCGCAGTTCCGCAGCAAGGCCGTGGACATCGCCGAGCGCCTGAAGATGGCGGGTGAGTGGCAGGCAGCAGGCGCGCAGTCCGGCCCTCGCTTCGAATGAGTGAGGCCGCAGGCGACGGCCAGGCCATCGGCACCTCGCCCCCCTCGCCTCTTCAGGGTGGCGAGGTCTACATCGGGCTGATGTCCGGCACGTCGCTGGATGGGGTCGATGGCGTGCTCAGCAGGGTAGAGGGTGGCCACTGGCAAACGGTGGCGCACGCGCACCAGCCGTTTCCGCCTGCTTTGCGTCAGACGCTGCTGGCGCTGAATACATCAGGCCCCGACGAACTGCACCGCGCGGCGCTCGCCTCGCAGGCGCTGGCGGTGGTGTACGCCGAAGTCGTGCAGGCCGTTTGCGAACAGGCCCAGGTGTTGCCAGCCGAGGTGCGCGCCATCGGCGCGCATGGCCAGACTGTGCGCCACCGCCCCGAGCTGGGCCACACCCTTCAACTCAACCAGCCTGCGTTGCTGGCCGAGCTCACCGGCATCAACGTGGTGGCGGACTTCCGCTCGCGCGATGTGGCCGCAGGTGGTCAGGGCGCACCGCTGGTGCCAGCCTTTCACGAAGCCATCTTCGCGCAGCCCGACCACACCTTGGTCGTGCTCAACATCGGGGGCATGGCCAACCTGAGCATCTTGCGACCAGGGCAAGGGCCGCTCGGTTTCGACTGCGGCCCCGGCAACGCCCTGCTGGACATGTGGTGCAGCAGGCAGACCGGCCAGGCATTCGACGCCAATGGTGAGTGGGGAGCTGGTGGTCTGGTTCGCGAAGAGTGGCTGGCCGAAGCCCTGGGGGACCCCTTCTTTGCCTTGCCCCCACCCAAGAGCACTGGGCGAGACCTGTTCAACGCCGAATGGCTGGAGCGCTGGCTGGCACCACACGGCCTCGCCCACCACTTGTCCAACCACGTCGATGCAGGGGAAACGCCCCCCCCGTCGCCCCTGCCCTCCAGCACCTTGGACGCCGCCCGGGATGTGCAGGCCACGCTGTGCGAGCTGACCGCCCGCTCTGCCGCCCAGGCGGTGCAAGACCACGCCGCCGATGCGACCGAGGTGATCGTGTGCGGCGGCGGCGCCCTCAATGGCGACCTGATGCAGCGCCTGGCGCGGCGACTGCCGGGCGTGCGCGTGTGCCGCTCCGACGAGCGCGGCCTGGACGTGATGCAGGTGGAGGCCGCGGCGTTTGCCTGGCTGGCCTGGGCGCACGTGAACCGCGTGCCGGGCAACTTGCCGGCCGTGACCGGGGCACGCGGGCCGCGCGTGCTAGGCGCGCTCTACCCGGCCTGACACCGACCCCGAAAATCGCCAGAAACGACAAACGGCCCCGAGGGGCCGTTTTGCTGTGTGCGCGTGGCCTGGTGAGGCCGCGATGGATCAGACCGAGAAGCTCGAACCGCAGCCACAGGTGGTGGTGGCGTTCGGGTTGCGGATGACGAACTGGCTGCCCTCGAGGTCGTCCTTGTAGTCGATCTCGGCGCCCACCAGGTACTGCAGGCTCATGGCATCGATCAGCAGGGTGACGCCGTTCTTGTTCATCGGCGTGTCGTCTTCGTTGACGATTTCATCGAACGTGAACCCGTACTGGAAACCGGAGCAGCCGCCGCCTTGCACGAACACGCGCAGCTTCAGATCGGGGTTGCCTTCTTCGGCCACGAGCTCGGCCACCTTGGAGGCAGCAGCGTCGGTGAAGACGATGGGCGCAGGGGGCGCGTCGGCGGCTTGGGTGTCAGCGATTTCTTGGGCGACAGCGGTCATGGTGGGGAGACTCCAGGAACAGAAAATCAGGATGCGGCGCGTTCGCTGCCGCCGGCACCGGGTGCGCTGGCGGCGAGCTTCAGGCCCGGCTTGGCTTCGGACTTCAGGGCGCGCAATTCACCATCGATGGTGGCGCCCTGGTGCATTTCAAGGGCTTCGTACTTGACGTCGCCGACGATGCGGGCCTTGGGCTGCAATTCGAGCAGGTCGTCGGCGATGACGGGGCCATCAACGCTGCCGTTGATGATGACATGACCGGCCCTGACCTTGCCATGCACACGGGCTTTGTCGCTGATGACCAGCAGGGTGCGGCCATCGCCGATGGCCTGGACGTCGCCGCGGAGCTCACCGTCGATGCGCAGGCCATCGGCGAAGCGGATCTCGCCCGTGATGACGGTGCCTTCACCGATCAGGGTGCGGATGGGGGGCGTCTTTTTCCAACCGAACATCGTGGGCTTCCTCAGAGGTCAGGGGCTAAATCAAGCGACGGGTACAAGCCTTGCACCCAACCCCCGAGGGTACACCGAAGGCCATCCAGATCAAGGCCCCGACCGGGGGCTGGCGTGGGGTGTGTCACAGGCGGTGCACCTGAGTGGCCTTGACGGCCCCCGCTTCGTCCAGCACGCGGATCTGGATCTGGCGCACGACCACCCCCGCAGGTGGCTGCAACAACCCTTCCAGGCGGCGGTACTGCTTGAATTGCACCGCCTGACGCACCATGGGGCCACTGGTCGACCAAGGCGCTGCGTCGCGGGTACCGGTGGCAAAGACCTCGATCGTGCCGCGGAAATCGGCCTGCCCCCGGACACCCTGCTGCATCACCAGCAACTGGTAGCGAACCGGCCCGGTGGCCGAGGCCTCGACCTGCAGGCCGCGGATGGCAATGGGCTCCCCCGATGTGGGCAGCAGTCGCTCGAAGAAGCCCAGGTCGGCCTTGAGGGCCTGGTTTTCGGTTTCCAGGGCTCGGACCTGGTCGGCCAGCTTTTGCTGGGTGACGCGCTCGGCCTTGAGCAGGCTGTCGGCCGAGTTGGCGATGGAGCGGGCCTGGTCGCGATCGGCGCGCAAGCCATCCAGTTGGGCGCGCAACTCGGCAACCTGCGCCTGAGCGGAGCGGCTGCCCTGCCCCAGGCCGGCCAGCCCGCGTCCGAACTCAAAAGCCCACAGCGCCAGCGCCCCGGAAAACCCGAGCGCAATGGCCACCACCGCCCAGCGCAAAGGCCAGGGCAGGTGGCTGCGAACGGCCATGCGCGGCGAGCTGATCGACAGCCGCCGGCGCAGCAGGCGCCAACGCATCAGGGCAGCACCGGCACGCCGGTCAGGCCGAGGTGCTCGTCGAGGCCGCACATCAGGTTCATGCACTGCACGGCCTGGCCCGATGCACCTTTGGTGAGGTTGTCTTCCACGACCAGGACCATGACGGTGTCAGGCAGCGGGCGGTGCACCGCGATGCGCACGGTGTTGGAGGCGCGCACGCTGCGGGTCTCAGGGGCGCTGCCGGCAGGCAGCACGTCCACGAATCGCTCGCTGCGATACGCGTCCTCGAAGACGGCCTGCAGGTCGGCGGCCTGGCCGGCGCTGTTCAGGCGCGCGTACAGCGTGGAGTGGATGCCGCGGATGATGGGCAGCAGGTGCGGCACGAACAGGCAGTTCACGCTGGCGTCGCCGGCGATGGCGCGCAGCTGCTGGTTGATTTCGGGGCCATGGCGGTGGCCCTTGACGCCATAGGCCTTGAAGTTGTCGGAGGCCTCGGCGTGCAGGGTGTGCACTTCGGCCTTGCGGCCTGCGCCCGAGATGCCGGAAGCGCAGTTGGCGATCAGACCGGTGGTCTCGATCAGCTTGTTGCGCAGCAGCGGCGCATAGCCCAGCTGCACCGAGGTGGGGTAGCAGCCCGGGTTGCCGATGACGCGCGCACGACGGATGGCTTCGCGGTTGATTTCGGGCAGGCCATAGACAGCTTCGTCGAGCAGGTCGGGGCAGGTGTGGGCCATGCCATACCACTTCTCGAACTCGGCGGTGTCTTTCAGGCGGAAGTCGGCGGCCAGGTCGATGACCTTGACACCGGCGGCCAGCAGCTCGCGGGCCTGGGCCATGGCCACGCCATGTGGGGTGGCGAAGAAGACGACGTCGCACTCGCTCAGTTTGGCTTCATCGGGCGTGACGAAGGCCAGGTCAACGTGGCCACGCAGGCTCGGGTACATGTCGGCCACGGGCAAGCCGGCCTCCTTGCGGGAGGTGATGGCCTTGATCTCGACTTGCGGGTGCTGCGACAGCAGGCGCAGCAACTCGACCCCGGTGTAGCCGGTGCCACCGACGATGCCGACCTTGATCATCTTCGATCCTTTCAACAAAGAGGCGCCATTGTAGGAACAATGAGAGCGCCTTGAATGACAAACCCGCCCGGGGCCGAGGCCAGGGGCGGGTTGGGTTGGCAAACCGCTTTGCAGCGGCAAGCCAGATGGGAGCGATCAGCGCTTGCTGAACTGCTTCCTGCGACGAGCGCCGTGCAGACCGACCTTCTTACGCTCGACTTCACGGGCGTCGCGGGTGACGAAACCAGCGCGGCTCAGTTCGGGCTTGAGGGCAGCGTCGAAATCGATCAGGGCGCGGGTCACACCGTGACGGACGGCACCGGCTTGACCGGATTCGCCACCACCGTGGACGTTGACCTTGATGTCAAACGCTTCAGCGTTGTTGGTCAGCACCAGGGGCTGCTTGACCACCATGATGGAGGTCTGACGGCCGAAGTACTGCTCAACGGGCTTGCCGTTGATGATGGTCTGGCCGGTGCCCTTCTTGATGAAGACGCGGGCGACGGACGAGTGGCGACGGCCGGTGCCGTAGTTCCAGGTACCAATCTTGTGGCCGCTCG
>CAYJXE010000026.1:25697-59871 GCA_964373965.1 uncultured Aquabacterium sp. | reverse complement strand
TGATGATGAAGCTGGAGAATGCATCGATGAAAACGTGGCGTCTTGCGATGGCTGGGGTTGCCCTGGCACTGGTGTCGCCCCTGACCCTGGCGGCTGCGGCCATTCAGGCCATCACCAGCACGCAGCAGGCGGGCACGGAGGTCGTGAGAATCGACCTGTCCGAGCCCCTCGCCACGCTGCCGGCCGGCTTCGTGGTGCAGGCGCCTCCGCGCATCGCCATTGACCTGCCTGGTGTGACCAACGCCCTGGCGCGCAACGTGGTCGAGATCAACAACGGCAACCTGCGCACGGTCAACGTGGCCAACGCCGGCGACCGCAGTCGCGTGGTGCTCAACCTGCGCCAGGCGACCACCTACCGGGCGCAGTTGCAGGGCAAGTCCCTGTTGCTGATCCTTGATCCGGCCGTCGGTGCTGCCCCGGCTCCGGCCCAGACCGCGCAGCCCGCCCAGGCTCAGGCCAAGGCAGGCGCTGCGAACGCCGAGCCGGTGCATTTCGCCGAGAACAAGAACGCCACCCCGCTGGCCCTCAAGGAAATCGATTTCCGTCGTGGGCAGGACGGTGCGGGTCGCGTGATCGTCGAGCTGCCCAACAACCAGGTGGGCGTGGACATCCGCCAGCAGGGCCCATCCCTGGTGGTCGAGTTCGTGCGGGCCACGCTGCCCGAGCGGCTGCGCAAGCGCTTCGACGTGGGCGATTTCGGCACCCCGGTGCAGAAGGTCACGGCTTCGCAAAGCGGCGACCGCGTCAAGCTCACCGTCGACCCCACGGGTGACTGGGAACACTCTGCCTACCAGAGTGACAACCAGTTCGTGCTGGAAGTGCGTGCGCGCAAGGTCGACCCCAACAAGCTGACCAAGGGCCCGGGCTACTCGGGTGAGAAGCTGTCGCTGAACTTCCAGAACATCGAAGTGCGTGCGCTGCTGCAGGTGATCGCCGACTTCACGAACTTCAACGTCGTGACCTCCGACACCGTCACCGGCAACGTGACCCTGCGCCTCAAGGACGTGCCTTGGGATCAGGCCCTGGACATCATCCTGCAGTCCAAGGGGCTGGGCGTTCGCAAGTCTGGCAACGTGCTGTGGATCGCCCCCAAGGACGAGATCAACGCCAAGGAAAAGATCGACCTGGAAGCCAAGGCCCAGGTGGCAGCACTTGAGCCGCTTCGCACGCAGTCCTTCCAGCTGAACTACGCCAAGGCCGAGGACATCGCCAAGGGCCTGGCTGGTCGCAGTGCGGGTGGTTCGGGCGGTGGCAGCGGGCAAGGCAATGGCCGGATCCTGTCTCCGCGTGGCAGCGTGATCTCTGAATCGCGCACCAACCAGCTGTTCGTCAACGACATCCCGTCCAAGCTGGAAGAAATCCAGGCCCTGATCACCAAGATCGACGTGCCGGTTCGCCAGGTGCTGATCGAAGCTCGCATCGTCGAGGCCGATGACTCGTTCAGCCGCAACCTGGGTGTTCGCCTGGGCACCAAGAACAGCGGAGCGGTCGCTTCGTCTGGCAACCTGAACGTGGGCGTCTCCGGCAACTACTCCGGGGTGGTGGCTGAGACCGGTCAAACCCTCTCGGGCTCGGCCGCCAGCGTGGCCAACAGCTACTTCGTGAACCTGCCTGGTGCCGGCATCAACGGCTTCAATGCCGCGTCGGTGGGCGTGTCCTTGTTCACCTCCAGCGTGAACCACGCCCTGAACCTGGAGATCTCGGCGTTGGAAGCCGATGGCCGAGGCAAGATCGTTTCGAGCCCGCGCGTCATCACGGCCGATCAGGTCAAGGCGCTGATCGAGCAGGGCACCGAGCTGCCTTACCAGACGGCAACTTCGAGCGGTGCGACCGCCATCACCTTCCGCAAGGCCAACCTGAAGCTGGAAGTCACGCCGCAGATCACGCCTGAAGGCAGCGTGATCCTCGATGTGGACGTCAACAAGGACAGCGTGGGTCAGATCACCACGGCCGGCTTCGCCATCGACACCAAGCACGTGCAGACGCAGGTGTTGGTCGAGAACGGTGGCACCGTCGTGATCGGCGGTATCTTCCAGCAGACCGAGAGCAACGCAGAGCAGCGCGTGCCGCTGCTGGGCGACATCCCCTACCTGGGCGCCCTGTTCCGCAACAGCTCGCGCAGCACCCAGCGCCGCGAACTGCTGATCTTCCTGACGCCCAAGGTGGTGTCCGATCGCACGGCATTGCGTTGATGTCGTCGGTGGTGGCTTTGGTGGGCTTGCCCGGAGGGGGCAAGTCCACGGTCGGGCGGCAGTTGGCCCGGCGACTGGGGGCCCGCTTCCTGGACGCGGACGCGGTGCTCGAAGAGCGGATCGGCATGCCGATCCGTTCGTATTTTGAGCAGCACGGAGAGCAGCCGTTCCGTGACCTCGAAGAGCAGGTCATTGAAGAGCTGACGTCGCCGGAGCAGGGGCCGTTGATCCTGGCCACGGGCGGTGGTGCGGTGCTCCGTCCGGCGAACCGCAAGCACCTGCACGAAGGCGCCACGGTCATTTACCTGCGCTCGACACCCGAGGAGTTGTTCAAGCGCCTGCGGCACGACACCCAGCGCCCGCTTTTGCAGGTGGCCGATCCGCTGGCCAAGCTGAGGGAACTCCACGCGCAGCGTCACCCCCTGTACGAGGAGGTGGCGCATTACCGCGTGGACACAGGGCGGCCTTCGGTGGCGACTTTGGTCAACATGATCATGATGCAGCTGGAACTCGCGGGGCTGTTGCCTGCGCTGACGGTGCCGCCCACGGAGCCGTCGCCACCGGTGTGATGCACCGCCACGGCTAACACACATGAAAAAGGCCGAACAACTGTTCGGCCTTTTCATTGGTTCGCTCAGTCCAGGGGCTTGCCGCCCCGAGCCCCGGATTCAGCCCAATCGGGCCAACTGCCCTTGCAGGCGCTCCACCGTCGCGCCAAAGTCGGCCACGCGCTGCTTTTCCTGCTCGACCACCGCTGCGGGCGCGCGGGCCACGAAGCTTTCGTTGCCCAGTTTGGATTGGGCCTTGGCGATCTCGCCTTGCAGACGGGTGATCTCCTTGCCCAGGCGGGCCTTCTCGGCCTCGACGTCGATCTCGACGTGCAGGGCCAGGCGGGCTTCGCCGTGCACGGCCACCGGTGCCATTTGCGTGGCGGCGGCAAACGCCGCTTCATCGAGCACCTGCACCTCGCTGAGCTTGCCCAGCGCCTGGATGATGGGTGCGGCCTGGCGGATGAAGTCGGCGTCGCCCGTTGTCAGCAAAGGCATGCGCTCGGCGGGCGAGAGGTTCATCTCGCCGCGCAGGTTGCGGGTGGTGCCGACGATGGCTTTGAGCTTGACCACCCAGGCGTCTGACTCGGCGCACACGCGGCCGAGGTCAGCGCGCGGGTAGGCAGCCGTCACCAAGGTCTCGTCGCTGCCTTCAGCCTTGCGACCGGCCACAGGGGCCACCACCTGCCACAGCTCTTCGGTGATGAAGGGCGTGATCGGGTGCAGCAGGCGCAGCACGGTCTCGAGCACGCGGATCAGGGTGCGGCGGGTGGCGCGCTGCTTGGCTTCGTTGCCTTCGGCCTTGGCGGCGTTGAGCTGGGCCTTGGCGATCTCGATGTACCAGTCGCAGTATTCGTCCCACACGAACTGGTAGATGGCGTTGGCGACGTTGTCGAGGCGGAAGTCGGTGAAGCCTTGTTCCACTGCGGCTTCCACGCGCTGCAGTTCGGACACGATCCAGCGGTCGGCGGGGCTGAAGTCAAGGTAGCCACCTGCGGCGCACACGCCCGGCTCGTGCGTCTTCAAACCGCAGTCCTGGCCTTCGGTGTTCATCAGCACGAACTTGGTGGCGTTCCAGAGCTTGTTGCAGAAGTTGCGGTAACCCTCGCAGCGCTTGGAGTCGAAGTTGATGGCGCGGCCCAGGCTGGCCAGCGCGGCGAAGGTGAAGCGAAGCGCGTCGGCGCCGTAGCCGGGGATGCCTTCGGGGAATTCCTTCTCGGTGGCTTTGCGCACCTTGGGGGCGGTCTCGGGCTTGCGCAGGCCGGTGGTGCGTTTGTCGAGCAGCGGGGCCAGCTCGATGCCATCGATCAGGTCGACGGGGTCGAGCACGTTGCCCTCGGACTTCGACATCTTGTTGCCTTGCGCGTCGCGCACCAGGCCGTGGATGTAGACGTGCTTGAAGGGCACCTTGCCGGTGAAGTGCTTGGTCATCATGATCATCCGGGCGACCCAGAAGAAGATGATGTCGTAGCCGGTGACGAGCACGGACGAAGGCAGGAAGAGGTCGAGCTCCTTCGTCTGCTCGGGCCAGCCGAGGGTGGAGAAGGGCACCAGGGCAGATGAGTACCAGGTGTCGAGCACGTCGGCGTCGCGGGTGAGTTCGCCCGTGTAGCCAGCGGCCGTGGCCTTGGCGCGCGCATCGGCTTCGGAGCGGGCGACAAAGATCTCGCCGTTGCTGCCGTACCAGGCTGGGATCTGGTGGCCCCACCACAGCTGGCGGCTGATGCACCAGTCCTGGATGTTGTTCATCCACTGGTTGTAGGTGTTGACCCAGTTCTCGGGCACGAACTTGACGTCGCCCGACTCAACGGCCTCAATGGCCTGCTCGGCGATGCTCTTGCCGCCGGCGCCGGGCTTGGTCATGGCCACGAACCACTGGTCGGTCAGCATCGGCTCGATGACCTGGCCGGTGCGGGCGCAGCGCGGCACCATCAGTTTGTGCTTCTTGACCTCTACCAGCTGGCCGTCGGCTTCGAGCTTGGCGACGATCTGTTTGCGGGCCACGAAGCGGTCCAGGCCGACGTACTCGGCTGGGATGTCGGTGGCCTCGTGGGCGCTGACCTTCGCTTCGAGGTCGAAGATGGTCAGCATGGGCAGGCCATGGCGCAGGCCAACCTGGTAGTCGTTGGTGTCGTGCGCCGGGGTGACCTTGACGACGCCAGTGCCGAATGCCTTGTCGACGTGCTCGTCGGCGATCACGGGCACCAGGCGGCCGGTGATGGGCAGGCGCACCTGCTTGCCGATGAGCGCCGTGTAGCGCTCGTCTTCGGGGTGGACCATGACGGCGGTGTCGCCCAGCAAGGTTTCGGGGCGGGTGGTGGCCACGACCAGGCTGGCGTCCGAACCGTCGACGGGGTAACGGATGTGCCACATCGAGCCGTCTTCTTCCTCGCTCTCGACTTCCAGGTCAGAGACGGCGGATTTGAGGATCGGGTCCCAGCTCACCAGGCGCTTGCCGCGGTAGATCAGGCCTTCTTCGTGCAGGCGCACGAAGGTCTCGACGACCACCTTGGAGAGCTTGTCGTCCATGGTGAAGTACTCGTGCTCCCAGGACACCGAGTCGCCCATGCGGCGCATCTGCTGGGTGATGGTGGAGCCGGACTTTTCTTTCCACTCCCAGACCTTGGCCACGAAGGCTTCGCGACCGAGGTCGTGACGCGACTGACCTTTTTCCTGCAGCTGGCGCTCCACCACGATCTGCGTGGCGATGCCGGCGTGGTCGGTGCCGGGGATCCACAGCGTGTTGTGGCCCAGCATGCGGTGGTAGCGGGTCAACGAGTCCATGATGGTCTGGTTGAAGGCGTGGCCCATGTGCAGCGTGCCGGTGACGTTGGGCGGGGGCAGCTGGATGCAGAACGAGGGCTTGGCCGCGTCCAGGGTGGGCTTGTACAGGCCGCGTTGCTCCCACAGGGGGCCGTGCTGGGCCTCGATCGGGCCGGGTTCGAAGGATTTGGCGAGTTCGGTCATGGTGTGAGCGGCTGGCCGAGCGGGGCTCGGCGGCGGAAAGTGGGGCGGCTGTGGGCGGTGGTTGGCCGCTGCGCAGGGCAAGGGGCCAGCCCGCGCGCAGGCCAAACCTCGATTTTAGGTTGCTGCGGACCTTGTCAGGCGATTTCCTGCGCGTGGCGCGGACGCCGACCCGCGGGCGCAAAACATGATGTGAGTCAAGTGTGGCGGTGATTGCCGCCGAACGGGGTGGGGCGGCGGCTTGGCGGCTTGCCCGGCTGCGCCTACGATGAACCGAGTTTCACCTTTTGCAGGAGGCGATCATGTACGAGCATTTGCTGGTGCCGGTGGACGGCAGTGAGTTGTCGCACAAGGCCATGGCCCACGCCATTGGGCTGGCCAAGATGCTGGGGGCGTCGATCACGGGCTTCACAGTTGAGCCGCCGCTGCCGGTGCTGGTGGTGGAGCAGGCTGCGGTGGCCTATGACGTGGCGACCTTTCAGGATCACGAAAAGCGTTGCGAGGCCCATGCCCGAGAGGTGCTGCTGGACTTCGCCGGCCGGGCCAAGGCCGCTGGTGTGACGTTCGACGGGCAGTTCATGATCACCGATGACGTGCAGCAGGCCATCGTCGACATGGCCAACAGGCAGCACTGCGACCTCATCGTGATGGCCACACATGGCCGCCATGGGCTGGACGCCCTCATTCACGGTAGCCTGACCAAGAGCGTGCTGGCCCACAGCCAGGTCCCGCTGCTGGTGGTGCATTGACCCCATCGTTGAGAACATGCCGATCGATCTGACTTTCTATGGTGCGACAGGCACTGTGACGGGCTCGCGCAGCCTGGTGGACGTGGTGGGCCAGTCAGGCAGCCAGCGCTTGCTGGTGGACTGCGGCCTTTTCCAGGGCTACAAAACCCTGCGAGAGCGCAACTGGGCCGAGCTGCCTTTTGATGTCCGCAGCCTGGACGCGGTGTTGCTCACCCACGCCCACATCGATCACAGCGGGGCCTTGCCCTTGCTGATGAAGGCGGGGTTCAAGGGGCGCATCTGGACCACGGCCGCGACGGCCGAGCTGGCCGAGGTCCTGTTGCTGGACACGGCGCACCTCCAGGAGGAGGAGGCTCGCTACCGCAACCGCCATGGCAAGACCAAGCACCAGCCTGCCGAGCCGCTCTACACGGTGGACGATGCTCACCGGGCCATCCAGCACCTGCAACGCGTGGGCTCGGATGGTCGGCTCGACCTGGGCAGCGCTCAGATCGAGTTCACGCCCGCAGGTCACATCCTGGGTGCCAGCAGCATCCGCGTGGGAAACGGCGAGCGCAGCGTGCTGTTCTCAGGTGACCTGGGGCGCGACGATGACCTGGTCATGTTGCCTGCGCAAACCGGTCAGCGGGCTGACTGGGTGGTGATCGAGTCGACTTACGGCGATCGCCACCACATGGAGCAAGACCCGATCGAGCAACTGGGCGACATCGTGCGACGTACGGCAGCCCGAGGCGGGGTCGTGATCGTGCCCGCCTTCGCGGTGGGGCGCACGCAAAGCCTGTTGTACGGGCTCTATCGGCTCAAGCAGGCCGGCGCCATCCCGGACTTGCCGGCGGTGCTCGACAGCCCGATGGGCATCAAGGCCACGAGCCTGTACGAGCGCCACAACCACCTGCACCGGCTCAGCGACGAGGAGTGCGAAGGCATCCGCCACATGACGCGCTTTGTCAGCTCCGTGGACGAATCGAAGGCGCTGATGCGGCAGCGCTACCCGATGGTGGTCATCGCGGGCAGCGGCATGGTCACGGGCGGGCGGGTGCTGCACCACATCGCCAACTTCGGCACGCACCCGCGCAACACGATCGTGCTCAGTGGCTTTCAGGCCGGGGGCACGCGTGGTGCGGACCTGGCTGCAGGCGCCAAGTCGATCAAGCTGTTTGGCGAGTACGTGTCGATCCGGGCCGAGGTGGCGCAGATCGAGGGCTTGTCGGCGCATGCTGACCAGACGGGTTTGCTGAATTGGCTCAAAGGCCTGGGGCAAGCGCCCGAGCAGGTCTTCGTCACCCACGGTGAACCCCACGCCGCCGACACGCTGCGCCTGCGCATCCAGGAGCGGTTGGGCTGGTCGGCCCGGGTGCCCGATTACCGCGAGACGTTCCGGCTCGGCTGAGAGCGCCGCTCACCGGCCGAAGAAGAAGCGGGTCATTTCGTCGGTGGCGGACAGCGCGTCGCTGCCCCGACCGCCGCGCGCTTTCTGCCCGCCTGGCCACGAATGCCCGCCGGTGTCGGTGACGCACAGGCGCACGCGGCTGCCACCTTGGCACCCATCGTGCTCCACGCAGGTGACGCCCGGTTGGGTCTGCGCGGTGCGCGGGGTGGTCGAGCAGGCGTCATGACCCACCCAGCGCGCCACCGAGTCGGCCACCGAGGTGAAGTCGGTCACTTGCTCGGAAGCTTTGCCGGCGCCACCGTTGAAGAGCACCCGTTCGTCGTCCTTGGCGTGGATGTGCAGCACGGACACGGGGCGGGTGGGCTGGCAGCTGCGCGTGTTGTCGGTGCCGGCGACGGCGGTGATGGCCGAGAACAGGTCGCTCGCCTCGCACGCCAGGCGGTAGGACATCATGGCGCCGTTGGACATGCCGGCGGCGAACACTTGCTTGGGGTCGACCTGGAACCGCTTGCCCAGCTCGCCATGGATGGCGCGCACGAAGCCGACGTCGTCGACCTGGTCGTCGCGCGCGGCGCCGCAGCAGTTGCCGGCGTTCCAGGTGGCGAGCTTGCCGGACTTCAGCCGTCCGTGGCCGTTGGGGAAGACAACCAGGTGGCCCAGCCGGTCGGAGGCGCTGACTTGGCCATAGAGGCTGTCATCTGCGCCGTGTGCCATGTTGCCACCGCCCCCGTGGAAGAAGTACACAACCGCCGTGGGTCGAGCCGACTGGAAGGTCTGCGGCACATGCAGCATCCACTGGCGGGTTTCGCCACGCCAGGTGAGCGTGAGCCGGTGGGTGCCTGGCGTCGTGGGGACCTGGCTGGCGCCTGCCTCGGTCGCACCCGATGCCTGGGCCTGGCGGCGCTCGCGCAGCTTCTCGAGCAGCGGGCCGGCGTTCACGGCGGTCATGAGGGTCAGGCCGGCCAGCGATGCGGCCAGGAGTTGGAGGGGCGTCATGAGGCAAGGTTGCGTCGGGGTGGAGGTGGGGCAGCACGCAGGTGTGACCCGAGCAGGCTAGTGTCCCCTGCAGCCGGCGTCAACGCCGGGGTCCCTACAATCCGGGGATGAGCTTTCCGACCCCGTCTCCCGCCGAATCGTCGCCGTTGCTGGCTGGCCTCAACCCCGAGCAGCTTGCCGCCGTGACCGCCCCGCCAGGGCCGTCGCTGATCCTGGCGGGTGCCGGTTCTGGCAAGACGCGCGTGCTGACGACCCGCATCGCCTGGCTGATGCAGACGGGTCAGGTCTCGCCAGCCGGCATCATGGCCGTGACCTTCACCAACAAGGCTGCCAAGGAAATGCAGGCGCGCCTGTCGGCCATGCTGCCGGTCAACACCCGCATGATGTGGATCGGCACTTTTCACGGGCTGTGCAACCGCTTCCTGCGCGCCCACGCCAAGGCCGCCGGGCTGCCGCAGGCGTTTCAGATCCTGGACACGTCCGACCAGCTCTCGGCCGTCAAGCGCGTGATCAAGGCGCTGAAGTTCGACGAAGAAAAGTGCGTGCCCAAGCAGACCACCTGGTTCATCGCCAACTGCAAGGAAGATGGCAAACGCCCGCAGGACCTGCAGCCGCGTGACGAGTTGGGCCGCATGCAACTGGCTGTCTACCAGGCCTACGAAGACCAGTGCCAGCGCGAAGGCGTGGTCGACTTCGCCGAGCTCATGCTGCGCACTTATGAGCTCCTGCGCGACCACCCCGAGATCCGCGAGCACTACCAGCGCCGCTTCAAGCACATCCTGGTCGACGAGTTCCAGGACACCAACCGCCTGCAGTACCTGTGGCTCAAGATGTTCGCGGGCAACCCAGAGGTCACCGGCAACAGCGTTTTTGCCGTGGGCGACGACGACCAGAGCATCTACGCCTTCCGTGGTGCGCAGGTTGGCAACATGTCCGACTTCGAGCGCGAGTTCCGCGTGCCGCGCGTCATCAAGCTCGAGCAGAACTACCGCAGCCACGGCCACATCCTCGACGCGGCCAACACCCTGATCGCACAAAACAGCAAGCGCCTTGGCAAAAATCTGCGCACCGACGAAGGCCAGGGCGAGCCCATCCGAGTGCACGAGGCGGCCAGCGACTTCGCCGAAGCGCAATGGCTGATCGACGAGATCAAGCAGATCCGCCGTGGCGAGGAGCCTTTGCACGAAGTCGCCATCCTCTACCGCAGCAACGCGCAGTCGCGGGTGATCGAGTCGGCACTGTTCAACGCCGGGCTGCCCTACAAGGTGTATGGCGGCCTGCGCTTTTTCGAGCGCGCCGAGGTCAAGCACGCGCTGGCCTACCTGCGCCTGATCGAGAACCCCAACGACGACACCAGCTTCTTGCGGGTGGTGAACTTCCCGGCGCGGGGCATTGGCGCGCGCAGCATCGAGCAGTTGCAGGATGCGGCGCAAGCCAGTGGCCGCAGCCTGGCGCAAAGCGTGACGGCCGTGCCCGGCAAGGCAGGCGCCAACCTGCAGGGCTTCGTGGCCCTGGTTGACGCCATGCGCGAGGCCACGCGCGGCCTGACCTTGCGCCAGATCATCGAGCACGTGCTGGACACCTCGGGCCTGCGCGACTTCTATCGCAACGAGAAGGAAGGCCAGGATCGGCTGGAGAACCTGGACGAACTGGTCAACGCCGCCGAGGCCTTCGTGACGCAAGAAGGCTTCGGCAAGGACGCCGTGGCCCTGCCGGTGGACGAATCGGCCGGCACCATCGCCCAAGGCCTGCCTGCTGCAGTGGCTCAGGTGGACACGCTGCCCGACGCCGAGACCGGCGAGATCATCTCGCCACTGCTGGCCTTCCTCACCCATGCGTCGCTTGAAGCTGGCGACAACCAGGCCCAGGCCGGCCAGGACGCGGTGCAGCTCATGACCATCCACGCCGCCAAGGGGCTGGAGTTCGTGCACGTCTTCCTCACGGGTCTTGAGGAAGGCCTGTTCCCGCACGAGAACTCGGCCACCGACACCGACGGCCTCGAAGAAGAGCGCCGCCTCATGTACGTGGCCATCACCCGCGCGCGCCGCCGCCTGTGCATCAGCTTCAGCCAGACGCGCATGCTGCACGGCCAGACCCGCTACAACGTCAAGAGCCGTTTCCTCGACGAGCTGCCCGAGGGCTCGCTGAAGTGGCTCACGCCGCGCAACCAGGGCTTTGGCTCGGGTTTTGCCAAGTCCTACCAGGATGCGTGGTCAAGCGGCAAGGGCATGGGTTCGATGGTGGGGGCCGGGGCACAACCCTGGCGCAGCTCTTCGTCATCGGCGCCACCTTCATGGGCCGGTGCACGCCGCGCAGAAGACAACTTCAAGGACCTCACCGCACCCATCCCCAAAGCCATGGCCGAAGCCAAAACGGCGGGTGGCTTGCGCGTGGGGCAGGGTGTGTTCCACAACAAGTTCGGCGAAGGCGTGGTGCTCACGCTCGAGGGCAATGGCTCCGAGGCCCGCGTGCAGGTCAACTTCGGGCGGCACGGCACCAAGTGGTTGATGCTGAGTGTGGCCAAGCTGACGCCGATCGAGTGAATGCTGCGTGGTGGCGGCCTTTGCGGGCGCACCACGATCACGCAGCGTGATGGCGTGCGCACGGTGCCAATCGCCTCGGTTGTGTCGGGTTTGCGCGGGCGCAGTGCAGGGCGTCACGAGCCCTTGCTAAAGTCAGGGCATCGATTTGCCAATTGCCCCTTCAGGAGATTGCCCCATGGCCAAGACCGACAAGAAACCTGCCGCCAAGTCCGCCAACAAGCCTGCCGCCAAGTCGGTGCCCAAAGGCCAGGCGATTGACATCGGCATCTCTGCAGACCACCGCGCTGCCATCGCCAAGGGCCTCAATGGCCTGCTGGCCGACACCTTCACGCTGTACCTGACCACGCACAACTTCCACTGGAACGTGACGGGGCCGATGTTCAACACCCTGCACACCATGTTCATGGACCAGTACACGGAGCTGTGGAACGCGGTGGACCCGATCGCCGAGCGCGTTCGCGCACTGGGCTTCACGGCCAAGGGCTCGTTCGCCGACTACGCCAAGCTCAGCACGCTGCCCGATGCGCCCAGCGAGCCGCCCAAGGCCAAGGAGATGATCCGCATCCTGGTGGCGGGCCACGAAGCCGTGGCGCGCACCGCTCGCTCCTTGTATCCCTTGGTCGATGAAGCCTCCGACGAGCCTTCTGCCGACCTGTTGACCCAGCGTCTGGACGTGCACGAGAAGGCCGCCTGGATGTTGCGCTCGCTGCTCGAAGACTGAGCAAAGCGGGGCGCTGGCCGCTGCCTCAGCCGGTGGCCAGCTTCCGACGGCACTGAGCGGCCAGCGCCTCGGCGATGCGATCGCGGTCGTAGTGTTGCTGGGCGTAGGCGCGAGCCGCCTCTCCCAGCTGCGCCGCCCTTTGTGGCGTCGCCAGCAGTTCCAGGCAGGCCTGGGCCATGGCCGACGGGCTGTCGCGCAGCAGCGCCTGTTGCCCGTCCGTCAGGCCCAGGCCCTCGGCGCCCAGGGTCGTTGACACGATGGGCTTGCCGCGCAATGCGGCTTCGATCAGCTTGACCCGTGTGCCACCGCCCGTGAGGATGGGGCAGATCACCACGTCTGCTTGCGCATACACCGTTTCGATGTCGTCCACAAAGCCCAGCAGCTTGACGCCCTCGGGCATGCGCGAGGCCTCGCCGATGGCCTGCGGGCTGGCGCCTGCGAACCAGACCTCGGCGTCGGGCCGGGCTTGCCGCACCAGCGGCCAGGTGTGCTCGATGAAGTGGCGCGCCCCTTCACCGTTTGGCTCGTAGGAGTAGATGCCGACCATCAGCAGGATGGGCGCTGGGGCAGCGAGCCCAGACTGATCTGGGGCTGGTGAGCCAGGTGCGTTCTGCGGGACCAGTGAGCCCAGCGACGGCAAAGGCAGGCCGTTCGGCACCACGGTGACCCGATCGGTCGGCACGCCACAGAAATCGGCCAGCAATTGCGCATCATCGCGTGCGCACACCAGCGTTTTCCAAGCGCGTCGCACAGCCTGGCGTTCCAGGCGCGCCAGGGCGGGCAACTCGGCGCGCGACAGCCAGCGCTCGCGTGTGCTCTGGCCCAGGCCCATGCGACGCTGGTGCACCACGTGCTCGATGTCGTCCATGTCGAACACCGCTGTTGGCAGCCCCTCGCAGGCTGAGAGCAAGGCCATGCTGCGCAGCCGATGCGCTAGCACCAGCACGGGCCTTTCGTCGAGGGCGCGTTGCAGCACCTCGAGCTGGCCCCCGGCCACCGCTGCGCGCATGCCGGGTGACCAGCGTTGCGACACGCAGCCCAGCAGCTGCTGAACGATGTAGGGCGTGCGCACGTCTTTGACCGAGCGGGTCAGCCCGAGCACGCGCGCCTGCAGGCCCCAGTGCTCGCGAATGCCTTCTGACACGCGTGCCAGGGCCGCCGAGTCTTGCCCTTCCACCCGGTTGCCTTGAGAGCACACCACGTCCAGCATCAAGCCGGTTCCAGCCATGGCCGTCATCAGCATCCGCAGGCGCTGGTAGATGCCGTGGCGGCTGGCTTGGAGGTCGTCCAAGGGCAGGGCAGTGACGATCAGGCAACGGCCACTGGCCAACGGTGGCGAGGCGTCACAGCGGTCTGGCGTCGAGGCGGGCTGGTTCATGGTGGCCTGGGTGATGGGGCGTCGGCAAGGGGCAGCGCGGGTTTCAGCGACGCCACTGAAGCGCATCGATGACGCGCCCCAGGGCCTTGGAGTTCTTGCGCAGCATGTCCAGGTCGTTTTTCTCCCAGGCCCCGATGTTCAGCGTCAGGATCAGGAAGACCACCCCGAACAGCACGGTGGACACCAGCGTGCGCCAGATCGAGCTCGGGTCGTGCAAGGCCAGCTCGACCACGCCGAGCGCCATCAAGGCGGCCAGCAGCTGCAGCGCCACGTTGCGCACCGGGAAACGGATGCCCAGGCTGCGATGCGCCACCGTGCCCACCATCGCCACATAGAGGATGTTGCCCACGGCGTTGGACAGCAGCGCGCCCGTGTAGCCCAGCCAGGGGATGAACAGGAAGGCCGTGGCCACCGAGATGCCGGCGCCCGCGAAGATGAAGCGCAGGCGGGCCTGGTGGTTGTCGGTGGCGATGAACACGGCCGAGTAGGAGGCCGAGGACGTCGTCAGTCCGCCGACGATGGCCATGGTCTGCAGCGCCGGGATGACCTCGTCGTAGGCGTGCCCGTAGAGGCTGTGCACGATCAGCTCGGACATCAGCCAGCCGCCTGCGGCCACCAGCACACCCATGAACTGGTAGAAACGCACCGAGACCGAGAAGATCTCCTGCACCTTCTCGCGCCCACCTTCTCCCTGGGCACGCGAGATGAACGGCAGCAGCATCGACGAGAAGCCGTTGGTCAGCAGGTCCATGCCGCTTTTGGACAGCGCGCCGGCGATGTTGTAGAAGCCGACGTAAGTTGTCATCGCGCTCAGGCCCAGCAGGTAGGTGTCCATCGACTTGGACGACAGCATGCCCACCAGCGTCAAGGAAGTGTTCCAGCGCACGCCCTCGTTGAGCTTGGCCTTGATGTCGTCGGGCAGCGGGCCGTCCGAAGGGCGCAGGCCGGCGCGGCGCATCAGCACGTGGACGATCACCGGGTGCAAGGCCGCTGCCACCAGGAACAGCAACAGGTAGGCATCCAGTCCCTGCTTGGTCATGAACAGCGTGAAGGTCGTGGCCGTGGTGCCCAGGCTGATCAGCGTGGTGGTGATGGCCTCGGTGTGAAAGACCGAGTAGCCCTTGGAGGCAGAGACCTCGAACATGTACAGGGCGCGCAGCACGGCGCACAGCACAACGAACACCAGGTGCAGCACCAGCCGTTGAGACACCTCCACCGGGTACACAGCGGGGAAAAAGGCCGTGGTCAGCAGCAAGGCGCCCATGCCCGCCAGCGCCAGCCACAGCACCTTGCGCAGCCGCAGGAAGATGGCGTGCCCCTGCTCGACGTCACCGCGCCCCACAGCCTCGGCGATGAAGCGGATGGCCGTGACGTTCAGGCCCCCACCGGCCAGGCTCACGGCCGTGCTCACCATCCAGATCAGGTAGGAGTAGACGCCGTAGGCCTCCGGGCCCAGCCCCCGGGTGATGAAGATGCTGTTGACGAAGCCGGTGACGAAGACGATGTAGCTCGACCCCGTCATCCACTTGGCCGCGTCAAAGGCCGACTGCTGCGAGCGCTTGATGTTCATGGGTCGCGATCATCCCTTGTCCGAAAGGGTTTTCGGCGGGGAGGGCGTGCCCCTGAACCACCAAATCAGGGGGAAATGAGCGCTCAGACCAGCCCGTTGCGGATGGCGTAGACCGTCAGCTCGGAGTTGTTGGTCAGGGCCAGCTTTTCCAGCACGCGGGCGCGGTAGACGCTCACGGTCTTGGGGCTGAGCAGCAGTTGCTCGGCGATGTCGGACAGGCGCTTGCCCGAGGCGATCATGACCAGCGTCTGCAGTTCGCGGTCGGAGAGCTTCTGGTGAGCGTCTTCCTGGGCAGGGGTGGTCAGGTTGTCGACCAGCATCTGCGCCATCTCGGGGGTGACGTACTTCTTGCCCTGCGAGACGGTGCGCACGGCGGCCACGATCTGGGCCGCGTCGCTGCCCTTGTTGAGGTAACCGCTGGCGCCCGCTTTCAGGGCCCGCATGGCGTACTGGTCTTCGGGGTACATCGAGACCACGAGCACCTTGACCGGGTTGCCTTCTTCCTTGAGCACGTGCAGCACGTCCAGGCCGCTGCGGCCGGGCAGGTTGATGTCGAGCACCAGCACGTCGCAGCTCTGGTCGCGAAACAGGGCGCGCAGCTCGCCATAGTCGGCGGCCTCGCCCACGACGTCGATGTCTTCGGCGTCGGCCAGGGTGTCGCGGATGCCGCGTCGGATCAGCGCGTGGTCGTCACAGAGGATGACTTTGATCATAGGTTGCCCCAGGCGGTCGGGTCGTCTCGGTCGGGGTCACCACCGGCCGAATCCGGGTCGAGCCCAGGCAGCAGCCGTTCGATGAAACCGTTTTCGGGGCCGGAGAGCGGCACGGACAGGATCAACGAGGTCACGCCGGGTTTGCTGCTGAGGTCGACCCAGCCGCCCACCGTCTCGGCGCGCTCGTGCAGGCCGCGGATCCCGAAGGAGCGCGCCTTGGCCAGGTCCTCCGGGCTCAGGCCTCGGCCATTGTCGGTCACTTCGATGGACAACACGCCCCCGGCCTGAGAGACATCGACGCTGACCTTGCTGGCCTGTGCGTGTTTGGAGACATTCGTCAGCGCCTCCTGGGCGAAACGGTAGGCCACCAGGGGCACGCCGATGGCCAGCTGCATCTTTTCGTGGCTGGTGCGGAACGTGGTTTCGACGCCCGTGCGCTTGCCGAAGCGGTCGGTCATCCACTGCAGGGCGGCGACGAGGCCTTGCTCCAGGATGGCCGGGCGCAGGTTGTGCATGATGCGCTGGCTGGCCTCGTGGGCGTGGCCGATGGACTCCAGCGCCTGCTGCACCCTGTCTGCGATCTCGGGCGTGGGGGCGTGGCGGGCGATCCAGGCCAGGTCAAATTTCACGGCGGTCAGGGCCCCACCCACGTCGTCATGGATCTCGCGGGCGATGGCGGCGCGCTCTTGTTCGATGCTGGTCTGCAAGTGCTGGGCGAGCTCACGCAGTTGCTGGCGCGAGCGGGTCAGGGCGTGGTCGGCCCGCTGCTTGGCGATGCGGGTGCGGTTGGCCTCGATGGCCAGCAGGGCGGCCGGGGCCAGGCGGGCCAGGTTGCTTTTGAGCAGGTAGTCGTTGGCGCCATTGCGCATGGCCTGCACGGCGATGTCCTCGCCGATTTCGCCCGAAACCAGGATGAACGGCACGAGTTTGCCCAGAGCGCGCACCTTGTCGAGCGCCGCCAGGCCGGAGTAGCCAGGCAGGTTGTAGTCGGACAAGATCAGGTCCCAGTCCTCAGCCAGCGCCTCGATGAGGGCCCGCTCGGTCTCGACCCGGGTGATGTCGGCCTCGATGCCGCCTCGGCGAAGGTGGGCGGTCACCAGGGCGTGGTCGCCTTCGTTGTCCTCGAGGTGCAGAACCTTCAAGCGAACGGGCGGCAAGCCCGTGCCAGCCCCATTTGCCGGGGGATTCGGTGTGGGCGAGTGTGAGAACTCTGGCACAGGTGCGTTTCCGATCCTTCGATTTGAGCCAAGTTTTCCCGCGTCATTTTGAACACCGACCGGCGAGAAGTGGAAAAAATTGTACCAACCGGCCAAAGCGCAAGGTCCGATTATGCAAAGGCCTAAGGATCTGCGAAAACCTGCCGAGAACCCCATGTGTCCGGTCATGACTTGTGCATGACCGTCCCCCAATCCGGTTGAGTGGAGCCACGATGAGCTACGAAGACCCCGGCACGGACCGGCCGCCAGAGATGCCTCTGCTGCTGGCCGCGGAGCTGCAGGATCACATGATGACGGCCACCAACGACCTGGAGCGCCTGCAGCGCTTGCTGGACGACGCCTGCCAGGCCCTGATGGAGGGCTTTCACACCTCTGCAGGCCAGCTCGGCACGGTCATCGACCAGGGGCACGAAAT
This sequence comes from uncultured Aquabacterium sp., assembly GCA_964373965.1. Taxonomy (GTDB): domain Bacteria; phylum Pseudomonadota; class Gammaproteobacteria; order Burkholderiales; family Burkholderiaceae_C; genus Aquabacterium. The sequence continues at coordinate 42,475 of CAYJXE010000026.1, read as the reverse complement.
CACGCCGCACCTGCACGAGGTTCGCCAGACCCTGTTCAAGGCCGTCACGGCCCTGCAGTTCCAGGACATGGCCACCCAGCTGATCGCCCACACCAACAAACGCCTGCGCAGTTGCGCTGACCAGATCGCCCGGGATGCCTTGGGCGACGACGACCCGGACGGGGCTGCCGTGGTCGAAGAAGGCCCGCTCAAGCCCAACCCTGTCACCCAGGACGAAATGGATGCTGGCTCTGTGGAGTTGTTCTAAAGAATGACTTACCACCTGCCGAAAACAACCATGCCGTTGACAGGTTTCAACACACCGATTCCCTCCTGATCACACTCATCCAGCAACGGAGCGCGCCATGCACTCGATTCTTGCCGTCGACGATTCCGCATCCATGCGTCAAATGGTCTCCTTCACGCTCAAGAGCGCGGGCTACAACGTCATCGAGGCCGTGGACGGCCAGGACGCCTGGGAGAAAGCGGGTGGACGCAGCTTCGACCTGGTGCTCACCGACCAGAACATGCCCCGCATGGACGGCATCAGCCTGACCAAAAAGCTGCGTGAGTCGCCCCAGTTCAAGAGCACCCCCATCCTGATCCTGACCACAGAGTCGAGCGATCAGATGAAGCAGGCTGGCCGCGCTGCAGGCGCAACGGGCTGGCTGGTCAAGCCGTTCGACCCGAACAAGCTGATCGAAGTGATCCAGAAGGTCATCCGCTGAGCGCCTGACCGACCGAGCGAATCGGCCCACCCGTTACACATCTGGAGCCAGACATGGCAGACACGAGCACCGACAACAGCACGTCATCCGCGGGCATCGACCTCAGCCAGTTCTACCAGGTCTTCTTTGAAGAAGCTGGCGAGAACCTGGAGAACATGGAGCAGCTCCTGCTGGAGCTCGACATCGAGTCCGCCGACGACGAGGAGCTCAACGCCATCTTCCGCTGCGCGCACTCCATCAAGGGCGGTGCCGCGACGTTTGGTTTCAGCGACGTGGCCGAGCTGACGCACCAGATGGAGACGCTGCTGGACAAGCTGCGCCGCCACGAGCTGACACCCACGGCGCCGATGGTCGACGTGCTGCTGCAGTCGGGCGATGCGCTCAAGGCCATGCTGGGTCGCCATCAGGGCTCAGGTGCCGACGCCGTCGACACGACCGAGTTGCTGTTCAACATCCGGGCGATGGTGTCTGGTGAGGCACCGCCTGTTGCGGTGGCTGCACCCCCGGCCGCAAGCGCCACGGTTGACTCGGCCGCCCCGGCTGCCGTGAATGCAGCCCCTGCGGCGTCGGGCCAGCGCACCGTCGAATTGCGTGTGGGCCCGCTGGACAACCCCGCGCTGGCCGAGAACCTGGTCGAGCTGTTCAAGGAAATCGTGGACCTGGGCACCATCGAGCCCCTGCCCGATGACGCCTCGCTGGCAGGCGTGCGCCGCTTCAAGGTTTGCACTGCCACCGCCGAGTCCGAGTTGTTGGACCTGTTCACCTTCCACGTGGCTCGCGAGCAAGTGAGCTTCGTGGCGATGGGCGAGGCCAGCAAGCCCGCCGCAGCTCAGCCCGCAGCCGACGCCGGTTACGGCTTCTTCGATGCGCCCGATGCCCCTGAAGCGCCCAAGGCACCAGAGGGTTACGGATTCTTTGACAACGCCCCTGGCTCGCCAGACAAGCCTGCACCGGTTGCTGCCGCCGAGGCGCCGCAGCTCAAACCCGTGGCCGCTGCAGCCAAGCCCGCTGCCAAGGTTGAAAAGCCCGCTGCCGGCCCCGAAACATCGACCATCCGCGTGTCGGTCGAGAAGGTCGACCAGCTCATCAACCTGGTGGGCGAACTCGTGATCACCCAGGCCATGCTGGCCCAGAACAGCCGTGGCCTGGACCCGGTCGTCTACCAGCAGCTGGTCTCCGGCCTGACCGACCTGGACCGCAACACCCGCGACCTGCAAGAAGCCGTGATGTCGATCCGGATGATTCCGATGTCGACGGTGTTCAGCCGCTTCCCACGCATGCTGCGCGACCTGGCCAACAAGCTGGGCAAGAAGGTCGAGCTGGTCACCCAGGGTGAGGCGACCGAGCTGGACAAGGGCCTGGTCGAGAAAATCACCGATCCGCTGACCCACCTGGTGCGCAACTCCTGCGACCACGGCGTTGAAATGCCGGCAGACCGCCTGGCCAAGGGCAAGCCGGAAGTAGGCACCATCACCTTGGCCGCCTCGCACCAGGGCGGCTCCATCGTCATCGAAGTGCGCGACGACGGCCGTGGCCTGAACCGCGACAAACTGATCAAGAAGGCCCGTGAGAAGGGCATCGATGCACCTGACACGATGACCGACGCCGAGGTCTGGAACCTCATCTTCGCGCCGGGCTTCTCCACGGCCGACGAAGTGACCGACGTCTCCGGCCGCGGTGTCGGCATGGACGTGGTCAAGAAGAACATCACCTCGCTGGGTGGCACGGTCGAGATCGACTCGGCCGAAGGCTACGGCATGCGCGTGGCGGTTCGCCTGCCACTGACCCTGGCCATCATGGACGGCATGAGCGTGGGCGTGGGCGAAGAGGTGTACATCCTGCCGCTGTCCTCGGTGGTCGAGAGCTTCCAGGTCAACCAGGACGTCATCAAGACCGTCGGCGGCTCGGGTCGCGTGGTCGAGGTGCGCGAGGAGTACATGCCGGTCATCGAGCTGGAAAAGGTCTTCCAGGTGCCTCGATTCGACTGGGAACACAACAGCGGGATCATGGTGGTCGTCGAAGCCGAGGGTGGCCGAGTGGCCCTGCTGGTCGACGAACTGCTGGGCCAGCAACAGGTCGTGGTCAAGAACCTCGAATCCAACTACCGCAAGGTCAGCGACGTGTCGGGCGCCACCATCATGGGCGATGGCCGCGTGGCACTGATCCTCGACGTCGGCAGCCTGGTGCGTCGCTCGCGTCACTGACGCCAGGCGCACCCAGGGCACAAGGAGAACAGCATGGGCATGATGGAAAAACTGGACGTGCAGACCGAACTGGCGCGCGAGTACCTGACCTTCCGCCTCGGTGACGAGGAATACGGCATCGACATCCTGAAGGTGCAGGAAATCCGCGGCTACGAGAACCCGACCCGCATCGCCAACGCACCGCACTTCCTCAAGGGGGTGCTGAACCTGCGCGGCACGATCGTGCCGATCGTCGACCTGCGTCTGCGCTTTGGCTGTGCCACCGTCGAGTACAACGCCTTCACGGTCTCCATCGTTCTGCACATTGGCCAGCGCACCATCGGTGCCGTGGTCGACTCGGTCAGCGACGTGATGGAGATCCCCTTCGATGCGGTCCGTCCTGCGCCGGAGATGAACTCGGCCATCGACGCCACCTACATCCGTGGGCTGGCCCAGATCGGCGAGCGCATGGTCATCCTCCTGGACATCGAGAGCATGTTGATGAGCCAGGACATGTGCCTGATCGACTGAAGCAGTTGAGCAGAGACAGGCGATCTTGTTGGAGCCGGGCAGTTGCCAGCGGCTTCGACACCAACCTTGTTGAGGAACGCGAGATGAAAAAGCACGTCAAGTGGATGGCCGCCGCCGTGGTCGCCGCCGCAGGTCTTTCCAATGCTGCCTTGGCCGCCGATGGTGGCGCCACCAAGGACGATGCCGTGGGCATGGTCAAAAAGGGCGTGGCCCACGTGAAGTCGGCCGGCAAGGACAAGGCGTATGCCGAGTTCAGCGACAAGGCCAACGCCAGCTGGCGCAAGGAAGACCTGTACCTGGTGGTCTATGGCCTGGACGGCACTGTGCACGCCCACGGCGCCAACGCCAAGATGATCGGCAAGAACCTGATCGAGTTGAAGGACATCGACGGCAAGCTCTTCGTCAAGGAGCGCGTCGACATGGCCAAGTCCCAAGGCACCTTCTGGCAGGACTACAAGTTCACCAACCCCGAGACCAAGAAGATCGAGCCCAAGCAGATGTACTGCGAAAAGCTCGAAGACACCGTGGTCTGCGGCGGCATCTACAAGTGAACTGATTCGGTCCAGGATGCGGACCCGGTGGGTCCGAAGGATGACCCATGAAACTTCGCGCCAAGTTGATGGTGGCGCCAGCCCTGGTCAGCGGCGTGCTGCTGCTGGCCTTGGGCGGCTACCTGGCCGTGATGGCCCATTTTCGCGATCAAAGCCACGTCAGCTATGAGGACGCCATCACCCGGCAGGTCAGCATCGCGGGCGTGGTGGACTCGCTGGGGGATGCGCACGTCGACATGTACCGAACCGTCACGATCATTGGTTCGCTCGACGATGCCCAGGTCAAAGCTCGGCGCGACGCCCTGCCCAAAGCGGCAGAGCAGGTCCGCAAGGGTGTGGAAACCAGCGTGCCCGAGGCGGTTCGTTCGTCACCTGCTTACCAGCAGTTTGATCAGGCGCTGAACAAGTACGCCAAGTCCGCCGATGCGGCCATTGACCTGTCCACCATCGATCCCAACACCGGCATCGCTGCCCTGCAGACCGCAGACGCCGATTTCAAGGCGGTCAAGGTCAGCCTTGATCAGCTCGAAGCACAGGTGCGAGGTGCGGCGGACGAGGCCGTGCTCGATCTCGAAGCTGCGGCTTTGCGCAACAGCTTGATCCTGGCGCTCGTGGGAGTGATCGCGGGCGTCGGTGCGCTGGTCTATGCATGGCGCTTGCAGAGCCAGGTGATCTCTGACCTGGGGCGGGCGGTCGATGCATCGAACGCGGTGGCGTCGGGGCGCTTCGACACCGACTTGTCGGCTCGCACGCAAGATGAAATCGGTCAGTTGATGGAAGGCCTGCAGCGCATGGTCGCCGAACTCTCGTCATCGATGACGGTGGTTCAACAGGCCGCCCAGATGATCGAGACCGCCTCCACAGAGATCGCGGCCGGCAACCAGGACCTCAGTCAGCGCACCGAGCACACGGCATCCAGCCTGCAGGAAACCGCATCCTCCATGGACCAGCTCACCACCACGGTGCGCCACACCGCCGATTCGGCCCGCTCTGCCAACGAACTGGCCGCCAGCGCCACCCAGGCCGCGCGCCAGGGCGGTGAGGTGATGCAGCAGGTGGTGCGGAACATGAGCGAGATCGATGCCGCTTCCCGCAAGATCAACGAGATCATCGGTGTGATCGATGGCATCGCTTTCCAGACCAACATCCTGGCGTTGAACGCCGCTGTGGAAGCGGCGCGCGCCGGAGAACAGGGGCGGGGTTTTGCGGTGGTGGCCGGCGAGGTGCGCTCGCTGGCCCAACGCAGCGCCAACGCCGCGCGAGAGATCAAGGGCCTGATCGGCTCATCGACCGAACGCGTGGAGGTGGGCTCAAAGCTGGTGCAGGAGGCGGGCACGTCCATGCAGGGCATCGTCGAGGGTGTCGAGCGCGTGACGCAGATCATCCGCGAGATCACCCAGGCAGCCGACCAGGAATCCGATGGCATCGGCCTCGTCAGCCAGGCGGTCGGCAAGCTCGATCAGATGACGCAGCAGAACGCGGCCCTGGTTGAAGAGTCCGCTGCAGCGGCAGAGCACCTCAAGGGCCAGGCGGAAACGCTGGCCGAAGTGGTCAGGCGCTTTCAGTTGCGCTGAGCCTTGCGAGCCTGTTCAGTTCGAGGGCTTCGGGTTGCGGTAGGCGTCGAGCAGTTCGCCTTGCGGCCCGAACAGCCGGTTGCGCCAAGCTTCTTCCAGCTCTTGCGTGGCCTGCTGGCGCGGGTGGAACTTGCGCCGCCAGAACTTGGGCATGTGGCGCAGCACCGAGCTGATCAATGCCTTGGGGCCAAACAGGGCCTTGAAGCCGCGCCGGTTCTCTTTCAGGTTGAAGAGTTGCCCTTCTTTGATCAGCAGGTGGATCCAGCTGGCCACCACCGGCAGCATCACGAAAATGCCCACCAGCCAGCCGGCTTGCTTGCGCTCGCGTTGGGTGCCGCCGATCAGCTCGAAAACGTCGTAGGCCACCGACTTGTGTTCCAGCTCTTCGAGTGCATGCCAGTACCAGAGCTGGAGCATCTCCGGGTCGGATGACTTCGCCAGGGCCTCGTTGGTCAGCCAGACCTCGGCGAGGTGGGCGGTGAAGTGCTCCATCATGGTGGTGCACGCCAATTGCAGCCGGGGCGAGAAGCGCTCGAGCTGGCGCAGGCCGAAGCGCACGTAGCGAGCAGGCAGGTCCACGTCGAGGCCGCGCTCGCGGAACAGGTCGTTGAGCCGGTCGTGTTCGCGACCGTGCAGGGCCTCCTGTCCCATGAAGCCGGAGACCTGGGCCTTGAGCACCGGGTCGGTGATGCTGTCGCGGAAGTGGCGCACCGATTCCATGAAGAAGCGCTCGCCTGGCGGGAAGATGCCCGAGAACACCACGAACATCAGGCTGGCCAGCGGGTTCTGGTCGTAGAAGAAATACCGCTGAGACGCCTGAGAGAAGCGAAAGTCGATGTGGCGGGGCGGGATGCCCACCTGGGCGCCGGTGAGCGGGCGGGTGGCGACGGTGTCTGACATGCGTTGTCTCCTGATGGGGGCACGTTTGCTTCCCGTGCACGATAATCGGTGACAGTTTGATCCGAATGTTCATTCGGATTCAATTCGGATCCTTTCCTGCCATCCATGCCACGCATCCCCCGACAGCAACGCGCCAAGTCCACCGTGGAAGCCATCCTGGACGCCGGCTACATCAGCCTGGGCAGGCACGGCCTGGCCGGCACCACCACCACCCACATCGCCGACATCGCTGGTGTCAGCGTGGGGTCCTTGTACGAGTACTTCCGCAACAAGGAAGCCATCTACGCGGCCATGCAGGAGCGCTTCGTGCGCGACCTGGTCAGCACCTTGCAGCCCCTGACGCCCAAGATCGTGCGCACGCCTTTGACGCAGGCCATCCCGACGCTGCTCTACGAGGTGCAGGCCCTGCTGCTGCGCGACGAGCAGCGCTACCTGCGCTATGCCCGGGTGATTTTCAACGCGGATTTCCGCCTGGACCTGACCGAGGTCTCGCGCCTGCTGGGCGACATCATCGTGCAGTACCTGCTGCACAACCCGCAGTACGCGCGCATGCAGCGCTTCGCGGCCATGAGCTACATCTTCGTGAACGCGGGCATGTTCACCGTGATCCGGCACCTCTCCGATCCGAACCCGCCCATCTCATACGACGAGCTGGTCGATGGCCTGGCGCACATGGTTAGCCATTACGTTCGGATGGAGCAGCAATTGATGCAGGCGGCGGCCCGAGAAGGGCTGTCGGTGGCTCAGGCTGGCCCGTTGGGTGGGGGTGTCTCTGGCGGTGACCCTGGCGGTGCCGAGGGCGGTGTGCCCGGCGGCGGCTGAACTCAGCCGGCCAGCAGCGCCTCGGCCACGCGGCGGTCCAGCTCGGTCAGGGGCAGCGCCAGGCGAGCTTCGGCTTGCGCGACCTCATGCTGCTTGGGGGCCCACACCGGCGCAGGCCAGCGTGCGTCCCAGTCGAAGCGCGCGATCACATGCCAGTGCAGGTGCGGCACCACGTTGCCCAGGCTGGCCAGGTTGACCTTGGTGGGCTTGAGTTGCTCGCGCAGCACGGTCTCGACCTTGGCCACGGCCTGCATGATGCGGCTGCGATCGGGCGGGGGCAGGTCGGTCCACTCGGCCACGTGCGCGTTCCAGATCACGCGGTAGAAGGCCGGGTGGTCGGCATCCTGCGCGCGGATCACGCGCAGGGTGTCGTTGCGGAAGACGGGGATGCCGCCTTCCTGTTCGCACAGTTCGCAACCGACCATCGCGGTCACACCAGCACGCGCTCGATGCCGCCGGTGTTGGCCCGGTCGACGTACTCGCGCATCCAGTTCTCGCCCAGGATCTGGCGGGCCATCTCGACGACGATGTAGTCGGCTTCGAGCAGGCCATTGGCCGTGTCTTCACCGTAGCGGCTCAGGCCTTGCAGGCACGCGGGGCAGGACGTCAGGATCTTGACGTTGTCCTTCTCGCCCAGCAGGCCCTGGTTGCGCAGCGCGGCCTCGCCCTTGCGGATCTCTTCTTCCTTGCGGAAGCGGATCTGCGTGGAGATGTCGGGGCGGTTGACGGCCAGGGTGCCTGCCTCGCCGCAGCAGCGCTCGGACTTGATGACACCGTCGCCCACCAGGGCCTTGACGGTCTTCATCGGGTCCTGCAGCTTCATGGGCGTGTGGCAGGGGTCGTGGTACAGGAACGCGTCCTTGCCCTTGAGCGTGATGCCCTTTTCCAGCAGGTACTCGTGGATGTCGATGATGCGGCAGCCCGGGAAGATCTTGTGGAACTGGTAGCCCTGCAGCTGGTCATAGCAGGTGCCGCAGCTGACCACCACCGTCTTGATGTCCAGGTAGTTCAGCGTGTTGGCCACGCGGTGGAACAGCACCCGGTTGTCGGTGATCATCTTCTCGGCCTTGTCGAACTGGCCGGCGCCGCGCTGGGGGTAGCCGCAGCACAGGTAGCCCGGCGGCAGCACGGTCTGCACGCCCGCATGCCAGAGCATGGCTTGCGTGGCCAGGCCCACCTGGCTGAACAGGCGCTCCGAGCCACAGCCGGGGAAGTAGAACACCGCCTCGGTGTCGGCCGTCGTCTGCTTGGGGTCGCGGATGATGGGGACGTAGTCCTTGTCCTCGATGTCCAGCAGGGCGCGCGCGGTCTTTTTGGGCAGGCCGCCCGGCATCTTCTTGTTGATGAAGTGGATGATTTCCTGCTTCAGCGGGGCCTTGCCGACCGAGGCCGGCGGTGCGTCGGTCTGCTTGCGGGCCACCACCTTCATCACGTCGTTGGCCACGCGCTGCAGCGGCATGGCCACGTCCACCAGCGCCGTGCGGATCAGCTTGATGGTCTGCGGGTTGTTGGTGTTGAGCATGGCCATGCCGGCTGCACCAGCGGGGCGGAAGCTCTTCTTGCCCATCTTGGTCAGCAGGTTGCGCATGTTCATCGACACGTCGCCGAAGTCGATCTTGACCGGGCAGGGCGTCAGGCACTTGTGGCAGACCGTGCAGTGGTCGGCCACGTCCTCGAACTCGGACCAGTGCTGGATGGACACGCCGCGGCGCGTCTGCTCTTCGTACAGGAAAGCCTCGACCAGCAGCGAAGTCGCCAGGATCTTGTTGCGCGGGCTGTAGAGCAGGTTAGCGCGCGGCACGTGGGTGGCGCACACCGGTTTGCACTTGCCGCAGCGCAGGCAGTCCTTGACGCTGGCTGCGATGTCGCCGATGTCAGACTGCTGCATGATCAGCGACTCGTGGCCCATCAAGCCGACCGAGGGCGTGTAGGCCTCGGTCAGGTCGGCGGCGTGCACGTCATCGCCCAGGGCCTTGAGGGCCGCGCCGCGCAGCAGCTTGCCCTTGTTGAAGCGGCCTTCGGGGTCCACTTTCAGCTTGTAGGCCGTGAAGTTGGCGATCTCTTCGTCGGTCAGGAACTCGAGCTTGGTGATGCCGATGCCGTGCTCACCGGAGATGACCCCGTCGAGCGAACGCGCCAGCTTCATGATGCGCGCCACGGCTTCGTGCTCCGTCTGCAGCATCTCGTAGTTGTCGCTGTTGACCGGGATGTTGGTGTGCACGTTGCCGTCGCCGGCGTGCATGTGCAGGGCCACCCACACGCGACCGCGCAGCACCTGCTTGTGGATGCGCTTGAGCTCGTCGATGACGGGGCTGAGCGCCGCGCCGTTGAAGACCTTGGCCAGCGGCTCACGGATTTCCTTCTTCCAGCCGGCGCGGATGCTCCACGTCTGCAGCAGGTTGAAGACGGTGCCCTGGCCAGCGGTGGCCTCATCTGGCACATAGGTGCCGTCCTGGTGCTGGGTGTAGCCCAGGGCCACCAAGTCGCCGCTGACGTCGGCCAGCGGGGTGTCGAGGTGCTGGTACAGGAAGCCCCAGCGGGCGCGCGTCTGGGCCAGCAGCGTTTGCGCCGCCTGCACCTTCTCGGTGAGTTGCTAGTCGCTGGGCAGCTCCGACGGGTCGTCTGCCTTGCCCATGAAAGCTGCCACCGCCGCGTTGCCACCATTGAAGAAGGCGTCGAACGCATCCAGCAAGGCCAGCTTGTTGCGCAGCGAGAGCTCAATGTTGATGCGCTCGATGCCCAGCGTGTACTCGCCCATGCGCGGCAGCGGGATCACCACGTCTTCGTTCACCTTGAAGGCGTTGGTGTGCTTGGCGATGGCGGCGGTGCGCTTGCGGTCGGCCCAGAACTTCTTGCGCGCGTCGGCGCTCACGGCCACGAAGCCTTCGCCGTTGCGGCCGTTGGCCAGGCGGATGACCTCGCTGGTGGCGCTGGCCACGCGGTCTTCGTCGTCACCGACGATGTCGCCGATCAGCACCATCTTGGGCAGGCCATTGCCGCCCACCGTGCGCTTGCTCTTGGTCGCGTAGCCCACGGCCTTGAGGTAGCGGTCGTCGAGGTGCTCCAGGCCGGCCAGGATGGCGCCGCCTGGTTGCGCCATCTCGGCGAACATGAAGTCCTTGATCTCGACGATCGAGGGCACGCACAGGGTCGGGTTGCCGAAGAACTCCAGGCACACCGTGCGGGTGTGCTTGGGCATGCGGTGCACCACCCAGCGGCAGCTGGTGATCAGGCCGTCGCAGCCTTCCTTCTGGATGCCGGGCAGGCCGGCCAGGAACTTGTCGGTGACGTCCTTGCCCAGGCCTTCTTTGCGGAAGATGCGGCCGGGGATGTCGAGCTTTTCGGTGCGCAGGTGGGTCTTGCCGTCGGCCGCGTAGTAGTGCAGCTCGAAGCTCGCCACCTCGACGTCGTGGATCTTGCCCAGGTGGGGGTTGATGCGGACCACCTCCAGCCACTCGGCGTTGGGCGTGACCATGCGCCACGAGGCGAGGTTGTCGAGCGCGGTGCCCCACAGCACGGCCTTCTTGCCACCCGCGTTCATGGCGACGTTGCCGCCCACGCACGAGGCCTCGGCCGAGGTCGGGTCCACGGCGAACACGTAACCGGCGCGCTCGGCCGCATCGGCCACGCGCTGGGTGACGACGCCCGCGCCCGTCCAGACGGTGGGCACCTTGTGCTGCACGCCGGGCAGGTCGACCAGCTCGACCTCGGTCATCTGCTCGAGCTTTTCGGTGTTGATGACCGCGCTCTTCCAGGTCAGGGGCACAGCGCCGCCGGTGTAGCCGGTTCCGCCCCCACGCGGGATGATGGTCAGGCCGAGTTCGACGCAGCCCTTGACCAGGCCCGCCATCTCCTCTTCGGTGTCGGGCGTGAGCACGACGAAGGGGTACTCGACGCGCCAGTCGGTGGCATCCGTCACGTGGGCGACGCGGCTGAGGCCATCGAACTTGATGTTGTCGGCGCGGGTGACGCGACGCAGGGCCTCGGCGGCGCGCTTGCGCAGGTCGGCCATCTGTTCGAAGGCGCGCGCGAAGCGGTCGATGGCCTGGCCGGCGGCTTCGAGCAGTTCGCCGACCAATTTGTCGCGGCCGGCGTCGCTGCCAGGGGTGCGGCGCTTGTTGACTTCGCTGAGGCGGTGGTAGAGCGCGTCGATCAGCTGGCCACGGCGCTTGGGCGTGTTCAGCAGGTCGTCTTGCAGGTAGGGGTTGCGCTGCACCACCCAGATGTCGCCCAGCACCTCGTAGAGCATGCGGGCGGAGCGGCCGGTCTGGCGCTCGGTGCGAAGCAGGCTGAGCACCTCCCAGGCACGCTGGCCCAGCAGGCGCTGGACGATCTCGCGGTCCGAGAAAGAGGTGTAGTTGTAGGGGATCTCGCGCAGGCGGGGTTGGCCGTCGGCGTGGCCGTCGGCGACCTGGGCGGTCATGTGGGTCAGCTCGGTGGGTGCGTTCATGAGGGCGCCGGGCGCGAAAGGCCAGTTTTGGCCGGGTTCCTGAATGAAAACGCCACGGAGCCGGGGCGACGCAAGCCGCCCAGGCACTGCGGTGAGGGGGTGGTTTTCGCGCCTGAGGCGAGATGTTAACGCACCCCACCCACCCCTTCCCGCGAAAAGGGCACTTCACACCCCCCTGTGGATCGTTTCATGCTTGAGGGGTTTCGCTATCCTGACACCCATGCCGACGCCGACCTCCCCACTCGATCCTTGGCCTTACCCTTGCTGGATTGCCCACCGCGGCGCCGGCTCGCAGGCCCCTGAAAACACGCTGGCTGCCTTTCGCCTGGGTGCCGATCATGGTTTCGGGATGTTCGAGTGCGACGTCAAACTGAGTGCAGACGGGGAGCCTTTCCTGCTGCACGATGCCGAGTTGGAGCGCACCACCAACGGGCAGGGCTTGGCCGGCGCGCTCACCTGGGACGCCTTGTCCAGGCTGGATGCGGGGTCATGGCATGGCCGGTCCCACGCCGGAGAGCCCTTGCTGCGCCTGGAGAGCCTGGCGCGTTGGCTTCAGGCCTTGGGGCTGATGGTGAACCTGGAAATCAAGCCCTCGCCGGGCGATGAGGTCCGCACGGGTCGCACCGTGGCCGACCGGGTCGCCCAATGGTGGGCTCAGGCCGAGGTCAAGCCGCTGCTGAGCTCATTCAGCGTCGAGGCCCTGAGTGCCGCGAGGGACGCCCAACCCGATCTGCCCCGTGCCCTGCTGGTCGATCGCTGGATCCCGGAGGCCGTCGAGCAGGCGGTCGAGATGGGTTGCTGCGCCCTGGTCGTGCACCAGGCCTTCCTGAGCGATCGTCGCATCGAGATCATCCACGAGGCAGGGCTCAAGGCGTTGGCCTACACGGTCAACGAAGCCGAGCGTGCAGACACCCTCTGGGCGGGCGGTCTGGATGGCCTGATCACGGACCGGGTCGATGCGTTCGAGCCGCAGGCCCGACTCGGGCTTCGCCCAGGCGCCCGTTTCCCCTTGAACCAACTCATCGCCGAGTCGGCCACGGCACCCGAATCCGAGTCGGTGCCCGACTGAGGCCGTCCCGGCGCGTGGTTGGCGCCGAGCCGCCCTCGGATCAGCTCAGCGCCGACAGGAGCTTGGCGTGGATGCCACCAAAGCCCCCATTGCTCATGCACAGGATGTGATCGCCTGGCCGTGCAGCCTTGACCACCTTGACCACCACGGCGTCGATGGTGTCGGCCACCAAGGCGCGCTCGCCCATTTCGGCCAGTGCCTCGCCTGCATCCCAACCCAGTCCGCCTGAGTGACAGATCGCCAGGTCGGCGTCCTCGAGCGACCAGGGCAGCAGGGCCTTCATCGTGCCCAGCTTCATGGTGTTGGAGCGCGGCTCGAACACCGCGATGATGCGCGCGTCGGGCCCGACCTTGCGGCGCAGGCCATCGACCGTGGTGCGGATGGCGGTGGGGTGGTGGGCGAAGTCGTCGTAGACGGTGATGCCGCCCACCTCGCCCTTGATTTCCATGCGGCGCTTGACGTTCTCGAACTGGCCGAGTGCCTCGCAGGCCTTCTGGGGCGGCACGCCCACGTTTTCGGCGGCGGCGATGGCGGCCAACGCGTTCATCTGGTTGTGCTCGCCCAGCAGGCTCCACTCGACGCGGCCCACCAGCACGCCGGCCTTGAGCACGTCAAAGGCGTGGGGCTCGCCACGGGCGCGAAAGCCCGGCGTGTCGCCGCGCACGCCAAAGCGCGCGACGTCGCTCCAGCAACCGCGCGTCAGCACGCGCTCCAGCGATTCTTCGCGGGCGTTGACCACCAGGCGACCCGAGGCCGGCACGGTGCGCACCAGGTGATGGAACTGGGTCTCGATGGCGGCCAGGTCGGCAAAGATGTCGGCGTGGTCGAACTCGAGGTTGTTGAGCACGGCGGTGCGCGGGTGGTAGTGCACGAACTTGCTGCGCTTGTCGAAGAAGGCCGTGTCGTACTCGTCGGCCTCGATGACAAAGGGGTGGCCGCCGACGGGGCGCGAGGCCTCATCGTTGCGGCCCAGTCGGGCCGAAACGCCGAAGTTCTGCGGCACGCCGCCCACCAGGAAGCCGGGCTGCAGGCCGCAGGCCTCCAGGATCCAGGTCAGCATCGAGGTCGTCGTCGTCTTGCCGTGCGTGCCGGCCACGGCCAGCACATGCCTGCCTTGCAGCACGTGTTCGCTCAGCCACTGCGGGCCGCTCGTGTAGGGCAGGCCCGCGTCGAGGATGGCTTCCATCAGCGGGTTGCCCCGGCTGACCACGTTGCCAACCACGAACAGGTCGGGCTTGAGTTCAAGCTGATCGACGCCGTAGCCTTCGATCAGGTCGATGCCGAGGGCGCGCAGTTGGTCGGACATCGGCGGGTAGACGCCGGCGTCGCAACCGGTCACGCGGTGGCCGGCCTCACGGGCCAGTGCTGCCACGCCACCCATGAAGGTGCCGCAGATGCCAAGGATGTGGATGTGCATGGGGTCGTCGGGGGTGGGTCACAGGCGCCGGAAGGCGTTGGCCGCTGCCGCGACCGTGTCGGCGATGTCCTGGTCGGTGTGCGCGGCGCTGACGAAGCCTGCTTCGTACATGGCCGGCGCCAGGTACACGCCCTGGTCCAGCATCAGGTGGAAGAAGCGGTTGAAGGTGTCGGTGCCGCGCGCCATGACCTCGTGGTAGTTCTGGGGCAACTCCGAGTCGAAGAAGAAGCCGAACATGCCGCCTTCGCTGTCGGCGGTCAGGGGCACGCCGGCATCGGCCGCCACCTTCACGAAGCCGCCCATCAACTGGCGCGTGCGCGCCGACAGCTGCTCGAAGAAACCGGGCTGCTGGATGAGCTTGAGCGTGGCCAGGCCGCAGGCCGTGGCCACCGGGTTGCCCGAGAGCGTGCCGGCCTGGTAGACCGGGCCCAGCGGCGCCAGCTTGGACATGACCTCGCGGCTCGACGCGAAGGCCGCCAGCGGCATGCCGCCGCCGATGACCTTGCCGAACACGCTCATGTCGGGCTGGAAGCCGGGGATGAGCTGCGCATACAGGCCCTGGGCGCTGCCCAGGCCGACGCGAAAGCCGCTCATCACCTCGTCGAACACGAACAGGGCGCCGTGCTGGGTGCACAGCTCGCGCACGCGCTTCATGAACGGCACGCTGGCGCGCACGAAGTTCATGTTGCCGGCGATGGGCTCGATCATCACGCAGGCTATTGTCGAGCCTTGCGTGGCAAAGGCCTGCTCGATCTGCTCGATGTCGTTGTAGGTCAGCACCAGGGTGTGTTGCACGACCTCGGCCGGCACGCCGGCGCTGGTCGGGTGGCCGAAGGTGGCCAGGCCCGAGCCGGCCTTGACCAGCAGCGCGTCGGCATGGCCGTGGTAGCAGCCCTCGAACTTGATGATTTTGTTGCGGCCGGTGTGGCCACGCACCAGGCGGATGGCGCTCATGCCGGCCTCGGTGCCCGAGCTGACCAGGCGCACTTGCTCCGCGCTGGGTACCAGTTTCAGGATTTCTTCTGCGAGCTCGATCTCGCGCTCGGTGGGGGCGCCGAAGGAGAAACCCTCCAGCGCTGCTTTTTGCACCGCCTCGAGCACCTCGGGGTGACCGTGGCCCAGGATCATCGGGCCCCAGGAGCCGATGTAGTCGATGAAACGGGTGCCGTCGGCGTCCCAGGTGTAGGCGCCTTGGGCGCGTTGGATGAAGCGGGGCGTGCCGCCCACGGCCTTGAAGGCACGCACGGGCGAGTTCACGCCGCCCGGGATGGCGCGCTGGGCGCGCTCGAACAGCTGGGCGTTGCGGGACATGTCGGATGACGTCAGTGGACGTTGCGGGAAGAGGGCGGCGGGGTGTCGTCGAGCGTGGGCTGGCCCGGCTCGCTGCCCTCGGGCAGCGGCTCGCCATCCACCGGGGCATCGCCCGGGGGCAGGGCCCAGAAGAAGCGGTCGGGCACGACGTTGCCCATGCCGGGTCGGAAACCCGCGTCCAGCGCCTGGTCCAGGAAGCTCAGGGCCTCGGACACGGCGACGTCGAGCTCGGTGCCGCTGGAAAGAATGGCCGCCAGCGCCGCCGACAGGGTGTCACCCGCGCCGACGAAACCGGCCTCGAAGCGCTCGAAGCGCTCGCCCGCCAGCGCGCCTTGCGGCGAAGCCAGCACGTTGTCGATGAACTGGTCGGGCAACTGCACGCCGGTGACCAGCACGTAGCTGGCGCCCAGCTCGGAGGCGGCCACGGCCAGCTCGCGCGCCGAGGGCATGCGCTCGGACTCCCACTCGGGCAGCAGGAAGTCGGTCAGCGTCTGGTGGGCGCCGACCAGCACGTGCGTGGCCGGCAGGATCAGCTCGCGGTAAGCGTCCAGGTAGGCCATCTGGGCGTCGTCGTCCATCCACGACAGGTTGGACAGGTGCGCCACCAGGGGGGTGTCGGGGTAATCCGACAGGATCTCGGCAACCACGCTGATGTTTTCGGCGCTGCCCAGGAAGCCCACCTTCCAGGAAGCGACGGTCACGTCCTCCAGGATGGAGCGGGCCTGCTCCATGACGGCCTCCGGGTCGATCTCGACCGACTCGAACACCTCGGCGGTGTCGCGGATCAGCAAGCTGGTGACCACGGGCAGCGCGTGGGCGCCCATGGCGGCCACGGTGGCGATGTCCGCACCGATGCCCGAGGCCCCGCTGGGGTCGTTGGCATTGAAGCTCATGACGCAGGCTGGCGCACCCCCGTCCTGGTCGGTGGGGGGCTGGGCTTCGTCCGGGCCGGTCTGGAGTGCGTTCATCAGGTGGGTAAACAGTGTAAGAAGCGTGAGCCATTGCCGGCAAACCCTGCGGTTTACACAAAAAAGGCGTGGCTACAATGGGCTGATTGTATTCAAGCTGGTCTGAACCAACGTGAGCGAGTTTCGTACCTGGATGTGCCTGATCTGCGGCTGGATCTACGACGAGGCCGCGGGCCTGCCAGAGGAGGGCATCCCTCCCGGCACCCGCTGGCAGGACGTTCCCATGAACTGGGTCTGTCCCGAATGTGGCGCCCGCAAGGACGATTTCGAGATGGTGCCTCTCTGATCCCCTCGA
>CAYJXE010000026.1:0-25687 GCA_964373965.1 uncultured Aquabacterium sp. | reverse complement strand
CGCCATCATCAAGCGCAACCCGCGTTTCGCCAACCCGCCCGTGATCATGCTGTCGTCCAAGGACGGGCTGTTCGACAAGGCACGTGGCCGAATGGTGGGTTCGCAGGACTACCTGACCAAACCGTTCACGAAGGACCAGTTGTTGCAGGCTGTCGCTCAATACACCGCTGAACACCGATAGAACGCCCCCAGGGGGGGTGCGGCCGCGCCGAGCGGGCTGTGCGACCTCCCGAAGTCCCCAGAATGTGAAGATCCACGCCACGCGCCATGTCACGGGAGGGCGCAGTGGCGAACGACAAGAGGTTAGCCATGTCCATCCAGAAAATCCTGCTCGTTGACGATTCCAAGACCGAACTTCACGTTCTGTCGGAATTGCTGACCAAGAAGGGCTACAAGGTGCGCACCGCCGAGAATGGCGAAGAAGCGCTCAAGCGCCTGCAGGAAGAAAAGCCCGACCTGATCCTCATGGACGTGGTCATGCCCGGCCAGAACGGCTTTCAGCTGACCCGTGCCATCACCCGCGATCCGGACTTCGCCAACGTGCCGGTCATCATCTGCACCAGCAAGAACCAGGAAACCGACCGCGTCTGGGGCATGCGCCAGGGCGCGCGCGACTACGTGGTCAAGCCGGTCAACCCGGACGAGTTGCTGGCCAAAATCAAGGCCTTCGGCTGACCCGGAGCACCTTCGATGGCCAACAAGGAAGCCCTCAGGGAATTGCAGCAACGGCTGGCCGAGCGCCTGCAGACGGTGCGCGAGCAGGCGCCCACGCGCAGCTGGCTGGCCGTCGAGATCGCCGGTCACGGCTTTTTGCTGCCGCTGGACCAGTCCGGTGAAATCTTTCCGCTCGCCACCATCCACCCGGTGCCGCACAGCGCCGAGTGGTTCCTGGGTGTGGCCAACCTGCGCGGCCAGCTCAATGGCGTGGTCGACCTGGCCAGCTTTCTTGGCATGGCCAAGCGCGCGCCCCGTCCCGTGACCGAAGGCGCCGCCCCCCGTGACGCCGGCCGCCTGGTGGCCTTCAACGCCCGCCTGCAGGTCAACGTCGCGCTGCTGATCGACCGGCTGCTGGGCCTGCGCAACCCGTCCAACCTTCAGCCCGTCCCTCAAGTCGAGGACGCGAGGCGGCCGCACTTCATCGGTCAGCAAATGATCGATGCCCAGGGGCGCACCTGGCATGAACTCGACCTCACGGCCCTGGCCTCGGACGAGGCCTTCGCCCGCATCGACGCCTGAAGGGCGTGGACGCGCGAAACAAGAACACAGCAAATCACAGAAGTCACTGGAGCAAGCACATGAGTTTCCTGAGCCGCATCAAGGAGCTGGGCAAGTCGCAGGATCGCGAGGAAGTCCAGCCGGAAGCCTTGAGCACGGAGGGCATGGTCACGGCCGATGGCTCCCAGCAGGTGGACACGCAGTCATCGCCTTCGACCATCCAGCCTGGCGGCAACACCACGACTTCGGACTCCATCATTTCTGAGGCCGCGCCTTCGCAGTTCCCCGATGACTACAACGAGACCCGGCTGAACGCGGAGGCCCTGTCAACCCCGGCGCCCGGCAGCGAGTCGCAGACGGGCCTGCCCCTGATCGGCCACCTGCGCCTGGACCGCCAGCAACGCGTCCTCGGTGGTGCGCTGGCCGTGGGCGTGTTGGGCTTGATGCTCGCCGCCTTCCTCTCTGTGAACGCAGCCGACCGACGTGCCGCCCAGACCGGTGCCACCGGTCAGGCCCTGATGCAGTCGCAGCGCCTGGCCAAGTCGGTTTCGCAGGCCTTGATCGGTCGCGCCCAGGCCTTCCCGGAAGTGGCGGACTCGGCCAAGGTGCTCGCCACCAACGTGCGCGGCCTGGCCCAGGGCGACAGCGCCCTCAAGCTCTCCGAGGTCTCGGGCGCCGCGCGCGATGCGCTCACGCCCATGCTGCCGCTGGTCGATCGCGCCGAGAAAAACGCCAACTTCGTGTTGAGCCAGAAGCAGACGCTGACCCAGGTGAGCGCGGCCCTGCGCGAGGTCAACAGCCAGTCGTCCGAGCTGCTCGACCTGGCCGAAGGCATCGCCAACGCACGCATCGAGAAGGGTGGCGTCTCCCCGGCTGAAGCCTCGGCCCTGAACCAGTTGGTGATGCTGACGCAGCGCATCGGCAAGTCGGCCAACGAATTCCTGACAGTGGAAGGCGTGTCGACCGAGGCCGTGTTCCTGCTTGGCAAGGACTTGAACGCCTTCAAGGAAACCGCCGAAGGCCTGCTCAGCGGCAACCAGGACCTGCGCCTGACCGGCACCAAAGACCCGGAAATGCGCGAGATGCTGGACGCGCTGCTCAAGATCTTCGAGCGCACGCGCACGCAGTCGACCTTCATCCTGGGTTCCCTCCAAGGCCTGGTGGCCGCGCGCGACGCCCAGGTGGCCGTGATCGACGACTCCGAGCCGCTGCGCAAAGGCCTCGAAGAGGTCCAGGCCAAGCTGTCCGAAGGCGCCGGCATCGGTGGCCTGAACGTGGCCTTGATCCTGGTCTTCTTGCTGTTGACCGTCACGGCCTCGTACGGCCTGCTGCGCGTCTTCCTGACCGACCAACGTCAACGCGCTTTGATCGCCGAAGCCCAGCGCCAGGAGGCCGAACGCCAGGAGCGCGAGGCCAAGCGCGTCAACGACGCCAACCAGGCGGCCATTCTGCGTTTGATGAACGAGCTGCAACTCGTCGCTGAAGGCGACCTGACGCAACAAGCCACGGTGACCGAAGACATCACTGGCGCCATCGCCGACTCGGTGAACTTCACCGTGGAAGAGCTGCGCACGCTGGTGTCGCAGGTGCAAGGCGCCGTGCTGCGGGTGTCGAACACCACCAACGAGGTCGAAAGCACCTCGACCGAGCTGCTGGCTGCTTCCGACGAACAACTGCGCGAGATCCGTGAAACCGGCGAATCGGTGCTGCAAATGGCAGGTCGAATCAACGAGGTGTCGGCCCAGGCCCAGCACTCCGCCGAAGTGGCGCGCCAATCGCTGGCCGCTGCCGACTCCGGCCTGGCCGCCGTGCAGAACGCCATCGGCGGCATGAACACCATCCGCGAGCAGATCCAGGAAACCTCCAAGCGCATCAAGCGACTGGGCGAGTCGTCGCAGGAGATCGGCGAAATCACCGAACTGATCTCGGACATCACGGAGCAGACGAACGTGCTGGCCTTGAACGCCGCCATCCAGGCCGCGTCAGCCGGTGAAGCCGGTCGCGGCTTCTCGGTGGTGGCCGAAGAAGTGCAGCGACTGGCCGAACGCTCGGCCGACGCGACCCGCGAAATTGCCGCGCTGGTGCGCACCATTCAGACCGACACCCAGGACGCCGTGGCCGCCATGGAGCGTTCCACGCAGGGTGTGGTCGAAGGGGCCCGCCTGTCCGACGCCGCCGGATCTGCCCTGGGTGACATCGACCGCGTGTCGCGCCGCCTCGCCGAGCTGATCGAGCAGATTTCGTCGCAAGCGCTGCGCGAAGCCGACAACGCCAACGTGGTGGTCGCCAACATCCAGCACATTTTCGCCGTGACCGAGCAGACGGGTGAGGGCACGCGCTCGACCTCGCAGCTGGTGCGTGAACTGGCCAAGACCGCTGAAGAACTTCAGCAGCAGGTGGCCCGATTCAAGATCGCTTCCTGATCGGCTTCGCAGCACCACGAACGTCAAGACAAGCAAACACCCGGGATCCCATGGACAGCCTGCAAACCGACGCCGCCCTGCCCGCAGACGACCTCAGCGCCCTGGCATGGGTGCAGGACGAGTTGCGCAAGTCGCTGGACGCCGCACACAAGGCGCTCAACCGTGCGCTCAAGGACCAGGCCTCGGCCTCGCAGTCGGACGTCGATGCGCTCGATCCGTCCGTGTTGCGCACCGCTCGCCAGCAGATCCACCAGGGTGTGGGCGCGCTCGAACTCGCAGGCTTGCCTGCCGGCGCGGCCTTGCTGCGCGCCAGCGAAGCGCTGGTGCAGAAGTTCGTGGGGCGTCCTGCTTCGTTGTCGGCCGATGCCGTGCGCGACATCGAGCGCGCCTCGTTTGCGCTGCTTGACTACATGGGCCGACGCATCGGCGGCAAGCAGGTCTCGGCCGTGGAGCTGTTCCCCCAGTACGAGGCGTTGGTGTCTCGCGTGGGTGGCGGCTTGCCGCGTCCTTCCGACCTCTGGTCACAGGACTGGCCTTCGCTGTCGCTGGAGTCTCGCCTGGAGGCGCCCGATGACGTCGAGCCCCGCAAGCCCGACGCGGGCACGGTCGACGCCTTCGAGCGTGGCTTGCTGGGCCTGATGAAGCGCCAGCAGCCGCAAGATGCTCGCGACCTGGCCCAGGTCTGTGCCGCCTTGGCGCGCGACGCCGAACAGCGCCGCGCCCACCGCGAGGCCGCCACCTGGATGCTGGCCAGCGGCTTCCTCGAGGGCCTGGCCGACCGCCACATCGCGCTCGACGTTCACGCCAAGCGCGTGCTGTCGTCGCTGCTCAGCCAGTTGCGCGTGCTGGTGCGAGGCAATGGCGTGCCGTCTGATCGCCTGGCCAACGAGCTGCTGTTCTTCTGTGCCCAGGCCCAGGAAACGCCGGCCGCCGAGCGCTCCGTGCTCACCCGCGTGCGCCGCACCTTTGGCCTGGAGCGCCACCGCCCGGTCAGCCTGGCTGCCTCCTCGCTGGGGCGGCACGATCCGGCCACCATCGCCCAGGCGCTCAAGCGCGTGGCCAGCGCCAAGGAAGGCTGGTCGGCCGTGGCCGCTGGCGAGGCCCTGCGCCTCGGCGGCCTGAACGAGCAGTTCAGCCTGGTCGGTGACTCCTTGCGCAAGCTGTTCCCCGATGGGGAGGTGCTGGCCACGGCCTTGTCCGATGCCGTGCAGCGCACCGTGCAGTCGTCGCAGGGCCCCGAGGCCGGCTTGGCCATGGAAGTCGCCACCAGCGTGCTCTACGTCGAGGCTTGCCTGGAAGATGGCGAATTCGAGTCCAGCGAACAGCACGAGCGCATGCAGCGCCTGGCCGACCGCATCCGCCTGGTCAGCGAGGGCCAGACCGCTCCGCCGCTGGAAGGCTGGATGGAGGACCTCTACCGCCGCGTTTCCGACCGCCAGACCATCGGCAGCGTCGTGCAGGAGCTGCGCACTACCCTGTCGGAGTGCGAGAAGCACATCGACCAGTTCTTCCGCGACCCCCAGAACCGCGCGCCCCTGGTGAACGTGCCGAACCAGCTGCAGTCCATCCGTGGTGTGCTGGCCGTGCTCGGGCTCGACCTGGCCGCTCACGCGAGCGTGCGCATGCGCGACGACGTCGACCAACTGCTGCTGCCTTCGAGCGACCTGCAAGACGCGGCCGAATCGGGTGTCTTTGATCGCCTGGCCAGCAACCTGGGTGCCTTGGGTTTCCTCATCGACATGATGGGCGTGCAGCCATCCCTGGCGAAGTCCCTGTTCACCTACGACGAAGCCAGCGGGGTGCTGTCCCCGCTGATGGGCCGCGAAAAAAAAGTCCTGAGCACGCCGGATGACCCGGTCGAGGCTGCTGCGCACCACGTGCAGCAGGTCGAAAAGCAGGAAGCCCAGGCCGTGGCCGAAGAGGTCGTGCAGGCGCTGGAGCAAGCCGGGCAGGGCGATGCGAGCCTGGATCTGGTGTCAGAGCAATTGCAAAAGCTTGCCGAGACCCCGCACGTGCAGGAACAGTCCGAGCTGGCTGGCACCCTGGCTGCGGCCCAGGCCGCACTGGACCAGGCGCTGCAGACCGACGACGCCGCATCGACCGCCGCCGCGCGCGAACAGGTCTCCCAGGTGCTGGCCGACCTGACGCAGCCTGAACCGGAGCCCGAGCCTGAAGCCCCGGCCTTCCCGCCGCAAGCGCCCCTGGCCCCCACCCCGGTGGTCGAGGCCCTGGCCACCGGCCTGGAAGAAGACGACGAGATGCGCGAGATCTTCCTGGAGGAAGCGCGCGAAGTCATCGACCAGGCCCGTGAAGGCCTGCAAAGCCTGAGCGAGCAACCCGACGACGTGCAGGCCCTGACCTCGGTGCGTCGTGCCTTCCACACCCTCAAGGGCAGCTCGCGCATGGTTGGCCTCAAGGAGTACGGCGAAGCCGGCTGGGCCTGCGAGCAGCTTTACAACACCTGGCTGGCGTCCCAGGCCCCTGCCAGCGCCGACCTGCTGGGCCTGAGCCACGAGGTGCTCGATCACCTCGCCCGATGGACCGAGGCCATCGCCGAGCGCCGCGACGCGGCCTGGTCGAGCGCGCCTGTCGTGGCCGTGGCCGATGCCATGCGCCTGCGTGGCGAGCGTCACTCGCTGGCTGCTGCGCCGCAAGTGTCGGCGCCGTCCGATGCCGCCCTGGACGTCCTGCCCACCACGTCGGAGTCGGCACTCGTTGACCTCACCGAGCCCCTGCCCCTGATTGAACAGGGTGCGGACCTGGTGTCGGTCGAAGAAGTCATCTCCCTGGACTTGCCCGAGTTGCTGGCCGAGCCGGTGCCCGCCAGCGAGGCAGCGCTGGTGGCAGCGGTCGAGGCCGGCCTGTCCGA
This sequence comes from uncultured Aquabacterium sp., assembly GCA_964373965.1. GTDB lineage: Bacteria > Pseudomonadota > Gammaproteobacteria > Burkholderiales > Burkholderiaceae_C > Aquabacterium. The sequence continues at coordinate 19,180 of CAYJXE010000026.1, read as the reverse complement.
CCTGGACTTGCCCGACGCACTGGGCCAACAGCCCAGCCCGGCCGAAGCCACGTCGATCGCGCAAGCCGTCGTCCTGGAAGACGAAGAGCCCCTGGACCTGTCCAACCTGGAGGTCATCGAGCCCGTCGAAATCCGCTCGCCGGACGATGGCGCGCCGACCCAGGCAGGTTCCTTGGGTGACACAGCTCCGGCCGTCACCGAAGTCGATTTCTCGCTGGACCTGTCCTTGGGTGATTCGCCCTCTGGCGAACTCGAACCCGAATCCGCACCGGCACCCGCACCTGCAACGGAGCCCGAGCCCGACAGCGAAGGCAGCGACGAGCCCGTCAAGGTCATCGGCGACCTGCGCATCCCCATCCCGCTGTTCAACATCTACCTCAACGAGGCCGATGAGCAGTCTCGCCGCCTCGGCCATGCCTTGAGCGAATGGGCGCTCGAAGGCGCGGTGCGCCCGGTGGGCGACGACATGGTGGCGTTGGCGCATTCGCTGGCGGGCAATTCCGCGACCGTGGGCTACACCGATCTGTCCAAGCTCGCGCGCCTGCTCGAGCATGGCCTCAGCCGCGCCCAGACCCTGGGCCGTGTGCGCGAGAGTGATGCGAGCCTCTTCAACGAAGCCGCCGAAGAGATCCGCCAACTGCTCCATCAGTTTGCCGCTGGCTTCTTGCGCCCTGCGTCGCCCGACCTGCTGAGCCGCCTGGACGACTACGACCACGAGGCCTCGCGCCTGATCGAAGCGCGCAGCCTGCAGCCATCGAACGACGACCCGCAGGCAACCGGTCCTGGTGCGCTGTACGAAGCCTCCGAGCGGTCGCACCTGCGCCTGGTGCGTGCCGAGCCGGATGAGTCCGTGGTGCCCGATGAGCACGAGCCCATCCATGCCGAGACCGTTCAGCCCACGCCCGCCTCGGCCGCGCTGACGCCCTTGGCCGAGCTGAACCTGCCTTGGGACGGCGAGGACGACATCGATCAGCTGGACCAGGTGGACGCCGACCTGTTCCCCATCTTCGAAGAAGAAGCTCAGGAACTGTTGCCGCAGCTCGCCAACGAAGTTCGCCATTGGCTGAGCCGGCCTGAAGACACCGAGGCGGCATCCGCCTGCATGCGCACGCTGCACACCTTCAAGGGCGGTGCCCGCCTGGCCGGGGCGATGCGCCTGGGCGAGCTGGCCCACCGACTCGAGTCCGCCATCGAGCGCCTGCTCAGTGCTGGCAGCCCCAGCGCCGACGCCGTGGCCCCGCTGGAAGGGCGCGTGGACCGCCTGGTGGACGACTTCGAGGCCCTGCGTCAGCGCGATGCGACCCAGCAGGCCGATGTGCTGGCGCACTCGCTGGCCAGCCCGCTGACCGAGGCCTCGCCGCCGATGGCGCCCGTGCCACCGACCGAGCCCGAGCTGGCGAGCGTTGACATCGACACCGATGGCGCCGCCGACGTGGGCACGCAGTCGGCGGAACCGGCCAGCCCGTCGCCGAGCTGGCCGGCCCCCGTCGTCGATGCAGACCAGGCGGCTTTGGCTGCGCCCAACACCGCAGCCGAAGCCCTGGTGCCCATCGACTGGGCCTCGCTGCCCCTCGATCGCCTCACCGCCATGCGGCCTGCCGTGCGTGAGAACACGCAAGGCCCGACCCACGCCGCCGTGCGCGTGCGTCCTCAGCTGCTCGACCGCCTGGTCAACCACGCCGGCGAGGTCGCCATCACCCGCACCCGACTGCAAGGCCAGGTGGGGCAGATCAAGGGCTCGCTGTCCGACCTGACGGAAAACCTCGACCGCCTGCGCCAGCAACTGCGCGACATCGAGTTGCAGGCCGAGACGCAGGTGGCCACCCGCATGGAGCAGGCCCGCGCCGCGTCCCAGCAGTTCGACCCGCTCGAATTCGACCGCTACACCCGGTTCCAGGAACTCACGCGGATGATGGCCGAGTCGGTCAACGACGTGGCCACCGTGCAGCGCACCCTGCAGCGCAGCATGGAAACCACCGAAGACCAGCTGGCTGCTCAGGCGCGCCTGACGCGTGACCTGCAGGACGACCTGCTGCGCACGCGCATGGTCGAGTTCGAAGGCCTGTCCGATCGCCTCTACCGCGTGGTGCGTCAGGCCGCCAAGGAAACCGCCAAGCAGGTGCGCCTGGACATCGTGGGCGGCAGCACCGAAGTCGACCGTGGCGTGCTCGAGCGCATGACCGGTGCCTTCGAGCACCTGCTGCGCAACTGCGTGACCCACGGCATCGAGTCGCCTGAAGGCCGGGCGGCGTCGGGCAAGGACGCCACCGGCACCATCACCGTGACGCTTTCGCAAGAGGGCAACGAAGTCAACATCGCCTTCAGCGACGACGGTGCGGGCCTGCGCCTGGATCGCATCCGCGAGCGCGCCTTGTCCCTGGGCCTCATCCAGCCTGACTCACAGCTCAGCGATGACGAGCTGGCGCACCTGATCTTCACCCCCGGCTTCTCCACCGCCGACCAGGTCACCGAGTTGGCGGGCCGAGGCGTGGGCATGGACGTCGTGCGCGCCGAGGTCAACGCCATGGGTGGTCGCGTCGAAACCCACACCGAAGCTGGACAGGGCACCCGCTTCACGCTGATCCTGCCGCTGACCACCGCCGTCACCCGCGTGGTGATGCTGCGTTGCGGGCAGATGAACGTCGCCGTGCCCACCCACCTCATCGAGATGGTGCGCCGCTCGCGTCCGCTCGAGGTCGAGCAGGCCTACCGCGATGGCAGCATGCCTTTTGGCGACCAGACCTTGCCGTTCTACTGGCTGGGCGCGCTGCTCGATTTCAGCCCCATGGGCGTCGAAGGTGGCCGCAGCCTGCCGGTGGTCATCGTGCGCTCGGCCCAGCAGCGCATCGCCATCCACGTGGACGAAGTGCTGGGCAACCAGGAAGTGGTGGTCAAGAACCTGGGCACGCAGCTCTCGCGCCTGCCTGGTCTGGCCGGCATGACGCTGCTGGCTTCGGGCGCTGTTTCGCTCATCTACAACCCGGTGGCGCTGGCCACGGTCTATGGTGATCAGGCCCGCTCGGCAACGGGCAAGGCCCTGGCCTCGGCGGGCGATGCGGCCGGTGGCTGGTTGCAGCCGCACGCCAAGCCGCTGCTCGTGGCCGAGGCGCAGTCGGCCGAACCCGACGTGCCGCTGGTGCTCGTGGTCGACGATTCGCTGACCGTTCGCCGGGTCACGCAGCGCCTGCTGGCGCGCGAGGGCTACCGCGTCAACCTGGCAAAAGACGGGCTGGAGGCCCTTGAATCCTTGGCTCAGGAGCGCCCGGCGGTGGTACTGTCGGACATCGAAATGCCTCGCATGGACGGCTTTGACCTGGTGCGCAACATCCGCGCTGACCAGAAGCTCGCCGGCCTGCCCGTCATCATGATCACCTCACGAATCGCGCAAAAACACCGCGACTACGCTGCTGAGTTGGGGGTGAACCACTACCTCGGCAAACCGTACCGCGAAGAAGAATTGTTGGCGTTGGTGGCCCGTCATGCCGCCGCGACCGACATCGCCATCTCGTGACGATCGCCCTTTTCGGGTTCAAGCTGTAATTGCCACCTTCGCCTCCTCACCCCTCAGACATCCCTGCGCCAGCCCCGGCCATGGATGACGCCATCTCCCACCTCGCTGCGCTGACCGCTCAGCGGGACAGGGAGCTGCTGGACGTCACCCTGGCCCAGGGCGTGCTGGATTTGCTGGGTTCGGTCAGCGTGGGGGTGCACCGCCTCATCGGCCGCGAGGACGAGTCCAGGCGCTGGTTGTGCTGTGGCCTGGCCCGCAAGGGCCAGATCGCGGTCTCCGACCCGTCCTGGGTCGACCTGCACACCTTGCCGCTGGAGGCCGACCACCCATTGCGAGCCAAGGCCCTGGCCTCTCGCCTTTGCGAGCAGAGCGGCCCCGACTCCGGGCAGCCCGGGCACCTGATGGTCATGCCCCTGCCGGTCGAGGTCGGCTTGCCCGGCGTGCTGGAGGTCCACTCGGACGAGCCCTTGTCCGTGCGAGCGCAGCGCACGATCCAGACGGTTCTGAAGGTGTTTGGCAACTTCCAGAACTTGCTGGAGTCCAGTCAACGTGACGCGCTGACAGCGCTGCTGAACCGGCAGACTTTTGACGCGACCTTCCTGAAGGCCTCGATGCCGGTGACCGAGCGTGGCGCCGATCACGCCGAGGGCGAGCGTCGCCACAGTGACTCGTCTGGCTATTGGCTGGGCGTTGTGGACATCGACCACTTCAAACGCGTCAACGACGGCTTCGGGCACCTCATCGGTGACGAGGTGCTGGTGCTGGTCGCGCGCATCATGCGCCAGACCTTCCGTCACCACGACCGGCTCTATCGCTTTGGCGGTGAAGAGTTCGTCATCTTGCTGCGCGGCGGCAACGAAGAGGACGCCTTGGGGGCCTTCGAGCGCTTTCGCCTCAATGTGGCGCAGTACCCGTTTCCGCAGGTGCAGAACGTCACCGTCAGCGTGGGCTTCACCGAGGTGCGCCACCAGGACACCCCCAACGTGGCTTTCGCGCGGGCTGACCAAGCCGTCTACCGCGCCAAGCACCAGGGGCGCAACCAGGTGCTCAGCCACGAGGGGCTGGTTCGCGCGGGCGTTTTGGCCTCGCCCGAGGCGCACATCGGCGACGTCGAGCTGTTCTGATCAATCAGGGCTTGCGTGCCGGCTTGGCTGGGGCCTCGGCTTTGACCACAGCGTAACGATCCAGCGTCAGCAGACGGGCTTCGTCGTGCTGCACGATGGGCTGAGGGTAGTCGCGCCCGATCACCACGTCCTCGGCGGCGGCCAGGTCGGCCGGGCGGGCGAGCCAGGGCGCGTGCAGCGCGTTGTCGGGCAGCCTGGCCAACTCGGGCACATAGCGGCGGATGAACTTGCCCTGCGGGTCGAACTTCTCGCTCTGGCTGATGGGGTTGAAGATGCGGAACCAGGGTTGCGCGTCGCAGCCCGATGAAGCCGCCCATTGCCAGCCACCGTTGTTGGCTGCCAGGTCGAAGTCCAGCAGCTTCTCGGCGAAATAGGCTTCGCCGCGTCGCCAGTCGATGCCAAGGTCCTTGATCAGGAAGCTGGCCGTGACCATGCGCAGCCGGTTGTGCATGTAGCCGGTCTGGTTGAGCTGGCGCATGGCCGCGTCCACCAGCGGGTAGCCGGTGCGGCCCTCGCACCAGGCCGCGAAATGGGCGTCCGCCTGCTTGCCCTTGGCCCACTTGATCTTGTCGTACTCGCGCCGGTAGGCATGGCCGACCACGTGCGGGTGGTGGTGCAGGATCTGGTGATAAAAATCGCGCCAGATCAGCTCGGACAGCCAGACCTGTGCGCCCGCCGAGCCCCGCTGGCTGCGCTGCCAGGCCAGGTCGGCCAGCTCGCGGATGGACACCGTGCCGAAGCGCAGGTGGGTCGAGAGGTAGCTGGGGCCTTTGACGCCGGGGTAGTCGCGCAGCTCGTCGTAGCGGTCGATGCGGCCCAGGAAGTCGTCGAGCAGGGCGCGGGCGCCGCTCATGCCGGCGGCCACCTTGAGGTCGTCCACGGGCTCGAAGCCGATGTCGCCCAGCGTGGGCACGTGGTCCTGCTCGCTGGGGCAGATGGCCGGCGGGATGGGAGCCAGGTGCGCAGCGTATTTCTCGACCGGGTAGGGCTTGACGTAGAAGGGCTCGATCTTCTTGAGCCAGGCGTTTTTGTAGGGCGTGAAGACCCCGTAAGGCGTGCCATTGCCGGTGAGCACCTCGTTGCGCTCGAAAACAACGTGGTCCTTGAGGGTGTAGAGCGCCGCACCGATGTCGCTGAGTTTGCCGCGCACCTGGGCGTCGCGGGCCAGTGCGTCGGGCTCGTCGTCGTGGTTGGCGTAGACGGCCTGCACGCCCAACTCGGCAGCCAGTTTCGGGATTTCCACACGGGTGCTGCCCTGTCGCACGATCAGCCCTGCGAGGGTGGGCGAGGGGGCTCCCACCTGCCGCGCCATGCCTCGCAAGGCGGTGTCCAGCTCCACCAGCGAGTCGCGGATGAAGGCCACGCGCCGATCCTGCCGGGGCAGGGTGGCCAGGATGTCGGTGTCAAAGACGAAGGTGCACCACACCCGCTGGGCATTTTTCAAGGCATGGAAGAGTGCGGCGTGGTCGTGGTGGCGAAGGTCGCGGCGGAACCAGACCAAGGCAGAGGTGTGGACGTCGGGCATGGAGGGTGAGGTGAAGCAGGGGCGGCGGCGTAAAATCATGACATGTCTGCAGGCTCCCCATCTTCCCGCACCATCGACCTGACCGATCAGTTCCTCATCGCCATGCCCAGCATGCGCGATGACAACTTCGCCGGCGCGGTCGTTTACCTGTGCGAGCACAACGCCAATGGCGCCCTTGGGCTGGTGATCAACCGGCCGACCGAGTTGCCTTTGCAGGAGCTCTTCGAGAAGGTCGACCTCAAGCTCGAGCGCCCCGACCTGGCTGACGAGCCGGTGTACTTCGGCGGACCGGTTCAGACCGAGCGCGGTTTTGTCCTGCACGACCGCCTGGACGAAGAGGGAGGCCATTACAACTCCACGCTCAAGATTGGCGCGGCAGGCCTGGAGATGACCACCTCCCGCGATGTGCTCGAGGCCCTCGCTGGGGGCGCCGGCCCCAAGCGCGTCTTCGTCACCCTGGGCTACTCGGGCTGGAGCGCCGGGCAGCTCGAAGACGAAATTTCTCGCAACGGCTGGTTGACCGTCAAAGCCCAACCCGAAGTCATCTTCGACACCCCGGTCGAGCAGCGCTATGACAAGGCTTTGTCTCTGTTGGGTGTGGATCGCAACTTCCTGATGGGCGAGGCCGGTCACGCATGAGCGCGGCTTCCACCTCCGCGGCCGTGCTCACCTACCTGGCCTTTGACTACGGCGCCAAGCGCGTGGGCGTGGCCTGCGGCAACAGCCAGACGCGCCAGGCCCAGCCACTTCAGACCATCGCCGCCGAAGGCGCCCTGCGCTTCGAGCGCATCGCGCAACTGGTGGCCGAGTGGCAGCCTGCGGCGTTGGTGGTGGGCGTGCCCTTTCACCCCGATGGCGCCGAGCATGACAACACCCTGCGTGCGCGCAAGTTCGGGCGCCAGCTGTGCGGGCGTTTTCACCTGCCCGTGCACGAGGTCGACGAGCGTTACTCGACCACCGAGGCCATCGCACACGGTGCGCGCGACCTGGACGCCGCCTCGGCCGCCATCCTGCTGCAACAATACTTTGATGCCATGGGTGCCGTCGCCGCAACCGGCGTCGCGCCCCAAACCGAAAGGCCCGCGTGAGTTCCACCCCGCACACCCTGCGCCTCGACGCCGAGGCCCTGTACACGAACCTGCTGGACGGCGTGCGCCGCCTGGTCACGGCCGACACCACCTTGGTGGGCGTGTGGTCCGGTGGTGCCTGGCTGGCCGAGCGCCTGGCCCGTGACCTGGGCCTGAGCACCCCGCACGGCGTCATCTCATCGGCCCTGCACCGCGACGACTTCGGCTCGCGCGGCATGAGTTCCACCAAAGGCGCCACGCACCTGCCCTTCGAGGTCGAAGGCCGCCACATCCTGCTGATCGACGACGTGCTCTACACCGGCCGCACCACGCGCGCCGTCATCAACGAGCTGTTCGATTTCGGTCGCCCCGCCAGCGTCACCCTGGCCGTGCTGGTCGATCGCGGTGGCCGCCAGTTGCCCATCGAGCCGGCCTATTCGGCCGCCCGCATCAGCCTGCCTGCCGACGAGCGCGTCTCGCTTGACCGAGCTGACGACGGGCGCTTCCAGTTCCATTTCGAGAAGGTGTGATGAGCACCTCCCTGCCCATGCGCAAACCCCAACGCAACCCGCAGCTCAACGCCCACGGCGAGCTCATCCACCTGCTGTCGACCGAGGGCCTGCCCAAGGCCAACATCCACCAGATCTTGGACACGGCCGAGCAGTTCCTCAGCTTCAACGAGCGCGAGGTCAAGAAGGTGCCGCTGCTGCGCGGCAAGAGCGTCTTCAACCTGTTCTTCGAGAACAGCACGCGCACGCGCACCACCTTCGAGATCGCCGCCAAGCGCCTGAGCGCGGACGTCATCAACCTCGACATCGCGCGCTCATCGGCATCGAAAGGCGAGAGCCTGCTCGACACCATCGCGAACCTGAGCGCGATGCAGGCCGACATGTTCATCGTGCGGCACAGCGAGTCGGGCGCGCCTTACCTGATCGCCCAGCACGTGGCCCCGCACGTGCACGTGGTCAACGCCGGTGACGGCCGCCACGCGCACCCCACGCAGGCGCTGCTGGACATGTACACGATCCGGCACTACAAGAAGGACTTCACCAACCTGACGGTGGCCATCGTGGGCGACATCGTGCACTCGCGCGTGGCGCGCTCGAACATCCACGCGCTGACCACGCTGGGCGTGCCCGAGGTGCGCGTGGTGGGCCCGCGCACCCTGGTGCCCGGCGACCTGCGCGAGATGGGCGTGCGCGTGTGTCACAGCCTGGAAGAAGGCATCCGCGGCGCCGACGTCGTCATCATGCTGCGCCTGCAGAACGAGCGCATGAGCGGCGGCATGCTGCCCAGCTCGGGCGAGTTCTTCAAGGAGTTCGGCCTGACCCAGGCCAAGCTGGCCCTGGCCAAGCCCGACGCCATCGTCATGCACCCGGGCCCCATCAACCGTGGCGTCGAGATCGAATCCGCCGTGGCCGATGGCAAGCAAAGCGTCATCCTGCCCCAGGTCACCTTCGGCATCGCGGTCCGCATGGCCGTCATGTCCATCATCGCCGGCAACGAAGCATGAAGATCCTCATTCAACAAGGTCGATTGATCGATCCTGCGTCCGGCCTCGACCAGGTCGGCGACCTGGCCATCAGCGCTGGCCGCATCACCGCCATCGGCAAGGTGCCGGCCGACTTCGCGCCCGACCGCACGATCGACGCCAAGGGCCTGATCGTCGCGCCTGGCCTGGTTGACCTGGCCGCTCGCCTGCGCGAGCCCGGTTACGAGCACGAAGGCATGCTGGAGAGCGAACTGGCCGCTGCCGCCGCAGGTGGCGTGACCAGCGTGGTTTGCCTGCCCGACACCGACCCGACGCTCGACGAGCCTGGCCTGGTCGAGATGCTCAAGCTGCGCGCACGCAAGCTCAGCCGCTGCCGCCTGTTCCCTCTGGGTGCGCTGACGCGTGGCCTCAAGGGCGAGAACCTCACCGAGATGGCCGAGCTCAACGAGGCCGGCTGCGTCGGCTTCTCGCAGGCGGAAGCCCCGGTGCAAAACACCCAGGTGCTGCAGCGCGCCCTGCAGTACGCCGCCACCTTCGGCTACACCGTCTGGCTGCGCCCGAACGATGGCTGGCTGGGCAAAGGCGTGGCCGCCAGCGGCGCTGTGGCCACCCGCCTGGGCCTGTCGGGTGTGCCCGTGGCGGCCGAGACCATCGCCCTGCACACCATCATCGAGCTGGTGCGGGCCACCGGTGCGCGCGTGCACCTGTGTCGCCTCAGCAGCGCCGCCGGCGTCGAACTGGTGCGCCAGGCCAAGGCGCAAGGCCTGCCCATCACGGCGGATGTCAGCATCAACTCCCTGCTGCTGACCGACATCGACATCGGCTACTTCAACCCCTCGATGCGCGTGAACCCGCCGCTGCGCCAGGTGCGCGACCGCGATGCCCTGCAGGCGGCGCTGGCCGACGGCACGCTCGACGCGCTGGTCTCCGACCACACCCCCGTCAGCGAAGACGAGAAGACGCTGCCTTTCGGCGAAGCCGAGCCCGGTGGCACCGGCCTGGAGTTGCTGCTCAGCCTGGCCCTGAAGTGGTCGGGCGCCGACGCCACCGACTCGCCCGACGCCGCCAGCCTGCGCCGCGCCCTCTCGGTCGTCACGCAGGGCCCGGTCAAGGTGCTGGGCGACTCGCTTGGCTCCCTGGCCAGCAGTGCAGGGCGCCTGACCGAAGGCGGCGTGGCCGACATCGTCATCTTCGACCCTGCCACGCGCTGGACGGTGCAGCCGGACGCCCTCGTCAGCCAGGGCAAGCACACGCCCTTTGCCTTCAAGGACACGGGGTTCCAGATGGCCGGTCGTGTGCGCCTGACCCTGGTGGCGGGGCAGGTGGCCCACGAAGCATCCGAAGCCGAGTCTGCCGCCGCAGCCTGAGCACCGCTTCGAGATGTCCTGGGTGCCCCCACAACAGCACGTTTCTGCCGCCGCGCCCGTTTCCGGGCGCTGGTTGCGCTCGCCCATCGCGGCCTGGCGGCTGGCCCGCTCGGTGTTGCACATCCTTTGGGGCGTGGTGCAGGTGCTCACTGTCTGGGACCGGCTCGATGCGCGCCAACGGCGCGAACGCCACCTCGACTGGTCCAGGAAGCTGGTGAACACCCTCGGCGTCACGTTGGAGGTGCGCGGCACGCCTCACCCGACGGCCAAGCTCGTGGTGGGCAACCACGTTTCCTGGCTGGACATTGTCGCCATCAACTCGGTGATGCCCTCCCGCTTTGTCTCCAAGGCAGAGGTGGCGAGTTGGCCGATCGTCGGGCGCCTGGTGACGGCGGCAGGCACCCTTTACCTGGTGCGCGAACGCCGACGCGACGCCATGCGCGTGTTGGGCCTGATGGCCCAGGCGTTGCGAGATGGCGACACCGTCGCCGTCTTCCCCGAGGGCACGACCGGGCCGGGAGGCCACATCATGCCTTTTCACGCCAACCTGTTGCAGGCCGCCATCGATGCTCCGGCACCGGTGCAGCCCGTGGTCATTGCCTACCGCGAGCGCGGGCATGCCGTCAGCCCTTCGGCCGCGTACGTGGGTGACATCGGGCTGCTGCAATCGCTGTGGATGACCGTCACCGCACGGCAGTTGGTGGTGCGCGTCGAGTTCCTCGAGGCGCGAACGGTGGCTCACGCCGACCGCAGGACGCTGTCGGATCACCTCCATCAGGACATGAGCGCCACGTTGCAACGGACGATCTGCGAAAACCCGCAGACGTGACATAAGCCCGTTGTACAGCGTCTTTTTCGGACAACTCTCGCGGGTTTCAGCCGATAGTCTGAGCACTCCACATCGCGACATTCTTGCGGTGCGGTAACAAAATCCGTCTCTCGGTCGGTGTCAACCACTCGATCCGGGGGTCGAACGCTCAATTCACCCTGATGAGGAGCCCCTCCATGTCCGACAAGACACTGCAGCGCCTGCCCCTGGCGCTTGCCGCCCTGCTGACTTGCCTCAGCGCTCATGCCGATTTCACCTCTGCAGACGGCAAGGCCCGTCTCTCCGGATTCGGCACCGTGGGTGCTGCCCGCACCAGCACCGACGATGCCCTGTTCAACTACCCGGGGCAGGGTGGTGGCGTTGACAAGCAAATGGGGATGGAGCCTGACACCAAGGTGGGTGTGCAGGGCTCCTACAAGTTCACCAACACAATTTCGGGCACGGCTCAGGTGCTGACCAAGTACCGCGCCTCGGGGCAATACCAGCCTGAGTTCGAATGGGCCTTTGCCAAGTGGCAAGCCATGCCCAGCCTGGCTGTCCGCGCAGGCCGCATCGGCGCCCCGTACTTCATGATCTCCGACTTCCGCGATGTGGGTTACGCCAACACGGCGGTGCGTCCCCCGCTGGATGTTTACGGCCAAGTGCCCGTGAGCTCGTTCGATGGGCTGGATGTCTCCTACCAGACCGAGTTGATGGGCGCCAACGTGACCTCGACGATCTGGGGCGGCAGCTCGCGCGCGGAGTTCTCCTCGTCTCTGCGCAGTGGCGCCTCGGAGGTCGAGCCCAGCGTCGTCAAGATCAAGAACTCACTGGGCTTCAACCTGCAAGCCGAGTTTGACAACGGCCTGACGGTGCGCGCGGGTCACGCGGGTGGTGCCCTGACCGTTGAGTCGAACACGGCCAACTCGGTCATCAACGGAGCCAATGCCCTGGCGGGCAGCGCGACGCTGCAGGCGCTGGGCTATGGCGCCGCATTGGCTGCCGACGCAGCTGCTGTGCGAGCGGCCCTGACCACCCAAGGCGTCCGAGCAACTTTCTCGGGCATCGGGGCATCCTACGACCAGGACAACATCGTCTTGTCCGGTGAGTTCACCAAGCGGAAAATCAAAAAGGGATACATCGCATCGACCACCGGTTGGTATGCGCTGGGCGGCTACCGTTTCGGCAACATCCTCCCTTATGTGGTGGTCTCCAAGTTGAAAGTGGATGATGCCAATGCGACCCTGCCGAGCTTTGCAGGCTACTCCGCGCTTTCGGCTGGTTTGCCCGGGCAGATTGGTGCAGCCGCTGTGCCTGTGCTGACCAGCGCTGGCACCGTGCGCGTGGGCACCAACGCCGTGCTGAACACCCAGAAGCTCGAGCAGAAGACCCTGAGCGTCGGTGTGCGTTGGGACGCCACCCGCAGTTTGGCGGTCAAGGCGCAGTTCGATCGCATCACCAAGCCCGCCGGTTCCGACGGCCTGTTCCTGGTCCCCGACCTCGCGGCCGACTACGCCAAGGGCAACTCGTCCTTCCTCAACACCAAGAAGAACATCAACGTCATCAGCGTCGCTGTTGACTTCGTGTTCTGAGCTTGATCTGGAAGGAGAAACACATCATGCAAAAGACATCTCTCATCAAGTCCCTGCTGCTCGCCGGTCTGGTGACCCTGAGCAACCTGGCCACGGCCGAAATCGTCGTGATCGTCAACCCCAAGAGCCCGCTGGCTTCGATGACGCCTGACCAGGTCAGCGCCATCTTCATGGGCAAGACCAACACGCTGCCGTCCGGCTCGACCGCCGCCCCGGCCGACCTGCCCGAAGGCAATGCCGCTCGTGATCAGTTCTACAGCAAGGCCGCAGGCAAGTCCTCGTCGCAGGTCAAGGCCACCTGGGCCCGCCTGACCTTCTCCGGCAAGGCCACTCCGCCGAAGGAGCTGGGCACCGCTGCCGACGTCAAGAAGTTCGTCGCCAGCAACCCGGACGCCATCGGCTACATCGAAAAATCTGCGGTGGATGGCACGGTCAAGGCGATTTTGTCGCTCGACTGACGCCGTTCGCGGGTTGTCACGCTCCGATCCAGCGTGGCAACCCGCTCATGATCTCGATCACGGATCGCGTGGGTGCAGGCCACTACAATCCGGCACCCGTTGAAAGGTTTTCGAGATGTTTGATTTTTCTTTCCACGATGCCCTGATTCAGTGGGGCATCGGTGGTTTGGTGAATGCCTCGTGGTGGCAGATCGTTCTCTACACGCTGCTTCTCACGCACATCACCATTGCTTCGGTGACCATCTTCCTGCATCGTGCGCAGGCGCATCGGTCACTTGAGCTGCACGCGATCCCCTCGCACTTCTTCCGCTTCTGGCTCTGGTTGACCACCGCCACCGTCACCAAGCAGTGGGTGGCCGTGCACCGCAAGCACCACGCCAAGTGCGAAACCGCTGAAGACCCCCACAGCCCGGTGGCCCACGGCATCAAGACGGTGCTGCTGCGTGGCCGCGAGCTTTACGCCACGGAGGCCGCCAACGGCGAAACCCTCAAGAAGTTCGGCCACAACACGCCGGACGACTGGCTCGAGCGCAATCTCTACACCCCGCGGGCTGTCTGGGGCATCTGGCTGATGTTTGCCATCGACGTCGCCCTGTTCGGCGCCATCGGCATCACCGTCTGGGCGGTGCAAATGGTCTGGATCCCGATCACTGCCGCCGGCATCATCAACGGCCTGGGGCACTGGTGGGGTTACCGCAATTTCGAAGCCGCTGACGCATCCACCAACGTGTCCCCCTGGGGCATCCTCATCGGTGGCGAAGAGCTGCACAACAACCACCACACCTACCCGACCTCGGCCAAGCTGTCGGTCAAGCCCTACGAGTTCGACATCGGCTGGGGCTACATCCGGGGCCTGGAGATGATCGGCCTGGCCAAGGTGCGCAAGACCCCGCCGCGCCTGCAGCTCGGTGACGTCAAGCCCGTGGCCGATGCCAAGACCCTGGAGGCCATCGTGGCCAATCGCTATGAGCTCATGGCAGGTTACGCCCGCGAAGTGCGCAGCGCCTGCCAGGCCGAAATGGCCCGCTTGAAAGCCGCTGGCGAAACCAGCGCTGCCTCGCGCCTGGCCCAGGTCCGTCGCTGGATGCACCGAGACGTCGAGCAGATGCCCGCAGGCATGCCTGAGCAGGTGGCCGATGCCTGTGCGCACAACCCCAACCTCGCCAAGCTGATCGCCATGCGCGAAGAGCTGCGGGCGCTGTGGACGCGCACCAATGTCTCCGCCGAGCAGTTGGTCGTCGACCTGCAGAGCTGGTGCCAGCGTGCTGAGGCCAGTGGCATCCAGGCCCTGCAAGAGTTCTCGATGAAGCTGCGGGCCGCTCGCGCCACCTGAGTTCGCTCTTTTTTTTCGACCTCTCGGTAACCGCCCGAGCCACCCGGCTCGGGCGGTTTTTTTTCACCTGTTTGGCTGATGGGGCATTTCGTGCAAAAGCCACGTTTCCCTGGCGCTGATCCGTTTCATTTTTTCGCGCAGCTTCCGTAATCTGAACTGACCCTTCGGTAATCAGGACACGGAGCCGCCAGTGCACACCGATACGCTAGACAACAAGACCCCCGCCGCCAACGATGGCCACGCCGACGCGCAAGCGGGCGCCAGCCAGGAAAGCAACCCCATGCGCAAGATCATCATGATCGTGGGGGTGGCGATCCTGGTGTTCCTGGGGGTGACCACGCTGTCGGTCCAGAAATCGTTCCGAAGCAGCGATCAGCTCACCAGCATCAAGGACCTGTACTTCCCGGTGCTGCAAAAGATCGAGGCCAACATCGTTCGCCTCGACAAAATGGAAGAGCTGTTCATGCGCGCGGTCATGATCGGCGAGACCGATCCGCTCGACGAGGCCGAAGGTTTCTACCAGCAGGCCGACAAGGCGTTGGTCGAGGTCGCCGAGCTCTACCCTGAGCGCAAGGACGATGTGGAGCGCCTGCGCAAGGAGTTCAAGGACTACAACACCCTGGCGAGCTCGACGGCCAAAGCCTTCCTTGACAAGGCCGACATCGACATGCCCGCGCAGACCAAGAAGATGGGCGCGTCCTTGGCCGACCTTCGCAAGTCCACCCAGCAGTTCCGGGACTCCAGCTACGACAACTTCGTCAGCACGCTGGCCGACTCGCAGGAGACCGTCAAGGTCAACCTCTACATGGGCATGGCCCTGGGCGTGATGAACCTGGCCTTCATGGCCGTGCTGGTCTTCTTCATCCGCAACAACCTGCAGATGATGGCCGTGATCGCCGAACAGAACGCCAGCCTGGAGCGCCGCGTCGCCGAGCGCACCGCCCAGCTGCGGCAAAAGACCAACGACATCCAGGCCATGCTCGAGAACATGCCCCAGGGTGTGATGACCGTGATGCCGGGCGGTGTGATCCACCCCGAGTACTCGGCCTACATGGAGGCCATCTTCGAGACCCAGGACATCGCCGGTGCCAACGTGATGGAGCTGGTCTTCAGCCAGACCAACCTGGGCTCCAACGACCTGTCTCAGGTGGATGCCGCCGTCGGTTCGTGCATCGGCGAAGACATGATGAACTACGAGTTCAACTCGCACCTGCTGGTCACCGAGTTCGAAAAGACCATGCCCAATGGCGCCGTCAAGAGCCTGGAGCTGAGCTGGTCGCCGATCGCCGATGAAAGCGACACGGTCGAAAAGCTCATGCTGTGCGTGCGCGACGTCACCGAACTCAAGCGACTGGCCAGCGAAGCGGGCGCGCAAAAGCGCGAGCTGGAAATCATCGGCGAGATCCTGGCGGTCACGCAGGAAAAGTTCCAGGAGTTCATCGAAGGCTCGCGCAAGTTCGTGGAAGAAAACGAGCAGCTCATCCGCCAGGCTCAGGGCAAGGACGCCGACACCATCGGCCTGCTGTTCCGCAACATGCACACCATCAAGGGCAATGCGCGCACCTACGGCCTGCAGCACATGACCAACACCGTGCACGAGACCGAGCAGGCCTACGACGAGCTGCGCAAGGACCCCGAGAAGGAGTGGGACGCCCAAGCCCTGCTGGCACAGCTGGCCGAGGTGGGCGCCCTGGTCGAGGAGTACCACAAGATCAATGACCACAAGCTCGGTCGCAAGGGGCCGGGTCGCCGTGGCAGCGTCGAGCGCTTCCTGATGGTCGAGAAGGATCAGGTCTCCCATGCCCTCGAGCTGCTGCGAAAGGCTCATCAGGCCGACGCACAGGAGGTGCGCGCCACCCTCGAGAAGGTCAGCCACACACTGCAGCTCATTGGCACCGAGAAGGTCGAGCATGTGCTCGCCGGCATCGTCGAGTCGCTGCCTTCGCTGGCTCGCGAGCTGGGCAAAGAGCCGCCCAAGGTGGCCATCCAGGACCACGGCATCATGGTTCGCAACCAGGTCACCGGCCTGCTCAAGAACGTGTTCACTCACCTGCTGCGCAACTCGATGGACCATGGCCTCGAGACCGCAGAGACCCGGGTCGCTGCAGGCAAGGCGCCTGTTGGTCAGATCTCTCTGGAGTTGGCGGTTCAGGATGGCCAGATGCAGATGCGTCTGCACGATGATGGCCGAGGCCTGGCCGTTGCCAAGATCCGCGCCAAGGCCATCGAGAACGGTGTGCTGGACCCCGCGTCCAACGCGAGCCCCGAAGAGGTGGCCAACCTCATCTTCGCCTCTGGTTTCTCCACCGCCGAGCAGGTGACCGAGGTCTCCGGTCGTGGCGTGGGCATGGACGCCGTGCGCGGCTTCCTGCAACGCGAGGGCGGTGACGTGGTCATCCGCTTCCGCGGCGGCCAGGACGGTGACGAATGGCGTCCCTTCGAGTTGCTCATCTCGCTGCCCGACAAGCACGCTGCCACCGTGCAGCCGCTGGCGGCCTGACAGCGATGCGGTGCTTCAGGAAGCTGTTGCATCCGTCGATAAGACCTCAGGCATCAACATTCAGAAGAAAGATCGAGGCGTGACATGTGGTTGGATCTGGGCATTTCCGCGGTGAGCCTGATCGTTGGCGGCGGTGCGGCCACCTGGTGGTGGCAGCGACGCCAGTCTGCGATCGGCCCCTGCATTCCCGTTGCCGATGTGCAGGCGCGCGAGCAACTGCTGCAGGCCGAGATCAACAACCTGCGGGCCGAACAAGAGCGCCATCAACAGGCGCTCGAGAGCACGCAGGTGAGCTCCCAGCAGGAGCTGGGCCAGCTGCGCGCCAGCCTGGAAGATCAGTTGCACGACGTCAGGTCCGGGGCCGCCGACTCGCGCGAGCGCACCCTGGCCGCGTCCAACCAGTTAGCCGAGTCCATTGAAAAGCTGCTGGGCCTGATCAAGACCTTCGAGCGCTGGCACGAAGACATGAGCGTGCTGCTCACCCACAACCGCGAGATGCATGAGCGCAACGACGAGTTCGCGGCCATCGTGCGTCAGGTGGTGATCGTGGCGCTCAACGCCTCCATCGAGGCCGCGCGTGCGGGCGACATGGGCAAGGGCTTTGCCGTGGTGGCCAACGAGGTGCGCACCCTGGCCAATCGCGCGGAGGCCCTGTCCAAGGACTACCGCAACAACCTCTACAAAAACGACCTGATCACCACCACCACCTTTCAGGACATGCAGGCGGGCGGAAAGATGATCATCGGGGCAGTCACCGAGCTGCAGTTGATCAACAACAAGACCCGTGGCCTCCTTGCCGAGGCCGCCTGACAGCCATGATCAGTCCATCCGCCCGGGAAGCATTCGAGTTCTTCACCAAGCAGGCCATCAAAGGCGCGCTACCAGCTTCGCCCGAAGACACGTGCGAGGTTTCGGTGCTGGAGGACGTCTCCCGCATCCAGGGGCAGCGCATCGTCATCCTCACGGTGTCGTCCTACCTGTTCAGGGCGATGACGTTGGTGTACTTCACGCTGGACGCCAAGCTCAAGCAGCACCTGGCGGCCATCAACCGCCGGCCTGTGGACGAGCTCAGCGAAGAAGAGTTCCTGGACGTGCTGGGCGAGGTGGGCAACATCCTTTGCGGTGCGATCAACCGCGACCTGGCCCAACACTTTCCCTACTTGGGCATGTCCACGCCCAACTTCCTCGATCGCCATTGCATTGACTTCATCGACGAGCTGGGCGCCGGCTTTGTGCGGCACTTCGAAGTCGTGGTCAATGACTCCATCAAGCTGTACGCCACCTTGGCTGTCAGTGAATTCGCGGACATCGATTTCCGGGCCGACACCACCGTGGTTGAGGAAAGCCACGGCGAGCTCGAGATGTTCTGACCCCACCCCACCTTGACAGGAATCCCCCATGGTTGAACAAGCTGAACTCATCAGCAAGGTCCTTGTCCTCGACGACGACGACGGCGCGCAGCAAAAGATCAGACAGTTTTGTGATGAGAACAAGCTGGTGTGCGTCAAGGCGACGGCCGCCAATGTGCTCTCGGTGCTCAAGACCAACGTCGACTTGGGGGCCATCTTTCTGTCGGAGACCTACCGGGTGGAAGGCGACAGTGCGCTGGACTTTGCCGAAGAGATCCACGCCGTTCGCCCCGAACTGCCCATCTTCCTGCGGCGCGAGGCCTTCTCGCACCTGGAGGACCTGAGCGACCGGCAGCAGAGCCTGTTCACCGCTGCCTACATGCTCTCTGGCATCTCGCAGCTCAAGCAGGTCATCGATCACGCCATCTTCAGCCTGATGTACCCCAACGCCCTGGTGCGAGGCATCACCGAGATCACGAAGACGGCCCTGCAAAGCCAGTTCAAGCACATCGAGGTCTTGACCGAGTCGCCCTACATCGTGCGCGACCGCATCATCTACGGCGAGCTGTTCACGCTCATCCCGCTGGAGAGCAACTGGTGCCGTGGCTACATGATGTTCCAGACCGAAGGTGAGCCGGTGGTCAAGCTGGTCGAGGGCGGCCGCACCCACATCGTGCCGACCGATCACGTCGACTTTCGTGACATCAACCACGTGATGGGCGAGGTCACCAACCTCGTGTGGGGCATGTTCAAGAACCGCTACATCTCCTTTGACCCGATCGATGGACGCCAGTCCCAGGTGCCCATCATCGTCAACCACGCCCACCGCTACATCTCGTTTGGCTCCGAGGACCCGCAGCTGTGCTTCAAGTACATGCTGGTCGACCCCGACGAAAAGATGGCCCCCCTGGTGCTCTACCAGCGCTTCGTCTTCAACCTCAGCTGGACCCCTGAAAAATTCAAGGAAAACGAGGCAGTGGCCGAAGTCCTATTCGAATGTGGAGAGCTCGACCTATTCTGATGGCTCTGTCAAACCAAACGGTGAACCAACATG
>CAYJXE010000025.1:0-61107 GCA_964373965.1 uncultured Aquabacterium sp. | reverse complement strand
CCAGGTCCGACAGGCTTGGCAAATTCATGGTCCCTGATTTGGTTTGTTTGGTGCCAGGAGTTTAGGAGCAGCGTCCTGCCCCACCCCTCCCCCCATCAGGGGCCCAAGCGCCGGAAAATGGCAACAAACGCAACAGGCCTGATACGGCTTGCAACAACCTCGCGCGTGGGCTCGGTCCTGTGCGCGCCTGTGCGCCGAGTTGTGCTGGGCAAGTCTCTTGGGCCCAGCGCCGTCAAACCACCGCTCGCGCTCGCGACAAAACGAACTCGATGAAGGCGGACATGGCGCGCGTGGGGTGGCGGTTGGGCATGTAGAGCATGAACATGCGCGTGCCGAAGATGCTGAGCTTCCAGTCGTCGAGCGTGGTCTGCACCTGGCCTGCGTCAATGAGCGACTGCACCACGTAGTCCGGCACCAGGCCCACGCCCAGGCCGGCCTCGATGGCCTCGCGCAGGAAGTGAAAGTTCTCGGACGTGAGCGTGGGCAAGAGCGGCACCTCGTGACGCTCGCCGTGCAGGTAGGCGGCCAGGCGCAACTGCCGGCCCACCACCGCCGAGGTGATCAGCGGCGCGGTGCAGAGGTCTTCAAGCTGCTGTGGCAGGCCGTGGGCGGCCACGTAGGCTTTTGAGGCGCAGGCCACGTAGCGCACCTGGCCCATCTCGCGGGCCACCAGCTGTTCGGGAGGCTCGGAGAGCACGCGCACGGCCACGTCCACCTCGTCGCGCATGAGGTCGACCACGCGGTTCTCGAACACCACGTCGAGCACGATGCCGGGGTGGGCGCGCTTGAAGTCGATCAGCCAGGGCGACATCACCAGCTGGCCCCAGCCGCTGGGCACGCTCAGGCGCACGCGGCCCTGCAGCGTCTGGCCGAGCGCGGAGACGGTGTCGCGCGCAGCGGCGAGCTCGTCTCGGATCTTGCGGCCGTGCTCGCAAAGCTGCAGGCCGAGCTCGGTGGGGGCGATGCGGCGGGTGCTGCGGCGCACCAGCTGCTGGCCCAAGCTGCGCTCCAGCTGGCTCAGGTGGTAGCTGACGTTGGCGCGGCTGGTCTTGAGGCGGCGGGCGGCTTCGCTGAGCGAGCCGGCGTCGAGGATGTCGACCAACAGGGTCAGGGCGTGGAGGTCCATGGGGGCGTCGGCCATGGTGCGGATGATCGCACGATTGTCAAAAATGGCTTGACAGCCTGTCAATGGAAGATCGGATTGTCAAATACTTGCGGGCCTGGGAGGATGCCGGCTGCCCTGGGACAACAGCCCAGGCTGCCAGGGCCTACCCAAAACGAGCGCCTCCAGCGCCCAGGAGCGAAACATGCCTGCCGACACGACCACCCCATCCCCCGCTGAACTGGCGGCGCTGGCCCACCTGCAACGCGCCGAAGCCGCCGTGATGGACACGCCCGAGGCCCGCGTGGCACAACCCCGGTCGATTCAAAGCGTGGGCGTGGTCGGTGGCGGCACCATGGGCGCCGGCATCGCGGTGGCGCTGCTGGGCGCGGGCATGCCTGTGGTGATGATCGAGCGCGACGAAACGGCGCTGGCGCAAGGCCGCGCGCGCATCGAGAAGGTCTACGACGGCCATGTGGCCAAGGGCCGGCTGACACCTGAAGGCAAATCCGAGGTGATGGCGCGCTGGCAAGGTGCCGTGAGCTACGACGCATTGGCTCAGGTCGATCTGGTCATCGAAGCGGTGTTCGAGGACATGGCCGTCAAGCACGCGGTGTTCGGCGAACTCGAGCGCGTCTGCAAGCCTGGCGCGGTGCTGGCCACCAACACGTCTTACCTCGACATCGACGAGATCGCGCGGGGCACCTCGCGGCCGGGCGACGTGATCGGGCTGCACTTCTTCTCGCCGGCCCACATCATGAAGCTGCTGGAAATCGTGGTGCCCGCCAAGGTGTCGGCCGACGTGGTGGCCACTGGCTTTGCGCTGGCCCAGCGCCTCAAGAAGGTGCCGGTGCGCGCCGGCGTGTGCGACGGCTTCATCGGCAACCGCATCCTGGCCGTCTACCGCACAGCGGCCGACCACCTGATGGAAGACGGCGCATCGCCTTTCGAGATCGACGCCATGGTCAAAGCCTTCGGCTTCCCGATGGGGCCATATGAGATGAGCGACCTGGCCGGTGGCGACATCGGCTGGGCCACGCGCAAGCGCCGCGCCGCCACGCGCGACCCGAAAGCGCGCTACGTGCACATCGCCGACCGGCTGTGCGAGCAGGGCTGGTTCGGGCAGAAGACGGGGCGCGGCTGGTACGTGTACGAAGCCGGTTCGCGCACGGGCACTGCGAACCCTGATGTGACGCTGATCATTGACGAAGAGCGGCGCAATGCCGGCGTGAGGCCGCGCAGCTTCACGCGCGAAGAGCTGCAGCGCCGCTACATCGCCGCCATGGTCAACGAAGGTGCCAAGGTCGTCGACCAGGGCATCGCGCTGCGCCCCCTGGACGTGGACGTCACGCTGGTGCATGGTTATGGCTTCCCGCGCAGCAAAGGCGGACCGATGTGGCACGCCGACCAGGTGGGCCTGGCGAACATCCTGGCCGACCTCCGCGAGTTCGCGCAGGCCGATGCGCTGTTCTGGCAACCATCGGCCTTGCTCGAGCGTCTGGTGGCCGAGGGCCACGGATTTGAGTCGTTGAACGGCGTCTGAGCCCGACGAGGGCACCGACCCCCAACAGGCCCAGCCTGCTCTCCCGACACCCCAACACCACGAACCCGAGGCCGCCATGCACCCCTCTCAACACAGCCGCGAAGCGGTGATCGTCTCGACCGCACGCACACCTCTGACCAAGTCGCACCGCGGTGAACTCAACATCACACCGGGGGCCACGCTGGCGTCGTTCGCGGTGAAGGCTGCGGTCGAACGCGCGGGCATCGACCCTGGGTTGATCGAGGACTGCATCCTCGGCTGCGGCTACCCTGAAGGCACGACGGGCCGCAACATCGCGCGGCAAAGCATCGTGCGCAGCGAGCTGCCGCTGAGCATCGCGGGCACCACCGTGAACCGCTTTTGCGCATCGGGTCTGCAGGCGATCGCGATCGCGGCCGGGCGCATCGTGGCGGAAGGCGCACCGGCCATGATCGCTGGCGGCATCGAAAGCATCTCGGGCATCCGAACGCGCGAGGACGGCAACTCCGGCATGGACCCGTGGATCGTGGAGCACAAGCCCGCGCTGTACATGGCCATGATCGAAACCGCCGACATCGTGGCGCAGCGTTACGGCATCTCGCGCGAGGCCCAGGACCGCTTCTCGGTCGAGAGCCAGCGCAAGACGGCCGAGGCGCAAGCGGCCGGCCGCTACCGCGATGAGATCGTGCCCATCACGACCACCATGGCCGTGCAGGACAAGGTCACCAAAGAGGTGACGAACGTGCAGGCCACCATCGACCACGACACCTGCAACCGGCCCGGCACCACCTACGAAGCGCTGGCCAAGCTCGAACCCGTGCGCGGGGGCGACCAGTTCATCACCGCCGGTAACGCCTCGCAGCTGTCCGACGGCGCCTCGGCTTGCGTGCTGATGGAGCGCCGCGAAGCCGAGCGCCTGGGCCTGCAGCCGCTGGGCGCGTTCCGTGGCCTGGCCGTGGCCGGTTGCGAGCCCGACGAGATGGGCATCGGGCCGGTGTTCGCGGTGCCCAAGCTGCTGGCACGGCACGGCTTGAAGGTCGATGACATCGACCTGTGGGAGTTGAACGAGGCCTTCGCTTCGCAGTCGATCTACTGCCAGCAAAAGCTTGGCATCCCCGATGAGCGCTTGAATGTCAACGGTGGCGCCATTTCCATCGGCCACCCATTCGGCATGACGGGCGCGCGGCTGGTGGGCA
Source organism: uncultured Aquabacterium sp. (assembly GCA_964373965.1). GTDB lineage: Bacteria > Pseudomonadota > Gammaproteobacteria > Burkholderiales > Burkholderiaceae_C > Aquabacterium. Next base: position 57,287 of record CAYJXE010000025.1, on the reverse strand, counting down.
CGGTGCTGCTCGAGGGCCGCCGCCGAAAGGCGAAGGACCAGAGCGTGAAGTGGGCCGTGGTGACCATGTGCATCGCCGGCGGCATGGGTGCGGCCGGCCTGTTCGAAATCTACTGATCCCGAAGGACGCCCGCCATGGACCTGAGTTTCACCCCCGATGAACTGGCCTTCCGCGAAGAGGTGAGAGCCTTCCTGCGCGAACAAGTGCCCGCCGATTTGACCGACAAGGTGCGAGAGGGTCGCCACCTGAGCAAAACCGAGCACGAGCGCTGGCACGCCATCTTGAACGCGCGCGGCTGGCTGGCCAATCACTGGCCGCGCGAATGGGGCGGCACCGGCTGGAGCGCCGTGCAGAAGTTCATCTTCGACAACGAGTGCGCGCTGGCGCACTGCCCGCGCACCGTGCCCTTCGGCGTGAACATGCTGGGCCCTGTTCTCATCAAATACGGCAGCGAGGCGCAAAAGCATCACTGGTTGCCGCGCATCCTCAGTGGTGAGGACTGGTGGTGCCAGGGCTACTCCGAGCCCGGTGCAGGCTCCGACCTGGCCTCGGTCAAGACCACGGCGGTGAAAGATGCGTCGGGCGAGTTCTACGTGGTCAACGGCCAGAAGACCTGGACCACGCTGGGCCACCACGCCAACATGATCTTCTGCCTGGTGCGCACCAACAAGGAAGCCAAGAAGCAAGAAGGCATCAGCTTCTTGCTGATCGACATGGCCACGCCCGGCGTGGAGGTGCGTCCGATCATCACGCTCGATGGCGAGCACGAGGTCAACGAGGTGTTCTTCACCGACGTGAAGGTGCCGGCAACCAACCTCGTGGGCGAAGAGCACAAGGGCTGGACCTGCGCGAAGTTCCTGCTGACGTATGAACGCACCAACATCGCGGGCGTGGGCTTTTCGGTGGCGGCGCTCGAACGCCTGAAGTCCGTCGCGCAGCGCGTCAAGAAAAACGGCAAGCCCCTGGCCGATGACCCGCTGTTCGCGGCCCGCATGGCGCACGTCGAGATCGAACTGGAGAACATGAAGACCACCAACCTGCGCGTGATCGCCGCGGTGGCAGGCGGCGGTGCTCCGGGTGCGGAAAGCTCCATGCTCAAGATCAAGGGCACGGTGATCAGGCAAGAGCTCAACGCGTTGATGCGTCGTGCCATGGGTCCGCATGCGCTGACTTTTGTCGAGGAAGGCGAGGCGGGGCCGGCCGGTGCGCAGCCGGAAGCGCTGCACGCCACGCCCCAGTACTTCAACAACCGCAAGCTGTCGATCTTCGGCGGCTCCAACGAGATCCAGAAGAACATCATCGCCAAGATGATCCTGGGCCTGTGAGGACGCGACCATGAACTTCCAGCACACCGAAGACCGCCGCATGCTGGCGGACACGCTCGACCGCTTCATCAGTGAGCAGATGGGCTTCGAGGCCCGCATGGCCACTGACAAGCAGGCGCAGGGCTTTGACCGCCGCGCCTGGCAACAGCTTTGTGAGGTGGGCGCCGCAGGCGCGCTGTTCAGCGAGGCAGATGGCGGCTACGGTGGCCAGGGCTTCGACATCGCCGTGGTGTTCGAGGCCATCGGGCACGGTCTGGCGCTCACGCCCGCCCTGCCCGTTCTGCTGGCGGGCAGCGCCGTGGCCCACGCCGGCAACGCAGAACAAAAATCGCTTTTGCATGGCTTGATCGACGGCAGCCACATCGCCACGCTGGCACATGAAGAGCCTGGGGCCTTCCACGACCTCCAGCACGTGACCACGCAGGCCGAACGCAACGCCGATGGTTGGCTGTTGCAAGGCCGCAAGACGGCCATTCCGCTGGGCGATCGGGTCGATTGGCTGGTGGTGTCGGCGCGCGTGTCGGGCGATGCGACCGAGGCCGATGGCATCGCGCTGTTCATCGTGCCGGCCAAGGCCACCGGCCTGACCATCAAGGGCTTTGCCACACACGATGGCAGCCGCACGGCCGACGTCATGCTCGACGAGGTGAGCCTGCCTGCATCGGCCCTGCTGGGCGATGCCGGCCAAGGCCACGCCACGCTGGAACACGCCATCGGTCAGGGCATCCTGGGCCTGTGTGCCGAAAGCCTGGGCTCGATGGAGGCCACCAAGCGCATGACCATCGAGTACCTGCAGACGCGCAAGCAGTTCGGCGTGCCGATTGGCAGCTTCCAGGCACTGCAGCACCGCATGGCCGACGTGCTGCTGGAGGTCGAGCAAGCGCGCTCGGCGGTCATCAACGCGGCGGCAGCTTTGAGCAGCGACCGCATCGCCCGAGAGCGCGCGCTGTCGGCGGCCAAGGTCAGCACCGGGCGCATCGGCACGCTGGTGGCGCAGGAAGCCATCCAGTTGCACGGTGGCATCGGCATGACATGGGAGCTGGCGCTCGCCCACCATGCCAAGCGCCTCATCCTCATCGACCACCAGTTGGGCGACGAAGACCACCACCTGACGCGCTTCATCGAGCTGGGCCGCGTGGCCTGATCGGCATCCAAGGCAACGCCCACGATGCCATCACACCGACCTCAGAGCCCGTAACATCGCCGCCATGTCTGACCGCCACTTCAAGCACTGGCCCAGCGACGTGCCGCGCTCGCTGGACTTTCCACAGACGCACCTGTGGGCCAACGTCGCGGCCTCGGCGGCGCGCCACCCCGACAAGCCCTGCCTCGTGTTCTACGACAGCGTCGTCACCCACGGCCAGTTCAAGCAGCAGACCGAGTGGCTGGCAGGCTGGCTGCAGCAGGTGGCTGGCGTGAATCGTGGCGACCGCGTGTTGCTGTGCATGCAGAACAGCCCGCAGTTCGCGATCGGCGCTTACGGCGTGCTGCGCGCCGACGCCGTGCTGGTGCCGGTGAACCCGATGAACCGAACGCAAGAGCTCCGGCATCTGATCCAGGACGCGGAGGCGAAGGTGCTGATCTGCGCGCAGGACCTGCTCGACCAGGTAGCGCCCCTGCTCGAAGAAGGCCACAGCACCGACGCAGGCCTGCAACACGTGCTCGTGGCCTCGTACAGCGACCACCTGACCGCGCCGACCGACATGCGCGTGCCCGACTTCATCGCCTCGCCGCGCCAGCCAATCGACACCGAAGGCGTGACGCTGTGGGTGGATGCGATGGCCGAGCAACGCCAGCCCGCATCCTTGCAAGGCGGCCCCGACGACCTGGCCGTGATGCCCTACACCTCGGGCACCACCGGCCACCCAAAGGGCTGCATGCACACGCACCGCAGCGTCATGTATGGCACGGTGGCGCGCAGCGTGTGGCTGGACAGCCCGCGCGACGCCGTCATCCTCGCCACCCTGCCCTACTTCCACGTCACCGGTTTCCAGAGCAGCCTCAACAGCGTGCTGCACCTGGGCGCCACCGTCGTCATCCTGCCCCGCTGGGACCGCGACGTCGCGCTCGAATGCCTGCAGCGACAGCGCATCACCGCCGCGCAGATGATCTCGACCATGGTGGTCGACCTGCTGGCCCACCCAGACATCGAAAACGCCGACTTGAGCAGCCTGCAAAGCATCGGCGGCGGCGGCGCAGCCATGCCCGAAGCCGTGGCCGCGCGACTGAAGGCCCTCACGGGCCTCGACTACATCGAAGGCTATGGTTTGTCCGAGACCATGGCTGCCACGCACATCAACCCCGTGCCACGTGCCAAGAAGCAGTGCCTGGGCATCCCCATCTTCGACGTCGACTCACGCGTGGTGAACCCAGACACCTTCGAGGAGCTGCCGCCCGGCGAGGTGGGTGAAATCATCACCCACGGACCGCAACTGATGCTGGGCTACTGGCGCAACGACGCGGCCAACGCCGAGGCCTTCGTCACGCTCGACGGCAAGCGATTCTTGCGCACGGGCGACCTGGCCCGCTCCGACGAAGACGGCTACTTCCACATGGTCGATCGGCTCAAGCGCATGATCAATGCCTCGGGCTTCAAGGTCTGGCCCAGCGAGGTCGAAGCCCTGCTCTATGCCCACCCCGCCATCCAGGAAGCCTGCGTGATCGGCACGCGCGACGAGCGACGCGGCGAAACCGTCAAGGCCATCGTCGTGCTCAAGCCCGAAGCACGTGGCCAGGTCAGCGAAGCCGACATCGTCGACTGGGCGCACACCCACATGGCCGCGTACAAGGCGCCGCGCATCGTCGCCTTCGTTGAGCACCTGCCCAAGTCGGCCACCGGCAAGATCCTGTGGCGCGAGCTGCAATCGGCCGAGCCACGTTGAACACCGCACGCACGCCACCCGCATCCACGCATCACTTGCATCACCTGCATCAAACACCCACGGGACACACCATGAGCGCCAACAAAGCCACCTTCAACTGGGCCGACCCCCTGCTGCTGGACGATCAGCTCACGCAGGAAGAACGCATGATCAAGGACGCCGCGCGCGAGTACGCGCAGGGCAAGCTGCTGCCGCGCGTGACCCTGGCCTTTCGCAACGAGCAGACCGACCCGGCCATCTTCCGCGAGATGGGCGAGCTGGGCCTGCTGGGCGCCACCATCCCGACCGAGTACGGCGGTGCGGGCTTGAACTACGTCAGCTACGGCCTGATCGCCCGCGAGGTCGAACGTGTGGACTCGGGCTACCGCTCGATGATGAGCGTGCAATCATCCTTGGTGATGGTGCCGATCAACGAGTTCGGCAACGAGGCCACCAAGCGCAAGTACCTGCCCAAGCTGGCCACCGGCGAGTTCATCGGCTGCTTCGGCCTGACCGAGCCCAACCACGGCTCCGACCCGGCCAGCATGCTCACCCGCGCCACCAAGGTAGACGGCGGCTACACGCTACGCGGCAGCAAGATGTGGATCAGCAACTCGCCGATCGCCGACGTGTTCGTGGTCTGGGCACAGTTCAACGAGAACGGCAAGGATCAGATCCGCGGCTTCGTGCTGGAGAAGGGCTGGAAGGGCCTGAGCGCCCCCGCCATCCACGGCAAGGTCGGCCTGCGCGCCAGCATCACCGGCGAGATCGTGATGGACGATGTTTTCGTGCCGGAAGAAAACGCCTTCCCCGAGGTGCGTGGCTTGAAAGGCCCCTTCACCTGCCTCAACAGCGCTCGCTACGGCATCTCGTGGGGCGCCATGGGCGCGGCCGAAGACTGCTGGTTCCGCGCGCGCCAGTACGTGCTCGACCGCCAGCAGTTCGGCCGCCCGCTGGCCGCCAATCAGCTCATCCAGAAGAAGCTGGCCGACATGCAGACCGAGATCGCCCTGGGCCTGCAAGGCAGCCTGCGCCTGGGTCGCATGAAGGACGAAGGCACGGCCGCCGTCGAGATCACGTCCATCATGAAGCGCAACAACTGCGGCAAGGCGCTGGACATCGCACGGCTGGCCCGCGACATGATGGGCGGCAACGGCATCAGCGACGAGTTCGGCGTGGCCCGCCACCTGGTGAACCTGGAGGTGGTCAACACCTACGAGGGCACGCACGATGTGCATGCGCTGATCCTGGGGCGGGCGCAGACGGGGATTCAGGCGTTTTTCTGAGGCCAGCCCACACCGCCCTGCGTCAACCCGGGGTCAAACGGTACGGCGCCGTACCATTTTGGCGCGATCTGGTCATTCATGAGGAAATCCCTGGGGCATGGGGCCACCTGAACGCCGACACTGGCGGCGTTTCAAACAACGGCCAGCCATCCATGCGCCCTCTCCTCGCCCTGCTGATGGGCTTCTTCTGTGTTTCCAGCTGGGCTGGCGACGCCGCCCGCATGCGCCACCCCATCGTCCTGGTGCACGGCTTCACCGGCTTCGCGGACGTGCTGGGGGTGGACTACTTCTTTCGCATCCCCCAGGCCTTGCGGCAGGAGGGGGCCCGGGTCTACATCGCTCGCGTGAACCCCGCACAGACCACCGAGTTCCGGGGCGAAGAGCTGGTGCGCCAGCTCAAGGAATGGGCCGCCCGCGATGGCGTCACCCAGTTCAATCTGCTTGGCCACAGCCACGGTGGACCCACCGTGCGCTATGCAGCGGGCGTGGTGCCCCACATGGTGGCCAGCGCCAGCTCGCTGGCCGGCGCGCACCAGGGGGCACCCGTCTTTGAAAGCGGCGGCCTGCTCAACCTGCCAGGGGGCGTGTCGACCCTGACGGTCACCCCTGCGATGAAGCTGCTGGGCTACCTCAGCGGCACGCCCTCTCCCGACAGCGCTTCGGTGGCGGCTGCGGCGACCTCCCTGAGCAGCGCCGGCGCAGCCGCCTTCAACGCCAGGTTCCCGGCGGGTGCGCCTGCCACGGCATGCGGACAAGGCCCCGAAGTCGCATCGGTGAGCGGGCACGCCATCCGCTGGTACTCCTACTCGGGCACCCGGCCCGTGACCAACCTGCTCGATCCGTCCGACGCGTTGCTCGCCGCCCTCACGCTGTACATGCGTGGCGAAGACAGCGATGGCGCCGTCAGCCGCTGCTCCAGCCGCTGGGGACGCGTCATCCGCGACAACTACGCGTGGAACCACCTCGATGAAATCAACCAGGTGCTGGGTCTGATCGGCCCCTTCGCACCCAGCCCGGTGGCCTTCTATATCGCGCACGCCAACCGCCTCAAGCTCGTCGGCCTTTGACGAACAGGCCCCGCGAAGGCCAGCCACCGCAGGGCCCGCGAGCGAGATGACGGACGAGGTCACGGGCTGAGCGGGCCAGGCGCCTCGCCACGCGTCTTCCACAGCGACACCAGCACCCCACCGGCGATCAGGCCGAAGGTCACGCTCAGTGAGATCACCGCCGGCACCTTGCCGATGATGCCCACCAGGAAGATCTTCGAGCCGATGAAGATCAGCACCAGCGCCAGCGCGTACTTCAGGTACTTGAAGCGGTGGATCATGGCAGCCAGCGCGAAGTACAACGCACGCAAGCCCAGGATGGCGAAGATGTTGCTCGTGTAGACGATGAAGGGGTCGGTGGTGATGGCAAAGATCGCCGGCACCGAGTCCACCGCGAAAATCAGGTCCACGAACTCCACCAGCAACAGCGCCAGGAACAGCGGCGTCGCAAAGCGCTCCAGCTTGCCCGTCTTCGGATCGGTCTCCTGCACCCAGAAGGCGTTGCCGCGCAGGCCATCGGTGACCCTCAGGTGGCGCTTGAGGAACTTGAGCAGCGGGTTGTTGGCGATGTCGGGTGTGTGATCTGCGATCCACCACATCTTCAAGCCAGTGAACACCAGGAAGGCGCCAAACACGTACAGCACCCAGCTGAACTGGCTGACCAGCGTGGCGCCTAGGCCGATCATGATCGCGCGCAGCACGATCACCCCCAGGATGCCCCAAAACAGCACGCGGTGCTGGTACTGGCGCGGGATGGCGAAGAAGCCGAAGATCAGCGCGATCACGAAGACGTTGTCCATCGACAGCGACTTCTCGATCATGAAACCGGTGAAGTAGTCCATGCCGCTTTGCGCGCCCATGAACCACCACACCCAGGCCCCGAACAGCAGCGCCGCACCGATGTAGCCGCCTGACAGCATCAAGCTTTCCTGCACGCCGATCTCGTGATCTTCCTTGTGCAGCACGCCCAGGTCGAAGGCCAGCAAAGCCACGACGATGCCGATGAACGTCAGCCAGACCCAGGTGGGCGTGCCCAGGAAGTCCGCCGACAAGAAGGGCAGGAACGTGTCCATCTGATGCCTCGACAGATCAACGCAGGGGGTGTTCAGCGCCCAGGCGCAGCTGCGCAGGCAAGCGCGGCTGCGGCTTGCGCCCGAAGTGCACGATCAGGCCGGACCCCACGACACCCAGCAAGACGAGGAAGAAGGCGCCCACGGCCCAGACCACCCACACCAGGATGGACAAGGGCCCACTCAGGGAGGGCATGGCCGCCAGCAGGCCATCGAGCAGGGGCGCGAAGTCGGTCAGCAAGGCGGTGCCGGCAGACCACCACTCGGCGGGCACCCAAGGCGCCAGCCAGGCGGGCATCGACAAGCCCTGGATTGCTTCGGTGCTGCCAGAGACGGCGCCGGACTGCGTGGCCACCCAGGTGGCGACGGCGTGAAAGGCCCAGGCAGCCAGAGACCATGTCAGCAACAGGCCGACCACCAGGAACCAGGTGAGTGCGTGGAACATGTGGATGGCGCTCCATGTCGGTTGAAAGTGCCTTCAGTCTTGCCCCTTCTTGCCATCGGAAAAACCAGCTTCTTTAGGATCAAAGCTTCTGCTTTCTCGATGCGAGGGCGCGATGCTCAATTACCGCCACCTGTTCTACTTCTGGGTCGTGACCAAAGAAGGCGGCTTCGCTCGCGCCGCCGCCCGGCTGGACATGGCGATCCAGACCATCAGCGCACAAGTGCGAGAGCTCGAGAAGTCGCTGGGCCACCAGCTGCTCAAGCCAGCGGGTCGCGGCGTCACGCTGACCGAAGCGGGCCAGGCCGCTTTCGCCCGTGCCGAAGAGATTTTCCAACTTGGGCAACTCATCCCTGACGAGGTGCGCGAGGCCGCCAGCGGCAAGGTGGCACGCCTGGCCGTTGGCATGTCAGACGGCCTGTCCAAGCTGGCCGCGCACGCCCTGCTGGAGCCGGTGCTGGGCACCCCATCGCTGCGCCTGGTGTGCCATGAAGGCGAGTTCGAGCAACTGCTGGCCGAGCTCGCCTTGCACCACCTCGACCTGGTGCTGGCCGGCCAGGCCGCACCGCGCAACGCCAACCTGCGCCTGACCAGCGAACGGTTGGTGGCCTCGCCCGTGGCCTGGTATGGCGCTCCCGCGCACGTGCGCAAGGCCGACATCGAACAGTTCCCGCAATCGCTCAACCGCCTGCCGGTGCTGCTGCCCACCGGGCACTCGGCGCTGAGGCCAGCGCTGGACCGCTGGTTCGACACGCACGGCCTGCGCCCGCACATCGTCGGCGAGTTCGAGGACAGCGCCCTGATGGCGGTGTTCGCGGCGCGGGGCCAAGGCGTCTTCCCCGTGAGCAGCCTGGGTGCCAGCGAGGTGACCATGATGGGCGCGCTGCGCTGCCTTGGGCAGACCGACGAGGTCCAGGAAGAAATCCATGCCATCCGTTCACGCCGCGGACAGCACCACCCACTGGTGTTGCAGGTGATGTCTTCCGCCAAGGCGCGCGGCACTCAGGTTTAACCGCAGTGGCGCTTCCTGATTTCCTGCTTGGACGCCAAGCGCACCCCGAGTCACAGTCACTTCATCGATCAACCAACCGGAGAGCCGCGATGCAAGTGACCATCAAGCCCCTTCACCCTGAGGCCATCGAAATGCGGGAAGTCGCAGAGCGCCGCGTTCGCTTTGTGTTGCGCCGCCTGGCATGGTTGGTGCCACGCGCCGAAGTGCAGCTGTCGGCCATCCCTCGGTCCCGTGGAGGTGCCGACAAGCGCTGCCACGTGGCGCTGCGCACCGACGGAGCAGGCTCGGTGATCGTGACCACGATGGAGCGCGACTGGCGCACCGCGCTTGACAAGGCCCTGACTCACGCCACGCGCTACATGATCCGGCAATGGAGCCGCGACCAAACGCAGCGCCTCGCTGCTCAGCACAGGATGAGCGTGCAGCGCTGAGCCAATCAAGCTGCGAGGTTTGCCGGGCACTCACCAATACTTTGCCCACAACTCGTTCGAAAAAACCCCACGCGGATCCACACGATCCTTGAGCTGACGCAGCGCCTTGGCCTCGGGGTAGGCCCGATCAAACTGCTGCTGCGTGGCGTGCAGCTGATAAGGCAGGTAGTAACGTCCCTCGCATTGCAATGCGAGATCAATCAGGACCCTCGTCCACACGCCCACGGCCTTCTGCGCGCGCTCATGCGTGCGTTGCTTGTGATAGAGCACGAACGAGAACACCTCTTCCCGGGCCCAAGGCAACAGCGAGTCCACATCCGCCGGTGAATGGCGAATGGACACGTTCAGTGCCTCCACATCGTGCTCGCGCAACACCTTCGCCATGCCCCGCGCAAAGGTCACAAAGTGCCTGGGCGGCACAAAGTACTCCTGCAGCACGTAGGTGGACATGCGCCGCGTGCGCGGCTCCAGCTCCGCCACGTCGAGGCTGGCTTCGTGGTTGCGCCACACCACCGCTGGGGCCTTGTTGAGCAGCGGGTGCACCACCGATTTGCGCAAGCCTGCGGCGCCGGACACTTCGGTCATGAACCAGATCATGTTCTGCTCCAGACCGTAGCGCTGCCCCTGGGCCACCAGGCGCGCGGGCTCGGTGAGCGCTTTTTCCGTTCGCCTCCAAGTGACAGACACCGGCTCGTCGAAGTGCGGCGGCATCAGGTCGGCGTTGTGCATCAAGCTGGCAGGGTCGCCCTGCACGCGCGCGCGGAAAAAGGCAGGGTAGTTCTCCAGCGCCACTGGCTGCACCACGCGCTCCATGCGCTCGTTGGGCACCAGGTCCAGCTCCACTTCGGTGATGACACCGATGGCGCCATAGCCGCCCAGGGCGGCCCGAAACAGCGGCGCGTTCTGCTGCCGACTGACCTCCACCACCTTGCCATCGGCCAGCACCAGTTGCAGCGCACGCACGGAGTGGCCCACCGGCCCGTTGCCCACGTAACGCCCATGCGCGTTGACCGACACCGCGCCACCCACCGTGAAGTTGGCGTAGCTCTGCATGGTCTTGACGGCCAGGCCTTGCGGGTCGATCAGGGCCTGCAGGTCTCTCCAACGCATGCCTGCTTGCACACGCACCGTCTGCTCAGGTGCGTTCAGCCAGACCAACCGGTTCATCAGGCGCATGTCCAGGTGCAGGCCACCTTCAATGGCCACCTGGCCACCCATGCTGTAGCGACCGCCCCCGACGGCCACGCGCCCAGGCCAGGCAGCAAGCGCCTTGGCCACATCGTCGGCCGACCGCGGCGTGGCGATGCGGGCCACGCGCACGCTGTAGATCTGCGTCACGTTGGCCACCAGCAGGGCGGGGGCTGCGAGCAAATGCGGCAGGCCGGGCGCGGCAACGAGGCCGGCGCCAATCAAAGCCTGCACGAGCAGGCGGCGGCGGGTGATAGGTGTGTGCATGGAGGGTCCCTTGTGTGTTTGATCGCTAGTTTGCTCGATGCCGGCAGGCAGCGAAAACGCACAACGGCTCCAAGACAGCCCCAACGACCAACGGGCTGTATATTCATACAGTTGGTGAATTGCACCTTGCGCACTCTGAGGACCTCCGCCTTGCCCCCCAAGCCCACGCGGGCACACCTGTCGCGCCTCATGAAGATCTGGCGCTCGGCCGGCTGGCCCAGCCGAGACCCCATCGACATCGACCTGCTGGCCGCCGGCTGGGTGAGCCTGGTGGGCGACCACCCCGCCAATGAATGCCTGCGCCTGACCGACGCGGGCATCGCGCTGCTGGCGCAAAGCCGCCAGGCCCAGCGCCGCTCCGAGAGCGACCACGACAAACTGGCGCTTCGGATGACAGAGGTGCTGATGGATGCCGGGCGGCTGGTGTGGCACGAGCTGTCGCTGCGCGCCAAGGTGGCTGTCGAGGTTGGTGCACAGGCCCAAGCCGAGGATGCGAGTGCGGGCACAGACCCGAATTCGGATGTGCCCTCACGCGCCCTGGCTGGCGAGCCCGCCCCGCTTTGGGAAGACGAGCTCACCGACGCCGAGCAGGGTGGTGAGCCCGGCGCTGAACCGGGGCCCGAATTCAACACCACCCGCAAGCCCCACCGCTGGCGCCTGGCCCGCCCCGACCTGTTCTCGGTGCGACGCACCAGCAACCCCAACTACCTGCACCCCGTGGTGCACGAGATCAAGGTCAGCCGCGCCGACCTGCTCTCCGACCTGCGCCACACGGCCAAGCGCAGCTCCTACCAGTGGCTGGCCAGCGAATGCCACTACGTCTTCCCCCAAGGCCTGGCCGAGCCACAAGAATTGCCCGAAGAGCTCGGTGTGTGGGTCATCCACGGCGACATCGAAACCGGCAGGCTGGAGATGCTGCGCCCCGCCCGCCACAAGGCCTGCACCTTGCCCTTTGACGTGTGGATGGCACTGGCCAAGGCTTCGCCCGTCAAGCGCGCGCTCGAGCGCAGCCAAGCCGAGCTGGCCCACAACGAGGACAACGGCCCAACCGAAGATCGCGCAAGCACCGCGCGACGCCCTGAGCCCGATGCACCAGCAGACCGAGCAGCCGACTGAGCATCCGACTGAACCTGCGAACCAGCCCGTCGGTGAGGCCATCAGCGTGCACCCGCGCTACCAGGTCGGCGTGCGCGAGCTGTGCGAGTTCGTCGCCAAGCTGGGCGACCTGGACCTGCGCTTCACGCCCACGCCCACCGCGCAGGAAGGCATCGCCGGGCACGCGCTGGTGGCCGCGCGCCGGCCTGCTGGCTACCTCAGCGAGGTCAAGCTCAGCGCGCAACATGGCCTGCTGAACGTCAAAGGCCGCGCCGACGGCTACCACCCGCAGCTCAACCGCGTCGAAGAGGTCAAGACCCACAAAGGCCCGGTGGACGCCATCCCCGACAACCACCGCCACCTGCACTGGGCACAGGCCAAGGTCTACGGCGCCTTGTTGTGCCGCGAGCGCGGGCTCGAACACATCGACGTGGCGCTGGTGTACTTCGAGGTGGGCTCGCAGAAGGAGACGGTGCTTTGCGAACGCCACAGCGCCGCTGACCTGGACGCCCATTTCATCGACATGTGCGATCGCTTTGCCGCCTGGGCCGACCAAGAGGTCGCACACCGCCGCGCGCGCGACGACAGCCTGACGGTGATGACCTTCGTGCACCCGCAGTTCCGCGCGGGCCAGCGCGAGCTGGCCGAGTCGGTCTACAAGGCCGCCGCCACGCGCCGCTGCCTGCTGGCCCAGGCGCCCACCGGCATTGGCAAGACCATCGGCACCGTGTTCCCACTGCTCAAGGCCTGCCCCACGCAAAAGCTGGACAAGGTCTTCTTCCTGACCGCCAAGACATCGGGCCGCGCGGCTGCCTTGCATGCGATCGCGAACCTGCGCGTGCACCACCCCAAGCTGCGTCTGCGCGAGCTGGAGCTGCGCGCCAAAGAAAAGGCCTGCGAGCACCCCGACCGCGCTTGCCATGGGCAGTCCTGCCCGCTGGCCCAAGGCTTTTACGACCGCCTGCCCGCCGCCCGCGCTCAGGCCGCCACCGCAGGCAGCCTGACGCACGAAGCGGTGCGCGCCATCGCGCTGGCCCACCAGGTGTGCCCCTACTACCTGAGCCAGGAGATGGTGCGCTGGGCCGACGTCGTGGTGGGCGACTTCAACCACTACTTCGACCAGACTGCGCTGCTGCACGGCCTGATGCAGCAAAGCCAGTGGCGCGTGGGCGTGCTGGTGGACGAGGCGCACAACCTGGTCGAGCGCGGGCGCAAGATGCACAGCTGCGAACTGCAGCAGTCTTCGCTGCAAGGCATGCGCCACCACGGGCCCGCCGCGCTCAAAAAACCTTTGGACAAATTGCACCGCGCCTGGCAAGGCATCAACAAAGCGCAGACCAGTGCGGCGGGCGATGCCCCCACCTACCGCGTGTTGCCCGAGATCCCGGACGGCTGGCTGCTGGCCCTGCAACAGCTGTGCGCGGCCATCGCCGACCACATGGCTGAGCACCCCACCGAGGTCGACCCCGGGCTGCAGAACTTCTACTTCGGCTGCCTGCAGATGAGCAAGCTGGCCGACAGCTTCGGCAGCCACTCGCTGTTCGACTGGGCGCCCGAGCCGGGCTCGCTGGCGGCCACGCGCAAGCTGCGCTCGACCTTGTGCATCCGCAACGTGCTGCCCGCGCCGTTCTTGCAAAGCCGGCTCAGCCAGGCGCACAGCGTGACGCTGTTTTCAGCCACGCTGCAGCCCACGCATTTTTTCGAGACGCTGCTGGGCACGCCGGAGGGCAGCGTGGCCATCGAGGTGGCGTCGCCGTTTTCGGCCGAGCAGCTGCAGGTGAAGGTGGCGCGCCACATCTCGACGCGCTTTGCCGACCGCGCCCGCTCACGCGAGGCGATGGTGACGCTGATGGCAGAGCAGTTCCGCGCGCGGCCCGGCAACTACCTGGCGTTTTTCAGCAGCCACGACTACCTGCAAGACGTGGTCGAGCACTTCGAGCGCGCGCACCCCGACGTGCCGGTCATGCGCCAGCAGCGCGGCATGAGCGAAGAAGCACAGCGCGCCTTCCTGGCCCGCATGACACCCACCAGCCAGGGCATAGGCTTTGCGGTGCTCGGCGGCTCGTTCTCGGAAGGGGTGGACCTGCCCGGGCAGCGCCTGATCGGCGCGTTCATTGCCACGCTGGGCATGCCGCAGGTGAACCCGATCAACGAGCAGATCAAGGCGCGGCTGGACGAAATCGTGGGCGATGGTCACGCCTTCCACTACCTGTACCCGGGGCTGCAGAAGGTGGTGCAGGCGGCGGGGCGCGTGATCAGGACGACCGAGGACCAGGGGGTGGTGCACCTGCTGGATGACCGATACGGGCGGGGGCAGGTGCGGGCGTTGTTGCCGAGGTGGTGGCGGGTCGACTAGCTGACGCGACAGGCTGGCTGTCAACCAGCCGGACGCGCCATGCCCCATGCCTCAGAAGGTGTAGCGAGCCGTCAGCGCAGCGTTCAGGCGTGCGCCATAGCCGCAGTCCTGATTCTGCGCTCGGCACCACGCCAGGTAGGTTTTGTCGGCCAGGTTGCGGACATCGAAGCGGAAGTCCCACGGGCCGGTCGCGTACCCAACCATGGCGTCCACCAAGGTGACCGTCGGCAGCACCGGTTGCCCCGCTGCACCGGTGACCGAGCCGGTGTGCCGCACCCCACCCCCAACGCGCCAGCCACCAGGCAAGCGGTACTGCGCCCAAGTCGAGGCCATGCGTTGCGCCACCGACGACAAGCGCAAGCCCGTCTGGGCATTGACTGCATCCATGTCGGTGTAGTTGGCCGAGAACTCGAGCGCACCGAGGCGCTGTCTCAGCTCCAGCTCCCAGCCGCGGGTGGTGGCACCGACCTGCTCCAGCCCGCCCGGCGTGGTGGCGTTGGCCACGCGGTTGCGTTCCTTGATGTCGAACCACGCGACATTGAGCGATGTGTCACCCGAGTCGGACAGGAATTTCAGACCAGCTTCTTTTTGCTCTCCTTCGGTGGGCTTGAGGTAGCTGGCGCTCGACGTGCCATCGGTGCCCAGATTGGGCACAAAGGCCTCGGAGTAGCTGACGTAGGGCGACACGCCCACAGGCAGCTTGTACATCAGCCCCACCCGACCGGTGGTGGCTTCGTTGCGAACAACGGCCTCTCGCCCGGTTGTGGCCACGGTGATGTTGCGCGCGTTGTCACGGCGCAGCGCCGCCGAAGCCACCCAAGGGCCCCATGTGATGTGATCGGTGGCGTACAGGCCCGTCTGAATCAGCTTGCTGTCAGGTCGATCGCTCCAGGTCAGGGCCGCGGTGTTCACGCTGCCATAGACAGGGTTGTAGAGGTTGATGCCAGTGCCGGATCCGTACGAGTAGTTGTACTCCTGCCAGAAGGCGTGCTGGTGATCGATGCCCAGCCCGATCTGATGGCGTGTCGGGCCGAGCGTCCATTCGCCCTCGAGCCTCGCATCGGCCGCCGAGACCTCCGTTTTGCGGTCAGCCGTGTAGATGGTGCGTGTGATGTTGCCTGCGTCATCGGGCACGGCGCCCACCGTGGCCCAGTGCTCGCGCGTGATGGACGCAGAGTGGGTTTTACGCAGGGTGGCGCTGGCACGCCAGCTGTCACTCAGCCGTTGGTTGACCAGCAAGGTCAACTCGTTCTTGCGCGTGTCGTAGCGGTCCCATCCGGGCTCCCCCACGAAGGTGCTGCTTGACAGCTGTCCGCGCGGGGCTGGTGCAATCGTGCCCTTCGATGGCAGGAACTGCGATGACACCTGGCCTTTGTATTGCTGGTGGGTGAACAACGCCGTGATGCTTGTGCCGGCCTGCGGCTGCCATGTCACCGATGGCATCAGCACCAGCGCGTCGTCGCTGACGTGATCAACCTGCGTGTCGCTGTCACGCTTGAGCGCCACCAGGCGATAGAGCCATTGGCCATCGACCGACAGCGGACCCGTCAGGTCAGCTGCCACCTGTTTGCGGTTGTGCGAACCGATTTGCGCCTCGATCTCGCGGTGCTGCTTTGCCTTGGGGAGCTTGGACACCGCGTTCACGATGCCCCCCAACTCGGCCTGTCCATACAGCACCGAAGACGGTCCTTTGAGCACCTCGACACGCTCCAGCGTGTAGAGGTCGGGGCGCACGTTGTTGTAGAAGCCATAGATGCCCCGCAGGCCGTCGATGTACGCGGCTGGCGAAAGCCCTCGTATGGCGGCCCAGTCACCTCGCGTGTCAAAGCCGTAGCGCCCGGCCTGCACGCCGGCGCTGTAAGCCAGCGCGTCCTCGACCGAGCGGGCACCTGTTTCGCGGATTTGCGATACGTCGATCACCTCCATGGAGAACGGGGTCTCGTTCACGCTCACCGGGCTCTTGCCCACCGTGGCCGATCGCGTCTGCGTGATCAGGCGGTCGGCTTGCGTCCGAGTGCCCTTGACGCGCACCTCGGGCAACGAGCCCTCACCCGGCTCAACCGAGCCTGGCTTGGCTGCTTCTGCAGCAATGGCAGTGGCATGGATGGCGGACGCGCTGGCCAACAGGGCCGCCAGGCACAGCGGAGAAAGGCGGAGAGCAGAAAGGGTCATCTTGCTATTAATGCTAATGAGAAGAATTCGCATTCTATAATTTGACGGTTTCTTGTGTCGACCGATGCCCTGGGTGGCGCAAGGACATCTGCGGCCTCGTCTCTTTCACGCCTCATGCCCACACCCCCTCCTCATCCCAGCCGGTGGTCCTGGATCCACCGCATTGCCCTCAGCATCCTGGGCGCCTACGCGCTCACCTGGGGCCTCTGCGCCCTGGCCGTCGTCGCACTCGTTGCCAACGGAGCCGACTTCCACGAAGCAGAGCACGGCGTCCTGATCGCAGCCTTCCTGGTCTACCTGGCGGTGTTCCTCTGGTCGTTCTCGACGCCACGACTCAGTCGGGTGTGGCTTGCCGTGGGCGGTGGCGCGGCTGTTTCGATGGCGATCGCCCTGTTCTGGCAACACCAATTGATGCAATGAAACGAGGTCAACCATGAACTGGACTTTTCGCCAGGCCATGACCTGGATGCACACCTGGCTCGGACTCGTGCTCGGCTTCGTGCTGATGGTGGTTTTCTTCTTCGGCTCGCTGTCGGTGTTCGACCGGGAGATCGATCGTTGGGCCATTCCGCAAACACGCTTCGAGCCGCAGCCCATGCCCTCGTTCGACCAGGTGCTGCGGCCACTGATGGCGCAGATCGAGCCCTCACCCGTCGAATACGCAGCCAAGATGCCGCTGCTGCACGACGCCACCAAAGGGCCCATGACACCCCGCGAGGCACTGCCCATCGATGAGTTCTGGGCTTACACCACACACCGGGATCCGGTGCTGCTGGTCGGTGCCGACTTTTCTGTGCCCCTTCCGCGAGACCCTGCCGCGCACAACCACATCCACGCACGCGCCACCATCGACCCACGCAACGGTGCCTTCCTGAAGGATGATCAACTGAAGGTCGGCAGCGCCTTCTTCTACCCGCTGCACTACAGCCTGCACCTCAAATGGAAGAACGCGGGGTACTTCATCGTCGGCCTCGCAGCCTTCATCATGCTGGCCGCGCTGGTCAGCGGGGTCATCATCCACCGCCGCCTGTTCCGCGAGTTCTTCACCTTCAGGCCTCGCAAGCACCTTCAGCGCAGCACACTGGACCTGCACAACCTGACCGGCGTGCTGGCCCTGCCCTTTCACTTCTTCTTCGCATTCACCGGGCTGGTCATCTTTGCAGCGTCGATCTACCTGCCGCTGGGCCACACGGTGCTCAAGCCCCTGCACGATCGGCACGCCGCACAAGAGTCGGCCCGCACCGGCCTGCCGCAAACGCGGGCTGGGGTGAACGCTCCCATGGCATCGGTCGACGCCATGGTGGCCGATGCGCGTCAACGCTGGTCAGACCGGGGCATGCCCGGGCAGGTGGGCTTCCTGAAGATCCACCACCTTGGCGACACCAACAGCTACGTCAGCATCTACCGCGCCGGCAGCGACCGCGTGGCGCTCGTCGGTGAAGGCATTCACTTCCAGGCCAGCACAGGCCGCATGCTGCACGAGGACCCACCACGCGAACCGGCTTCTGCCGTGCACCAGTTCCTGACTGGTCTGCACCTGCAGCACTTCGAGCACTGGCTGCTGCGCTGGCTGTATGTGGCCGGCGGGTTGTTGGGTTGCGTTTGCATTGCCACTGGCTTTGTGTTCTTCGTGGAAAAGCGCAAACAGCAGCATGCACGTCAAGGCTCGGCTCAAGCACGCGTCGTGGACGCGTTGGGCGTCGCCACCGTGACCGGCATGCTGCTGGCCACCACCGCCATGCTGCTGGTGAATCGCTTGCTGCCCGCCGACTTGAACGGCGCAGCGGACTGGCAGATCGGTGCCTTCTGGGGCGTTTGGCTGATCAGCTTGCTGCACGCCGCAGGGCGCAACGGCCCGGTCGCGCTTGGCCAGCGCTCACCGGCATGGGCCGAGCAATGCCAAGCGCTTGCTGTGGTGGCCGTGGCGGCCGTTCTGGCCAATGGCTGGAGCACCGGGGCGTACCTTTGGGTGACGGTGCCAGCTGGAAACTGGCCCGTGGCTGGTGTGGACTTGAGCTTGCTGACCACCGCAACGATCGCATGGGCTGCACACCACAAGCTCAAACGACAGCCAGGCATGGTGACTGCCCACACCCAGCGAACCAGCGTGCCAACGGAGGCGACCCATGCATGAATGGATGCTCTGGTTGCTGGCACCCGCTCTTGCGCATGCAGGCATGGTGTGGCTGGCGTTGGCCATGCCCACGCACTGGCAACAGGTCAGGCAAACCACCACCGAGCCAAGCGACCGAGCTGTTCTGGGCTTGCGATCCCTGGCCGCGCTGGCCTTGAGCCTCTCGCTGCTGGCATGCTTGTGGCTGGACCACCCTTCCATGGCTGTGCTGGTTTGGGTGATGTGGCTGAGCGTGGCGGCAGTGGTGGTGACCTTCGGTTTGGCTTGGCAGCCCAAGATGTGGC
The DNA here is from genome assembly GCA_964373965.1 of uncultured Aquabacterium sp. Lineage (GTDB taxonomy): Bacteria > Pseudomonadota > Gammaproteobacteria > Burkholderiales > Burkholderiaceae_C > Aquabacterium. Next base: position 38,318 of record CAYJXE010000025.1, on the reverse strand, counting down.
GACCATGGACTGGTCGTTTCCGCAGCCACGCCGGCGGCGAACAGCCCCATCACCCGCGATGAGCGCAGAGCCGATCGAAACGCCATCGAAACCGCACAGGTCAGGAGACAATCACGCCCGGCACTGCTCCCGGCAGGCCCGACAGCCAGCCCTATTCAAAGCCGGTGCAGCCTCCATGACCCACACGCCTTCCTACACCACCCTGCCGCATTGGCCCAACGCCTACCCGACCACCGGCGCCAGCGCCACCTTGAAGCGCCTCAACGAGGACTTCATCGTGACCGAGCTGCCGCTGCAGCTGCCCTCGGGTGAAGGCGAGCACATCTGGCTGGACGTCGAGAAGAACGGCGCCAACACCGCCTACGTCGCCCAGCAACTGGCCGATGCCGCCGGCGTGCAGGAAAAGGACGTGGGCTATGCAGGCCTCAAGGACCGCCACGCCATCACCCGGCAGTGGTTCAGCATCTACTTTCCGAGCGGCAAAACCGGTGAGACGCCTGACCTGACCCAGCTGCAGCACCCCGAGTTCAAGGTGCTGAGCCAGAGCCGCCACGTCAAGAAGCTGCGCCCCGGTGACCTGCAAGGCAATCGCTTTCGCATCGTGCTGCGTGACGTGGCTGGTGGCCCGGATGCCATGCAGGCCCTGGAAGCGAACCTGAAGGCCGTTGCCGCGCACGGCGTGCCCAACTACTTCGGCGCTCAGCGCTTCGGTTTTGATGGCGGCAACATCGAGCAGGGTCGGGCCATGCTGGCGCGCGAGATCCGCGTGCGCAACCCCAAGAAAAAGGGCATCTACCTGTCTGCCGTGCGCTCCTTTGTCTTCAACGAAGTGCTGGCGCTGCGCATCCAGCAGGGGCTGTGGGGCCAGGCGCTGCCAGGCGACCTGATGGACGAGGCTGGCCGGCCCACCGGGCCCCTGTGGGGGCGGGGTCGCTTGAGCACCACCGAGCAGGCGGTGGCACTGGAGAGCGGTGTGGCCGAGCGTCACGCCACGCTTTGCGACGGCATGGAGCACGCCGGCCTCGATCAGGACCGCCGCTCGCTGGTGGCGCTGCCGGACGGCATGTCCTGGGAATGGCCACAGGCCGATCAACTGGTGCTCACGTTCTCGCTGCCTGCGGGCAATTACGCCACCTCCGTGCTGGCCGAGCTCCTGAGCACCACCGAGCCTGAGAGGCACACCGAGCAAGAGCCAGCAGCCTTCGAAGACGGCGCTGCCAGCTTGGGTTGAAGGTTGCAAACGGGTCGGCGCCTTGAACCCGCCACACGCCCTGCGCACATCCGTGAACTAGGTCTCGTCACCCCGCACTTGCTTTGCGCACCCAGCGGTGTTTCGCCGTACTTTGGAAGGCTCCGACTCCAGTGCCTTTCGGGTGAGCATGACAACAGCGTCCGCGTCCATGGTCGACAAAGGGTGGCTCGTGGCCGCCTCGGTGTTGGCGTGCGCCCCTGTTTTCGCGGTCGACACCGTGAAGCTGGACAGGTTCCAGACGGGCATTGCCATCATCGAGCAAACGGGCCAAGCCAAGTGGGTGGACGACACGACCTTGCTGGTCACCACGCCCATCGAGCCGGGCAAGTACGACCACTGGAACGCCAAGGTGGTCGCCATCGACCTGCAGGCCAAGCGCGTGACCACCATCACCGCAGCCGGCTTCCTGCGGTGCGCCAACCCGCGCAAGCACTACTTCGTGGTGGCCGAGGGCAGCCACGAGAAGACCTTTTTCAGCAGGGCTTCGACCAAGCCCGATGCAGCAGACCCGATCAACACCTACCTCTACACCTGGTCTCCGGTCAACAAGGCGGTGGTGCAGCGCCAGCAGCTGCCCAACGACACGGACATCAACGCGCACATCTGCAAGGTCACCCTGCCCGCTCACGCGAAGGCCATCGGACAGGACCTCAGGCGCCAGGGCATTTTGTACGTGGACGAGAAGAAGGCGCTGGTGGCCACGTCGGTCGCGCAGGAAGGCCCCAAGAGCCCCATGCGCCTGATCAACGATGGTCAGCCACCCAAGCCGCTGGAGGGGCAGATCGGCGAGATCGAGCCCAGCGTGTCTTACCAGTCGCACGACAACAGCTTGCTGCTCAAGCCGGGGCACTTCACGATCCCGGCCAATGGCGAGGTGGTCAAAGGCAGCCCAGCGCTGGTGTTCTATTCAGACCAGGACCAACTGAGTCGGGTGCCTTTGCCCGATGAGCTCAAGGCGGATTTGCAGGCGCTGGGTCAGTCGGTCAAGCGGCCACGTGGCGACACGTCCACACCGGGTGGGTTCGCGTTCCCGCTCAAGGGTGCGACCTTGTTGCTGGTGCCCACCTACACCAGCGAGCTGACGGGCTTTTACCTCAAGAAGGTGGGCCAGCCCCTGCGACGCGTCCACTGCTCTTCGCTGCAGGGCCAATGCAGCGTCCGCGAACTCATGATCGCGCCCGACGGCTGCCACGTGGCCTACACACCCGGAAACGGCCACGACCGCTCGTTCACGTCGATCAACTTGTGCTCACCAGAGGCGCCTTGACCGCGCCACTCAAGTGCCCGGTCTTCAGGTACACCAGCGCTCCCTGCGGAGCAGCCAACAGGCCCAAGCCATCGCCCACGGGGTAACGCAACCAGGCCCCAGGCCCGAAGGTAACGTTGGTGAATGGGCCGTCCTGGCACCCTGGACCCGCCGATACACTTACAAGCTCCACCAGCCCCCCCCCCCTCCAACACCAGAGCCTCGGCGCCACCCTCGTTGCCGTCCAGCAGCCGCGCGCCGGCCTGCAGGCGCAACAGCACGACCCGCTCGCCAAAGCCTTCGAACAGTTCGCACTCTTCGCGGTCGCCGTGTGATTGCCAACGGCCCGGGTCGGTGGTGTCCACGTGCACGCGATCGCGCTCATCGGGGTGCATCTGCCAAAGCTTGACGAAAATCACCGCGCCCTGCTTGCTGGCCGGCTGGTGAGACGAGCCCGGAGGGTTGCGCAGGTAACTGCCTGCAGGGTGAAGCAGGTGACCGACTTCACCAGCGCCATGCCCCAAGGCGCCCTCCTCGAACGTGCCCGACAGCACCAGGATTTCCTCACCGCCGGGGTGGGCGTGCGCTGGGAACACCGAGCCCGGCGCGTAGCGCACCAGGCTGGTGGCGCGCGCCTTTTCCTGGCCGATTCGGTCGAGCATGCGGCGCTCCACACCCACCTGGGGCGAAGCCACCCAGGGCATCTCATCGGTGGCCAGGGTGACGCGGCGGCTGAAATCAGCGTGGATGCGCATGGACGGCTCCTCGTTCCCAAAACGAAAACGCCACCCTGGAGGGTGGCGTCCATGCCGCATTGTCCATGCGGCAGGTTCGCGGCGCCGGTGTGACGCCGCTGATCAAGCAACAGCGCGAGCCGTGCTCAGTAGCCGCGACGACCGCCGCCGCCACCGCCGTAGCCACCACGGTCACCACCGTAGCCGCCACCGGAGCCACCACGGCCACCGCCGAAGCCACCCGGGCGCTCTTCGCGGGGGCGTGCCTCGTTGACGACCAGGGCGCGGCCTTCGAACGATTGACCGTTCATGCCGCGGATGGCGGCTTGAGCTTCGTCACGCGAGCCCATTTCCACGAAGCCGAAGCCCTTGGAACGGCCGGTGTCACGATCCATCATGACCTTGGCCGAAGAGACCGCACCAAAGCTGGCGAAGTGTTGTTGCAGGTCGTCGTCGCGCATCGAGTAAGGCAGGTTGCCGACGTAGAGCTTGTTGTCCATGGTGGACCCTTTCAGTGCATGCCGCGGATGTCGAAGGCCCGCCGCGGCGTCAGGCCGGAACAGGATCAGAAGCGGCGGCGCGGGGGCGCAGCGGGCGCGCCGTTGGCTCGCGGCTCCAGGTGACGGAAGGTGATGCGGCCCTTGTTCAGGTCATACGGCGACAACTCCAGCGAGACCTTGTCGCCCGCCAGGATGCGGATGCGGTGCTTGCGCATCTTGCCGCCGGTGTAGGCGATGAGCTTGTGACCGTTTTCGAGCGTGACGCGAAAACGCGAGTCAGGCAGCACTTCGTCGACCTGTCCGCGCATCTCAATGAGTTCTTCTTTGGCCAAGGGGCAATTCCTTCAACAAACAATGGGTCAAGCGCAACCAGCCACCATCAGGCGGGCAAGGCGGGTTGGCGGAGGTGGCTCAGGCCCTGGTCCAGCGCATGGCGCGCGGCAGCTTGAGCGGAGGCAAAAAACGGTGTGAAACGATGCACCCGGTCGTGGATGGCGCAGCCTTGTCCACGGCGGATCGACAACGAGGCAACGAACTGGCCGGTGTCGGTCTGTCGGGTGATCGGGGGGAGCACGAAACGGCCAACCGTTCGAGCGAAATGAGGAGAATGGGTCAAGCAGATGAGGGCGCGCTGGGGCGCGCAGCCAAAGGGCCAGGCGGGTGGGCGAAGCTTGCCTGGGAGGCGTCTGCCGGACCTGGATACTGCAAGGAGGCGACTGCCGAGGGTGCGCCGCGGGGGCCGCGACGGTCGACATGTGCTGCGGAGGAAAGCGAAACTGCAGCAAACGCGCGGACTATAGCAGCCTGAGCCAAAACGTGCTCATTTGTTTTGCACCTGAACGCAGCGATACCGCCGATCGGATGGCACGGTCCTGCGAGATCCTTGCCCGATCCTCCGGAATTGATCGCCCCACCCACCAAGTCAGGAGCCCCCGCGCTACAGTGGCCAGCCCCCACCTTCGGCCCGCCCATGCCCCACACGGTCAGCCAACCGCCCGGTGCTCAAAACGGCCCTGGCGCCCCACCGCAGCTGCGCAGCATCCTCGCGCAGGTCGTCGCACGCACCACCTCCGGCGAAGGCGAGACCACCACGGCTGTGCCCAACTTGCTGCTCTTTCGGCGCGAAGAGGTCACCCAGCCCTGCGCTTGCCTGATCGAGCCAAGCGTGGTGCTGGTGGTGCAGGGCACGAAGCAGGTGCTGGTGGGCGACGAGGCTTACCCCTACGACATCGACCGGTTCCTGGTGACCTCGCTGGACCTGCCAGCCACATCCCAGGTCATCGACGCCAGCAGCGACCAGCCCTGCCTGGGTTTGGTGCTCAAGCTCGACCTGCAAGTGATCGCCGAGCTGATTGCGCATGGCGGCATCCACCCCCCAGCACAGCGAGGCTCGGACCGGGGCCTGTCGCTGGGCTCGGTCACCGCGCCGCTGCTGGAGGCCTTCAAGCGCCTGCTCGATCTGATCGACGAGCCGCAAGCCATCCCGGTGCTGTCGCCGCTGATCCAGCGCGAGATCCACTTCCGGCTGCTGGGCAGCGACCAGGGTGCGCGCCTGTGGCAGATCGCCTCGGTCGGCAGCCAGAGCCAGCGCATCGCCAAGGCCATCGACTGGCTCAAGCAGAACTACGCCCAGCCCCTGCGCGTGCCGGAGTTGGCCGAGCGCGTGCAGATGAGCCCCTCCAGCCTTCACCACCACTTCCGGCAGCTGACGGCCATGAGCCCGCTGCAATACCAGAAGTCGCTGCGGCTGCACGAGGCGCGCCGCCTGATGCTCAGCGATCAGCTGGACGCGGCCAGCGCGGCCTTCCGGGTGGGATATGAAAGCCCCTCGCAGTTCAGCCGCGAGTACAGCCGGCAATTCGGCTCCCCGCCCCGGCGCGACGTCGACACCCTCTTGCTGCGGCACCCGCCAGCCGCCGCCTGACCCACTTGCCCAATTTGCCCCACCCCAAGGAGACCCGGATGATCAACCTGAATGTGAACGGCCGGTCCACACCCGTGGATGTCGACGCAGACACCCCTCTGCTGTGGGTGCTGCGTGACACCCTGGAGATGACCGGCACCAAGTACGGCTGCGGCATGGCCATGTGCGGCGCTTGCACTGTGCACGTTGACGGACAGGCCGTGCGCTCGTGCGTGACACCCGTGTCCGCCGTGGCCGGTCGCAAGGTGGTGACCATCGAAGCGATGGAGAGCCAGCGCGTGGGCCGAGCGGTGCAGCAAGCCTGGGAAAAGCTGGACGTGGTCCAGTGCGGCTACTGCCAGTCGGGCCAGATCATGAGCGCCGTCGCGCTGCTGTCGAAGAACCGCAAGCCGACCGACGCCGACATTGACGCGGCCATGGCTGGCAACGCCTGCCGCTGCGCCACCTACGTGCGCATCCGCGCCGCCATCCACGAAGCGGCCAAAGCCCTGGCCTGAGGAGAAAGACCATGCGCCTCATCAACCGCTTTGCCCAAAGTACCGCCCCCACCGACACCAGCCATGGTGCGGCCACCACACCCGCGCGCATCGAAAACGACAGCCGCCGCCGCTTCCTGCAAGGCGGTGCCGGCCTGACGCTGGCGCTTTACCTGCCCGGTGCGGTGCCCGTCGCCCAAGCCGCATCCAACGCGGGCCCGGGCGTGGCCGCAAATGGCGTCACCCCGAGTGCACCCGCCTTCGAGCCCAACGCTTTCGTGCGCATCGGCACCGATGGCGTGGTCACCGTCGTCTCCAAGCACATCGAGATGGGCCAGGGCGCCTACACCGGCATCGCCACGCTGGTGGCCGAAGAGCTCGACGCCGCCTGGCCGCAGGTGAAGGTCGAAGGCGCCCCCGCCGACCCCAGCCGCTACAACAACCTGCTGTTCGGGCCCATGCAGGGCACGGGCGGCAGCACCGCCATGGCCAATTCCTGGCTGCAGATGAGGCAGGCCGGTGCCACGGCTCGCGCCATGCTGGTGGCCGCCGCCGCACAAAGCTGGGGCGTGCCAGCGGCCGAGGTGCAGGTGTCTGAAGGCGTGGTCTCGCACCCGGGCAGCGGCCGCAAGGCTGGCTTCGGTGAGCTGGCCGAGGCGGCATCCGAGCAAGCCGTGCCCACCGAGGTCAAGCTCAAGGACCCGAGGGACTTCAAGCTGATCGGCAAGCGCGCGGCGCGCAAGGACTCGGCCGAAAAGGTCAATGGCCGTGCCCGCTTCACGCAGGACGTGCACCTGCCCGGCATGCTGACCGCCGTGGTCGCCCACCCGCCGCGCTTTGGCTCGAAGGTCAAATCGTTTGACGCTTCCAAGGCCCTGGCCGTCAAGGGCGTGGTCGAAGTCGCTCAGATCCCCAATGGCGTGGCCGTGCTGGCCAAGGACACCTGGTCGGCCAAGAAGGGCCGCGATGCGCTCACCGTCGAGTGGGACGACTCGAACGCCTTCCGCCTGGGCAGCGACGAGATCTTCGCCAAGTACCACGAGCTGGCCAAGCAGCCCGGCGCGGTGGCGCGCAGCGAAGGCGACGTCAACGCAGCTTTCAGCCAGGCCCAGCGCACCCTGCGCGCGAGCCACGACTTTCCCTTCCTGGCGCACGCCTCGATGGAGCCGCTGAACTGCGTGGTCAAGCTCGGCCAGGGCACGTGCGAGATCTGGAACGGCGAGCAGTTCCAGAGCATCGACCAGGCGATGGTGGCGCAGCAGTTGGGCATCAAGCCCGAGCAGGTCACCATCCACATGCTGTACGCGGGCGGCAGCTTCGGGCGGCGCGCCAGCAAGGACGCCGACTATGTGCGCGAGGCCGTCAGCATCGCGCAGGCCATCCAGGGCCGCGCGCCCGTGAAGATGGTGTGGCTGCGCGAAGACGACATGAAAGGCGGCTACTACCGCCCGGCTTTCCACCACACGATCGAGGCCGCGCTGGACGCGCAGAACCGGGTCACCGGCTGGCGCCATCGCCTGGTGGGGCAGTCCATCGTCGCGGGAACGGCATTCAACGGCATGATCAAGGACGGGATCGATCCGGTGTCGGTCGAGGGCGCGGCCAACCTGCCTTACGGCTTCCCGGCCCTGCACGTGGACCTGCACACGCCCACCGACATCGCGGTGCCCTCGCACTGGTGGCGCTCGGTGGGCTCGACCCACACGGCCCACGCCACCGAGACCTTCATCGACGAGCTGGCCGCCGCCGCCGGGCAAGACCCTGTCGCCTACCGCCTGGCCTTGCTGAGCAGGCACCCGCGCCACGCGGCTGTGCTCAAGCTCGCCGCCGAGAAGGCAGGCTGGGGCACGCCGCTGAAAAAGGGCCCCAAGGGCGTGCGGCGAGGCCGAGGCGTGGCCGTGCACGAATCCTTCGGCTCGTACGTGGCCGAAGTGGCAGAGGTGTCGGTCAAGGCCGATGGCTCGCTGCGCGTGGACCGCGTGGTGTGCGCGGTGGACTGCGGCACCGTGATCAACCCGGACGTGGTGCGCGCGCAGGTTGAAGGCGGCGTGGGCTTTGCGCTGACGGCAGCGCTGCACGGCGCCATCACGCTCAAGGACGGCGTGGTCGAGCAGTCGAATTTCCATGACCAACCGCTGCTGCGCATCAACGAGATGCCGCGCGTGGAGGTTCACATCGTGCCCTCGAGCGAAAAGCCCACCGGCATCGGCGAGCCTGGCGTGCCGCCGCTGGCACCGGCTGTGGTCAACGCCATCGCGCAAGCCACCGGCAAGCGCGTGCGCGACCTGCCCATCCGCACCGAACAGCTGAAGGCCTGAGCCCCAAGATGGACAGCGTTGACCTGCAAGTGCTGGCCACGGCCCGGACATGGGTCGCCGCCGGCCACCGCCTGGCCTGGGTGACCGTGGTGCGCACCTGGGGCTCGGCCCCCCGCCCTCCGGGCTCGTGGCTGGTGGTGCGCGACGATGGCCTGATCGAGGGCTCGGTATCGGGCGGCTGCATCGAGGACGACCTGGTGGCGCGCATGCGCGAGGGTCGGATGCTGGCCGAGCGCCCCTTCACCCTGACCTATGGCGTGACCCAGGAAGAGGCCGCGCGCATCGGCCTGCCCTGCGGCGGCACGCTGGAGCTGGTGGTCGAACCCCACCCCAGCGCGTCGCTGCTGCAGGCGCTCAGCGAGCGCCTGGGCCGGCGCCAGCTCACGCTCAAGCACGTGGACCTGGCGCTGGGCACCACGACGCTGTCTGACGCCCCACGCGGCGCGACCCTGCACTGGGATGGCGAACAACTGCACACCGTGCATGGCCCGCAATGGCGGCTGCTGGTCATCGGTGCAGGCCAGATATCGCGCTACCTGGCCCAGATGGCCCTGGCGTTGGACTACGAAGTCACCGTGTGCGACCCTCGCGAAGAGCACAGCGCAGGGTGGGACGTGCCCGGCACGAAGCTCGTTCACACCATGCCGGATGACACCTTGCTGGCCATGGCGCCCGACGCGCGTTGCGCCGTGGTGGCGCTCACGCACGACCCCAAGCTGGACGACATGGTGTTGCTCGAAGCCCTGAAGTCCCCGGCTTTCTACGTGGGTGCGGTGGGGTCTCGGCTGAACAACGAACGCCGCAAGGAACGCCTGGTCACGCACTTCGAGCTTGCACCCGACGAGATCGGGCGGCTGCACGGCCCCGTGGGCCTGAACATCGGCAGCCACACGCCGCCCGAGATCGCGGTGTCCATCGTGGCCGAGATGGTGGCGGTGCGCAACGGCATGCTCACAGAGGTGCGAGGCCAACTCGGCGCCTGAGCCCGGCCCTTTGGGCCCGGTGATTGGCCCAAGCCCGCCGCTTGCGAGACAATGTGCCCATGACGCCCGAGAACGCCGCCCCGGACCACGACCCGATGCCCGAGCCCCCCGAGCCGCCAGACATCAATGCGTGCTGCGGCAGCGGTTGCGACCCTTGCATCTTCGATGCGCACGACATGGCGATGGACACCTACCGCCAAGCGCTGCGTGCGTGGCAGGCTCGGCAGGCGACCAAAGACGCAGGCGCCAGCGCTCCGCTTTCCAGCTGATTGAAAATAAACCAGCAATTTTTTCACTTCACTGCTACAGTGCGCCGCAATCGCTGCTGTTTCGCTTACCTCCGCAGCTGTTTGTCGCCATGCGCACCCCGCCAAGGTTGCGCCTCGCTCCTCAGCAGGGCTGACCCCATCGCGCGGTCACCTGCCGCCCCAGGCAAGCTTCGTCTGGTTCACCGATCCCGCTCGCCCGTGCTCCACGGGTGCTTCACTCAAGCCGGATCCTGATCTGCCCCCTTTGACCTGGCATCGCTGCTGGCCACGCTGTTCGTCGCCATCGGCTCACATGCCTTGCTTGTGCCTTGCGGACCCGCTTCGCACGGCCTGACCTGATTTCACTTGAACGACCTCTCATTGCTCCGACGCCAGGTTGGCAGGTTCCTCCTGTCGCCTGCGACCCGTCAAACCGATTGCGGCCAGTACGCCGCCTCCTTGTCCATCCGCAGCGGCCAAGGCTCGGCCACCCATGACCGGGTGTTCCGCTTCATCCCGCTGTTCTCCACGCCATTGGCCGCTCAGCAATACGCTTTGGCACAAGGCATGGGCTACCTCCGTCAAACCTCGCTGCCCGCCTGAACCCAGGCCGGCCGCGCTGACATCCACAACGCCCCGCCAGGGCACCAAACGAATGGCCTGAGACTGCCGCAGCAGGCCAACTCGAATCAACGCGGTGTTCACTGAAAGTCTCAAATGGAAAACAAACTCTACGTCGGCAACCTGCCTTACTCGATGCGCGACGACGACCTGCAACAGCACTTCGCCGAGTTCGGTCAAGTCTCTTCGGCCAAGGTCATGATGGACCGCGACACCGGCCGCTCCAAGGGCTTCGGCTTCGTGGAAATGGGTTCGGGCAACGAAGCCCAAGCCGCCATCCGCGGCATGAACGGCCAGTCGTTTGACGGTCGCGCCCTGGTGGTCAACGAAGCCCGTCCTCGCGAAGAGCGCTCGGGTGGCTTCGGCGGTGGTGGCCAAGGCGGCTACCGCGGCGGTCGCAGCAGCTACTGATCGCCCCCACGGATCGATCTCAGGATGACGTCGTCCACCTCCCAGGGCTACCAGACTCAACAGTCGTGCGTGGCCATCCGAGGTGGCAACGACCTGCAGATACGATCCCTGCTCGATCGACAGCAATACGCCGACCCACACGGGGAGGCGGCTGCTTCGGGCTTCTCAGCGGCCAACTGGCCGCTGTTTGGCGTGCTGTGGCCCTCGAGCCTGCAGCTGGCCGCGCACATGCTGACGCGGCCCTTGACACCAGGCGAGCGCATCCTCGAAGTGGGGTGCGGCCTCGGCCTGGCCAGCCTGGTCTGCCATCGACGGGGCGACGACGTCACCGCGTCCGACGCGCACCCGCTGGCCCTGAGCTTCCTGGCTGAAAACGTTCAGCTCAACGACCTGATGCCCCTGCCCTACCGGCACGGCGATTGGGCCGCCCACACCCACGACGACGCGCACGACCAACGCCCCGTGGTGAGCGGTCGCTTCAACGTGATCATGGGCAGCGACGTGCTCTACGAGCGCGACGAACCTGGCCACCTGGCAGGCTTCATCGAGCGGCACGCCTGCCCCACGGCTGAAGTCATCATCGTCGACCCCAACCGGGGCAACCGCGCTGCCTTCAACCGGCGCATGCGCGATCAGGGGTTCGAGTTGAACGAAAGCACCCTGAGCACCCCCGAGGCCGATGGCCTGCCGTATCGGGGACGGTTGCTGCGGTATTCGCGCGGCTGCGCAAGCACCTGACCGCGCCACCCAGGGATTTGACATGGCCCAAAGCCTACCTTACAGTAGGTAGCCATGAACAACGCCCAAGCCACCCGTTCTGACCGCCGCCCCGACACGCGCAGCGAGATCGTTCGCACGGCCAGACGCCTGCTGTTGTCGCACTCCTACCTGGGACTCAACTTCCAGGAGCTGGCCGACCGCATCGGCATCCGCAAGGCCAGCCTGTACCACCATTTCCCTTCGAAGCTGGCGGTGGGCCAGGCCGTGATCGACGACAGCGCTCAGCGCTTTCAGCGCTGGTCCGACACCATCGACCACCTGCCTGCTGCACAACAGCTGCTGGCCTATGTGCAAATGCTGCGCGGTGCTTTGGCGGCGGGTGGCATGGTCTGCCCGATCGGGGCCACTGCCGGCGAGTGGGATGGGCTCGAGCCCGAACTGCAGGACACCGTCAAGCGTTTTCACTTGCAGCAGCTGGCCTGGCTGGAAACGCGCGCCGCACGACTGCCCAAGCCCTCGTCGCCACAGCCGGGCGGCACCGCGATGACGCCACGGCAATGGGCCGCCCACTTCAACGCCACTTGCCAGGGTGCGCTGCTGAACGCCCGGCTGCACGGCGACCTGGCGCTCTACGACCTGTCCGTCGCACCCCTGCTGAACCAGTTCGCGTCTGCGCCGCAAGCGTGACGCATTCACCCCGGCCTTGCGCCGGGATTTCTCAGCCCACCACCCTACCAACCGATAGGTAGCTCATGAAAGCCGTCATCGTCGCTTACGCCCGAACTCCCTTCCATTTCGCCCGCAAGGGCGCGCTGGCCGCCACCCGCCCCGAAGACCTGCTGGCCGCAGCCATCCGTGGCGTGCTGGCCAAGGCACCTGTGCCACACGAAGCCATCGAAGACGTGATTGCGGGCTGCGCCTACCCCGAAGGGCCGCAGGGCAACAACATCGCCCGCATCGCAGCCTCCATGGCCGGCCTGCCCAACTCGGTCAGCGCCATGACAGTCAACCGGTTCTGCGGCTCATCGATGACGGCTGTCCACCTGGCGGCCGCGCAGATCGAAGCCGGCATCGGCGAAGCCTATGTCTGCGCCGGAGTCGAGTCGATGACGATGGTGCCGCAGGGCGGCCTCACCTTCGATCCTCACCCGGGCCTCGTCAGCGCCGGCACCGACCTCTACATGCCCATGGGCCAGACGGCTGAAAACGTCGCAGATCGCTGGGCCATCAGCCGTGCCGACCAGGAAGCGCTGGCGCTGACCTCGCACCACAAGGCCGCCGCTGCACGCGCCAACGGCTTGCTGCGCGATGAGATCGTGCCGGTGACCACGCCCACAGGTGAGGTGGTCGGCGAAGACGGCTGCATTCGACCGCAGACCACGCTGGAGGCGCTGGCCGCGCTCAAGCCGGCCTTCCATCCCGATGGCGTGGTGACGGCAGGCACCTCGTCGCCGCTGACCGATGGGGCCGCAGCGGTGATGGTCGTGCACGAGGACTTCGCGCGGCGCCATGGGCTCAAGCCGCTGGCGCGCATCGTGTCGTGTGCGTCGGCCGGTGTTGACCCGGACGTGATGGGCATCGGGCCAGTGCCGGCCACCCGCAAGGCCCTGGCGCGCGCGGGCCTGACAGCGACCGACATCGACGTGGTCGAGATCAACGAGGCCTTCTCGTCCCAGGCGCTGGCTTGCATCCGCGAGCTTGGCCTGCGCCCTGAGATCGTCAATCTCGATGGTGGCGGGCTGGCCATCGGACACCCGCTGGGCGCCACGGGTGCGCGCATCACCGGCAAGGCCGCGGCCCTGCTGCAACGCACGAAGGGCCGCTACGCGCTGGCCACGCAGTGCATCGGCGGCGGCCAGGGCGTGGCCACCGTGCTCGAGAACCTGGCCTGACGCGAACCACAGACAAAGGCAAACCATGGACACCTCCCTCGCTCCTGCCACGCCGGCGCACGCCGGGCCTGCGCTCCACACCGCTTCACCCTGGCCCGTGTTCTTCACGGCCTGCATCGCGGTGTTCCTGGTGTCCGTGGATGCGACGGTGCTGTTCGCGGCCTTTGCGGCGCTCAGGCAAAGCTTCGAGGGCAGCTCGGCCGCCGAGCTGTCCTGGGTGCTCAACGCCTACACCGTGGTCTATGCCGCGCTGCTGGTGCCGGCCGGACGGCTGGCCGACACGCATGGCAGGCGCCGCATGTTCGTCGTCGGCACGGGCCTGTTCATGCTGGCTTCGCTGGCCTGCGGGCTGGCCACCGACGTGACCGCGCTGGTGGCCGCGCGCGCCGTGCAGGCCGTGGGCGCGGCCGTGCTCACGCCCGCTTCGCTGTCCATCGTGCTGGGGGCCTTCCCGGCGTCGCGCCGGGCGGTGGCCGTGAGCCTGTGGGGCGCGGTGGGCGGGCTGGCCGCGGCGGTGGGCCCGAGCCTGGGCTCGCTGCTGGTCGACACGCTGGGCTGGCGCTGGGCTTTCTTCATCAACGTGCCGCCAGCGCTGTGGGCCATCTGGCGAGCGCGGCACCGCCTGCCGGCCGACACGCCTGGCCAGGGTGGACCGGGACGGATCGACCTGGTCGGCGTGGCCCTCTTGGTGCTGGGCATGGGCGGGCTCACCGCTGGCGTGGTCGCCACCGAAAGCCATGCCTGGCATCAACCGCAGGTGTGGCTGGCTGCCGTGAGCGGTGCCACCGCGTTACTGGCCTTCGCGGCCTGGGCTCGACACCACCCAGCGCCAGCGCTCGACCTGTCGCTTTTCGCCAACCGCAGCTACAGCGCCGTGAACCTGGCCGCCCTGGTCTTCGGCGTCGCCTTCTCGATGATGTTCTTCGGCTTCTTTTTCTTCATGACCGGGATCTGGCACCACAGCCCGCCACTGGCCGGGCTGGCCATCACGCCGGGGCCGCTGATGGTGATCCCCGTGGCGATGTTGGCCGGGCGCATCGCGGCGCGCGCAGGCCACCGGCCGGTGCTGGTCGCAGGCTGCCTGTTGATGGCCATCGGCGGGGTCTGGCAGGCCACCGTGCCCGGCCTGCAGCCCAACTACCTGCTGCACTGGCTGCCCAGCCAGTTGCTCACAGGCATCGGCGTGGGCCTGGCGCTGCCCTCGCTGTCTGGCGCAGCGGTGGCCAGCCTGGGCCCGGCGCACTTCGGGGCAGGCAGCGCGGTGAACCAGGCCATGCGGCAGTTCGGCAGCGTGGTCGGCGTGGCACTCACCGTCGTGCTGCTGGGCGACCCGAGTTTGCAGCTGGCCTCGTTTCAGCGCCTGTCGTGGGCGTACGCGGGCCTGGCCTGCCTCGCGGCGTTGCTGTGCTTGGCGGTGCGAACCAAACCGAAGGCGTGAGGGCGCGTGCGTCGGATTGGCGGTGACAGGTCCGATCACCGCCGAGATCAATCACCGAACCTGCGCGGAGAACACTTCGGAGCCAGAAGGCTCGTACTCCACCCGCCAGAACGCCTCCCAGCCCCTTTCGGCACTGTGCTTCAGATGGCGGTTATCCGGCAAAAAAATGCCATTGCGCAGCCCCCACGGGAAATGTCGATGCCGCTTGTTGGCCTGAAGCAGGTGCTCCGTCCATGACAGCCCCTCCGTCCTGGCCAGGTAGGTGTCGAAAACGCCGTTTCGCTCCACGAAGGCCAGCACGCCGACCTCGGAGACCGACTCGCTGGCCTGCACGGCAAGCCCCACCACCCGCTTGCCAGCCAAGCTCGCCATGGTCACCGGGCTCCAGGAAGCTCCGTCAGAGGTGCTGGTCACGAACAAGCGCGGATCGGCATCGGCGACCCGCCCCGACCCATCCAGGGTGCCGAGCAGCACGGCTCGCCCATCGGAGGTCAACTTCAGGAACAGGTCTTCAATGAAAGTGATGTCGTTGTAAGCCGCACCTGCGCGATACAGGTACAGGACTTGCCGCGCGCTGCTCCATTGCCCGGCGGGCGAGCGCAGGGCCGCAAAAACCTGTCTGTTATCGCCCCAGGCCAAGGCAACGTGGCCCGCCTGGTTGGTGTCCACGAGGATTTGCCAATGGGACGCTGAAGGCAGATCCGACTCCACAACGTGGACCGACGGGGACCAGGCATTGCCGTCGAACTCGCTGACTGCAATGGCGCGTGCGTAGTACGAGAAGCGCGACTGCAATCGAGCCACGGCAAGCAACTTACCGTTGGGCAACTGGGCTGCCATGGCCTCTCCGGTTGGAACCCAGTCCGGATCGTTGGCAAAGGCTCGCGTGTCCAGAGCAACCCCTCGCTCGGCATCGAACGACATCAGCCGAAGGTGCTCGCCGGATTCAGGTGTGGTCACTGACTTCAAAGCACTGCCGTTCCCGGCTTCGTCCCAGAAGTCGATGGCGAGGTGCGCGATGCCCCCCACGGTCGCCGACTGCCACTGCCCCGCAGTCAACACCCACGTCCCGGTATGGGGATTTGTCGCCGCCACTCGAAGCAAGCCCGAAGGCGACAACGCGATGTTGTTGAAGACGGTCGAGGCGCTCACCGGAGCGATTTGTTCACCAGAATCTGTCCCTGGTCCGATCACGCGGGCCACTGTGGGGGCGCTGCCTGCCAGCGTGTTGTCTTCATGCTCCCAGGTCGCTGCCACGTGGTCACCCGCAAAGAACAGCCGGATCATGTCCGGCTGCCACGCAGAAGACGTCATCCATGTTCTAGCAGGCAACCACCCCTGTGTGCCAAGTTCGCGAGAAACGATGGACGCGGATCGCGCTGCCCCCTGGGCCAGCCACAAGCGCTGTCCATGCTGTTGGAAACTGGACGTCGTGGTGGGTGACTCGAGCGCCAGGATGTAGGCATCGGTGGCCAACGATCCGACCGAGACGGATGCCGACTGTGGCTGCGGTTGCGGCGAGGGGACTTCGGGATTCGGTTGCGCCGGATCGCCGCCCCCGCCTCCACCACAGGCCGAAAGGCCAACACAAAAAGCCAGCAGGGCGCACCGCGCCCATGTCACATTGAACATCCTCTTGCTCCCTTGCCGCTCTGCTTGAACACCTGGCGGCTGGCGCGGATGCTAAAGGTGGCGCTTGGTCCTTCGTCCCCCCTTGGTTGGGTGTTTTCGCGAGGTGGATTCTTGCCAGGGGCTCAGCTGTCAGACCCGCTGGCCGCCGCCTCGCGCAGCTTGTCCTTCTTGCTCTTGCGCTTGCCCTTGATGCCGCCGGTGCCTTGCGGGTCGGTCAGCGGGTTGCGATTCTCGGGCTCGGTCTGCTTCATCTCGAAGCCAGGCACCTGCTCACGCGCCACGCGCAGGCCCTGGCGCTTTTCGATCAGGCGAAAGTGCGCCTCGTTGTCGGCGTTGACGAAGCTCACGGCCACGCCGCTGTGACCGGCGCGCGCAGTGCGACCGATGCGGTGGATGTGGTCGTCGGGTGAGCGCGGCAGGTCGTGGTTGACCACGGCTGGCAGCGCGTCCACGTGCAAGCCGCGCGCGGCCAGGTCGGTGGCCACGACCACCTGCAGCTCACCCGCCTTGAAGGCGCGCAGCACCTCGCGACGCGCGCCCTGGCTGGCATCGGCGTGGAAGGCCGCGGCTTTGATGTCGTGCTTTTGCAGCTTGTGCGCCACCACGTCGCAAGCGTGGCGCGTGGCCACGAACACCAGCACCTGGCGCCAGCCCTCCTGCTTGATCAAGTGGCGCAGCAGCGGTGTGCGCTGAGCCGCGTCCACCTGGATGGCGCGCTGCTGGATGTCGGGCACGGACACCGCGTCGGCACGCAGGTCGATGCGCACAGGCTCGTGCAGCAGTTGCTCGGCCAGCGCTTGCACGCTGGGCGCGAGGGTGGCCGAGCACAGCAGGTGCTGTCGCCGCTGGGGCAGCAGCGCCAGCACGCGCGTGAGCTCTTCTTCGAAGCCTTTGTCGAGCAGGCGGTCGGCCTCGTCGAGCACCAGGGTCTGAACACCGTCCAGGCTCAGGGCGTTGTGCTCGATGAGGTCGAGCAGGCGGCCCGGCGTGGCCACGACGATGTCGGCACCACCGCGCAGGGCCAGCATCTGCGTGTTGATGGACACGCCCCCGAACACGCAGCCCCAACGCAGCGGCGCCTGCAGGTGCTCGGACATGTCGCGCAGGGTTTCGCCAACCTGCAGGGCCAGCTCGCGCGTGGGCACAAGGACCAGCGCAAGCGTGGGACGGCGCTCGGGCTTGGGCGCATGCAAAGCGGCCTGTCGAGGTCCGCGCCCGGCCAGGCTCGGGCCACCTCGCTCGCCCCGGCCTGCACCGGGCATGTCGGCGCGTTCCTGGCGCTGGAACGCCGATTCAACCTGCTGCAACAGCGGCAGCACGTAGGCCAGGGTCTTGCCCGAACCCGTCTGCGCCAGGGCCAGCACATCGCGGCCGGCCAAGGCCGCCGGGATGGCGTCCGTCTGCACGGGCGTGGGCTCGTCCAGCTCTGCGTCGGCCAGGCTTTGCAGCAGCGAGCGAGACAGACCGAGCGAGGCGAAGGTGACGGCGGGCGCGATCGGGTCCTCGGTCACGGCGGCTGCGCCAGGTGCATCAGGTGCATCAGGTGCATCAGGAGCATCAGGGGCGCCATGCACCTCGGGCAGCTGTTGCGCGTTGGGGGTGTTCTCGGCCTCGTTCACAGCGCCCTCACCTTCACGGACTTGCCCTTGACCTTGCCGCCTTGCAGGCCCCTCAAGGCCTTGTCAGCGATGTCGCGGTCCACCGCCACGTAGGTCGAGAACTCGTTGACGTTGATCTTGCCGATCTTGGCACCATCAAAACCAAGGTCTTTGGTCAGCGCACCCAGCACGTCGCCAGGGCGGATCTTTTCCTTGCGACCACCGAGGATCTGGATCGTCACGCGCGGTGGGCGCAGCGGCTCGCGCTCGGTCGAGGGCGTGAGCTCGCTCAAGGGGTGCCATTCGCTGGCGCGGCCTTGCATCTGGTCGATGCGGCCCACGCGGCCCATCTCGTCCATGCTGGCCAGGCTGAAGGCCCAGCCTGACTCGCCCGCGCGGCCGGTGCGGCCCACGCGGTGCGTGTGCACCTCGACATCGGGCGTGATGTCGACGTTGATGACAGCTTCGAGCTGGGCGATGTCCAGGCCGCGCGCGGCCACGTCGGTGGCCACCAGCACGCTGCAGCTGCCGTTGGCAAAGCGAACCAGCACCTGGTCGCGGTCGCGCTGGTCGAGATCGCCATGCAGCTCAAGCGCGACGATGCCTTGCGCCTGCAGCACCTCCACCAGGTCGCGGCATTGTTGCTTGGTGTTGCAGAACGCGATGGTGCTGGCCGGGCGAAAGTGGTCGAGCAGCAGGCCCACGGCATGCAGGCGCTCGGCCTCTTTGACCTCGTAAAAGCGCTGGCGGATGCGGCTGGTGTCGTGCCGCTCAACCAGCTTGACCTCTTGAGGTTCGCGCATGAAGCGGCGCGCCAGCTTGTCAACGCCATCGGGGTAGGTGGCCGAGAACAGCAGCGTCTGGCGCTGCTTGGGCGCCTGCGCCACCACCTGCGCGATGTCATCGGCAAAGCCCATGTCCAGCATGCGGTCGGCCTCGTCGAGCACCAGGGTCTGCAAGGCTTCTAGGTTCAGCGTTTCACGCGCGAGGTGATCGAGCACCCGGCCCGGCGTGCCGACGATGACGTGCGCGCCGTGCTCCAGGCTGGCCAGTTGCGGCCGGATGGGGCTGCCGCCGCACAAGGTCACGACCTTGATGTTGTCTTCGGCGCGAGCCAGTCGGCGGATTTCGGTGGTGACCTGGTCGGCGAGTTCGCGCGTGGGACACAGGACCAGCGCCTGCACGGCAAAGCGACGCGGGTTGAGCGAGGTCAGCAAGGGCAGGCCGAAGGCCACGGTCTTGCCGCTGCCGGTCTTGGCCTGGGCGATGAGGTCTTTGCCGGCCAGGGCCAGCGGCAGGCTGGCGGCCTGGATGGGCGTCATCGCCAGGTAGCCCAGGGTCTGCAGGTTGCCCTGCATCGCCTCGGACAAAGGCAGTTGCGAGAAGGAGGGGCCGCTGACGGCGGCGGGCGTGGCCAGGCTGGCGGACGCCGAGGTCGCCGGGTTGGCCGGCGAAGATGGATGGTTCATGCCGGATTATCCGGGATCCGGCCCGAAATGGGGTGCCCGGCGCGATTCAACCCCAGTGAACGGGGGCGTCGGTGGAGATGGCCTCGCTGCGGTGGCGCGGCATTTCGCTCAGGCCTTGCGCATCCTGCAATGCCTGCACACGGATCTGCGGGGGTTGCGACAGCACCGAGCCGAAGATGGTGGCAAACGCCACGTCGGCGGCGTCGCGCCCGGTGCCGAATCGCACGAAGCCCATGGGGATGGCCGTGCCCGACGGGTCGAAGATGTACCAGCGCCCGCCCAGGAAGACCTCGACGTAGGCGTGGAAGTCGGTGGGACCCAGCGCCGGGTCGGCGCCGAAGTCGATGCCGGTGGCAAAGCGCGCCGGGATGTTCAGCGCGCGGCACAGCGCGATCATCAGGTGGGCGAAGTCGCGGCACACGCCCCGGCCTTCGTTGAGCGTGTCGATGGCCGAGGTGGCGCTGGTGGTCGTGTTGCCCTCGAACTTCACCCGACGGCGCACCCAGTCCTGGATGGCGACCACGCGGCTGTAGCCCTGCGGCAGGTTGCCGAATTCGGCCATCACCAGCGGGCCCAGCAGGTCGGACTGGCAATAGCGACTGGGGTAGATGTAGTTCAGCACCTCGGTGGGCAGGCGCGAGACCGGGGTTTCGGCGATGAGCTCAGGAGCGCACAGGTGGTGGTGCAGGTCGACCACCGCGTGGTAACTCACCTTGAGCGGGCCTGCCCAGGCGCACAGGCGCAGGTAGCGGTTGAGGCTGACAGGGTCGGTGTAGACCAGGGGCAGGAGGGGCTGGCTGATGTCCAGCCGCTCGCTGCGGATCACCTGGCAGCGGGTGTGTGCGCCGTGGATGTTGAAAACGAAGTCTGCCCCGGGGGGTGCGACCTCGTAGATCAGGTCGATGGACAGTTCAATGCGGACCAAGAAATTCTCCAGGGCCACAAACCAGAGCGACCGATCATTCTTGGGCCCATTGTGGCCCATCGGTGCCATCAGGGCCAGCGCTTGGCCTGTCTTTCAGTCGGAGATGTCCACGCCCGGCATGAAGGCCACGCGCCCCTTGATCTCCTGTGCGGCCTCGGTGGGCTCGGGGTAAAACCACACGGCGTCGGGCTTCATTTCGCCATTGACGAACAGGCTCAGCCACTGGGCCTGTCCCTTCCAGACGCAGCTGCTGCGGTGGTTGCTGAAGGTGGCGTACTCGTCTTTCAGCGCAGCGCGCGGAAAGTAGTGGTTGCCTTCGAGGGTGACGATGTCGTCGCTTTCGGCAACGACGACGCCGTTCCAGGTTGCTTTCATTTAAAGCCTTGCAAAGTGCGTGGTGAGATGGGGGCGAATGCTACGCCGGCTCAGGCCCTGTCGTCAGCCCTCGGCCGCGATCTGCCGCAAAGCCCGCACATACGCCTCAACCGGCTGGCCACCCGAGATCAGGTGCCGATCGTTGACCACGACAGCCGGCACCGAGCGGATGCCCGACTGCGTGTAGAAAGCCTGCTGCTCGCGCACCGCCTGCGCGAATTCACCGCTGGCCAGCACCTGGGCCGCGCGAGCCTCGTCAAGCCCAGCGTCGCGCACGGCGGCCAGCAGCACGGGGTGCTCGTCCATCGCCTGGCGGTGCTCATGACAGGCCTTGAGCAGGGCCTGCTTGAGCGCGAGTTGGGCACCGGTCTGGCTTGGAGTCAGCTCGCCGGCCCAATGGAGCAGGCGGTGAGCACCAAAGGTGTTGTAGATGCGACCGCGCCCCGCCATGTTGAAGGTGAAGCCCACCTCGGCACCTCGCTGGCGGATCACCTCGCGGATCTGCGATTGCTGCTCGGGCGTGCTGCCGTACTTTTGCGTGAGGTGCTCGGCGATGTCCTGCCCACCCGGCCCCATCTTGGGGTTGAGTTCGAAGGGCTGGAAGTGGATGTCGGCAACGACCTCGTTGCGCAGCTCGGCCAAGGCCAGCTGAAGCGACCACAGGCCCACGGCGCACCAGGGGCAGGAGACATCGGAGACGAAATCGATCTTGAGCGAAGTGGGCATGGGCATGGGCATGGGCATGGGCATGGGCATGGGCATGGGCATGGGCATCGGCATGGGAATGGGGATGGGCCAGGACAAGAGCCGGAACATGGCCTTCCTACAATGCCAGAAAACCCAACCCAGCAACGAGGAGCCCATGTCAACGATGAACCGACGCCGATGCGCGCAGTGGCTGCTGCTGAGCGCCGCCACCTTGGCCATGTCCGGTTGTGCCAGCCTGCTCGATCGCGAGCCGGTGCGTGTCAACGTGGTGGGCGTCGAGCCCCTGCGAGGCGAGGGCCTGGAGGCGCGCCTGGCGCTCAAGCTGCGCATCGTCAACCCCAACGACGCGGCCATCACCTACGACGGGCTGTCGGTGTCGCTGGACGTGCGAGGCCAGCACTTCGCCAGCGGCGTGAGCGACGAGCGCGGCGAGGTGCCCCGCTTTGGCGAAGCGCTGATCACGGTGCCGGTGTCGGTGTCCGCCTTGTCGCTCGTGCGCCAGGCGCTGGACGTGGCCCGTGGCGGCAGCCCTCGCATCGATTACGTGCTCAAGGGGCGCCTGGCCGGCACGGCGTTGGGCAGCGTCGGGTTCAGCAGCAGTGGCGAGTTGGAGCTGCCGGC
The DNA here is from genome assembly GCA_964373965.1 of uncultured Aquabacterium sp. Taxonomy (GTDB): domain Bacteria; phylum Pseudomonadota; class Gammaproteobacteria; order Burkholderiales; family Burkholderiaceae_C; genus Aquabacterium. The sequence goes on along the minus strand of CAYJXE010000025.1, from coordinate 16,227 downwards.
GCAGTGGGCGCGGCCTTGAGGTACGCAGGGCGACTCGACCGCAACTGTTGACAAACGAATTCGTTTGAATACACTTGCATTCATCGGGATTCTGCAACGGGAGCCGCCATGGCTGGTCCAGCCCAAACGATGGAGCCTTTGTCGGCGCGTATACCGAGCGACCTCTACCTCTGGCTGGCCCAGTTGCAGGTCGATGGCGCCACCACCAACAGCGACAAGCTTCGGGTCCTGCTTGGTCAACTCAAGCGCCAGCACGATGGCCTGGGCGATTTCGCTGCGGCCCACGCCTGGGCGCGCGAACTCGTTGCGCGCCTGCGCGACGCACTGGCCCACATCGAAGGTCAAGGCAGCGGTCATTCGGAGGTCATGAACCTCCTGTTGGATCACCTCACCGGCAGCCTGGCCATGGTCGTGGGCGCCAGCCCTCAGGGCCCCGCCGAAGCCGCGAAACTGGAAGACGCGCTGGTTCGCCGCGCCTTCTCGCTCGCTGAAGGCCTGCTCCGACAAGGCACCACCACCCAGGCTCGCGCGCATGACCCTGATGTCGTGCAACGGCACATGGGCACCACGCTCGAGCTCGCACAATCAATCCACAAACTGCAAGGAGGCTGAGATGGCAGATTCACTCAAAGCACGTGTCGCACGCATGGTCGCGGCCAGCGTTCACGCCCTGATCGATCACATCGAGGACCAGAACCCGGGCGCCGCGATGGAGCAAAGCCTGCGCGAGGCCGATGGCGTGATCGACGAGGTGCGCCAGGAACTTGGCAAGACAAGCGCCAACCGACACCTTGCCCAACAGCAGCACGCCCGACTCAACAGCCAGCACGTTGAACTGACCGGGCAAATCGACACCGCCATGGCACAAGCTCGCGAAGACCTCGCTCGCGCCGCGGTGGCACGCCAGCTAGACATCGAAGCCCAGATCCCGGTGCTCGAAACCACACTTGCCGACTTCGCCCTTCAGGAGTCAGAACTGCAGGGCTACGTGGCGGCCCTGCTGGCCAAGAAGCGCGAGATGGAAGAAGCCTTGCAGGCCTTCCGGGCCAGCCGCGCGGCAAGCCAGGCTGCAACCGGGACACCAGGCGTGAGCCCAAGCCGCTCGGCAGAGCACCGCATGGACGACATCACCGGGGCCTTTGATCGCATCCACCAACGGCAGACGGGCCTGAGTGGCACCGACCAGAAAAAGAGCCTGCAGCAGTCAGCACAGCTCAAGGAACTCGACGATCTGGTGCGCGACAACAAGATCGCCGAGCGCATGGCCCAGATCAAGGCGAGCAAGGCATGAGCCTGTACGCCGCACCCGAAACCCTGCCCTTCGGCATCGGCCTGGCGTTGATCGTGGCCATCGCCCTGCTCGAGGGCATTGGCATGATGATGTCGCTGAGCCCCAGCAACTGGCTCGATGACCTGCTGCCCGACGTCAGCAGTGACAGCGGGCTGGACAAGCTGCTGGGCTGGCTTCACCTTGGCAAGGTGCCGTCGCTGGTGTTGCTGATCCTGTTCCTCATGGGGTACACGGTTTTTGGCTACTCGTTGCAGATGGCATGCCACGGCCTGCTCGGCTTTTACCTGCCGGGCTGGCTGGCCGGCTTGCTTGCCGTGCCATCGGGCCTGGCGACGGTGCGAGGCCTGGGCGCCCTGATTGCCCAGCTCATCCCCAAGGACGAGAGCTCCGCAGTCAGCGAAACCACGCTGATCGGGCGCACCGGCACCATCAGTGGCGGCACGGCGCGCCGTGGGCTTGCCGCACAGGCCCGCGTCAAGGACGCACTCGGTCGCACGCACTACCTGATGGTCGAGCCCGACCTGGACGACGAGGTCTTCGACGAGGGCTGTCAGGTGCTGATCGTTCGCAAGGTGGGGGCCTTCCACCGGTGCATCGTCAACCCGCACCCAGACCTGATGTGAGCGATGCGGGCCCTGTCAATCGAGCCTGCACACATCCATTTTTTCGTTTCACGCAACAAGGGAGATTCAAAACATGAGCAACCTGCTCGACCTGCTTGTCATCGTCGGCGTCGCCTTGCTGGCGCTGGTGACCATCGGCATTGTTTTCGCACGCCTGTACAAGCGTTCCACCAAGGAAACCGCGTTCGTGCGCACCGGCCTGGGAGGCCAGAAAGTGATCATGGACGGAGGCGCCATCGTGCTGCCCGTTTTCCACGAGCGCGTGCTCGTCAACATGAACACGCTCAAGCTCGAGGTGCTGCGCCGTGAACGTGAAAGCCTCATCACCAAAGACCGCATGCGAGTGGACGTGACGGCGGCTTTCTTCGTGCGAGTCAAGCAAACGGAAGAAGCCGTGAGCATCGCCGCCCAAACGCTGGGCGCGCGCACCATGAGCCCCGATGAGCTCAAGGCCCTGGTCGAAGACAAGTTCGTCGACTCGCTGCGCGCCACCGCCGCCACCATGACCATCCAGGAGCTGCAGGACAAGCGGCGCGATTTCGTCCAGGCCGTTCAGAACGCAGTGGCCGAAGACCTAGAGAAGAACGGCCTGGAGCTGGAGTCGGTGTCCCTGACCAGCCTGGACCAGACCGACAAGCAGTTCTTCAACCCCAACAACGCCTTCGACGCCGAAGGCCTGACCCGCCTGACCGAGCAGACCGAGGCGCGCCGCAAGCAACGCAACGACGTCGAGCAGGACACCGAGGTGCAGGTGCGCACCAAGAACCTCGACGCCACGCGCCAGAAGCTGACCATCGAGAAGGATCAGGAGTTCGCCACGCTGGGCCAGCAACGCGAAATCGAGGTCACGCGTGCCGAGCAGGCCGCCCTGATCGCGTCGCAGCAAGCCGAGCGCAGCCGCGAAGCCGAGGCTGCCAAGATCGAGGCCGAGCGCCAGGTGAGCCAAAAGCGCATCGAGGCAGAGCGCGAGATCAAAGCCGCCGAGATCGAGAAGAACCTGGTCATCCAGACGCGCGAGATCGAACTCGAACGCAAAACCGAGATGCAGCGCGCCGAGCAGCGCAAGCAAGTCGAGATTGCACGCCAGGACACACAAATCGCGATCGCCAACAAATCTCGGGAACAGTCGGACGCCGATGCCGCGGCCAACCTGGCCAAGGCTGAGGCCGTCAAGGCCGAAGAAGGCGTGAACACGGCTCGCCAGGTGGCCGTCGCCGAACGCGACAAAAGCATTCAGCTGATCGAAGCGGCCAAGGAAGCCGAACAGAACGCGATCTCGGTGAAGGTGTCGGCCAGCGCAGAAAAGGAAGCGGCGATGGATCGCGCCGAAGCACTGACCATCGAGGCCAAGGCCAAGCAAGCCGCCGCGCTGGCGGAGGCAGAGGGCAAGCGCGCCATCAACGAAGCGCTCAACACCCTGTCGGCCGCCCAGATCGATCTGCAGGTGCGCACCTTGCTTTTGCATCAGTTGCCGCAAATCCTGGAGCAGGCTGTTCGCCCCATCGAGAAAATCGACTCGATCCGACTGTTTCAGGTCAGTGGCATGCCAGGTCAGGGCGGTGCAACCGCCTCATCTTCCGGCGCACATGGCACGTTCCCCGAGCAAGTCATGAACTCTGCACTCCAGTATCAGATCGCCAAACCGATCGTCGATGCCGTGATGAAGGACGCAGGCTTGTCCAACGAAGGCATCACCGGCATCTCGCAGGCCCTGACGGGCATGCTGTCGAGCGGGACATCGGTTGTGACCGAACAGCCATCAGTCGGGGCTGGCAACACCGCAGCCTGAGGGGGCTCGGCCGGGCTGGCTGCGGACCTTGCGCCAAGGCCCGCCGCTCGCCTCACCCCACCCGCCCCGCCCACTCAGTCCGGTTGCGACCTTCGTGCTTGGCCCGGTACATGGCCTCGTCGGCACGGGCCATGAGGGCGTCCAGTTGCAGCCCGTGGTGAGCCGAGTCCGCCAGACCGATGCTGACCGTCAGTCGCAACGAGGGCTGGCCGTTGCCCACATCGATGGCTTCGGCCTGTATGGCCTCTCTCAGGCGCTCGGCGAAGGCCATGCCGGCTTCCAGCGAGCAGTGACTGAGCAGCACCACGAACTCTTCGCCCCCCAGCCGTGCCGCGATGTCGCCCTGGCGCATGCCATGCTGCAGCACACCTGAGACGGCCACCAGCGCCAAGTCACCTGCGGTGTGCCCGAACTGGTCGTTGACGCGCTTGAAGTGATCCACGTCGAGCAACAGCACCACCAGGCCAAAACCATGCCGGCGGGCGCGCGCCATTTCGGCTTCGGCCGCCTCGAAGAAGGCGCGGCGGTTCTGCAGCCCGGTCAGGAAGTCGGTGGTGGACTGCTCGCGCAGGGTCTCGATGAGTTTGTCGCGCTCGCGCTCCAGATCGGCCCGCGCCAGGCTCTGCTGACGCAACGCTTCGATGCCCCCCATGATGGCGGCGATTTCGTCGTTGGAGCGATGCTCCGGCAACGCCGGGCTCAGGTCGCCCCGGCCCATGGCTTGCAGCGCTCGTGCCGCCAGCGTGAGGGGCTGCACAACGCGCTGGCGAATGACCAGCAGCATCACCAGCACCAAAGCCATGAGCAGCGTCGTGAGCCCGGCCAGCCAGAGCAGGGACTGGCGTGAGCGTTCGCGCGCCTCGATGCTGTGCTGTTCGGCTTCAGCCAGCTGGGCGTCACGCAGGGCCACGATGGCGTCCATTTCGGGCACGTACAGGGCGGCGAACTCGGCGGGGCTCATGCCATAACGCCCATGGGTTCGGCCTGCCTCCTGCACCCCGTTGAGCAGTTCCGCTGCATGACCAAAGTAGCGCTGCATCATGCGAACGTGCGCGTGGCGAACAGGCTCGGACGTGGGGCTCGACTCGACACGCAGCACCATCAGGTGGCGCAACTCATCGATGCGTCCCGTGGCCTCATCGATGCGCTCATGCTCCGCCATGGTGAAGGGCAGCTGCCGCGTCAAGGCGGGCGTGAACAGGGAGCCCAGCAACCCCGCCCGTTCACGCAACTCTGCCGCCATGCGCGCCCCCCAGACGGCCGGGGCCAGGGCCGGATCGGCCTGTTGGGACTCGTCGGCGAACAAGGTCATGGCCGCAGACAGCCGGGGCACGAGGGCCACCATGGCGCTCACGGCGGCACGGATGTCCTCGCGCGATCGCTCGGTTTGCGGCCGGGCGATGAGTTGATCAACCTGCGCGCGGGCCTGGGCCAGGCTCAGACGCAAGGCGTTGAAATCGCGCAGGGCCACCTGGTGCCGCTCGGCCCAGGCTTTGCCGGGTTTGGCATCGCTCAGCACCTGCTGGTAGGCGTCGAAGGCCGCATCGGTTCTGGCACGGGCTTTTTGAAGCTTGTCCCGCAACACCGGGTCGCCGCTTGAGCTGGGGTCGCCCAGCATGCCGTTCATGGGCCCCCGCTCCCGCGAGACCATCTCCGCCGCCACGAGCGTCACGCGCAGCTTTTGAACCGCTTGCCGAGCCAGGCGGGACTGCTCGAACTGTCGCCATTCCAGCCCCACCAGCCGCACCACCCCCACGAGCACGACCAGCACCAGGCCCACGGCGATGAGCCGAAACCACCCACGAAGGGTCAAAGCATGGGGAGAAGGCGCAGGAGCGAGCATGAGACAAAGCCTGGACACACATGGGACACTGTAGCGTCAACGGCTGGGACACGGCTCCCGGGTCAGCGCTCCCGCCATTCGCTGGGCGTGACCCCATGCCAGCGCCGGAAGGCCCGGTGAAAGCAACTCGCCGAGGAAAACCCGGTCTCATCGGCGATCTGCTTGATCGGCAGCAGGCCCTCGCGCAGCAGCCGCTCTGACAGCTCTCTCTGGCAGCGCTGCACCACATCGGGCACGCTCAGCTCTCGCTTGGCCAACTGGCGGCGCATGCTGCGCTCACTCTGGCCGATCAGGGATGCGAGCTCGGCGGCATCGGGCACACGAGGCAAGGACCGAAAGACCGCCTGGCGCAGGGCCTGCACCAGGTCCAGGCGCTGATAGCGGGTGGCCAGCAACGTTTCGGCCTGCAGACGCAGGGTGTCGTAGACCACGCGGTCGTGGCCGGGCAAGGGCGCGTCCAACAACGCGGTGGGAAAACGCAAGGTGCCCTGGCTGGCATCGAATCGGACACGGCGGCCAAACAAGGTCTCGTAGCGATGCGCGTGAGCAGGCGCCGGGTAAGGGAAGGTGCAGTCGATGATGTCGCCCTCCTGGCTGCCGGCGCGGCGCGACAGCTGCACGCACAGCGACATCAGCCACTCCATGCGGAAGCGAAAACCATCGGGTGTCACGCCCATCGGTCGCGCCAGCAGGCAGGCCTCCTCGCCCGAGATCACCATGTCCAGCTCGGTCTCTTCCACGATGAGTGGCGAGAACATGCGGATGTCCTCGAACGCGTGGCGCAGGGTGGGCGCGTGCACGATCAGCAGGGCATGCGGGCCGTAACGGGTTTGAGCCAGGCTGGTGCTGGCGGTGAAGCCATAAGCGGGGTCGCCCGTCACCGTCATGGCGGCGCGCATCAGCCCATCGAAGACCGACTCGTCGACCCAGGGGCCTTGTCCGTCGATGTCGCGCTCGTCCAGGCCGGCAAGGGCCATCGCCTCGCGGAAGGGGTGCCCATCGAGGGCCAGGGTGTCGACCAGGGTGCGGAGGTGTATCGGCGAAATCAGCATGTGGATCTGGTGCGCCGACGTGTCACATGGGTCGCTGCGCGGGCCGTAGTGTGTCGCCTTCCATGCCGCCCGGATGGCTCACCCCGGGTTTACCTGCCCCCAAATCGGGACATCCCTAGTGCGGTGGGCCACTGCCGTCGAAGTCGAGCAAGGTGGTGGCCTGCTCCAGCACGGCCCAAAGGTGCGCAGGCATTTGCAGGATGCGCTCAGGCGTGCGGGCCTGACGGACCCAGGCGCCAATGGCCTGGTGCTGGTCCGCGGTCAACAGGTTCAGCGAAAGCATCTCGTCGAGCGTTTGCATGTGGACCTCCATCGCGGACAGGGCTTCCAGACAGCCCTGGTGACCCCAATGTGCCACAGGCACTTGGCAGGCGTCACGCGAAGTGGGTGGCGTCTGGCACACAGATGCCGCGAATGAGGGGGAGGCGCGGGAAGGCCGTGCAGCCCAAGTCAGCGGCCGCTCGATTCAGGCGTCGCCACCAATCGCCACAGGCTGGTGACCTCGGCCTTGCGCGCTTCATGCAATGGGTCGCTGGCGTCTTGCGCCTTGCGATGACGGGGGCGGGTGTCGAGGCGACCGGCCACGCTCAAGCCCCCATCTCGGATCCAGCCTTCGAGCTGCGCGCGCGAGCGCAGGCCCAGCCGCTCGGCGATGTCGGACAGGATGAGCCAGCCCTCGCCGCCCGGCAGCAGGTGCTCGGCCAGGCCCGCCAGGAAACCCCGCAGCATGCGGCTGTCGGGGTCGTACACCGCCTGCTCAACGGCCGAGCTGGGCTGGCCGGGCAACCAGGGCGGGTTGCAAACAATCAGGGCAGATCGACCGAAGCGCGCCGGGTCAGGGAAGAGATCGGCCTCAACGACCTGAACACGGTCGCTCAGGCCCAGGCGCTGCAGGTTGTCCTGCGCGCAGGCGATGGCCCGGGGGGCCAGCTCGGTGGCGATCACATGGCCAGCGACGCGGCGCGCCAGCACCGCCGAGAGCACGCCTGTGCCGGTGCCGATGTCCCAGGCGGTGTGCGCGGAATCGGCCGCCTGAAAAACCGCCGGCAAGGGCGCCTGCGCCACCAGGTCCACGTACTCGCCCCGCACAGGAGAGAACACGCCATGGTGCGGATGGATGAGGTCGCCCAGGGCGGCCACCAGCACGCCCTGCTTGCGCCACTCGTGGGCACCGATCAGGCCCTGAAGTTCGCGCAGCGATGCCACATACGGCTCGGTGACTTCGCCATGGGCTTGGAAGCAGGCCTGGCGCACATCTGGCGCGCGGCGCAGGGGCACGCTGTGGTCGGCCTCGAAAGGCAGCAGCAGCAGGCCCAACAAGCGCGCGCGCTCGGCCTGGGCCTTGCGGTGCAGGTGGTGGGCCTGGGTGAGGCCCTCGGGCACTGGCGAACGGGCTTTGGCCGAGGCTGCCGGCTTGCGCTGTTGGCGCCGGTCCACGCGTCGGCCCAGGGCTTGCAGCATCTGGCGAGCCTGGTGGAAGTCGCCCTGCCAAAGCAGCGCCGTCCCCTCACAGACCAGCTTGTAGGCGGCATCGGCAGAGAGGGTGTCATCGGCGAGCACCACGCGCTTGGGTGGCGGCACGTCGGCGAGGCTGCGCCAACGGGCGCTGCGCGGCTCGTCGCCATCGGTCCAGTGGAGGCGGGGTGCATCGGTCATCGGGCGGGATGGTACCCGCCCGCAGGCCGACCCACACAGGTTCAGATCGCCACCACCTTCACCTCGGGCAAAAGCCGCGCGACATCGGCTGGCTCGGCCAGGGAAGTGCCTCGCGACAACAACGACGCCGCGCTGGTGGCCAGGGCCTGCGCGAATGCCTGCTGCGGCGCCTGCCCCTGTGCCAGGCCGAACACCAGCCCGGCCACGAAGCTGTCGCCCGCGCCGATGGTGCTGGCCACGGGCACATCCAAGGCCCCAGCCCGCCAGGCCCCGCCCGCGGTGACCAGGATGGCGCCCTGCTCGCCCAGTGACAGCGCGACGACACCCGCGTGTCCGGCGTCGATCAGCGCATGTGCCGCAGCCACTTGGCTGGCTTGGTCGAGCAAAGGCAGGCCGGTGAGTTGGCGCAGCTCGCGCAGGCTGGGCTTGAAGACGTCCACCCCTGCTGCCAGCGCCTGGGCCAGCGCTGGGCCGCTGGTGTCGATGACGAATCGGGCGCCCAGGGCGCGCACCTCCCGAGCCAAATCGGCGTACCAGGCATCGCTCACGCCGGGCGGCAAGCCGCCGCTGGCCACGACCCAAGTGTCGCCCCGCACACGGGCAGCAGGCCCGCCGCCTGGGCCGACCTCCGCCAAGGCCATCCGCACCGCCTCCAGGCAAGACCGCAGCTCGGCCTCGCTCAAGGTCGGCCCCGGCAGCACGAAACGCCAGTCCTGCCCGGAGCTCGCCTCGTGCACGGAAAAGCTCTCGCGGGTCTCGCCCCCGATCGACACCACCTGCGCCGGCACGCCTTCGGCCTGCAACAGCTTCGTCAGCGCCACCCCATTGGCGCCGCCGGCGGGGTAGATGGCCGTCACGTCCGCGCCCAGTCGGTGCAACACGCGCGCCACGTTGATGCCCCCGCCCCCTGGGTGCTGGGTGGGCGCACCGCAGCGCATCTTGTGCACCGGCTCGACCCGGTCGATGGCGGTGGAGACGTCCAGCGCCGGGTTCAGGGTCAAAGTCAGGATGCGGGGCATGGCGCACATCCTAGCGGGGGACCTGGCAGGCGCCCTCAAAGGCATTGCCCAACCGATCCGGCACAATCCACCCCCATGACCGAGGCCCCCCACCCGGACGCCCTGCCCTCCCTGCCCGCAGATCCTGCTGACAGCGTCGAAGGCAGCGAAACCGTCCGCTTCGAGCACTTCTTCCGCGACGCCGAGGCCGCCGCCGAGCCAGCCCTGGCCCAGGCGCTGCAAGCCCGCAGCGCGCTGATCGACGCCTTGCGCGGGCTGTTCACCGGACCGCAGGCCCACGTGCAGCTGCGCCTGTGGTGTTTCATGGAGCTGGCCACGCAGCCACAGGCGCGCCTGGCGCGCGACGAGGTCAACCGCCTCTTTCACATGCTGCTGCCCGAGGCGCTGGAGACCGCGCTCAAGCGCCTGCGAGAGATCAACCTGCTGGCCTGGGACGCCACCGCTCAGGACTACCACCTGCCCGCGCTGGCGCAGCAGGTGCACGGCCTGCTGGCGCCGCTGACCGCCCCGCCCGCCCTGGTCGAAGAAGACGAGATGGCCTCGCTGCTGGCCCAGGTGGCCGGCGCGCAGCAGTTGGGCCTCGTCAACGCCAACCAACTCAAGCACCTGCACGCGCAGCTCGCGCGCCTGCACGACGAATTCGCCGAAGCGATCGCCAGCGGCTCGGAGTCGCGCCTGCGGGCCGCGCAGCCACGCTTCGACCGAGCGCTCGACCTCGTTGACCGCGCTGGCCAGGCGCTGACCGCGCTGATCCGAGCCGAGCACGACGACCCGCGCCTGGAGCGCGAAGCCCGAGCCATCGGCCAGGAACAGGCTCGCCTGCTGGCCATGGCCAGCCAGTTCACACGCGCCTTGCAACAGGCCGACCGCCAGCGCGTGACGCTGGGCTCCACCGGCCTGACGACGTCCGACGTGCGCCTGTGGCTGCAGCGCCACCCAGCGCTCGACACGCTGCTGGGCGAAGCGCTGAGCCTGCCGGTGCGCACGGTGCTGGTCAGCCAGCACGACCTGATCGACGTGGCCGAGGGCGAGTTCGAGCGCGACCGACCACCGGCCGGCCTGGCCGACGGCCTGCCGCCGCCCGCCGAAGCCGCAACCGGCTCGCTCGAAACGCTGAGCCTGCCAGCCGAGCTGGGCAACCTGATCGACCGCCTGAGCCAATGGCAGTCGGCTGGCGACGCGCCACGCCAGCTGCACGAGGCCGTGCTGGGCGGGCGCTTCGCGCAGGCCGCCTACCGCATGCAACTGATGCCCCTGCTGGGGGACTCGCAGGCGCAAACCTTGAAGGGCCTGACGGGTGACCTCGCCCGCTCGCCCTGGCGCTGGCATTTCGAGCCGCGCCAGCTTGAGCCGCAGGACGAGGCCGTGGCCCTCATCAGCGAAGGCGTGCTGACGCCACTGGCCGCCACCTCTGCGGCGGCCTCTGACACCGAACCGACACCGACATGAGCCAACACCTGGACGACGCCGCCTTGCTGGCGGCCGAGCTGCTTGCCCGCCGCTGGCTGCCCCGCCAGCACCCCAAGGTGCGCCGCGCGCTGGTCGATGCCGACCTGTGGGCCGCCACGCAAGACCGCCTGGCCCAGGTCGGCCTGCGCCTGATCGACAACCTCTACGCCGACCACGTCAGCGTCGCGCTGCTGCGCCCCGCGGAGACCGCCGTGTTCGGCGAGGCGGGCCTCAACAGCCACAACAACATCGACCTGCCGCGCGACGCCGTCTCGCTGCTGGTGCTGTTGTGGGCGCTGATCATCCTGCCCAAGCGTGAGCGCCAGCAGGCCCGGGCCGCCAGCGCCAACGGCGACGACCAGAACGACATGTTCGGCCGCGAGCGTCCGGTGCCCACGGCGGCCAGCGTCAGCCCGCTGGTGCCCTACCGCGCGCTGCTGGCCGACTTCGGCGTGCAGCTGGGCAAGAAGACGCGCCTGGACACCAACCTCAAGCGCCTGGAGAACCACGGCTTCATCGTGCGCAAGGGCGAGGACATCGGTGAAGGGCCGCTGCTGGATTTGCTGCTCGATTACGACGCGCTCGCGCCGCGCATCTTGCAAGGCGCGCTGGCCGATGTGCTTGTGCAGGCCAAGGAGCTGCAGACCAGCCTGCCGCTGGCGTTGACGAACCCTGAGCCGGAAGAAGGCGAGGAAGAGTTCGTTGACGAGGCTGGTGAGGATCAGCTGGGCTGAGGGGCTCTTTGCGCTGTTGGGCCTGTTGGTTCGTTGGCGTGACGGTTGATTTGGGTTGTGGGTTCGTGCGGCGGCTGGGGCGTTGGTCCGGCGGATGGGCTGGTTGCATGCCAGGCCGGTGTTGAAGAGGTGACGACCGCCGTTCGCGGTGGTGCCCCGCGAGCGTGGTCCCGGAGCAGGCCCCCCTCGCCCCCTGACCGTTGCTCAACGCTGGCAAACACACCACCAAAATCAATCCGCCAACAAGCGCTCCAGCAACCGCAACTGCCCCTCATCCAAAGGCTGCACCTGATCCGCCCCCACGCAATCAAGCAAGTGCCCATCCACGAACTGGGCCAACATCCGCGCCCGCGCCTCAGGCTCGCTCACCCCCGCACGCACCAAAGCCGCCTGCGTCGCCAGCAAAAACTGCGCACGCAGCTCCCGCACGATCGCAGCCAGTTCCGGCTCGCGTGAGGCCAGCAAGAAGAGCTCGAACCTGGCCACCAGTCGAGCACGTTGCGCCGGCGCCAGCCAATCGCGCACCCGGTGAGCCACCAGCGCAAGCAAGTCCTCACGCGACCAAGTCGGCTGCGCCACCCGCAAGGCATCGGCCTCCAGGTCAGCCAAGTCGAGCGTGGCGTGCCGACGCAAGGTCAGGCGCAACAAATCCAGCCGGCTGCGGCAATAAAACGAAGTCGAGCCCGCCGGCAAACCAGCCTGGGCATCGACCGCGCGGTGCGTGAGCCCGCGCGCGCCCACGCTGCCCAGCAGGGCGATGGCGGCGTCGGCGATCAGGGTCTTGCGATCAGGTTCCATTGGCCCCGAGCGTAACGGCTGCTGACGCCTGTTCTGCCCACGGGTTTCCTCGGCTGACGCGAATTCTCTACAAAAGTAGAGTCATTCTCTACACATGTAGAGAGGTTCGCCATGCCGCATCGTTTCGTCCTGAACACCGCCCACCGAGCCGCCTGCGCGCTGGCTCGCACCAACACCCTCGACTCAACCCGGGCCCTGCTGGCCGGCGCCATCCGAGTGCTGCCGGCGCTCACCGTCGGCTTGATCGCCGCCTGGGCGCAGGCCCCGGTCCACGCCGCCACCGCCGCGACCACGGCCGCCACCACTGCGATGCCCAGCATCGCCACCGCCAGCTTCACCCTCAGCGGCGTGCGCCCCGAAGCCCTGAGCTGGCTGTGGGACAACCTTGACGAAGGCCTGTTCAAGCGCGCCAGCGCCAACCACCAGGCCTTCCGCTGGGTCAACGCCCCCGCCTCGCCGGAGCACCTGGGCTACTCCGCCGCTGCGCGCTACGAAGCGACCGTCGCCTGGGGCGGCGCCCACCATCGCGTGGTGCTCACCCACGTGGACCCGAGCACCGTGCGCACCCGCGTGGCCTCCGACAACTTCCTGGGCAGCAAGCCCTACAGCTTCCTGGCCGCCAGCGTCTCGGTCGACCACGGCTCGCCCTTCACGGTGCTGGTGCAGTACCGCGCCACGGGCAGCGGCTTTGGCGACACCGCCGTGCAGATCGAGGCCACGCCCTCGGCCCAGACCGGCCAATCTGCGGCCTGGGTCAAACACTTCACCGAGCTGCTGCAGGGCCTGCAACCCACCGTGATGACCGAGCTCGACCAGCGCTACTTCAATGCCGTGCTCAAGACGCGCGGCTTCTACCGCGTGGGCCAGGTCGACAGCAAGTGGATGGTGCCGCTCAATGTCGTGCAGGAGATCAAGGGCATCGACTCGGACATGCTGCGCTGGTGGTGGGACCACATCGGCAACACCGAACGCTACCGCCTGTGGCAGCCCATCGACCACGTCACCTTCGAGTGGACGGTCGAGCCCACCGTGCCCGACCTGCAGTACGACATCGGTGCCACGCAGAAGGTCAAGGAGTACGTGGGCAAGTCTGCCTGGACGCTGCTGATCAAAGGAGCCGACCCGAAGGTCAAGACACCGCCCGCCCCGCTGGGCACCGACCCGTACTTCTTTGCCACCGCCAACCCACCCATCCTCAACGGCCTGCTGCCCGCCAACACCCTGCTGCACAGCTGGAAGCCCAACGCCACCGGCGACGGCGTGGTGCTCACCACCACCTTCCTGAACACGGCCCTGGTGCGCGTGCTCAACCCGCGCTTCTTCGAAGACCTGGGCTCGCACGCCCTGCGCGAGTTCCAGATGCTGCCGTACTTCCTGCCGCGCCTGTACCGGCGTGAACAACTGGGTGAATGAGGCGGATCAATCATGCGCATTAACCATGCGCATTTTCGACCAGCACTCCAAGCATGGGTGATAAACTGAACCCCTTCTGCCCAGAAGGAGCACCCATGCCCGCCTCTGCCACTCAGACCACTCGCACCGCCCCCCACGGAGGGACCGCGCCACGCAAGTCAACCAACCTGACGCTGGCGGCCAGCCTGGTGGCAGAAGCCCAAAAGCTGGAGGTCAACCTCTCCCAGGCGGCCGAAGCGGGCATCGCCGCCGAGGTGGCCCGCCGGCGGCAAGCGCTCTGGCTCGCCGAAAACCGCGAGGCCCTGGAAAGCTCGAACGCCTACGTCGAAGCACACGGCCTGCCGCTGGCCCAGCACCGGAATTTCTGAACATGGCGCGCTTTCATGTGCACGAAAACAAGGGCGGCGAGGGCTACCTGCTCGACGTCCAAGCTGACCTGCTGGCACACCTGAACACCCGGGTCGTCGTGCCACTTTGGCCAGCAGGCAAGCCCCAGCCCAAGCCAGCCCGCCAGCTCAACCCCAGCTTCAACATCAACGGCCAGCCCTGCACGATGCTCACGCAGTTCATGGCGGCCGTCCCCGTGAGCGCACTCGGCCCGCAAGTGACCAGCCTGCAAGCCGAGCAGGACGTGGTCATCGGCGCCCTGGATTGCCTCTTCAGCGGCGTTTGAGCTGGCCACCCGGCCGAACCCTGGGCAGGCCACCCCACAGACTCCGGCACAATCGCTGACCGGCGACCTCGGCCGGCGACCCTGGGCGACACCGCCCGATCACGTCGCCAGGCAAACGGGGCCGCCCAACCGTTTGCCGCCCCCATGTTCCACCTGCAAAGCCTCGAACTGCTGCACTGGGATTACTGCCAGCGCCTGTCCCTGCCGCTCGACGGCGCCATCATCACCGTCGCCGGCCCCAACGGCTCGGGCAAGACCACCCTGCTGGACGCCATGCGCACCCTGCTGGGCCTGGAATGCTCGGGCGGGCGCAACTACAAGACCTACGCCCGCCACGCCAACGCCGACAGCGCCTGGCTGCGCGCCACGGTCGACAACCGCCCGCGCAACCGCCAGTCCTCCAACCGCCCCTTCGCGCGCTGCCTGCTCTACGCAGACGTCGTCACGCTGGCCTGCCGCATCGACCGCAACGGCGGCGACTGGACGCGCCGCTACATCATGGTCGAGGGCGACATCTCCATCGAGACGCTGATCGAGCGCGGCGACCGCGAATGGCTGGGCATCGACAACTGGCGCAAGCGCCTCGAAGGCGCGGGCCTCTCACGTGCCATCGCCAAGGTGCTGGCCCTCGAACAAGGCCAGACCGACCGCCTGTGCGAATACAGCCCCAAGGAGCTGCTGCGCCTGGTCTTCGACGTCTTCGGCGACCAGGAGGTGCTCGACCGCTACGACGAGGCCCGCACCCACCAGAAGCAACTGCTGCAAGAGGTCGAAGCCGCCGAGCGCGAGCTCTCGCATGGCCGCGCGCAACGGGCCGAGCTCGAAGCGCGCGTCAACAACCACCGCCAGTACGAGCTCAAGTGCCAGGAGCGCGAAACCCTGGCCACCGAAGTCGTGCCCGTGCTGAGCAACCAGGAGACCCGCAAGGCCCTGGCCACCAAGCTGCGCGAGCTGCACCGCCAGCGCATCCAGTCGAGCGAAGACCGCCGCGCACACGGCCAGGTCAAGTCCGACCTGCTGCAGCGCCTGCAAGACCAGACCACCGCCGCCGAGCGGGTCGAAGCGCTCGAAGCCAAGGTGCGCACCGCCCGCCGCACGCAGGAAGAAGCCCGCGACGCCGAGCGCCCCATCGAGGTGCTGGTCAAGCGCGCCGACGAGCTGCAAGGCCTGGCCGTGGTCGAAGGCGATGCCGGCCAGCTCACGCAGCGCATCGCCGAACTCAGCGAACACAAGCAAAAGCTGTCCACCCAATGGCAGCGCCTCAAAGACCAGCGCGACGAAGCCCAGCGCGCCATGGACGCCTTGAAGGGCCAGCGCCAGGCCCCGCCACCGCCCGAGGTCACGCGCTTTCGCCGCACGCTCGACGAAGCTGGCATCGCCCACCACCTCATCGCCGACATCATCGAGATCACCGATGAACGCTGGCGTGCCGCTGCCGAAGGCGTGCTGCGCGGCAGCCGCTGGGTGGTGGTGCTGGCCAACTCGCGCCACGAAGCCCAGGCCATGGCCCTGGCCGAGCGCGAGCGCTACCGCCACTACATCGTCGCCGACGTGGAAGACGCGCCGACGGATGCCGACAAGCACGGCCTGCTGGCCGTGCTCAAGTTCGCCGCCCCGGCCCCGCGCTGGCTGCTGCGCCAGCTCGAACACATCCGCCGCGTGGACAACACCGAAGCGGGCGTGAAGGTCGGTGGCGAATGGATCACCCCCGAGGCCTACCACCGCGATGGCCGTGGCGGCCGCTCGGTGTGGGTCGAGCCCAGCCAGCACCAGTTCGGCGCCTCGGCCGTGGCCACCCGCCGCGACTCCATCGAAAACCGCCTGGCCCAGCTCGACGAAGAAATGACCCGCCTCGTGCGCGACCAGGCCTTCTTCGACCGCCAGTTG